>NZ_CP022411.1:817500-1467051 GCF_004011755.1 Pseudomonas sp. RU47 | reverse complement strand
AAACGGAATCCGCCAGCCGTAGGCACGCAGGTCTTCTTCGGTGAGGAATTGCTGCAGAACCACCACCAGCGACACCGCCAGCAGTTGCCCGCCGATCAGGGTCACATACTGGAACGAGGCGAAAAATCCGCGCTGGCCCTTGAGGGCGACTTCGCTCATGTAGGTCGCGGTGGTGCCGTACTCGCCGCCGACCGACAGGCCTTGCAGCAGACGGGCGAACAACAGCAGCACCGGTGCCCAGACGCCGATGTCTTTATAGGTCGGCAAACAGGCGATCAGCAACGAGCCGAAGCACATCATCAGAATCGAGATGAGCATTGAATTCTTGCGCCCGTGCTTGTCGGCGACCCGGCCGAAAATCCAGCCACCGATCGGGCGCATCAGGAAACCGGCAGCGAACACGCCTGCGGTGTTGACCAGTTGCACGGTCGGGTTGTCGGAGGGGAAAAACGCCGGGGCGAAATAGATCGCGCAGAAGGCGTAGACGTAGAAGTCGAACCATTCGACGAGGTTGCCGGACGAGGCGCCGACAATGGCAAAGATACGCTTGCTGCGCTCTTCACCGGTGTAATGGGAGGCAGTGGTGGTTGTCATTGTTTTTCACTCGATAGGGACAGTGAGAGTCTAGACATACTTTGCAACAGTCCCGTTCCACAGTTCCATCTGCAACACAGTTCTCACCTGTGGGAGCGAGCCTGCTCGCGAAGAGGGAGTGTCAGTCGACATTGATGTTGGCTGACCCACCGCTTTCGCGAGCAGGCTCGCTCCCACAGGGGATGGTGGTGATCGATTAATAATCGAAGAACACGGTTTCGGCATCAGTGCCCTGCAGAATCACATTCCACTGGTAAACACCCGAGGCGTCCTGCTTGGCCAGCAACGTACTACGACGCTCGGCCGGCACACATTCGAGCAACGGATCATCGACGTTCGCCGGCTCGCCTTCAAAGTAGATCCGCGTCAGCAAGTGCTTGACCAAGCCACGGGCAAACACCAGCACCACCAGATGCGGCGCCTGGGTCGAGCCTTTCAGCCCCTCAACTGTACCCGGTTTGATCGTGGTGAAACGGAAACGCCCTTCAGCGTCCACCGGCACCCGGCCAAAGCCTTCAAAGTTCGGATCGAGCGGTTTGTCCTGCTCGTCTTCCGGGTGGTCGTATTTGCCGGCGGCATTCGCCTGCCAGACTTCGAGCATGGCGTCGTTGACGACATCGCCATTGCCATCCACCACTTGCCCGGTGATCGCCACACGCTCGCCGAGGGTTTGCTCGACAGTGAGGTTTTCGCGGTTCAGCCAGGTCAGGCCGATGTGGTAATACGGCCCGACGGTGTGGGACGTGGTCGCAGTCAGCGTCATCTTATTTCTCCATCGGCGTGGCTTCACGCCCGCGCAGCACGATGTCCCAGCGATAACCGAGGGCGTAGGACGGAATGGTTTTTTCCAGATCGAAACTGGCGATCAGGCGTTCCTTGGCCGAGGTGTCCGGCACGCAGTTGTAGATCGGGTCGTAGGCCAGCAGCGGATCGCCCGGGAAATACATTTGCGTGACCAGGCGGGTGAGAATGCTTGGCCCGAACAGCGAAAAGTGGATGTGCGCCGGACGCCAGGCATTGTGGTGATTGCCCCACGGATAGGCGCCGGGCTTGATGGTCTGGAACTGATACCAGCCGTCGGCGTCAGTGACGGTGCGGCCAGTGCCGGTGAAATTCGGGTCCAGCGGCGCGTCATGCAGGTCGCGTTTGTGGTTGTAGCGACCGGCGGCGTTGGCCTGCCAGATCTCCACCAGAATCCCCGGCACCGGCAGACCGTTTTCGTCGAGCACACGGCCGTGAATGATGATGCGTTCGCCCTGTGGCTCGCCTTCATGCTGGGCGGTCAAGTCGTTGTCGGTGTCGCCCACACGCTCGGCGCCGATAGTCGGGCCGGTGATTTCCGACAGCGAGTGCGGCAGAAACACCAATGGCTTCGACGGCGAGCGCAGGTTGGTGGATTGATACGTCGGGTGCAGGTACTCAGGCTGAGTGCCTTCCTGCGGACGACGGTAACCAGGCTTGTCAGACATGTCGCTTTCCTCTGTTCTTTTTCGTCACGGCTTGCGTCAGACGCGTTCGATGGCCAGGGCCAGACCTTGGCCGACACCGACGCACATGGTCGCCAGACCTTTCTTGCCACCGGTCTTTTCCAACTGATGCAGCGCGGTCAGCACCAGACGCGCACCGCTCATGCCCAACGGGTGACCGAGGGCAATCGCGCCACCGTTCGGGTTGACCTGCGCGGCGTCATCAGCCAGACCCAGTTCACGCAGCACCGCCAAACCTTGGCTGGCAAACGCTTCGTTGAGTTCGATCACGTCGAAATCGCTGACCGCGACGCCCAGGCGCTCGATCAATTTGCGCACCGCCGGCACCGGGCCGATGCCCATCACCCGAGGTGCGACACCGGCGCTGGCCATGCCGAGCACTTTGGCGCGGGCGGTCAGGCCGTGTTTTTTCACCGCTTCGGCGGAAGCCAGAATCAGTGCGGCAGCACCGTCGTTGACGCCGGAGGCATTGCCGGCGGTGACGGTTTTGTCCGGGCCATTGACCGGTTTCAACTTGGTCAGCGCTTCAATCGTAGTGTCGGCGCGCGGATGTTCGTCCTGGCTGACCACGGTTTCGCCCTTCTTGTGGGCAATCCGTACTTCAACAATTTCTTCGGCGAAGTAACCGGCGGCCTGCGCGGCGGCGGTACGTTGCTGGCTGCGCAGGGCGAAAGCGTCCTGATCGGCGCGCGAGACTTTATAGTCGTCGGCGACGTTGTCGGCGGTCTGCGGCATCGCGTCGACGCCGTACTGCGCCTTCATCAACGGGTTGATGAAACGCCAGCCGATGGTGGTGTCTTCCAGCTTCATGTTGCGCGAAAACGCCGCGTCAGCCTTGCCCATCACGAACGGTGCGCGGGACATCGACTCGACGCCGCCGGCAATCGCCAGCTCCATCTCACCGCTGGCAATCGCCCGGAATGCCGTGCCGATGGCGTCCATGCCCGAAGCGCAGAGACGATTGAGGGTCACGCCCGGTACGGTTTCCGGCAGGCCCGCCAGCAGCAGGGCCATACGCGCAACGTTGCGGTTGTCTTCACCGGCCTGGTTGGCGCAACCGAGGAACACTTCGTCGATGGCGCTCCAGTCCACCGAGGGATTGCGTTCCATCAAGGCCTTGATCGGCACGGCGGCCAGGTCATCGGCGCGAACAGCCGACAGTCCGCCGCCGAAACGGCCGATTGGGGTGCGAATCGCGTCGCAGATATAAACGTCACGCATCATGCTTCTCCCGGTGCCTGGCCGTGGGCGGCGGCAGTACGCGCTTCGAGATCGCGCAGCGCAGTCAGTTCGACTTCAGTCGGTTCAGCGGTGTTTTCAACATGCTCGGCAAAACGGATCGCCCAACCGGTGGCCGCGACCACTTGCTCGCGGGTCACGCCAGGATGCAACGCGGTGACCACGAACTCATGGGTGCCCTCTTCCGGCTCCATGATGCACAGGTCGGTGATGATCCCGACCGGACCGGCGCCCGGCAGGCCCAGACGTTTGCGCGAATTGCCGCCCTCGCCGTGACCGACCGAGGTGATGAAATCGAGCTTGTCGACAAACGAACGCGCCGACTGTTTAAGGATGATCAACACGCTTTTCGCCGAACCGGCAATTTCCGGCGCGCCACCGGCACCCGGCAGGCGCACTTTCGGCGAGAAATAATCGCCGACCACGGTGGTGTTGATGTTGCCGAAACGGTCGACCTGCGCGGCGCCGAGAAAACCGACGTCGATGCGCCCGCCCTGCAACCAGTAGCGAAAAATCTCACCGGTCGGTACGACGGTATCAGCGGTTTCCGCCAGCTCACCGTCACCGATCGACAGTGGCAGCACGCTTGGCTTGGCGCCAATCGGGCCCGACTCATAGATCAGCACCACGTCCGGCGACGAGGTCAGACGCGCAAGGTTGGCGGCTTTCGACGGCAGGCCGATGCCGACGAAACACACCGAGCCGTTCTTCAGGCGACGCGCCGCCGCGACGGTCATCATTTCATTGGTGGTGTAAGTCATTACTTGGCCTCCGAAGCAGCGGCCAACTTGGCCTGGAACGCGCTGAAGTCAGCGCAGCCATGGATGTATTCATTGATCCACGCGGTAAACGTCTCACGGTCGCGGGCGATCGGATCCCACGCTTGATAGAAACGATTGTCGCGCTCGGTGTAACCGTGGGCGTAGGACGGGTGCGCGCCGCCGGGCACGTGGCAGACCGCGCTCAAGGCCCAGGTCGGCAGTACACAGGCGTTCATCGGCGCGTTGAGGTCGTCGACGATTTCTTCAACAGTGACGATGCAGCGTTTGGCGGCCAGTGCGGCTTCTTTCTGCACACCGAGAATGCCCCACAGCAGCACATTGCCTTGGCGGTCGGCTTTCTGTGCGTGGATCACAGTCACGTCCGGGCGCACCGACGGCACGGCCGCCAACACTTCACCGGTGAACGGGCAGGTCACGGTTTTGATCAGTGGATTGACCTTCGGCAGGTCGGAGCCGGCGTAAGCACGCAGCACCGCGAATGGCAGGCCGGACGCACCGGCGACGTAGGCATTGGCCAGGTCGGCGTGACTGTGCTCTTCGATTTCCAGCGCGTGCGGCCATTGCTTCTCGACCGCGTCACGCAGACGGTGCAGCGAACCGACGCCCGGGTTGCCGCCCCAGGAGAAAATCAGTTTGCGTGCGCAACCGGCGCCAATCAGTTGGTCGTAGATCAGGTCAGGCGTCATCCGCACCAGCGTCAGATCTTTCTTGCCCTGACGAATGATTTCATGACCTGCGGCCGTAGGGATCAGGTGAGTGAAGCCTTCGAGCGCGACGGTGTCGCCGTCGTTGACGAATTGCTTCACCGCGTCGTGCAGCGAAAGGATCTCAGCCATGGAGCGGGCTCCTGTTTTTGTAATGAATCGCCAGTGATAAAAAGGCGCGAGGTTCAGCGCCGGAGTCACTGAAGATTAAGCCTGGGGAAATGGCCAAACAATCCGATAATCGACTGAGTGTTCGTTTATCGAACAGATTGTTGTTCTCCTAACAATCGAATCAAAAGCATCGCGAGCAGGCTCACTCCTACAGGGGAACGCATTCCAAATGTGGGAGCGAGCCTGCTCGCGAATAGGCCAGAACATTCAACGAATATTTCTACGCATGAAACTCAAGTCGCATCCGCATGACTGACCATGCCTTTAATCACCACCGCCGTGGTGGCCAACGCCGCCGGAATCACCAACGCCGTCAGCACCTGCTCGAAATTCCAGCCCAGGCCCAACAAGGTCGCGCCCATCCACGCCCCGAGAATCGCGCCAAAGCGGCCAATCCCCAGCATCCACGAGACCCCGGTCGCCCGCCCCTGCGTTGGATAGAACCGCGCCGCCAATGACGGCATCGCCGATTGCGCACCGTTCACGCACATCCCTGCCACCAGCACCAGCGTCGCCAGCAACGTGATATTCCCCAGACTCTGCCCCACCGCGTAGGCAAACACCCCGGCCAGCAGGTAGAAAGTGCCAATGACCTTGTGCGGATTGAAGCGGTCCATCGCCCATCCCACCGCCACCGCGCTCAATACACCGCCGAACTGGAACAACGCACCGATAAACGCGGCTTGTTCCATGCTCGCGCCACTATCACGCATCAGCGTCGGCAGCCAACTGGTCAGCAGATAAACAATCACCAGGCCCATGAAATAGGTCAGCCATAGCAACAAGGTGCCGGTGCTGTAAGTGCCAGAGAAGATCACGGCGAAGACGTTGCGCGCCTTCACTGTTTTCTGTTCCGGCACGCTGAAGCTTGCGGCCTGGGCGACGGTGGCCGGATCGATCGGTGCCAGGGTCTTGCGGATTTTGTCGGTGCCACGGTTACGGACTACAAGGTAACGCGCCGATTCCGGCAGCCAGAACAGCAGCACCACCGCGAGAATCAACGGCAAGATCCCGCCGATCAGCAGCAGGCTGTGCCAGCCGAACGCCGGAATCAGCTTGGCGGAAATGAACCCGCCACCGGCCATGCCGAGGTTGAAACCGCAGAACATGCTGGTCACCAGCAGCGACTTCTTGCGCTCCGGGGTGTACTCCGAGAGCAGCGTGGTGGCATTGGGCATCCCGGCGCCAAGACCCAGGCCAGTGAGGAAACGCAGCACCAGCAATTGCTCTACGTTGCTGCTGTACGCCGACGCCAGACTGAAGGCACCGAACAGCACCACCGCGCCGACGAGGACGACTTTTCGCCCGAAGCGGTCAGCCAGAGGGCCGGAACCCAATGCGCCGAAGACCATGCCGATCAACGCAGCGCTCATCACCGGGCCGAGGCTGGCGCGGTCGATGCCCCAGTCCTGCGACAACGCCGGGGCGATGAAGCCCATCGCCGCGGTGTCGAGGCCATCGAGGAAGACAATCAGGAAACACAGGATCACCACCCGCCACTGATAGCGCGAGATCGGTTGGGCATTGATGAAGGTCTGCACGTCGAGGCAGTTACCTACAGCGGACTGAGGCTGGTTCATTATTTTTATTCCACGCAAAAAACGCAGTCGAACGGCGGCCGGCCAAAGAGCGGCACGGTCACAAGAATAGAAGGTCTGGATCAGGCGTTGCGGGAAACCCGGCAACAGCGGGTGAAGCGGAGACAGTCGGAGAGCGTGCGCATGGTGAGTTGCCTCTTGTCATTATTATGGGAGTCGACAGTCCGGCGGGCTCATTCACATCAGCGCCGGATGACGCTGCCGCGACATTAATGATCCGAGGGTTTTAGCGTCAATTCGATAAACGCAACACTGTGCGTTTATCGAACAGCTTCATCAGGCAAACAACTGCGCACTGAGGTCGCGGCTGGCACTGAGCAAGCCCGGCAGGAAGCGCTGCTCAAGCTCGGTACGGCTGACGCGACCGGCGTGGGTGCTGACGTTGAGCGCTGCGACCACTTGGCCGGAAGCGTCGTAGACCGGCACGGCAATCGAGCGCAGACCCTGTTCCAGTTCCTGATCGACGATGCACCAGCCCTGCTGTCGCACTTCCTGCAGGCATTCGAGCAGCGCATCGGGTGTATGGATCGTGCGGCTGGTCTTGGCGACCAGTTCGGCGTGCTCGAGGTATTCACGCAGCGACGTATCGTCCAGTGCTGCCAGCAGAATCCGCCCCATCGACGTGCAGTACGCCGGCAAGCGACCGCCCACCGACAGGTCCACCGAAATCAGCCGCTGCGTGGTCGCCGAACGGGCGATGTAGAGAATGTCGTCGCCTTCGAGTGTGGCCATGTTGCAGGCTTCGTGCAGTTGCTCGCTCATGCGGTCGAGGTACGGCTGGGCGGACACTGCCAACGGCGTCGACGACAGATAGGCGTGGCCGAGGGTCAGCACTTTGGGCAGCAATGAGTAGGTGCGACCGTCGGTGGTGGCGTAGCCGAGTTTGATCAAGGTATGCAGGCAACGGCGCACGGCGGCGCGGGGAATTTCCGTGCGGTGACTGATTTGGGCGATGGTCAGATGGCGTTTGCGCTCCTGAAACGCCTGCACCACCGCCAAGCCCCGGGCCAGCGAGGTCATGAAGTCCGGATCACCGGTCAGCGCCTGGATGCGTTTGGCCGGCGAGGCGACGATCGGCGGCGCCACGGAGGTGAAAGAGTTGCGCATTTGATCGTTCATTTCTTGTCCTTTTATCCGGCACGGATCAATGGGCTATACAAGCGGCTCGCCGGCAAATGCACAAGCGTCTGGCCTGCAAGATTGGGCGATTATCGAACCGTCGGCCGATAATCGCAATCGGCCGTTCGGCTTGCTTCAAACCCTTTCCGGGGTTCGCTCAACTTCAGCCTTTATCTGAATCACTGTTTAGTTGTTCGACTAAATGGCGCCAAAAACCGATCGCGTGGCAAATAACGGCCAACGCACACTTCAACTAGCGACAAAAGTTGCGAGTCACAAAACAATCACACATCCGGAACCGTTTTTAACTTGGCAAAGATAGTCATTCCCGAATCGACCGCTATAATGCACCTCAGTGGCACCTCGTTTTTAATCGCCGAGGCCGTCACCCGCTGAGGCGATGTCCATCGCCAACAGCCCGGCCAGCGCCCGACACGCATCACTCATGCAACGCCTGCGCTCGCTGAAACAGGAAACTGATGCTGCGTCAGTTTTTATCTGGTGCCGTAGCCGCCTGTAACACGGAAGTCTTGATCGTCCCACCGA
This sequence comes from Pseudomonas sp. RU47, assembly GCF_004011755.1. GTDB lineage: Bacteria > Pseudomonadota > Gammaproteobacteria > Pseudomonadales > Pseudomonadaceae > Aquipseudomonas. The sequence continues at coordinate 1,458,811 of NZ_CP022411.1, read as the reverse complement.
TAAAACCAATGCCTGTCTGGGCATTGAACTCTCGGTGGCTTCGTTCAATCGATTCGTTGCAGTGCGTTTCACCAGACACTTCACTCAACTCATACAGGTAGCACTGTGACGAAAGACGAACTGCGCGCGGAACTTGAGCGCCAGGAACAACGTTACAAGGAAGTTTACGGCGGGGAAGTCACCACCTACGCCGCTCAGCCAGAACCGGAACGCAAAGCGTGGCGTAAACGCCCGACCGTTCAGGATCAGGTCTTCAAGCAAGAAATCGAAAAGATCGAAAAGGAACGCAAAGCCGAAGAGCCTTGAGCCACGGTTTTTGCATCTTTTGAAGGTTTGCGTCCGCACCGGTTACAAGCGCGGTGAAACGACGATGCCTTGCGCGCCCGCTACCCGCGGGCAGCGGCCATCACCCGGCCAGGCAGACTGAGGACGGGCGTCCTACAGGTTTCACAGATATTTCAGACAAGCGTTTGAGACCTCTTCGCGTCGGTAAAATCGCCTACTAAAAAAGGCTTTTATCAATTAAATCAACGACTTGAAAAACCATGCGCAACGCTAGGTTTTCATGCGCTGCAACAAATTAAATCGAAGAAGTGTGTAACCGATGAGCAGGTAGGGGATCGATTTCCAGTCTTTTCTGGCATAATCGCGCCCCCTTACGACCGGGTCAGAAAACCTTCATGATCGATTTATTCAGCGGACTGGATGCTTGGGTGCTTGTGAGCCTCTTGCTCGCCCTGACGTTTGTCCTCGCCTTCGAGTTCATCAATGGATTTCATGACACCGCTAACGCGGTAGCCACTGTTATCTACACCAAAGCCATGCCGCCTCACCTGGCGGTGTTCTTTTCCGGTGTGTTCAATTTCCTCGGCGTGCTGCTGGGTGGCGTTGGCGTGGCGTATGCCATCGTCCATTTGCTGCCGGTTGAACTGCTGATCAATGTGAACACCGGCCATGGTCTGGCGATGGTGTTCTCGTTGCTCGCCGCGGCAATCGCCTGGAACCTGGGCACCTGGTACTTCGGTATCCCGGCTTCCAGCTCGCACACCTTGATCGGCTCGATCCTCGGTGTCGGCCTGGCCAACGCCCTGATCAACGACATTCCGTTGGCCGATGGCGTGAACTGGCAGAAAGCGATCGATATCGGCGCCTCGCTGGTGTTTTCGCCGATGGCCGGTTTCCTGATCGCCGCGCTGATCCTGATCGGCCTGAAGTGGTGGCGTCCGCTGTCGAAGATGCACAAGACACCGGAACAGCGCCGCAAGATCGACGACAAGAAGCACCCACCGTTCTGGAACCGTCTGGTCCTGGTGATCTCGGCCATGGCCGTGAGCTTCGTGCACGGTTCCAACGATGGCCAGAAAGGCATCGGCCTGATCATGCTGGTGCTGATCGGTATCGTGCCTGCGCAGTTCGTACTCGACCTGAACAGCACCACCTATCAGATCGAACGTACTCGCGATGCGACCCTGCACCTGAGCCAGTTCTACCAGCGCAACGCCGATTCGCTGGGTGAGTTCCTGGCCCTGGGCAAGAGCGTAGAAGGCGACCTGCCGGAGAAATTCCGCTGCAACCCGCAGCAGACCGAACCGACCATCAGCGCCCTGCTGCACACCCTCAAAGGTGTTGCGGACTACCACTCGCTGTCGTCGGAAAGCCGCATTGAAGTGCGTCGTTACCTGCTCTGCCTGGACGACACCGCGAAGAAGGTTGGCAAGCTGCCGGGTCTGGAACCGCGTGAAAAGGCTGACCTCGACAAGCTGCGCAAAGACCTGACCACCACCACCGAATACGCGCCGTTCTGGGTGATTCTGGCGGTCGCGCTGGCTCTGGGCCTGGGCACCATGGTTGGCTGGAAGCGTGTTGTATTGACCATTGGCGAGAAGATCGGCAAGCAAGGCATGACCTACTCCCAGGGCATGTCCGCGCAGATCACTACTGCCAGTTTGATCGGTATGGCCAACATCTTCAGCCTGCCTGTGTCGACCACGCACGTTCTGTCCTCGGGCGTGGCGGGCACCATGGTCGCCAACAAGAGCGGCCTGCAGGGTGGCACGGTTCGCACCATTCTGTTGGCGTGGGTGTTGACCTTGCCGGCGACTGTTGCGCTGTCGGCCGGGTTGTTCTGGCTGGCGTCGAAGGCGCTGGGTAGTTGATAGATAGCGGTACATGAGAAAGGCGCGATTCGAGAGGATCGCGCCTTTTTTTGTGTTTGGGGTTTTGGGATTGGGATTGGGATTGGGGGTATATCCGTTGCTGCGGGGGTTGCCGCTGGCGGTTTCGCTCTTACAGCGAGTCCCTTTTTCAAACGCCAAAAAGGAACCAAAAGGCTTTGCCCCTGGCGTACGGCACTTCGCTTAGGCTCAGTGTTCCCTCGCTACGGTGTCCATCCGGGGGCATCGCCTACGGTTTGCTTCGCTGCACCTCCTCTCGATGAATGCGGCTTCGCCGCACGGCGCTGCGCGCCTATCCCCCGGATGAACACCTCCGCTCGGCCTGCCGATGGGGCAAAAGATCAAAAGCCGAAGCAAGATCAAAAGCCAGATCAAGAGCCCCTCACCCTAACCCTCTCCCAGAGGGAGAGGGGACTGACCGAGGTGTTTGGGGGAGGTACGCCGACGTGAAATACCGAGTTGAACGCAAATTTTGAAAAGCTCACCATCGGCTCCCTCTCCCTCGGGAGAGGGCTGGGGTGAGGGGAAAATCCACCACAAATCCAAAGCCGACCACGCTGCGCCCTTCACCACTCAACAGGATGAGCGTTAGCTCGGCTGCGCTTTTGATCTGTAAGGCGACGTCGGAAGGCTGAGTGGAGGGATTGATCCGGGCGTGGGAGCGCAGCGACCGTTTGGCGAAGCCAAACACAGCGAGAGGAGGTGCAGCGAAGCAAACCGTAGGCGCTGCGCCCGGATCGATCCCGCAGCGAAGGAACCCCGAGCCCCAGCGAGCGGGCCGCACGTAGGAGCAAGCGTTTTTTGCTTACTTTTTTTGGCGTTTGAAAAAAAGTGAGTCGCCGTAAGGGCGAAACCGCCAGTGGCAACACCCGAAAAAACGGATATACACCCAACCCCCCAAGAACATGGTCGGCCCAAAGGCCGCCAAGTCAAAAAAAAGGGGCAACCGAAGTCGCCCCAAAATGCCTTGCGTGCCCATCAATCCAGAAGAATCACTTCTTGCGCTTATTCGCATCCTTCCAGATAAAAAATCCAAACCCTGCAAAAAACAGAACCATCAGCCCTACAGTCAGGACCCCGGCAAACACCACGTTATCGAAAAACATGACTGGCCTCCTGGCCCCTGCTCTGCTGCGATGGACCTAAGTTACCAAACACACAGGCGCACAAATTGACCGGGATCAATACCAGCAAGGAAGGGAGATAAAGGAGGGGAATTAAATGACCTGCATCAAAGGATGCAGGGGCAGATCAACGCTTTTTCGGCTTGTTTTTCGACTTTTTCCTGGCTTTTCCCAACGGCATCGCCTGCTCGAAAGCCTGGCGCACTTCGTTCAGGCGCTTCTCTTTTATGTCATGCACCCGCTTGGCGCGCTCAGTGCTGAGGTCGATCAGTTTGTCGTCTTGGCTCATGGCGTTCAGTACATCGCAGTAAAGGATCACAACTGCCACATCACCGGCAGGACCGCGTCAATAATGCAACGTCACACCAGCGCTGACCAGCCGAAGATCAGATCTCGATATCGACCCACAAACCCTGACGCGGCTGATCTTCCATCAGCGGCACCACCGGCACGGTGTTGTCGGCGTTCAACTCGGTACCGGGTATGGCCAGGTGTTCTTCCGGATCTTCATCGGCTTCGCGACGACGGCGATCACGTTCTTGCTGGCGACGCTGTTCTTCGCGCGCCAGCAATCGATCCTCTTCCGGATCGCGTTTTTGCAGATCGATCGTGCTTTCGTTGGAGCTTTCCTGCACCGGCACCACCGGAGGAATGTCCGGCCGCTGGCGGATCGGATCCTGCTGGGAAGTGATCGGCACAGCGCTCAGGGGGAGCATCGGTGGCAACATATAAAGGGTCTCCTGTCAGCAGGCTATCGGCTGCGGCAAAGGCGCCTTGAGCCGTCGGTCGCAAACTTGTGACCGGGTTAACACTCACCGGTGCCCTGTTCTCTCGTAAAACCGACGCATGACCGCCGCCTGCTTCGACTTGCAGCTTGCAGCTAAAAGCTCGCAACTGCTCCTAATCCTTTGGCCCTGAAGCCCTCATTCCGTTAAGATAGCCCGCTTTTTCAAGGTGGGAGTCAGGCAGCATGGCGCAGCAGTATCAACCGGGGCAACGCTGGATCAGTGACAGCGAAGCAGAGCTTGGTTTAGGCACCGTTCTGGCACAGGACGGCCGCTTGTTGACCGTGCTTTACCCGGCCACTGGCGAAACCCGCCAGTACGCGCTACGGAATGCGCCCCTGACCCGCGTGCGGTTCTCGCCGGGTGACAGCATCACCCACTTCGAAGGCTGGAAGATGACCGTGCAGCAAGTCGACGATGTCGACGGCCTGATGGTCTATCACGGTCTCAATGGGCAGAACGAAGCCGTCACCCTGCCGGAAACCCAGCTGTCGAACTTCATTCAATTCCGTCTGGCCAGCGACCGTCTGTTCGCCGGGCAGATCGACCCGCTGGCGTGGTTCTCGCTGCGTTACAACACTCTCGAACACACCAGCCGCCAGCTGCAATCTTCGCTCTGGGGCCTGGGTGGCGTGCGTGCGCAACCGATCGCGCACCAATTGCACATAGCCCGTGAAGTTGCCGACCGCATTGCGCCGCGCGTACTGCTGGCGGACGAAGTGGGTCTGGGTAAAACCATCGAAGCCGGTCTGGTGATCCATCGCCAACTGCTCTCGGGCCGCGCCAACCGCGTGCTGATCCTCGTTCCGGAAAACCTCCAGCACCAATGGCTGGTGGAGATGCGCCGCCGCTTCAACCTGCAGGTCGCGCTGTTCGACGAAGAACGCTTTATCGAAAGCGATGCCAGCAACCCGTTCGAAGACACCCAACTGGCGCTGGTTGCGCTGGAATGGCTGGTCGACGACGAGAAAGCGCAGGACGCGCTGTTCGCTGCCGGCTGGGATCTGCTGGTGGTCGACGAAGCGCATCACCTGGTCTGGCACGAAGAAAAAGCCAGCCCGGAATACACCCTGGTCGAGCAACTGGCTGAAACCATCCCCGGTGTGTTGCTGCTCACCGCGACCCCGGAACAACTCGGTCAGGACAGCCACTTCGCTCGCCTGCGCCTGCTCGATCCGAACCGTTTCCATGACCTGGCCGCCTTCCGCGCCGAGAGCGACAACTATCGCCCGGTGGCCGAAGCCGTTCAGGAACTGCTCGACAAGGGCCGTCTCTCGGCCAAAGCGCACAAAACCATCCAGGGTTTCCTCGGCAACGAAGGCGAAGCGCTGCTGACGGCGGTCAACGATGGCGACACCGAAGCCAGTGCGCGCCTCGTGCGTGAGCTGCTCGATCGCCACGGCACCGGCCGCGTGCTGTTCCGTAACACCCGTGCCGCCGTGCAGGGTTTCCCGGAGCGCAAACTGCACCCGTACCCGCTGCCGTGCCCGGACGAATACCTCGAACTGCCGCTGGGCGAACACGCCGAGCTGTACCCGGAAGTCAGCTTCCAGGCGCAACCGGACGCCAGCGAAGAAGAACGCTGGTGGAAATTCGACCCGCGCGTCGAGTGGCTGATCGATCAGCTGAAAATGCTCAAGCGCACCAAGGTGCTGGTGATCTGCGCCCACGCCGAAACCGCGATGGACCTGGAAGACGCCCTGCGCGTGCGTTCCGGCATCCCGGCCACGGTGTTCCATGAAGGGATGAACATCCTTGAGCGTGACCGCGCCGCTGCTTACTTCGCCGATGAGGAGTTCGGTGCGCAAGTGCTGATCTGCTCGGAAATCGGCAGTGAAGGTCGCAACTTCCAGTTCGCTCACCACTTGGTACTGTTCGATCTGCCGTCGCACCCGGACTTGCTCGAGCAGCGGATCGGCCGTCTCGACCGGATCGGCCAGAAGCACATCATCGAACTGCACGTGCCGTACCTGGAAACCAGCCCGCAAGAGCGCCTGTTCCAGTGGTACCACGAAGCGCTGAACGCGTTCCTCAACACCTGCCCGACCGGCAACGCCTTGCAGCACCAGTTCGGCCCGCGCCTGCTGCCGCTGCTCGAAGAAGCCGACGACAGCGAGTGGCAAGCGCTGATCGACGAAGCGCGCACCGAGCGCGAGCGTCTGGAAGCCGAACTGCACACCGGTCGTGACCGTCTGCTGGAACTCAACTCCGGCGGCGCTGGCGAAGGTGAAGCGCTGGTCGAGGACATCCTCGAGCAAGACGATCAGTTCGCCCTGCCGATCTACATGGAAACCCTGTTCGACGCGTTCGGCATCGACAGCGAAGACCATTCGGAAAACGCCCTGATCCTCAAGCCGAGCGAGAAGATGCTCGACGCCAGTTTCCCGCTGGGCGACGACGAAGGCGTGACCATTACCTACGACCGCAACCAGGCGCTGTCGCGCGAAGACATGCAGTTCATCACCTGGGAACACCCGATGGTGCAGGGCGGCATGGACCTGGTGCTGTCCGGCTCGATGGGCAACACCGCCGTCGCGCTGATCAAGAACAAGGCGTTGAAACCGGGCACCGTGCTGCTCGAGCTGCTGTATGTCAGCGAAGTGGTGGCGCCGCGTTCGCTGCAACTGGGCCGTTACCTGCCGCCAGCTGCTCTGCGCTGCCTGCTCGATGCCAATGGCAACGATCTGTCGCCACGGGTCTCGTTCGAAACGCTGAACGATCAGCTGGAAAGCGTGCCACGCGCCAGCGCCAACAAGTTCATCCAGGCCCAGCGCGATCAGTTGACGCCACGGATCAACGCCGGTGAAGACAAGATCGCCCCGCGTCACGCCGAGCGCGTGGCCGAGGCCCGTCGCCGTCTGGCGGCCGACACCGACGAAGAACTGGCGCGCCTGACCGCGTTGCAAGCGGTCAACCCGACTGTGCGTGACAGCGAACTGGACGCGTTGCGCCAGCAGCGTGAGCAGGGTCTGGCGATGCTGGATAAAGCGGCATTGCGTCTGGAAGCGATTCGGGTGTTGGTGGCGGGTTAAACCGCCCTGCTCCAGCGCTGAAACAACAAGGCCCGCAGTGATGCGGGCCTTTTTTGTTGCCTGTGATTTAGATCGTTCCCACGCTCTGCGTGGGAATGCCTCAGGGGACGCTCCGCGTTCCAGCTCCGGAAAGGGACGCAGAGCGTCCCGGGCTGCGTTCCCACGCAGAGCGTGGGAACGATCATCATGCCGTCGCCGCTGCGACCTCTGGCTCAACCACAGCAACCAACCCCTCCTTCATCCGCTGCGCATCGCGCACAAAACACCGCGCCGCCAGAAACAGAAAGACCATCGTCAGAAACAGCGCCACCGGAATCAGGTACATCGCATCATGCAGCCCGACTGCCTTGAACGCCTCGGTCATCTGCTCAGCCCCCGCCGCCGCCATCGCGGTATGCGCAAAGTGATCGGACAAGCCACCGACCACCACCGGCCCCAAACCACCGCCCAACAGATACAACCCGGCAAAGAACAACGCCATCGCCGTCGCCCGCAAACGTGGTTCGACCACATCCTGAATCGCCGTGTAAACACAGGTGTAGAAGTTGTAGGCAAACAGCCAACCAATACTGAACACCGCGACAAACACACCAATCTCGATACGGCCGGCATGCAGCGCCCACGCCGTGCACAACGTCGAAATAATCAGACTGAACGCGGCGAACAACAACCGACCATTGGCCACACGCTGGTGAATCTTGTCAGCAATCCAGCCACCCAGCGTCAACCCGACCAGCCCGGTCACACCAACAATTACCCCGGTCGCCACCGCTGCTTCCTGCAACGGCATGAGGAAATAACGCTGCAGCATCGGCACCAGAAACGAGTTGCAGGCATACGTCGCGAAGTTGAAGCACAACCCGGCCATCACCAGCCAGAGAAAGGTCGGCACCGCGAGAATCCGCCGGATCGGCTTGTCGACCTTCTCTTGCGAGACCTGCACGGTTTCCGCTGCGCCGCGCTTTGGCTCTTTGATAAAGAACATGAAAATCGCCAGAAGCAGCCCCGGCACCGCCGCAATAAAGAACGGCGCGCGCCAACTGTCGAACGCCTTGACCATCCAGCCGATGGTGAAGAAAGCCAGCAACAGGCCCAGCGGCAAGCCCAACATGAAAATGCCCATGGCCCGCGCCCGACGATGCGCCGGAAACAGATCGCCAATCAGCGAGTTGGCCGCCGGTGCATAACTGGCCTCGCCGATGCCGATGCCCATGCGCACGATCAGGAAACTCCAGAAACTGCCGACCAGGCCGTTGACCGCCGTCAGTGCACTCCACGTCGCCAGGCCCCAGCCCATCAGCTTGCTGCGCGAACCGGTGTCGGCCATGCGCCCCAGCGGCAGCCCGGCAATCGCGTAAACAATCGTGAATGCGGTACCGACGATGCCCAGTTGAAAGTCACTGAGGTGCCACTCCATGCGGATCGGCTCGATGATGATCGCCGGAATGGTGCGGTCGAAGAAGTTGAACAGGTTGGCGAGGAACAGCAGGAACAGAATGCGCCAGGCATTCGCCGCTTGGGTCGAGTTCTGCATGGGTCCGTCTCTTTATTGTTATAGGGCTTCACTGCCAACGCATCCGAGCCCGGAACCTGCAATCTAGTCAGGCATGACGGGGCTGTCTGTGATCATTCGTCTGCCTGATATCGGGCCATGGCACTGTAACGAAACGTAAGCCCTTGATAAGTCAGCAATCCCCCTGAAACCGGGGCTTTTGCGGCAAAACCTTGCCACAAAAAAATAGTTTCGCGCCCCCCTTCCCAAGTCTGCGGCAAAGCCTAGAATGGCCGCCGGATCCGTCCGGATCTCCCGATCAATCCCTTTGATACCCCCGCCCATGTCCGAAGTCAGTCCGTGTCTGAATTGCGGTGCCTGCTGTTCCCATTTTCGCGTGTCTTTTTTCTGGGGTGAGTGCGCTTCCTCCGGTGGCACGGTGCCCGATGAACTGGTCACGCAAATCAGCCCCAGTCGGGTGGCGATGAACGGCACCGACTGCAAATCGCCGCGCTGCACGGCGTTGGTCGGCGAAGTCGGCAGCGAGGTGAAGTGCTCGATTTACGAATTGCGCTCCAGCCCCTGCCGCGAATTCGAATCGTCCTGGGAAAACGGCGAACAGAATGTCGACTGCGATAAGGCCCGCGCGCGTTTTGGCTTGCCGCCGCTGCAACCGGACTGGGCGCAAATTCCTTTCGAACAGATCGCTTGAGCCTTTAGCGCCAATCGCTATGACGCTAATGCCGAAATCATTAGCGCCAATGTGCCACTACCCCTTGCACGGCTAAAACCGCCTCTATACTCCAGTCATTCGCCTGCGTTCACCGCGCAGTCAGGACGACTTCAGAGATGGGGCATGCTATGGAGTGGCTTGGTTTGCAGTTTGTTACCGAGCTGCCGGAGAGCGGGCAGGTCATCCTCGATTGCAGTCACAACCCTCTCCTGGTGATGGTTGCGTATCTGGTCGCCTGCGCAGCCAGTTTCGCCACTCTGGATATGGCTGAGCGCGTTGTAAATGCCGAAGATCCGGGGTCGCGGCGGATCTGGCGCTGGATCGGCGCGACCTGCTTGGCCGGCGGCATCTGGGCCATGCATTTCATCGGCATGCTGGCTTTCCAGACACCGATCGACATTCAGTACGACCTTGGCATCACCCTTTTCTCGTTGCTGATTGCCCTGCTCGCCTCTTGGCTGGCCATGCAAACCCTGAGCGAAGCGCAGCCGAGTGCATTGCATTGCTTGAAAACCGCGTTTGTCATCGGTCTGGGCATCGCCGGCATGCATTACGTTGGCATGGCGGCGATGAAGTCGAGCGCCACCGCCTACTATCAGCCAGGACTGTTCGCGCTGTCTGTGGCGATCGCCATCGGCGCCAGTTTCGCCGCGCTGTGGGTGGCCCGCTATCTGAGCGAAGGCGGCGGCGTGGCGCATCAGTTGCTCAAGTACAGCGCTGCGCTGATTCTCGGCGCCGGCATCATCAGCATGCATTTCACCGGCATGGCTGCGCTGGATCTGGTTCTTCCCGAGGGAGGCCTGACAGCGAGCGGCGGCGATAACGGGCATCTGCAACTGGGCCTGACCGTGGCGCTGATCATCCTGCTGATCCTTGGCAGTGCGATCAGTGCAGCGCTGGCCGACAAGAAACTGCAGAACAAAGAAGAGGATCTGCGCCGGGTCAACGCCCTGCTTAGCCAGCTCGATCAGGCGCGCATGTCGCTGCAACAAGCGGCCAACTACGACGCCCTGACCAACCTGATCAACCGCCGCGGGTTCAACCAGATCTTCGCCGAGAAACTCTGCCAGAAAGCCACCGAGGGCGGCATGCTCGCGGTGATGTTCCTCGACATCGACCACTTCAAGCGGATCAACGACAGCCTCGGTCACGACGCCGGTGACGAACTGCTCAAGGTAATCGCCCAGCACATCAAAGGCTCGGTGCGCAGCCATGAAGACGTGGTCGCGCGTTTCGGCGGCGACGAGTTCTGCATCCTCATCAACCTGCATGACCGCGAAGAAGCCCGCAATATGGCCCAGCGCATCATGCTCAAAATGAAGGAGCCGATCGAACTGGCCGGGCGCCGCATGGTGATGACCACCAGCATCGGCATCAGTCTGTTTCCGGAAGACGGCAGCACCTGCGAAGAACTGCTCAAGCACGCCGATCTGGCGTTGTATCAATCCAAAGGCGCGGGACGTAATGGCCTGCACTTTTTCAGTTCCAACCTCAAGACCCGCGCCAGTTTCGAGCTGCAACTGGAAGAAGAACTGCGCCATGCCCTGCGCGAAGAAAACGGTCTGACGCTCTATTACCAACCGATCTTCGAACTGAAAACCGGCCGTGTCACCAAACTGGAAGCGCTGATCCGCTGGCAACATCCTCTGCACGGTTTGCTGACCCCGGATCGTTTTATCACCATCGCCGAAAACAACGGCCTGATCGCCGAACTGGACAACTGGGTGCTGCGCCGCGCCTGCAAGGATCTGGGTGAACTGTCACGGCATGGCTGCGAAGAGCTGAAAATCGCCTGGAACTGCTCGCCGCTCAATCTCGCCCGGGAAGAACTGGCCACTGAAATCGAAAGTGCCTTGCGCACTGCCGGTGTCGCGCCGGAACGCCTGGAACTGGAAGTCACCGAGAACGCGTTGATGGGTAACATCGCCAACACCCTGGTGCTGCTGCGGCAGATCCGCGCGCTCGGTGTGTCGCTGTCGATCGACGACTTCGGCACTGGCTACTCGTCGCTGGCTTACCTCAAGCGCCTGCCGCTCAACACCTTGAAGATCGACCGCTCGTTCATCCTCGACATTCCCACGGCAACCGCCGACATGGAGATTGTCCAGGCGATCATCGTCATGGCGCACACCCTGCATTTGCAGGTGGTCACCGAAGGCGTGGAAAGCCTGGAGCAATACGAATTTCTTGAACGCTCGGGCTGCGACTTCATTCAGGGTTACCTGCTCAGCCGCCCGGTACCGCTGGACGAGCTGCGCCCGGTGCTGGAAGAAATCAATCAGCGCAAACATTCACACGCGCTCAATCCGTTGATTCTGGCGCGCGGTACATTTGCACCAGTGTCGCTGGATCCTGCGCCAAAAAGCCCTGCGCCCCATGCAGGCGCATCAATTGTGCGGCCAATCCGCTGATCGGTGTCGCCGAGCCTTGTTCGCGGGAAAACTTCACTGCCGTATCGAGATCCTTGAGCAAGGTGCGCACGTGCCACTTGATCGGTTCGAAACGGCTTTCGGCCATTTGCGGCGCCAGAATCTGCAACGGTTTTGAATCGGCGAAACCGCCGGCCAGGGCTTCGGCGATCAGGCTGGCATCGACGCCAGCCTGTTCGGCCAGCGCCACCACTTCGGCAATCACCAGCGCGTTGCAGGCGACAATCATCTGGTTGCAGGCCTTGGTCACCTGCCCCGCGCCGATGCCGCCCATGTGCGTGACGCGTTGACCGAGGTTGAGCAGCACCGCACGTACACGCTGAAGATCTGCCGCTTCGCCGCCGACCATGATCGCCAGACTGCCCGCCTCGGCACCGACCACGCCGCCGGACACCGGTGAGTCCAGCCAGGCCATGCCGGTTTTCTCCGCAAGCGTCGCCGCCATTTCGCGAGTGGCCGTCGGTTCAAGGCTGGAAAAATCCACCAGCAACTGGCCGCTTTTCGCGCCTTCGGCGATACCGCCCGCGCCAAACACCACCTCGCGAACCACCGCCGTATCGGCCAGACACAACATCACCACGTCGGCGTATTCGCACAATTCAGCAGCGGTCGCCACCTGCCGGGCACCGGCCTCGACCAGTGGCGCGCACTTGGCCGGGTTGCGGTTCCACACGGTCAGCGGGTAACCCGCTGCCAACAGACGCCGGCACATGGGCAGGCCCATCAGACCGATTCCGGCGAACCCCAACGAAGGTAGCGTTGACATCATTTTGCCTCTTTTCGATTAAAGATCGCCGAATAATGGCCGATTCATCAACGATCAGGAAAGGAATCCCCCCAGCGACAGTCAGGCCAAAACCCTGATGCTCGGGCTCAATTCGCGCACAAAAGACGCGAGATCTTATTCCGTGAGGTTCGCAGGCAACTGGCCGGCGAGCCAACCCAGTCCAGGTATATGGCGCACAATGACTTCTAAAAACAATCCCGCCACTGCGGTATCCGATCTGACTTTGAGCCCCGCCGCCAACAGCCCGTCATCGTCGAAGCCATTGGTCCCGTCGCGCCCGCTGTCGACTCAGCAATACCTGTACTTCACCGAAACCAATACCGACCGCATCCTCGACAACCTCGACGGCCTGCGTGATCTGGTGTTCCCGCGCCCACCGCACCTCGAAGGCGACAACGAACAGCACAACGACCAGGAATTCCCCTCGGTGTGTCTGATCGGCCTCGGTCGCTGCGGCTCGAACATCGCGCTTGATGTCGCGGAGCTGGTGTACAACGCGCGCAAGTTCTACCTCAACGAATTCAATAACGAAGACCGCGCGGCGGATCGCCGACTGGCCGACAAGGGCTACAGCCCGGCGCAGTGGATCAAGAACAACCTGCGCATCGGCCCGAACAAATCGACCAAACCGGTGTTCCTGGTCGAACCGCTGGTGATGCTCGGCGACCTCGACAAGGACATCGCCGGGCGTATCCGTTTCTCGCGCAAGGGCGAGAAAAGCGGCTTCCTGCGCGACTACAGCAAAATGAAGATCATGGACTTGTCCGAAGTCCACGCCGGTGGCGCCGGTAACGCGCCGATCCTCGGCCAGTACCTGGCGAAGATCATCCTCAACAAGGACACCCAGCGCTTCTCCAGCCCTGACTGGAAAATGATCCACTCGTACCTGATCGACAGCTGCGGCATCAAGGCCAACCAATCGCGCCTGTATTTCTCGATCTTCAGTGCCGGCGGCGGTACCGGTTCCGGCATGGCGTCGGAATTCGGTCTGGCCCAGCAGCACTCGTACATGAACAAGACGTTCGACACCAAGCCGATGGACGAGCATGACGGCAAGAGCGGTCATTCGTTCGTGTTCGAACCGATCTTTACCAGCGGCATCTGCGTGCTGCCGAACATTTCCGATCACCGCAGCGAAATGTCCGAGGCGTTGCACATCAACGCCGGTCGCCTGCTGTGCAAATACCTCTCGGAAGAATGGGATTTCTCCTACAACTTCGCCAATGAAGACAGCAGCGAAGCCAGCGTCATGGGCCGTATCCGCCCATGGAACGCGATGATGCTGATCTCCAACGACATCATGCGTTACGCGGAAGAAAGCGATGACGGCAACATCCAGAACATTGATGTCAATGCGATGGAGAAACACGCCAACCAGTACATCTCGCAGCAGATCTTCAACATTCTGACGGCGCAGGCAGTCACCACTGACTACGACCAGAACTACTTCCGCCGCGCCGGCATCGACATTGGCGAAACCATTCGCCTCGACGCCAACGACTTGTTCATGAGCCTGGCCGGCCCGGTGGCGATTGCCTACGCCGAGTCGGTGGTGCCAGAAACCCCGCCGCCGAGCAGCGACAAGTTCAAGGTGTTCGACAAAGAGCCGCAGCGCCTGAACATCGACGACCTGTTCTTCCGCTCGATCGACCTGCCGCACTTCAACAAGGTGACCCAGGCGATCGAAGGCATCAGTCTGTTGCCGATCGAGTCCAAGCGTTATCGCGCTTCGCTGGAGCAGTACAAGAATTCCGGCTACGACGCCGCCGCCCTGCACGATCTGCACTTCTTCAAGAATTGCTCGTCGGTGGTCTCGATCGTCTCGCTGCCGAAAGACTACAAACTGTCGTACATGGACCTGAATCGGTTGAAGACCCACCTCAACAGCCTGTTCCCCAACACCACGCTCAAGCGTTACGCGCTGGTGATCGGCGCCTCGGCCAACCTGTCGCTGACTACATTGATCGCCAAGAGCCCGTGCCTGTCGGATGACTTCCTGACCTTGATCGTGGCGTTCATCAAACGCTGCTTCGCGAAAAACCCGTACCGTTTTGACGAGACCCTGGACAACTCGATCCTCGATTTCATCATTAACGAAGAGTTCGACGAAGACCGCATCGACGACCTGCTCAACGAGTTCGAGAACCCGGCGAAGATCCTCGATACCAACTGGTACGCGATCAAGCCGATGTACGAGAAGAAGTACCGTGAGCTGATCAACGACAAAGAGAAGTTTGTCTCGATCAATGACATTCGCCTGTCGCGTGATTGCGTGAAGAAGTCGATCAAGTACCTGCGCGAGATCTACCGTCACCGGATTGGCAAGACCAAGGTTATTTCGCTGAATAACCATACCGGCAAGTCGTTCTCGGTCTGATCTGAGAACGAGTCGCCCCATTCGCGAGCGGGCTCGCTCCCACAGGGGAATACATTCCAAATGTGGGAGCGAGCCTGCTCGCGAAGAGGCCTTCAAATTCACTGAAGATTTCGGCCTTTCCAACATTCAGAAACAATTAAGCAGCCGTTAGGCTGCTTACTAAACTGTTCCCGTTACGTTTACGTCACCGTGAGCCACCAGCGCTTGTGGTGTTTCTCTACGGCAACGTGCCATCACGCTACTCCGCTACACACTTTTCGCCGACGACATGTCGCACCATCAAGGTGCAACACCTGAAGCAACCGCCCTTTCCTGGACCAGAATCCACGGCCGAACGACCACTGCCCACATCTCGGGATCGCGCTCGAAAAGATCCAGCGCCCGCGTTTCAGACAGCTTGGCGACCTTGTCTTCGGCCAGCCAGGCAGCCACTTTCTCGCCATCATCGGACGCCACGGCCTCGGCAGCGGCGATCAAATCGAGCGCAGGGTCGACCCACAATAGGGCACCCTTGGCGAAGAACGGCTCCAACTCTTTCCAGGTAATAGATGCGGTTTCACCAAGCAGCTTGGCATAGAGGGTGCTAGGTTCTTGATTCATGGGTGCTGTCCGGAAAAGAAATCGACGCGAATGATAACGTCGGTGGTCCGCCAGAAAAACCCGGTTGCAAAAGGCTGCACCGAACGAAAAGAGCAGGAACGCCAAGGAATGCTGATGATTGGGCTATATGCCCACGAACGCCCCGCCGCGATTCTGTCTTTTTCATTCAAAAATGCGACACCCCCAGGTTTTGCCCCTCGGCGCCCGCTTCCCAGGCTGACAACCGGCGCTCTACACTGTACCGGTACAGTTGCCGGGGGCATTTCCGGAGGGTATCGCAAAGATATCTGACCCGGTTCTGCTGCTACGGCGCCAGAACTCAAAAAAATTACAACAGTAAGAGTGGAGCACTATGACTAAGGCTACTAAGCAGATTTCCAAACTGTTTGCCGCTATGGTTCTGGCCGGGGTTGCCAGCCATTCGTTCGCAGCTGACACCATCAAAATCGGTATCGCCGGTCCTAAAACCGGTCCAGTAGCCCAGTACGGCGACATGCAGTTCAGCGGCGCAAAAATGGCCATTGAGCAAATCAACGCCAAGGGCGGCGTCGACGGCAAGAAACTCGAAGCCGTTGAATACGACGATGCCTGCGATCCAAAACAAGCGGTAGCCGTTGCGAACAAAGTCGTCAACGACGGCGTCAAGTTCGTGGTCGGTCACCTGTGCTCCAGCTCCACTCAACCGGCTTCGGACATCTACGAAGACGAAGGCGTGATCATGATCACCCCGGCTGCCACCAGCCCGGACATCACCGCCCGTGGTTACAAAATGATCTTCCGTACTATTGGTCTCGACAGCGCCCAGGGCCCTGCCGCCGGTAACTACATTGCCGATCACGTCAAACCGAAAATCGTCGGCGTACTGCACGACAAACAGCAGTACGGTGAAGGCATCGCCACCGCGGTGAAATCGACTCTCGAGAAGAAAGGCACCAAGGTTGCCGTGTTCGAAGGCGTCAACGCCGGCGACAAAGACTTCTCGGCGATCATCGCCAAACTCAAACAAGCCAACGTCGACTTCGTTTACTACGGCGGCTACCACCCGGAGCTGGGTCTGATCCTGCGTCAGGCACAGGAAAAGGGCCTGAAAGCCAAGTTCATGGGTCCGGAAGGCGTGGGTAACGACTCGATCACCCAGATCGCCAAAGACGCAGCCGAAGGCCTGCTGGTGACCCTGCCGAAATCCTTCGACCAGGATCCAGCCAACATCGCCCTGGCCGATGCCTTCAAAGCGAAGAAAGAAGATCCGAGCGGTCCGTTCGTGTTCCCGTCCTACTCGGCGGTTGAAGTGATTGCCGAAGGCATCAAGGCAGCCAAGTCCGAAGACGCGAGCAAAGTGGCTGAAGCCATCCACGCCGGTACCTTCAAGACCCCGACTGGCGACCTGAGCTTCGACGCCAAGGGCGACCTGAAAGACTTCAAATTCGTGGTTTACGAGTGGCACAACGGCAAACCTAAAACTGAAGTTTCGCCTCAGTAAGGCGCTGCCTGACTGACTGCCAATAAAGCCCACGGCGTGCCGTGGGCTTTGTTTTACGAATGTATTGGGCCGCGCTGGCGTGATCCGCCAGTCTCCCCACCTGAAAATCTCAAAACCGTCATCAGCGGTTCGCTGGCAAAACCCGGATTCGAAGTGGATATAGATCCACGGGGCCGGGCGGGAAAATGACTCCACCAGTGAAATGCGTATCAGGTTTTTAGGAGCGCTGTAATGCCTGACATCTATCACTTCTTCCAACAGCTGGTTAACGGCCTGAACGTTGGCAGCATGTATGCCCTGATCGCCATCGGCTACACGATGGTTTACGGCATCATTGGAATGATCAACTTCGCCCACGGCGAGGTGTACATGATCGGCTCCTACGTGGCGTTCATCGCCATCGCCGGGCTGACCATGATGGGACTCGACAGTGTCCCGCTGTTAATGACGGCGGCGTTCATCGCAAGCATCGTCGTGACCAGCTCCTACGGTTACAGCATCGAACGAATTGCCTACCGCCCCCTGCGCGGCAGCAACCGTCTGATCCCGCTGATTTCCGCGATCGGTATGTCGATCTTCCTGCAGAACACGGTTCTGCTGGCGCAAGACTCCAAGGACAAAGCTATCCCCAACCTGATTCCGGGCAACATTGCCTTCGGTCCAGGTGGCGCACAAGAAGTGCTGATTTCCTACATGCAAATCGTGGTGTTCGTGGTGACCCTGATCGCCATGCTCGGCCTGACGCTGTTCATCTCCCGCTCTCGCCTGGGTCGCGCCTGCCGCGCCTGCGCCGAAGACATCAAGATGGCCAACCTGCTCGGCATCAACACCAACAACATCATCGCCCTGACCTTCGTCATTGGTGCCGCGCTGGCAGCCGTTGCGGCTGTGCTGCTGAGCATGCAATACGGGGTGATCAACCCGAACGCCGGTTTCCTCGTCGGCCTCAAAGCCTTCACCGCCGCAGTATTGGGCGGGATTGGCAGCATCCCCGGCGCCATGCTCGGCGGGCTGGTGCTTGGGGTGGCGGAAGCCTTTGGTGCCGATATCTTCGGCGACCAGTACAAGGATGTCGTGGCTTTCGGCTTGTTGGTTCTGGTGCTGTTGTTCCGTCCGACCGGCATTCTGGGCCGTCCGGAGGTTGAGAAAGTATGACTAGGAATCTTAAACAGGCACTGTTCAGTGCGCTCTTGGTTTGGGCAGTTGCGTATCCTGTGCTCGGACTGAAACTGACCATCGTCGGCATCAACCTGGAAGTGCACAACACCAGCCCGGCCGTACTGGCGACCATCGCCATCTGCTCGGTGCTGATGTTCCTGCGCGTGCTGTTCAATCAGCAGATCAGCAAAGCCTGGCGCTCGTCGCCCGGCCTGCCGCTGATTCCGGCCAAGGCGAGCAACTTCCTCACCCTGCCGACCACTCAGCGCTATTTCATCATTGCGCTGATCCTGGTGGCGCTGGTGTGGCCGTTCTTCGGCTCCCGTGGCGCGGTGGACATCGCGACGTTGATCCTGATCTACGTGATGCTCGGCCTCGGTCTGAACATCGTCGTCGGTCTGGCCGGTCTGCTCGACCTCGGTTACGTCGGTTTCTACGCCGTCGGCGCCTACAGCTACGCGCTGCTGTCGCACTACTACGGCCTGAGCTTCTGGATCTGCCTGCCGATTGCCGGCCTGATGGCGGCGACGTTCGGCTTCCTGCTGGGCTTCCCGGTGCTGCGTTTGCGCGGTGACTATCTGGCGATCGTGACCCTTGGTTTCGGTGAGATCATCCGTCTGTTCCTGCGTAACCTGACCGACATCACCGGCGGTCCGAACGGCATCAGCAACATCGAGAAACCAACGTTCTTCGGTCTGACCTTCGAACGTAAAGCGGCGGAAGGCATGCAAACCTTCCACGAGTATTTCGGCCTGCAATACAACTCGATCAACAAGGTGATTTTCCTCTACCTGGTTGCGCTGTTGCTGGCGCTGGCGGCGCTGTTCGTCATCAACCGTCTGCTGCGCATGCCGATCGGCCGTGCGTGGGAAGCGCTGCGTGAAGATGAAATCGCTTGCCGTGCACTGGGTCTGAATCCGACGATCATCAAGCTCTCCGCGTTCACTCTCGGCGCTGCGTTCGCCGGTTTCGCTGGTAGCTTCTTCGCTGCCCGTCAGGGTTTGGTGACGCCGGAATCGTTCACCTTTATCGAGTCGGCGATCATCCTCGCCATCGTTGTGTTGGGTGGCATGGGCTCGCAGTTGGGCGTGATCCTGGCGGCCGTGGTGATGATCCTGTTGCCGGAAATGATGCGTGAGTTCAGCGAGTACCGCATGTTGATGTTCGGTGCCCTGATGGTGTTGATGATGATCTGGCGTCCACAAGGTCTGCTGCCGATGCAACGCCCACACATGGAGTTGCGAAAATGAGCCGCGAGATCCTTAAAGTCGAAAACCTGAGCATGCGCTTCGGCGGTTTGCTGGCGGTCAACGGCGTGGCCCTGACCGTCAAAGAGAAACAAGTGGTGGCACTGATCGGGCCGAACGGCGCGGGCAAGACCACCGTGTTCAACTGCCTGACCGGTTTCTACAAGCCATCTGGCGGCAGCATCCTGCTGGACGGCGAGCCGATTCAGGGCCTGCCGGGCCACAAGATCGCCCTCAAAGGCGTGGTGCGTACCTTCCAGAACGTGCGCCTGTTCAAGGACATGACGGCGGTCGAGAACCTGTTGATCGCCCAGCACCGTCACCTCAACACCAACTTCCTGTCCGGTCTGTTCAAGACCCCGGCGTTTCGCAAAAGCGAGCGCGAGGCCATGGAGTTCGCCGAGTACTGGCTGGAAAAGGTCAACCTCAAAGAGTTCGCCAACCGTACCGCCGGCACCTTGGCCTACGGTCAGCAACGGCGTCTGGAAATCGCCCGCTGCATGATGACCCGTCCGCGGATCCTCATGCTCGACGAACCGGCGGCCGGTCTGAACCCGAAGGAAACCGAAGACCTCAAGGCGCTGATCAGCGTGCTGCGTGAAGAGCACAACGTCACCGTGCTGCTGATCGAACACGACATGAAACTGGTCATGAGCATTTCCGACCACATCGTCGTGATCAACCAGGGCACGCCTCTGGCTGACGGCACGCCGGAACAGATCCGCGACAATCCTGAAGTGATCAAAGCCTACCTGGGGGAAGCGTAAATGCTGCAGTTCGAAAACGTTTCCACCTTCTACGGCAAGATCCAGGCCCTGCACAGCGTCAACGTCGAAGTCCGTCAGGGCGAGATCGTGACCCTGATCGGTGCCAACGGTGCCGGCAAGTCCACGCTGCTGATGACGCTCTGCGGTTCGCCGCAGGCGCACAGCGGCAGCATCCGCTACATGGGTGAGGAACTGGTCGGCCAGGACTCGTCGCAGATCATGCGCAAAAGCATCGCGGTGGTGCCGGAAGGTCGTCGGGTGTTTGCTCGTCTGACCGTTGAAGAAAACCTCTCCATGGGCGGTTTCTTCACCGACAAGGGCGACTATCAGGAGCAGATGGACAAGGTCCTCGGCCTGTTCCCGCGCCTGAAAGAACGCTTCAACCAGCGCGGCGGCACCATGTCCGGCGGTGAACAGCAAATGCTCGCCATCGGCCGTGCGCTGATGAGCAAGCCCAAGCTGCTGCTGCTCGACGAGCCGTCGCTGGGCCTGGCACCGATCATCATCCAGCAGATCTTCGACATCATCGAACAGCTGCGCAAGGACGGTGTGACGGTGTTCCTGGTCGAGCAGAACGCCAACCAGGCGCTGAAAATCGCCGACCGCGCCTACGTTCTGGAGAACGGCCGCGTGGTCATGCAAGGCACCGGTGAAGCGCTGCTGACCGACCCGAAAGTACGCGAGGCGTATCTCGGCGGTTGATGCATGTCGCCAAACAAACAAACGGCCTTCGGGCCGTTTTTTTGTGCCTGCACGATTTCAGATTCTCCAAAAATCCCTTGCAGGAGTGAGCCTGCTCGCGATGGCGTCGTGTCATTCAACATCGCCAGTATCTGACATGACGCCATCGCGAGCAGGCTCACTCCTACAGGGTTTTGCGTTTTTCCAAAAAGATTTTGAGCGGGCTGTAACGCAACGCCACCTCGTTTCTCTAGAGGGACAAGCAAGCGCAAACGCGCTTGTAAAAACCCTGACCAAGACTGGAGAAACATCATGACTGCTACCACTCGCACCCTGTCCGCCACCGCCCTGGTTCTGGCCCTCGGTTCTGCCCTGAGCATGGCTGCTGTATCGACCGTCCATGCCGCAGACGCCGACATGGAAAAATGCTTCGGCGTGGCCATGAAAGGTCACAACGATTGCGCCGCAGGCGCAGGCACCACCTGTGCCGGCACGTCGAAAATGGACTATCAGGCCAACGCCTGGAAACTCGTTCCGAAAGGCACCTGCGCCACCACTGAGAGCAAGACTTCGCCGACCGGTTTCGGCCAGCTGGAAGCCTTCAAAGCCAAGTCCTGATCGTTGGCCTGCCTGAGTGACGATCATGTTCACTATTAATGACCATGCCCAATCCCGCACTCAGGCAGCCCGCACCGGGCTCCCGTCCCGTGCCGGGCTGGGACTCAAGACCGGGCACTTTCGTGAAGTGTTCGGCTCACAACCGGACATCGGTTTCTTCGAAGTCCACGCCGAAAACTACATGGTGGCCGGCGGTCCGTTTCATCATTTTCTCGGTTTGATCCGCGAGCAGTATCCGCTGTCGTTGCACGGTGTCGGCTTGTCCATCGGCGCTGAAGGGCCGCTGGATAAACAACATCTTCAACGCCTTGCCGAGCTGATTCAGCGCTATCAACCGCAAGCCTTTTCCGAACATCTGGCCTGGTCGAGCCATGGCCCGGTGTTTCTCAATGATCTGTTGCCGCTGGCCTATGACACGCCGACGTTGAATCGCGTCTGCGAGCATATCGATCAAGTGCAGAACACGCTCAAACGGCCAATGCTGCTGGAGAATCCGGCAACCTGTCTGGCGTTTCAACGCTCAACCCTCGATGAGGCAGATTTCATCGCCGAGGTCATCCGCCGCAGCGGCTGTGGCCTGCTGCTGGACGTCAACAATGTCTACGTTTCTTGCGTGAACCATCAGCGCGATCCGCTGGTGTATCTCGATGCGCTGCCATTACACACGGTGGGTGAAATTCATCTGGCCGGGTTTGCCGAAGATAGCGACAGCCTTGGCGATCGCTTGCTGATCGACGATCACGGCGCGCCGATCGATCAAGCCGTCTGGGGTTTGTACCGGCAAGTGCTGCAACGCATCGGCCCGGTGGCGACGCTGATCGAGCGCGACAATCAAGTGCCGGCGTTTGCGGTGCTACTGGCGGAAGCTCGGCAAGCTGATGCGCTTTTGCTGGATGCCGGAGCACGCACATGAGCACTCAACGCGCTTTCGCAGCTGCACTCATCGACACGCGACTGCCCTGCCCAGAAGGTTTGTGCAGCGCCAACGGCGCTGATCCGGCGAGCCGTTTCGCGGTGTATCGCAACAACGTGCAGGGCTCGCTGATCAATGCGTTGAGCGACAGCTATCCGGTGGTTGCGCAATTGGTCGGCGCTGAATTCTTTCGCGCCATGGCGGCTATTTTCGTCCAGCAGCAGCCGCCACAAAGTCCGTTGATGAGTCGCTATGGCGAAGCGTTCGCGGATTTCATCGACGCCTTCGAGCCGGCCTCCAGCGTGCCTTACCTGGCCGATGTCGCGCGCCTTGAGCACCTGCGCACACAGGCCTATCACGCCGCCGATGCCGAGCCGGTGCGACAAGAGCAAATCACCGCAGCGCTAGCCTCCCCACACACCTTGAGCGAACTCTGCCTGGCACTTCATCCATCGCTGCACTTGCTCGATTCGGCTTATGCCGTGGTTGCGATCTGGGCAGTGCATCAACAGAACGCGACGCTGGAAGGCATCGAGATCAATCGGCGGCAACACGCACTGGTTCTGCGCAATGGTCTGGACGTCGAAGTGTTCGCCCTTGAGCCCGGCGCCAGCATGTTTATCCGCCACCTGATCGACGGCCAAGCGCTACTGACAGCGGCCGAAAACAGTCCTGAATTCGATCTCGGGCAAACCCTCGGCCTGCTGATCACGCGTAACGCCATCACCCACTTGCATAACAAGGAACTGCCATGAAAACGCTTATTGCCCGTGCCATCACGCTGCTGGAAAAAATCCCTCTCAGCGTGATCGCTTTTATTGCACGTTTCTCGATTGCCGCCGTGTTCTGGAAGTCAGGGCAGACCAAGGTTGAAGGCTTGGCGATCGATCTGATCGAGGGCAGCTTTCAACTCGGCTGGCCACGTCTGGCCGACTCGACCATTCCGTTGTTCAAGAGCGAATACCACGTGCCGCTGCTGTCGCCAGGGATTGCCGCGCACATGGCCGCTTTTGCCGAGCATTTTTTTCCGCTGCTGATCCTGATCGGCTTCGTCACGCGGTTTTCGGCACTGGCGCTGTTGGGGATGACCATGACCATTCAACTGTTTGTGTATCCCGATGCGTATCCGACTCACGGCACTTGGGCGGCGGTGCTGCTGTACCTGATGGCGACCGGGCCGGGCAAGTTGTCGATTGATCATCTGATCGCCCGCCGTCTTTCCCGCTAAGCAAAATCCCTGTAGGAGTGAGCCTGCTCGCGATAGCGGTGTGTCAGGTAACTCATCCGCGACTGACACTCCGCTATCGCGAGCAGGCTCACTCCTACAAGGGAACGGTTCCGCGCTGCAGGCGATCCAGCGCTTCGCCACTGCGCTTGAACCAGCCCATCAGATAGTCCGCCAGCACCTGCGTGCGTTTCGGCAAGCCGCCCTGATACGGATGCACCAGGTACATCGGCATGCGTCGTGTCTGATAATCGCGCAGGAGCCAGCGCAATCGGCCGTCAGCCAATTCCGCCTGCAGCAAGTAGGAAGGCAATCGCGCGATACCAGCGCCGCTGAGCGCGGCTTTCTTGAGCAGGTTGTAATGGTTGCTGGCAAACGGTCCTGACACGCGAACCCGCAGCAACTCATGCTGCTGGTGATACAGCCATTCCTCGCGCCCGCTGTAGTGGCTGTTGAGCAAGCAGCGATGTTCGGCCAGAGCCTGTGGTGTCAGCGGTTCACCGAAACGCTCGAGATAAGCAGGGCTGGCGCAGGTCATTTCCTGCCAGGCCAGCAACGGTTTGGCCACCAGTCGTTGGTCATTGGCCACCTCGCTGCGGATCGCCAGATCAAAGCCGTCCCGGGACAAATCGCGATAACTGTTGTTCAGCTCCAGTTCGATCTGCACATCGGGGTATTGATGCGAGAACTCCAGCAATAAACCATCGAAGAAGGTTTCGCCCAACGACACCGGCACCGTCATGCGGACCGGTCCGGCCATATCGTCCTTTAACCGCGCCAAGGCCTGACGCGCCCTTTCCACCTGAACGACCAGCGCCTGCGCTTGTGGTAACAATGCTGCGCCGGCAGCGGTCAGGCTCAAGCGTCGAGTGGTGCGTTGCAGCAACACCACGGAAAACTGCGCTTCGAGCTGGCTGATGCGTTTGGACAGCTGGCCCTTGCTGCAGCCCAATTGCTGCGCCGCCAGGGTAAAACTACCCGCTTCGATCAACACCGCGAAGGCCGCCAGATCATCCATCTCGCTCATGGATTGTTTCCAGTTGAAAACCAAAGGTTGCCTATTAGCGCGCTTATCCGCAGAAAAAACCACTCTAGACTGAAGCCTCGTTCAATCACTTGAGGTACGGCTCGATGAAAATTCTGTTGATAGGCGCTGGTGGCACCATCGGTTCGGCCGTGGACAAAGAACTGTCGCAACGCCACGAAGTCATTCGTATCGGTCGCAAAAGCGGCGATTTCAATGTCGATATCAGTGACAGCGCATCGATCCGCAAACTGTTCGAACAGACCGGCAAGTTCGATGCACTGGTGTGCGCGGCGGGCAACGTGACCTTCGCCCCGCTTGGTGAGATGAATGAAGACAGCTTCGCCCTCGGTCTCAAAGACAAACTGATGGGCCAGGTCAATCTACTGCTGATCGGCCGCGAATTCGCCAACGATGGCGCCTCGTTCACCTTCACCACCGGCGTACTCAGCCACGATCCGATCCGCAGCGGTGCCTCGGCAGCACTGGTCAACGGTGCGCTGGACAGCTTCGTCCGCGCAGCGGCCATCGAACTGCCACGCGGCTTGCGAGTGAACTCGATCAGCCCGACCGTACTGCTGGAAGCCATGGGTAGCTACGCCCCGTATTTCCGTGGTTACAAGCCGGTTCCTGCGGCGGATGTGGCGCTGGCCTACGCGAAGAGTGTCGAAGGCCTGCAGACAGGTCAGACATTTCACGTGGGCTAAACCCTTGTGATGAACGGTCAGGCTGCGTAACGTGGCGACACTTGTCTGGAGAGCCGAAGATGCGTGTTGCCCGTTCGTTAGTCGTTGTTGCCCTGCTGCCGTTGTTTGCCGCTTGCCAGTTGTTCGATGGCCAGCGAGAAAGTGCCTCGCACGTCGGGCAGACGCGGATGCAGGGGCAACTGACCGCCGTTGACGGCAAACTGGTGTTCCAGCCATGCCAGGATCAGCGCCAACTCGTCGTCAATGACATGGGTGGCACCAGCATTCTGCAAGAGGCTGCAACCCTCGCGGACGAGCAAGGCAAACTGTTTGCCGACGTTCGCGGCAAAGTCGCCGGTGATCGACTCGATCTGACGCAGCTGTATCGCGTCGAACGCTCCGGTACTGCCTGCGATGACCCCAACTTCAAACTGCTGATCCTGCGCGCCACCGGCCACGGCCCGGAATGGAACGTCAAAGTCAGCGGCAAAGGCATGGTCATCGACCGCGAAGGTCAGCCGCCACTTGCCGTGCCGTATATTGAAGATCAATTGGGCGACGGCCGCTTCAACCTGAGCAGCGAAGCCAACAATCAGCGCATCGAATTGTGGGTCGCGCCGCAACGCTGCGTCGACACCAGCACCGGCAGCGTGCAGCACATGAGCGCCGAGTTGCGCATCGACGGCCAGGTGCAGCGCGGTTGCGGGTATTTCGGCGGATCGCGCAACGACTGAGCGTTTTAGCCTCACCGGATCCGGCCTTTGCGGCTTATAATCGCGGCCTTCAAACGCCCTGGCGCAGTTGTGCGCCCCGCGAACCCGGATCCTCGCCATGTTACGAATCACTGAACTCAAGCTGCCAATCGACCATCCCGAAGAAGACCTGCGCGTTGCCATCGTGCAACGTCTGGGCATCGCCAGCGATGATTTGCTCGATTTCACCTTGTTCAAGCGCAGCTACGATGCGCGCAAAAAGTCCTCCGAACTGTGCTTCATCTACACCATCGACCTCAACGTACGCGACGAGGCCAACGTGTTGGGCAAGTTCGCCGATGACCGTAACGTCAACGTGGCGCCGGATGTCAGCTACAAATTCGTCGGTCAGGCGCCGAGCGACCTGAGCCAGCGTCCGATCGTTGTCGGTTTCGGCCCATGCGGGATCTTCGCCGGCCTGCTGCTGGCGCAAATGGGCTTCAAGCCGATCGTCCTCGAACGCGGCACCGAAGTCCGCCAGCGCACCAAAGACACCTGGGGCCTGTGGCGTAAAAGCGTGCTCAACCCGGAATCCAACGTACAGTTCGGCGAAGGCGGTGCGGGGACGTTCTCCGACGGCAAGCTGTACAGCCAGATCAAGGACCCGAAGTTCCTCGGCCGCAAAGTCCTGCACGAGTTCGTCAAGGCCGGCGCACCGGAAGAAATCCTCTACGTCAGCAAGCCGCACATCGGTACGTTCCGTCTGACCGGCATGGTTGAAAACATGCGCGAGCAGATCCGCGAACTGGGCGGCGAAGTGCGCTTCCAGGAACGCGTCACCGACGTGCTGATCGAAGACGGCCAATTGGTCGGCGTGCAACTGGCGAGCGGCGAAACCCTGCATTCGAAACACGTGGTTCTGGCCCTCGGCCACAGTGCACGTGACACCTTCCGCATGCTCCACAGCCGTGGCGTGTTCATGGAAGCCAAGCCGTTCTCGGTGGGTTTCCGCATCGAACACCCGCAATCGCTGATCGATCGTGCACGTCTGGGCAAATACGCTGGCCACCCGAAACTCGGGGCTGCCGACTACAAACTGGTGCACCACGCCAAGAACGGCCGCTCGGTCTACAGCTTCTGCATGTGCCCGGGCGGCACCGTGGTCGCGGCGACCTCCGAACCCAACCGCGTGGTCACCAACGGCATGAGCCAGTACTCGCGTAACGAGCGCAATGCCAACTCAGGCATCGTTGTCGGGATTACGCCGGAAGTCGATTACCCGGGCGGCCCGCTGGCCGGGATCGAGTTGCAGGAACGCCTGGAATCCCACGCCTTTATCCTCGGCGGCAGCGATTACAAGGCGCCGGCGCAACTGGTTGGCGACTTCATCAACGACATCCCATCGACCGAACTGGGCGAAGTCGAACCGTCGTACAAACCGGGTGTGGCGCTGGGTGATCTGGCCTTGGCCTTGCCGGATTTTGCCATTGAGGCAATCCGCGAAGCGTTGCCGGCGTTCGAGAAGCAGATTCGCGGCTACTCGCTGCACGATGCGATATTGACCGGGATCGAGACGCGTACTTCGTCACCGCTGCGCATCACTCGTAACGAAACGCTGCAGAGCATGAACGTGAAGGGCTTGTTCCCGGCCGGTGAAGGCGCGGGTTATGCGGGCGGGATTCTGTCGGCGGGTGTGGACGGGATTCGCATTGCAGAAGCCGTGGCGCGCGACATCCTCGGCCTGACTGACTAATCATCTGAAGTAACTCAAATCCATGTGGGAGCGAGCCTGCTCGCGAAAGCGGTATTTCAGTCAACGATGATGTTGAATGAGCTGCCCCCTTCGCGAGCAGGCTCGCTCCCACATTGGTTTTTGTGTTTCTTCAGATATTGGCGCGCAGGACTGAGGTCGGTAACAGCTCACCGCGCTCGGCACTCGCCGCCACCGCTTCGATCAACCCATTCAATTCATACCCCTGCGCCTTCAGCCAATTCTGATCGTAATAGGTGTCGGCATACCGCTCGCCACCATCGCACAAAATCGCCACGATCGATCCCGACTCCCCCGCCGCTTTCATCTGCTGCGCCGCCATCAAGGCGCCGATCAGATTGGTCCCGCTCGACCCGCCAACATGCCGTCCCAGACGCTGCGCCAGATAATGCATGGCCGCCAGCGACAAGGCGTCAGGCACCTTGACCATCGCATCGATCACCTTGGGCAGAAACGAGGCCTCAACGCGTGGCCGGCCAATGCCTTCAATGCGCGAACCGCAATCGAGGCGCAAATCGGCGTCGCCGGTCTGGTAGTAATCAAAGAACACCGAACGCTCGGCATCCGCGCACAGCACGCGGGTGCAATGCTGGCGATAGCGCACGTAACGACCCAGCGTCGCGGTGGTGCCGCCGGTGCCGGGGCTGGAAATCAGCCAGCTCGGTTCCGGATGTTTCTCATAGCGCATCTGCTGGAAGATCGATTCGGCGATGTTGTTGTTAGCCCGCCAGTCGGTCGCGCGCTCGGCGTAGGTGAACTGGTCGATGAAATGGCCGCCATGCTCGCGGGCCAAACGCTCGGATTCGGCGTAGATCTGCGTAGGATCTTTCACCAGATGGCTTTGGCCACCGTAGAACGCGATCTGGGCGATCTTCTCTTTGGACGTGGTCGCCGGCATCACCGCAATGAACGGCAAACCGAGCATCCGCGCAAAATACGCCTCGGAAATCGCCGTCGAACCGCTGGATGCCTCAATGACCGGCGCGCCGGGCTTGAGCCAGCCGTTACACAACGCATAGAGGAACAACGAACGGGCCAGGCGATGTTTGAGGCTGCCGGTCGGATGGCTGGATTCATCCTTGAAATACAACTCGATGCCCGCAAAACCCGGCAGCGGCAAAGGAATCAGGTGGGTGTCGGCGCTGCGCTGAAAATCCGCTTCGATGATGCGGATGGCTTCGCGGGCCCACTGTCGGTTGTCGCTCATGGTGAGGGTTCTCGTTGAATCGGGCAGGAGATGAATGTGTACAAAAGGCTCACTCATCAGCTTAGGAAAAATCCCATAGCGCGCACAGATACAGCTGAGTCTCAATATGTCAGACAACTGCTAGGCTCAGCGTGGCTTGAGCCAGACACCTTGTAACGCCATATAACAAAAAAGAATATAACTTTTGTTTTAACAACTAACAGTACGGGTTAGGGTGTCCCACCTTTTTGACGATTCGATGGAGAGCGACCTTGCCTCTGCGTAGCACTTTCACGCGTTTCTTTCAGTTGGAAGCTGCCAGCGGTCTGTTATTGATCGCCGCAGCCATCCTGGCCCTGATTATCAACAACTCGCCATTGTCGTGGCTGTACACCGGCCTGCTCGACACCCCGGTGGTGGCGCAGATCGGTGCGTTGAAAATCGCTAAACCCCTGCTGCTGTGGATCAACGACGGTCTGATGGCGATGTTCTTCCTGCTCATCGGCCTGGAAGTGAAGCGCGAAGTCCTCGACGGTCAGCTGTCGAAACCGTCGCAGATTGTCCTGCCCGGCGCCGCAGCGATCGGCGGCATGCTGGTGCCGGCGCTGATCTACTGGTTCCTCAACCGCGACAATCCGGCAGCCCTCGACGGCTGGGCGATCCCGACCGCGACCGACATCGCTTTCGCCCTCGGCGTGCTGGCCCTGCTCGGCAAGCGCGTGCCGGTATCGCTGAAGCTGTTCCTGATGACCCTGGCAATCATCGATGACCTCGGCGCCATCGTGATCATTGCGATCTTCTACTCCGGCGAACTGTCGACCCTGTCGCTGGGTCTGGCGGCAGCGTGCATTGCAGCGCTGGTGGCGATGAACCGGCTCGGGGTGGTCAAACTCGGGCCGTACATGATCATCGGTTTGATCCTCTGGGTCTGCGTCCTCAAGAGCGGTGTCCACGCCACGCTGGCGGGCGTAACCCTGGCCTTCTGCATTCCATTGCGCACGAAAAACGCCGAGCCGTCGCCACTGCTGACCCTCGAACATGCGCTGCACCCGTGGGTGGCCTACGGCATTCTGCCGCTGTTCGCCTTCGCCAACGCCGGCCTGTCGCTGAGCGGCGTCACCATGGAAAGCTTCACTCATCACGTGCCGATGGGCATCGCGGTCGGCCTGCTGCTGGGCAAGACCGTCGGCGTGTTCGGCCTGACCTGGCTCGCGGTCAAAACCGGAATCGCCGCGCTGCCGCAAGGCGCCAACTGGGGTCAGGTGCTGGGCGTGGCGATCTTGTGCGGCATTGGCTTCACCATGAGCCTGTTTGTCGGCTCGCTGGCGTTTGAACCGGGCGTGAGTGATTACGCAGGCATGGACCGGATGGGGATTTTGACCGGGTCGATTCTGGCGGCGTTGATTGGTTATGCGGTGACGGCGGCGGCGAGTCGCCGGAATACAGCATTGCCCAACGCATAGAAAACCTGCGGCGAGGGGATTGTCCCCTCGCCCTTCTGATACCACAGCGACAAATCCCCACGTCTTTAGCGACGCGTCCTACAGCCACCATTTTCCTGCTTCGTTAACGTTGCGCAGCCCTTTGCGAAGGGCTGTCGATGGATGAGCGAAAGGACGATCAGTGGCTGGCAACAAGGACATTCCCCGGGTTCAAAACCCACCGCAAGGCGACGGGCATCACGTCACCTACCGCTACATGACGGCCACTGAACTGGCCGAGCGCGACGCCAGACAAAACGCTTACGACGCCATGCTGGCGCGGCAGGAGGCTTTCGAGCGCAGCCGTGAGGTGGCGGTTAAGAAGACAGAGCCCGTTCGGGCTGGCTGCGTCTTCGCCAAGTCCTGCAAATTGCCGGATGCGATCATCGATTACTCCAGTCCTGCGGGGATGGTGCCGACCGACAGCCTGAAGGATTACGGCGACCTGATCCTGCTGGGCGCGCGTGAAGCCGATGAAAGCGGCGCAGTTCTTCTCAAGAAAATCGGTGCAACTGCTATTCCAGTTGGATTTGGCAGTCTGGCTCTGGCGGGATCGGTGTTTGAAGCACTGCCCGCTGCTGTATCAAGCGCGGCTGTTGCGCCTTTGGTTGGTTTGGTTGCGTTGTTCATGCCATCGAATCTTGGCGACAGTGCGCTCTATACCGACGAACAACTGCGTGGACTTGCACAGGCGCGAACGCGTGTTCGGTTGAGGGTCGAACAGCAGGCCGACGGCAGCCTGAAGGGCTACGGTTTCTACACCGGCAAGAATCGCGATTGGGAAATGGTTGATGTCGTGCAGTTCAAGTTGCGTGACAGCCAGTTCATTGCTGACTTGGGCGAAGGTGTAGAACTGATCTGGACGCCTGCTGTGGATGGCTCGGACATCCTCGGTATTCCCGCGCTGGAGGCTGCACCGCAGGCACCGCACATCTGGGTTTATCCGCCGACGAAAGCGGCGGATGGAATTCTGGTGAATCCGGTTTATCCGCCGGAGTACCGGGATTTTATTCTGGTGTTTCCCCCGAACTCCGGGGTTCGGCCGGTTTATATTGTTCTAAATGTTCGACGCCACGGTACCGCCGAAGCTGGACATACCTACCATCCTGCTCCCGAAACAAGCGATATCACTGCATTTCCCGGTTTGAGAAGAGCAAAAAAGAAAACCCCATACGCGGGTGGTCTCCGAGATCGCTGGACGGATGCGAAAGGCAGAACAATATATGAATGGGATTTTCTACATGGAGAACTTGAGACGTACCGGGCAAGTGATGGCACTCACTTGGGATCGTTCGACCACAAAACCGGTAAGCAGTTAGATCCGCCAAAAAAGAAGAAACGCAGCATTAAGAAATATCTATGAGGGATCTATGGGATTAAGAGCCAGGCTTGAATGGTATGACAAGAAAACTGAACTGGGCGAAGGAGAAGAATTATCGAAAGACTTCGGTGATGACGGTTCAATTATCGAATCACTTGGAATACCAATCGAAAATAATGTGAACAACGGAGGATTCGATGTGCCCTCGCAATGGGTCAATATCCTGCAACCCCATTTTAGACAAACCATTGATTTATCTTCTTTCGACTTTCAGGTCGCTTTCGTCTACCGCGACCATTGGTAAGCAACCAACAAAAAACCCCGACCAGTCACCTGATCGGGGTTTTCTTTACCCTGCATCCCGCTTAGTGCGAAACGCGGCTGGTCCCGCCAACGGTGGAGATGCGCACGCGCTCGCCAACGCGGAACACTTCATTCTCCTGAACCTGCTGCACATAGGCACGCATGCTGCCGTCGTCTTCACGCACGGTGATTTCCACACCCTGGGTACGGGTCAGACCTTCTTCGGTTGCCGAACCGATCAGACCGCCCGCCACCGCACCGATAACCGCGGCAACGATGCTGCCCTTGCCGCCGCCGATGGCGCTGCCGCCGACGCCGCCGACCGCTGCACCAGCGAGGCCGCCGATCGGGGTTTTGGTGCCTTCGATTTTCACCGGGCGCAGGGATTCGATGGTGCCCATGCGAATCGTCTGCACACGACGCGCTTCGTCACGGGAGTAGGAGTCACCGGTCAGGCTCGATTGGCAGCCGGTAAGCAACATCGCCATCGTGGAAAAGGAAGCAACCAGCAGAACAGACTTACGCATAGCATCAACTCCAAAGAAACATATAGTCATTAAACTCCGTGGCTTGACGCCTGTCACGACGCAGCCCGGATAAATTGGCTTTCATTCAGGCGCGGTACAGACGCCTGCACGCTTTCCCTGACATAGCCCCTACAGTAGCGCCAAATTGCCAAATCTGCGCCACCGACACCAAGGATTTTCATGGATTACTTCATCATCGTCGTCACCACGGCCGCCGGTTTGTACTTCCATGGGTGGTTGTACGTGCGGATCAAACGCTGGATGGATCGCGACCTGGCGCTGTCATTGGCCGGCAAGGACGAGGGCAAACGTGCCTTTATGCTCGAACAGCTGGCTCGCGCTCAGGCGCAGAAGATCAAGCGCCGGGATCTGCCGAAGTGGCTGGAGGCCGCCGCGGCAGGCTATCCCGCTCGGTAGACTGCTCAGGGTGCCAGACGTTCAAGAATCCAGTCGGCGCCCTGCACACGGTAGTTGAGGCGATCGTGCAGACGGCTCGGACGGCCCTGCCAGAATTCGATGCGCTCGGGCAGCAAGCGGTAACCGCCCCAGTGTTCCGGGCAGTCGGGCTGAGTATCGGAGAAGCGCTGCTCGGTAGCCTTGAGCAAATCTTCCAGTTCACCGCGCCCGTTGATCACCCGGCTCTGCGGTGATGCCCAGGCACCGAGACGGCTGCCCAGTGGCCGCACCTGATAATACGCATCCGACTCCGCGGGCGTGACTTTCACCACCCGCCCTTCGATGCGCACCTGACGCTCCAGGGTCGGCCAGAAGAAGGTCATGGCGGCGAACGGGTTGGCCGCCAGGTGCTGGCCCTTGGCGCTGTCGTAGTTGGTGAAGAAGGTGAAACCCTGCTCGTCCAGGCCCTTGAGCAGCAGAATGCGACAGTGCGGTCGCCCATCCTTGTCGACCGTGGCCAGGGTCATGGCGTTGGCTTCCACCGGTGCCTGTTCGGTTTTCACCGCGTCAGCGAACCACTGGTGGAACAACCCAAACGGCTCGGCCGGGGCTTGCGCCTCGGTCAGACCATCCCGGGTGTAATCACGACGCATATCTGCCAGAGCCTGGGTCATGGCGCATTCCTTTTCGTTAGCGGATCACTTTTTGGTGGCATCGGTCGCGGCGACTTTCTTGTCGGTTGCGGCGGCTTTGGCTGGTGCAGTTTTTTTCGCTGGAGCCTTGGCTGGAGCTTTTTTCGCTGGAGCCTTGGCAGCGGCTTTCTTGGCCGGAGCCTTTTTGGTTGCCGGAACAGCAGCTTTTTTCGCCGCAGGAGCCGGGGTTACCGGTTTGGCGGCGGGCTTGGCGTCCTGCGCAGCAACCATGGTCACTGGCTTCGGTGCCGGCATGTTGTACTTGCTCAGCAGGGCAACCATGGTGTTCTGCGGGGTCACCAGCAGCTCAACGCGACGGTTCAGGGCACGACCCTCAACGCTGTCGTTGGCCGCACGCGGCGCTTCGGAACCCATGCCGCGCAGCATCAGGCGATCACGCTGCAAGCCGCTGAGACGGAAGATCGCCGCAATGGACTGGGCACGTTCCTGGCTCAGTTTGATGTTGGCAGGCGCGGCACCGCTGGAATCGCTGTGGCCAAGGACCAGCACGGCAGTTTTCGGGTCGGCTTCAAGGATTTTCGCCACTCGGGTGAACGGGCCGAGGGTGACCGGCAGCAGCATGGCTGGACGATCCGGGTTGAACGAACCTTCGACCGGTGCCGTCACGACCAGCACGTTTTCACGGCGTTCGAGTTGCAGGTTGCTGTCCTTGACCGCTTCACGCAGACGCGGCTCGTAATCGTCGAGCCAGGCCTGGGTCACTTTAGGATCCGGCATCGGCACGGCTTTGGTCGTGGGTTGATCCTTGCCGCCAAACGGCCACCACCATTTGCCACCCGCGTCGGCGTCAGCTTTGGCAACGGCTACTGGCTTTTTCGCTTCCGGGGCAACCTCAGCCTTCATGTCCGCTTTGACGGCTTCATCATCGGAACCGAACGGCCAGTACCACGGGCTGCTGCTTTCAGTCTTGGCCACGGGTGCAGTGGCCGCAGGTTTCAGAGGGGCTGGAGCCGGTGCTGGCTCCTTGGCCGCAACTTTGTCGGACGAACCGAACGGCCACCAACTGCCGCCGTCCGAATCGTTTTTCGGGGTCTGTGCACAACCGGTGATCGCTACACACAGGGCCAGGGCGAGGGTCTTTTTAGATGACATTGAAAATCCACAAAATGAAGTAATGAAAAATCAGAGCACTTTCGCCCGGATAAACAGCCGTTTTGAAACGAAAAACCGCTTGAGGTTCCGACCCTGGGACCTCGGATGCAACTTTACAGACAAGTGGCAAGCACCCGCGCGAGCTTCTGCGCGCGCGGATCCATCAAGACGTACGGCCCAAGGGTATTTGTCACAAAACCGAAGGCGACATCATGCTCAGGATCAGCGAAACCGATGGAGCCGCCCGCGCCCGGATGACCAAACGCCTTGGGGCCGAGGCCATAAGTGGCGTTGGGCACGTCCGGTTGATCGAGCATGCAGCCCAGACCGAAACGGGTCTGGGTCAACAGTGTCTTGTCTTCACCGAGGCTGTGTTCGCGGGTCAGCTCTTCAAGCATGTCGCTTTCGAGCAGACTGCCGTCGAGCAGGCCCGCGTAGAAACCGGCCAGACTGCGCGCATTGCCGTGGCCATTGGCCGCCGGTTGCTGCATGCGCCGCCATTCCGGTTTGTTGGTGCTGGTGAGCACTGAAGGTGGGTTGGTAAAAGCGCGGGTAGTCATCGCGGTGGGCTCGCGCATGGTCACCTGCAGCAGACGTTGCGCGGCGGCATCGCCAGCGTTGCCCTTGCCGCGCGCGATATGCGCCACGCGATGGAATTCCTCGTCAGCCAGACCGACGTGAAAATCCAGACCCAAAGGTTTGGCGACACGGGCGACGATGGATTCGCCCGGCCCACGACCGTCGGCGCGGCGCAACAATTCACCGATCAACCAGCCGTAAGTGATCGCGGCATAACCGTGACCGGTACCCGGCGTCCACCATGGCGCTTCGGCTGCAAGGGCATCGACCATGGTTTGCCAGTCATACAGCGCTTCCGGCGCGAGCAATTGACGCAGAGCTGGCAGACCGGCCTGGTGGCAAAGCAATTGGCGCAGGGTCACGGATTCTTTGCCGGCGGCGGCGAATTCCGGCCAGTAGCGGGCGACCGGAACATCCAGTTGCAGCTTGCCTTCACCGACCAGTTGCAGGGCGGTGACGGCGGTAAAGGTCTTGGTGCAGGAGAACAGGTTGGCGATGGTGTCGCTGTGCCAGGCTTCGGCGCCATCCTTGTCGGCAGTACCGGACCAGAGGTCGAGGACGGTTTCTCCACCGACCTTGATGCACAGGGCTGCGCCGCGTTCCTGGGGATCGTCGAACAGTGCGGCGAAAGCTTCGCGCACCGCTTCGAATTGAAGCTCGTAATGTCCCTGAATCTGCACCCGCAACTCCCCCGCGAAAACGCTCTACAAAGTGGCCCGCATTGTTCCAGCCCTTGAGGGATTTGGGAACAGCTGCGGGCCAGACGGTTAAAAGCCAAGTCAAAAGATCGCAGCCTGCGGCAGCTCCTACATGGATTGCGTTTCTCAGTAGGAGCTGCCGCAGGCTGCGATCTTTTTAAAGCGTCACGCGTTAATGACCATTCCCCGAATGCCCACCGGCATGCCCTGCCCCCGGCCCTTTGCCGGCCTCGCCTTTCCTGCTGCCCTCAGCCTCATGACCCGCCGCCGCGGCCGCTTTCTCAGCCTCTTTGCCAAGCTGATCAATCGCCTGCAAGTTGCTCTTGCGCACCGATTCGACAAAGCCCTGATACGGCAGATCCGTCACCCCGACCAGACCGAAATGACCGTTCTCACCATCGAGCAAACGCCCGGTCACCGGTTGATCGAGATACTGGAACCAATGCACGCCGACAATCGACGGTTCGCTCAAGGCCTGCTTGAGAAAGTTGGCGTACGCCGGGCCGCGATCTTCTTCCTTGGCCACTTGCGTGACGCCGCCCCAGAACGGGCCACGATCCGCTGAGCCAAAGTTGAATTCGGTGATCATTACCGGTTTATCCAAAGCCCCCAACGCAGCAAAGTCATAACCATCCTGCGGTTTGAGCGTGTACATATTGAAGCTCAGCACATCGCAATACTGCGCGCAGGACGCCACGGCTTCCGGCGTACTGATGGCGAAACGGCCGCCAAGCAGCAACTGGTTCGGCGCGTGCCATTTCAGCGAGTCGGAAATGGTTTTGAAGTAGGTATCGGCGAAAACCTTCTGGAAGTATTTGAAGTCAGCCTCGATTTCCGGGTGCTCCGGGTTCGGCAGCGGCGGTACAAAACCCGGATCTTCCATCAATTCCCACGCGGGCAGATCAATGCCCCACGCTTTCGACAGCCCGGCCTGATTGCGGTACTTGTCGCGCAATTGCTTGAGGAACGCACGCTTGGCCGGCACGTCGGTGGTCATTTTCAACGTGCCATAGGCCAGCGCGTAACGGGATTTCGGATCATCACCGGGACCAGCCCAGGCCAGTTCGTTGTCGGCGTAATAGCCGATCAGCCACGGATCGTCACGGTGATCGCGGGCGGCGATGGCGACGGCGCGCTCGGTGGCCATGGCGAAACGCGGATCGAACGGATCGGGCATGCCGCCCCACCAGTCGCTGCCGGTGCTGATGCTGGTGTAGTCGCCGACGATCGACAGCGGCAAGGTGTACGGCACACGCTCGGCTTCAGTCAGCGAATCGGCACTCCAGTTGCCGACCGTGTTGAAGCCCCAGGCTTGCAGGCGATCGAGCGTGTGGCTCGCCCACTGTTGCTCATCGATGGTGGCCTTGCACGGCTCGGCAGCGTTCTCTGTGGTTGCTTGTACCGTTTCGGTCTTGGCGGCTTCAGCGACACCGGACTTCGGCTCCGCAGGCACAGAGACAGGCTCTGCGGCTTTCACTGCGGCCGTTTCAGCGGCGGCAGACTTCGCCGCTTCCGCTACCCCGGATTTGCTCTCACTGTCGGCTTTGCACGGCTCACCGTACACGCGCTGCAGGTTGGCGCCGTAGAAGTCGTACCAGCGCCCGTTGCCATAACCCCGGCCCTGATCAACACCATTGCCGCCACGGTTGTCACCCTCGCCAAAGTGCTTGGCCAACGGATCTTCAGGTTTAGGCAAGGATTCAAACATGTACTCACGACCGGCCACGTAGGTCTGGTTGACCTGCGGGCTGACGGTATTCACGCCCAACGAGTAAAACGGATGCCCTTCAGGCGTGACCAGATACCAGCGGCCATCGCGCTTTTCAGTACGGAAGAAACCGCTGGCCTTGAAGGCCGGGCCTTTGTTCCAGCCACCGAACTTGTCCAGCGAGGACTTTTCGCGCTCGGCCAGCCAGGTTTTCAGCTGTTGCTGTTCCTTGGCGGCGGCGGATTTCAGCTGTTCGTCATTGGCGACTTTTTCCGGCCACTTGCTGCGGGTCGATTGCCCGTAAGCGTCGACCAGATTGCCGTACACCGCTTGGGTGACCGATTCACCGTCCTGCACGCCGAAACGCTCGAGCAGCAAGCTCTGAGCGACCTTCGGCTGATCCATCGACAGGCTCACCGAGACCACTTGGCTGCGATCGATCTCGCCGCTGCTGCTGGCCAGCAGGATCCGTTGACCATCGACCGTCATTGGCATTGGCGGCCCGGCCTTCATGCCTTGGCCAAGCGGTGCGGACGCCACCAGCGGCACCAGCAACGTCTGCGCAGGACCGGCCGGCAGGTCGACGCGGCTGAGCAGTGTGCGACCGTCATTGCTCTGGATCTGCACGTAGACCGTCACAGCCCAGTCCATTGCGCTCTGCAAACGCAAGGTCATCATGCCCGACTGCGACCAGTCCCACGCGCCGGTCTGCGGCGTCAGGCGCAAGGTCGGGCGCGCCACCGGGTTGAACGTCACCCGGCGCAGCACTTCACCTTCCGGTGTCTGTTCGGCGTTGGCTTGCGGCAGATCGGCATTTTCGGTCGCGACTTTGACCACGTCGGCGGGGCGCACAAAGTTGAACAGGGTCTGCTGACCCGCAGGCGCTGCGAACAGCGGCGTGGCGAAGATCAAAGCGAATACGGCAGGCAACGAACGGCGGATCATAAGAACGGAGTTCTCCCTAACGACCAACAATGGCCAATGGAAAAGCGATGGCAGAGAGATAGACAACACGGTGGGCAAAACTGCCCACCGTTGTCTCAGGATATTTCACGACGGAAAGGAGGCAACGCATTGAGGATCGCCTTGCCGTAGCGCTGGGTGACCAGCCGCCGATCCAGCAAAGTGATGGTGCCGCGGTCTTCTTCGGTACGCAGCAGACGCCCGCAGGCCTGCACCAGTTTCAGCGAGGCATCGGGCACGGAGATTTCCATGAACGGATTACCGCCACGGGCCTCGATCCATTCCGACAACGCCGCTTCGACCGGATCGTCCGGTACCGAAAACGGGATCTTGGCGATCACCACGTGTTCGCAGTAGGCACCCGGCAAGTCGACGCCCTCGGCGAAACTGGCGAGACCGAACAGCACACTGGAATCACCGCCATCGACCCGCGCCTTGTGCTTGTTCAGGGTTTCCTG
Organism: Pseudomonas sp. RU47; assembly: GCF_004011755.1. Classification (GTDB taxonomy): domain Bacteria; phylum Pseudomonadota; class Gammaproteobacteria; order Pseudomonadales; family Pseudomonadaceae; genus Aquipseudomonas. The sequence continues at coordinate 1,419,591 of NZ_CP022411.1, read as the reverse complement.
TTTCGACAGGTTGCCTTGAATGAACACTTGCTTGCGCCAGTCGCGGTCGAGACCGTCGAACACGTCTTGCATCTGTTTGCGCGAGGAGAACAGCACCAGGGTGCCGCGCGAGCCTTCAACCAGATCAGGCAACTCACGGATGATCGCTGCCGTGTGTGCGGCGGCATCGCGTGGGTCCGCCTTCAGATCCGGCACGCGCAACACACCGGCATCGGCGTGATGGAACGGGCTCGGCACCACAGCGGTGACGGCTTTTTTCGGCAGACCGGCGCGCATGCGGAAACGGTCGAAAGTGCCCAGCGCGGTCAGAGTCGCCGAGGTCACCAGACAGCCATAAGCCACGTTCCACAGGCTGCGGCGCAGGGTTTCGGCGGCGAGGATCGGGCTGGCATTGACCTCAATGTCGAACAGCGAACCGCTTTCGGCCAACGTCAGCCAGCGTGCCATCGGCGGACTGTCTTCCGGGTCTTCGGCGGTGAACGCCGTCCACAGTTCCCAGTTGCCCGAAGCGCGGGACAACAGGCTGCCGAACAGCGGATACCACTCTTCGGCCTGATTGCTGGCAATGCCGATGTTGACCTCGCCGTCCATGCCTTCCTTGAGCAGGTCGGTCAGGCGCGTGAACAGATCGTTGAGGCGCGAAAAGCCTTTTTTCAGCTCGATGCCCATTTCGCGCATGTGTTCGGGAATCACCCCGGCGACGAAGCGATGACGCGGCCGCTCACGGCCTTCGACGTCTTCGCCGGGTTTGAAATCGGCGACCTGCTCACAGGCGCTGAACATGAACTGCTGCTGGGCCTTGATCTCGCGCGCCAGCTCCGGCACCTGCTCGATCAACTTGCCAAGATCGCCCGGCAGCGGATGCTGGGCCAGCAGCTTGGTCAGGTTTTTCGCCGTGGTTTCCAGCCAGTCGGCGGTGGAGCGAAGGCGCGTGTAATGGGCAAAGTGGCCGATCGCCTTATCTGGCAAGTGGTGGCCTTCGTCGAACACGTAAATGGTGTCGCGCGGATCCGGCAGCACAGCGCCGCCGCCCAATGCCAGGTCAGCCAAAACCATGTCGTGGTTGGTGACGATCACGTCGACCTTGCCCATGCCTTCGCGGGCCTTGTAGAAGGCGCACTGGCCGAAGTTCGGGCAATGACGATTGGTGCACTGGCTGTGATCGGTGGTCAGGCGCGCCCAATCGGCGTCTTCCAGCGCATTCGGCCAGCTGTCACGGTCGCCGTCCCACTTATTGCCCGCGAGTTTCTCGATCATGCTGGTGAACAGCTTCTGACTGGCCTCATCGACCTCGATCTTGAAGCCTTCTTCTTCGAACAGCTGGGCAGTGGCGGTTTGCGCGTGGCCTTCCTGCAAGAGCATGTCGAGTTTGGACAGGCACATGTAGCGGCCACGGCCCTTGGCCAGCGCGAAGCTGAAGTTCAGCCCGCTGTTGCGCATCAGGTCGGGCAAATCCTTGTAGACGATCTGCTCTTGCAGGGCCACGGTCGCGGTGGCGATGACCAGGCGTTTGCCGGCCAGTTTCGCGGTCGGGATCGCGGCCAGGCTGTAGGCAACTGTCTTGCCAGTACCGGTGCCGGCTTCCACCGCGACAATCGCGGGGTCGCCACTGCGCCGGCCTTCGTCGTCGGTGTCGATATCCCCGAGGACTTTGGCGATTTCAGCGATCATCAGGCGCTGGCCGTAACGCGGCTTGAGGCTCTTGGCCTCTAGAAAACGCGAATAGGCGCCCTGGATCGTGGTTTTGAGTTCAGTGCTGATCATTGAGTGTCGGGCGCAAAAAACGCTGGATAAATTTTCAGTGGTTTGAATCGGCGGCTATCATACCCCGCGAATCGATCCTGCGCAGAACGGAGTAACCCAATGACACTTTTTAGCCTCGTCTACCCCCTGCATGTATTAGCCGCACTGGTTTGGGTCGGCGGCATGTTTTTCGCCTGGATGGTCTTGCGCCCGGCGGCTGTGAAGGCCCTCGACGGCCCTGCCCGACTGACCTTGTGGGTGGAAGTGTTTCAAGGTTTTTTCCGTTGGGTCTGGGTTGCGGTGCTCCTGTTGCCGATCAGCGGCGTGGGCATGTTGCATTTGCAGCAGGTCGGCTTTGAGACCGCGCCGAAATATGTGCAGGTGATGATGGGCTTGTATGTGGTGATGACGGCGCTGTTTATCCGCATTCAGGGCTTGATGCTGCCGGAGTTGCGTACGGCGGTTGATGCAAAGGACTGGCCGGCGGGTGCGGCGGTGCTGGGGCGGATTCGGCGGGTGGTGGGGCTTAATCTGATTGTGGGGTTAGTATTGGTGGCGATTGCGGCGGCGAGGCCGTGATCGTTCCCACGCTCTGCGTGGGAATGCCGCAAGGGACGCTCTGCGTCCAGTGACGCGGAGCGTCACGGGCTGTGTTCCCACGCGGAGCGTGGGAACAATCAGTGATCTTACAAGCGCTGCACAGTCACCGCCCCCGCTGCCCCCACTGGCCCAGGCTGTCCATCCGCCCCGGCCTTGCCGTTCTTGCCGCCATCGGCGCGGTACACCAGGCAGCCCTTGGACTTGCCGCCCTTCCCTGCCTTGCCACCCACACCCGCCGGGCCGCCAGCACCGCCCGCGACATTGACCTTGATCAGCTCGGCCGGAAACTCGCGCGGCACTTCAAGGCGTACCAGCGCTCCCGGTGCACCCGGTTGGCCGTCGCTCCCGTTGCTGCCGTCAAAACCGTGCCCGGCCGAACCATAAGTGCAGCCCGGGTCTTCACCATTACCGCCATCAAGGCCGACAAAACCCGGCGCACCGGTGCCGCCACGGGCATCGACCAACAGTTGCGGCGCGTTCAATGCCTTGAATTGCAGATTCAGATTGCGCCCGGCACGGGCGGCTTTTTCATAAGTACCCGGTGCACCCCGTGCAGTAATCCGGCTGCCATCGCTTAGCTCTGCACGAACGACCTTCATCTCCAAAGCGTTCTCGCTCGGAACGATCGCGATACGGGCTTCATGGCCAAGACGCAACTCGCCCACGGTCAGTTCGGTCACGTTGGCAGGAATCAGCAACGTGCCGTAATCGGCCACTTCCAGTTTTTCCAGCTGCAACGTGCTGGCCGTGTTGGGCAAACGCATCAGCGTATTGGTTTCAACACTGACCACTTGGGCACAGGCCAAAGGGCTGATGAATGCAGCGAGCAGGCAAAGTTTACGCATGGGAAGAAGCCTCCGGAGCGGCCGGGGCCGGGATGGATTGCAAGTGGAATACGCCGAACAGCAGGATGCGGCCACGGTCACGCCAAGGGTGCGGACGACCTTTGAGGCTGCGATTGCACAGCAGCACTTCGAGTAGATGAATCAGCAACAGCAGGCCGCCAGCCAGATTGACCAGCAGATGCAGCGGATGTACGAACGGCACCAGCTGATTGGCCAGCACCACGCAGCAGAACAGCAGGGTCAACAACCGCCCCAGCCCCCAGAACACTTTCATACGCTCCCCCGTGTTGCGAATTATTCTTTGGGCGCACAGTAACGGCTTCTGCGGGGGATAAGCCAGAGGCACAAATGAAAAAACTTCGCCGCGCCGCCAAATGGCTGCCGGAACGACTTTGATAATCGTCCGGCAGCTCTAGCCTGCGCCCTACAGAGGCGTCCTAGCGATTGATATGCAACTCCACACGACGGTTCTGCGCGCGCCCTTCATCGGTTGCGTTATCGGCCACCGGTTCACTTTCTCCGCGCCCTTCGCTGGTGAGCTTGTTCGGCGCCAGCCCCTGACTCAGCAGATACGCCGCGACACTGCTCGCCCGCCGTTCCGACAAAGCCTGGTTATACGCATCCGAACCTTTGCTGTCGGTGTGACCTATGACCTTGATGCTCACCACATCGGCATTGCGCAGCTTGTCCATCAGCGTATCGAGCTGGGCTTTCGCCGCCGGGGTCAGGTCGGATTTGTCGAAATCGAACAGCACGTTGCCGGCATCGCTGAGGGTGATGACTTCAGTTTGCGGTGCGGGCTCCGGCACTTTTTCCGTGACCGGGTACTGCGGCAGCGGGCAACCACGGTGATCGACCGGGGTATTTTCCGGGGTGTCCGGGCAACGGTCGCGGCGGTCGAACACACCGTCGCTGTCTTCATCGCCGTCCTGGGCATAACAGATCAGTCCGCCGGCAAGAATCCCCAGCGCTGCGCCGCCACCGGCCCAGCCAGCGCTTTCGATAGCGCCGAGGCCGCCACCGACCAGTCCGCCGATAACGCTGCAGATCGGCCACGTACGTTGATTGAGGGGTGCAGTGCCATCGCTGTGGGTGGCGCAACCGGTGAGCAAACTGCCTAGCAGCAGCACCGGCAAGACGGACCTTGAGAAAACAGTCATTGTGAAAGCTCCTGTGTCACCGGCCCATACCGGTTACACAGGAGTAAAGACCCGCATCCGCGACTGCACAAGCCGCGGATGCGAGAGGGGCTTAACGCTGGATTTTGATTTCGGTACGACGGTTTTGTGCACGACCATCCGCCGTTTTGTTGTCGGCCACTGGCTGGCTTTCACCCAGACCGGACACCGAAACGAAGCTGGCGCGCGGCACACCTTGCTGGATCAGGTAATCCACCACCGAGTGCGCGCGACGATCCGACAGTTTTTTGTTGTAGGCATCGCTGCCCACGCTGTCGGTGTGACCGGTCACGGTCAGTTGCGCCGTCGAGGATTCCTGTTTCAGGCGGGTGGCGACCTTGTCGAGTACTTGCTTGTCAGGGCCGGTCAGCGTGGCTTTGTCGAACTGGAAGTGCACATCACGGATAACAATGGTTTCTTCCTTGACCACTACAGCTTCTTCGACCACGGGTGCAGGCGCTGGTGGAGGGCAACCGTCAGCGTCGACCTGTACGCCTTTAGGCGTGCCCGGGCACTTGTCGCGACTGTCCGGCACGCCATCGCCGTCTTCGTCGCCATCACCGTGTACCCAGCAATAGGCCGCTGCCGTGCCACCGATCAACAACGCGCCGTAGCCGGCCCACGCCGAACTCTCGGTTGCGCCGAGACCGGCACCGACGACACCACCGACCGCCGCACAGGTCGGCCAGTCGGTTTTCTGCAAACCTGCGCAACCAGTCAACACACTGGTTAGCAGAATCAAAGGTAATGCTGTCCGAACTATGCTCATCTGGTTTTCTCCTGAGGGATCGGCTTAAAACCGATTCAGGGAGTAAAGACCGGAGTTTTAATCTCCGCCAGCAATAGGCCATGCCTGTTTGCGACCGTGTTCACAGGACTTTGGCGCAATCGTCGGTAACTGACGGAACGGCGCTCTTTGCCGACATCGTCAGGCAGGCTAGTCTTGGCGGTCTGATTGAGGAGCTTCGATGAACGTCGCCATTTCTTCCCGTACGCCGCAACAGGCGTTGGCCGCTTTGCTGGATCGCTACGCCCCGGCCCGTCTGCTGCTGATCGGCGCCAGCGAATTTCCAGCCCTGAGCGCCTTTAAAGTGGCGCACCCAGACACCGTCGTCGCCCATACGGCGCCGGGCGCATTGCCCGCCGAACTGGCCGCGCAACGTTTCGATCTGGCGCTGGTGGTCGATTGCCTGGAACACTTGCCCAAGCGCGAAGGCCTGAATCTGTTGGGCGGAATTCGTAATCTCAACGCCAGCCGCATTGCCGTGCTGGCGGATCTGTCGGCCAGCGGCTGGCAGGAAACCGACTTCTATTCGCTGGCGCTGCAGGCCAGCGAGCGCTTTCAACGCGACGATCAAGTGCTGACCCTGTTCACCTACGATCTGCTTGACTACAAACAAGTCCCCGACTGGCTCAACTCGCGGTTCTGGGCCAATCCGGAAAACTTCGGGAAATACTGGTGGTAATGCAATGAGTACAGCCATTTGCCCCTGCGGCAGCGGCAATCTGCTGGATGCCTGCTGCGGTCATTATCACGATGGCCATCCTGCGCCGTGCGCCGAAGCCTTGATGCGTTCGCGCTACAGCGCCTATGTGCTGGGTTTGATCGATTACCTTGTGGCGACCACCCTGCCTGCTCAGCAAGCGGGACTGAATCGTCAGTCGATCAGCGACTGGAGCGCGCAGAGCACCTGGCTCGGCCTCGATGTCGAAAGTTCGGAAGTCTTCGGTGGCCAGCCGGAACACGCCTTCGTCACCTTCACTGCACGCTGGCACGACAGCCAGGGCGAACACAGCCACCGCGAACGCTCGTCGTTTGTGCAGAATGCCGGGCGTTGGTACTTCATTGATCCGACGGTGCAGTTGAAGCTGGGGCGCAATGACAGCTGCCCGTGCGCCAGTGGGCAGAAGTTCAAGAAGTGCTGTGCGGGGTATTTTGGCGCTTAAGATCAAAATATCGCAGCCTTCGGCAGCTCCTACATGGAATGCGTTTCTCTGTAGGAGCTGCCGAAGGCTGCGTTCTTTTAGCGTCTAGACTGGCACCAAAGGGAGTTAAATCATGCTCGGTTGCCAGCGCACACTACATTTTCTGTTCTTGATGCTGATCCTCAATCTCGGCGGCTGCGCGTCGTGGTTCAGCGATGACAGCGTCGACCCCGCCGTGCACCTGGTAAAAGTCGAAGTGGTGCGCGCCAAGCTGCTCGAACAGAAATTCATCCTGCACTTTCGCATCGACAACCCCAACGACAGCGACCTGACCGTGCGGGGCCTCGAATACCGCATTCATCTGGCCGATATGCTGCTGGCCGAAGGCGAGCATGAACACTGGTTCACCGTCGGGCCCAAGCGCAGCGCCTATTTCAAAGTGCCGATCCGCACCAACCTCTGGCCGAAGGTAAAAGACGTGGTGAAAATGCTGAAAAATCCGAACCAGCAGATTCCCTATCGTTTGCAGGGCGAAATGGAAACCGGTTTATTCATCGCTCACTACGTGCACCTTGAGCGCAATGGCGTGATAATCCCCGCCGATTTAATTCCGGAGCAACACCGATGACCCAGCAACCTCATGTCCATGGCCCTGACTGCAACCACGATCATGACCATCATCACGAGCATGACCACGGCCATGTTCACGGCCCGAACTGCGGCCACGCCCACCAGGAACCGGTGCGCAATGCCCTGAAAGACGTCGGCCGCAATGACCCTTGCCCATGCGGCAACGGCAAGAAATTCAAGAAGTGCCACGGCGCGTGATGCACTGGGCGGACAGTCGTTTCGCCTGACAGACCGCTTTCGCGAGCAGGCTCGCTCCCACATTTGATCTGCGCCGGTCAGGGCTTTTGTGCCCACCGCGATCCCTGTGGGAGCGAGCCTGCTCGCGAAGGGGCCTGCGCATACGGCGAAGTTATTCAGCCCGCCGCAAGAATCTGCTTCGCACTGACCACCGTCGCATACTCCCCATCCAGATTCCCCAGCGACATCCCGTGCACCTCTTCAGCCGTTCGCAACGTGCCGAAATAATCGGCCTTGTCGAAGGTGAAACAGGCATCCTCCGCCACCCAAGCTGCAAACCCCAGATTGCCCGCCGTGCGCGCCGTTGACTCCACCGAGTTGTTGGTCGCCACGCCGACAATGATCAGTTGCCCGATCCCCGCCTCACGCAACCGCGCCTCTAGTCCGGTGGCACAAAACGCATCCGGCACCTGTTTCTGAATCAGCCATTCCCCGTTCTGCGGCGTAAACCGCTGCTGAAATTCCACCCCTTCCTGTTCGGGCCAGAACACTGAATCAGGCTCACGCGACAGGTGCTGCACATGAATCACCGGCCTCGTGCTATGCCGCCAATGCCCCAGCAGATCAAGGATTCGCGCTTCCGCCTGAGGATTATTCCTTCGCCCCAAACGCGGCTGCAGGATGCCCTTTTGCTGATCGATGATGATCAGTGCAGCGTTGGCCTGAAGCTCCATGGCGATTTTTCTCACGCGGGGTCATTGAATTCTGCGCAGTTCAGCATCACCTCTTCCTGTTAAGCAAGCTATCGAATGCACACGGGACGACCTGACGCCGGCGTTTGCTGTCCGCACGCAAGTCCATTTCTGCTTTGGAGTTCTCCATGATCGACCTGTATTACTGGACCACCCCCAACGGCCACAAGATTTCCCTGTTCCTCGAAGAAGCCGGCCTGCCGTACAACGTGCACCCGATCAACATCAGTCAGGGTGAGCAGTTCCAGCCACATTTTCTGAAGATCGCCCCGAACAACCGCATTCCGGCCATCGTTGACCATGAACCGGCCGATGGCGGTGAACCGCTGTCGCTGTTCGAGTCCGGGGCAATCCTGTTGTATCTGGCGGAGAAGACCGGGAAGTTTTTGCCCACAGACCTGCGCGGTCGGCAAACGGCGTTGCAATGGCTGTTCTGGCAAATGGGTGGCCTGGGGCCGATGGCCGGGCAGAATCATCACTTCAGCCAGTTCGCTCCGGAGAAAATTCCTTACGCGATCAAGCGCTACATCGACGAGACCGCACGTTTGTATGGCGTGTTGAACAAGCAACTGGCTGATAACGAATTCGTCGCCGGCAGCGAATACAGCATTGCCGACATGGCGATTTATCCGTGGATCGTTTCACACAAATGGCAGAGCCAGAACCTGGAAGACTTCCCGCATGTACTGCGCTGGTTCAACCACATCAAGGATCGCCCGGCGACCGTGAAGGCCTACGCCTTGGTGCAGAAAATCAATCCACCCAAATCCTGATTTAACGGCAAAAGATCGCAGCCTGCGGCAGCTCCTGCATGGGAATGCATGCCTATGCAGGAGTTGCCGCAGGCTGCGATCTTTTCCATTCGACAGAAATACACAAATAACCCCTGCCCCCGCTTGCGCGGCCACCTCCTGCTCACTAACGTAGCGGCTTTATTGCGCCCCCAGCCTCTACACCCCCGCAGGAGCTTTGCCATGGCCTCGCCAGCCCTTACTCATTTTCTTCCCCGGTTCGGCGTTGCCGCAGCAGTGGCCGGTGTTTTGGGCCTGTCCGGTTGCCAGACCTGGAACGCTCAGGACACCCTCCCGCCGACCTCCGGCGTGCAACCGCTCAAGGGCCTGGCGCAGAACGTGTCGGTGCGACGCAATGCCATGGGCATGCCGTTGATCGAGAGCAACACCTTTCACGACGCGCTGTTCAGCCTCGGCTATGTGCACGCCAGCGACCGCATCAATCAAATGGTCACCTTGCGCCTGCTGGCGCAGGGCCGGTTGGCGGAAATGTCCGGCGCATCGATGCTCGACGCCGACCGCTACATGCGCGCGGTCAATCTGAAGAAAAGCGCCGGCGAGCTGTACAAAGCTTCGTCGCCACGCCTCAAGCGTTTCTTCGAAGTCTATGCGCGGGGCGTCAACGCCTACCTGTTCCGCTACGCCGACAAGTTGCCGGGCGATCTCGCTTCCAGCGGCTACAAGCCTGAATACTGGAAACCGGAAGATTCGGCGCTGATTTTCGCCCTGCTGAATTTCAGCCAATCGGCCAACCTGCCGGAAGAAATATCCTCGCTGGTGCTCGCGCAAACCGTGACCAGCGACAAACTCGCCTGGCTGACGCCGTCCGCACCCGACGAGAATCTGCCACTGGCCGAGGCTGACAAGCTGCAAGGTCTCAAGCTCAACGGGCAAATCCCGGGGCTGACCGAACTGAGCAGCGCCAGCCAGCAACTGTCGGCACTGAACCTGCTGGGCACCACGTCTTCGAACAACTGGGCGATCGCCCCGCAACGCAGCCGCAGCGGCAAGAGCCTGCTGGCCAGCGACGCCCATGGGCCGCTGGCCGCACCGTCGCTGTGGAGCTTCGTGCAGATCCGCGCACCGAAATATCAGGCCGCAGGCGTCACGGTTGCCGGTTTGCCACTGGTCCTTGGCGGTTTCAACGGCAAAGTGGCGTGGAGCATGACCAGCGTGCTCGGCGACAACCAGGACCTGTTCCTGGAAAAAATCCGTCGCCAGGGCAGCAGTTTGACCTACGAGGTCAACGGCAGATGGCAGCCGCTGGGCGTGCGCAACGAAACCTACTTCGTCAAAGGCCAGCGACCGATTCGCGAAGCGGTATACGAAACCCGCCACGGCGCGTTGCTCAACAGTGCTCAGGCGGCGGCCCAAGGCAGCGGTTTCGGCTTGGCCTTGCAAACGCCGAGCTTCACCGACGACAAGTCGCTGGATGCGTTTTTTGATCTGACCCGCGCGCAAACCGTAGAACGAGCTTCGGATGCCAGCCGGGAAATCCGCGCCATTGCCCTGAATCTGGTGTTCGCCGATGCAAGCAACATTGGTTGGCAAGTCACCGGGCGCTTCCCGAATCGCCGCGAAGGTGAAGGTTTGCTGCCATCGCCGGGCTGGGAAGGTCGTTACGACTGGGACGGTTACGCCGACCCGATGCTGCATCCATACGATCAGGATCCGGCACAAGGCTGGCTCGGCACCGCCAACCAGCGCGTGATCCCGCACGGTTACGGCATGCAATTGTCGAACTCGTGGGCCGCACCGGAGCGTGGCGAACGTCTGGCGGAACTGGCCGGCAGCGGCAAGCACGACAGCCGCAGCGTGATCGCTATGCAGTACGACCAGACCACCACCTTCGCCGCCAAGCTGAAAAAAGTCTTCGAAGCACCGGGCATGAAACAACCGCTGAAACAGGCAATCGATGCCCTGCCGGAAGCGGATCGCAGCAAGGCGCGCGAGGCGTTTACCCGGTTGATGGCGTTCGACGGCAAGCTCAGCCCGACCTCGGCAGACGCGGCGATTTACGAACTGTTCCTGCAGGAAAGCATGAAGCAGATCTTCCTCGATGAGCTCGGTCCGGAATCGAGCCCTGCGTGGAAGGCGTTTATCGCCAACGGCGATTTGTCTTACGCGGCGCAGGCCGATCATCTGTTGGGGCGTGAAGACAGTCCGTTCTGGGATGACCTGCGCACGCCGCAGAAAGAGGACAAAGCGCTGATTCTCGCCCGCAGCTTCGCCGCAGCGATCAGCGCTGGCGACAGTCAGTTGGGCGGCGACCATCGCGCCTGGCAGTGGGGCAAGTTGCACAGCTATGCCTGGAAGAACAGCAATGGTCAGACCGTGCGCGGGCCGCTGGCGGCCGGTGGCGATCACACGACGCTGAACACTTCAGCGTTCGCTTGGGGGCAGGATTTCACCACCACACGTGCGCCGTCGATGCGTTTCATTGTCGACTTCGGCCAGACTGAACCGTTGCTGGGGCAGAACGGTACGGGGCAATCGGGGAATCCGGTCAGTCCCAACTACCTCAATGGCATCGATGCGTGGTTGAAGGGGCAGTACATCGGTTTGCCGATGCAGCCGCAGAACTTTGACCGGGTGTATGGCAAGGCCCGTTTGACTCTTACTCCCGGCAAATAAGGCAAAGGTCAAAAGCCCCTCACCCTAACCCTCTCCCGGAGGGAGAGGGGACTGATTGGGGGTTGATTGAGTCATACGCCGACCTGAACGGGCACTGCCGAATCCGGAATTTGCTCGGTTCAACTCGTCGGGCATCTCGGTCGGCCCTGTAAATCAAAAGCCCCTCACCCTAGCCCTCTCCCAAAGGGAGAGGGGACTGATTGGGGGATGCTGCAGGTCTACGCCGACCTGAAACTGTTGTACCGAATCCGGAGTTAACTTGGTTCGTGCTCTGCCGAATCCTGAGTTAAGCCGGTTCGTGCGTTGCCGAATCCATAATCGACTCGTTTTTTCAGGTCGATGTCATTCGCCAGACACCTCGTTCGGCCCCCTCTCCCTCTGGGAGAGGGCTGGGGTGAGGGTCGCTCTTCAAAGTCGATAGAACTTCTGAACACGCGCCAACCTCATAGCTAACAAGCCCCCCATTCCTGGTAACGACATGGACCTTGTTATCGCCCGTCCCGAAGGTCTTTATTGCCCTGCCGGGGATTTCTACATTGATCCGTGGCGCCCCGTCGAGCGCTCGGTCATTACCCATGCCCACGGCGATCACGCGCGCACCGGCAACCAGCATTACCTCGCCAGCAGCGCCAGCGAAGGGATTCTGCGCGCGCGGCTGGGGCAGGACATCAACCTGCAAACCCTCGCCTACGGCCAGCGCCTGACGCACCACGGTGTCACCTTGAGCTTTCATCCCGCCGGCCACGTGCTCGGCTCGGCGCAGGTGCGTCTGGAATACGGCGGCGAAGTCTGGGTCGCATCGGGTGACTACAAAATCGAACCCGACGGCACCTGCGCCCCGTTCGAACCGGTGCGCTGCCACACCTTCATCACCGAATCGACCTTCGGCCTGCCGATCTACCGCTGGCAGCCACAGGCGCAGGTGTTCAGCGAGATCAATCAGTGGTGGGCAGCGAACATTGCCGCCGGCAAAGCCAGCGTGTTGTTCTGCTATTCGTTCGGCAAGGCCCAGCGGATTCTCCACGGTATCGACGCAAGCCTCGGCCCGATCCTCAGTCACGGCGCGGTCGAGCCGCTGAACCGGGTCTACCGCGAGGCTGGCGTGTACCTGCCGCCGACGATCTACGCCGGCGACGTGAAGAAAAGCGACCCGATCATGCGCCAGGCCCTGGTCATCGCCCCGCCCTCGGCGGGAGGCAGCACCTGGATGCGCCGCTTCGGTGAATTCAGCGACGCGTTTGCCAGCGGCTGGATGCGCTTGCGTGGCACGCGGCGGCGGCGCGGTGTCGATCGCGGTTTCGTGCTCTCCGATCACGCCGACTGGCCCGGTCTGTTGTGGGCCATCGAACAGACCGGCGCGGAACGGGTGATGGTCACCCACGGCTCGATTGGCGTGCTGGTGCGGCATCTGCGTGAAAAAGGCCTGGATGCCCAGGGTTTCAACACCGAATACGGCGATGACGAAGAAGAAAACATCGCCACCGAACCGACCATCGTCGAGATGCCCGCATGAAAGCATTTGCCGAGTTATATGCCGAACTCGACGCAACTACGTCGAGCAACGCCAAACTGGCGGCGATGCAGACGTACTTCGCCCAGGCCGAACCGCATGACGCTGCGTGGGCGGTGTACTTTCTGTCCGGTGGCCGGCCCCGGCAACTGGTGCCGGTGAGAATCCTGCGCGAACTGGCTGTCGAGATTTCCGGCCTGGAACCGTGGCTGTTCGAAGAAAGCTATCAAGCGGTCGGTGACCTGGCGGAAACCATTTCGCTGGTGCTCGCGGAAAACCCGCACAGTTCCGACGCCGGCCTCGCCGAGTGGATCGAAGATAAACTTCTGCCGCTACGCGGTGAAACTCCGGAATACCTCAGCCGACAACTGCCCGCCCTGTGGGCGCAACTGGATCGATCGAGCCTGATGCTGTGCATCAAATTGATCACCGGCAGTTTCCGCGTCGGCGTATCGAAACTGCTGGTCACCCGGGCTCTGGCATCGATGGCCGGGCTGGACAGCAAACGCGTGGCGCAGCGTCTGGTTGGCTACACCGACCTGTCCAATCGGCCAAGCGCCGCCAGCTACCTGAAGCTGATCGCCCCTGAGTCCAGCGATGAACATGCCCAGCGCGGTGGTCAGCCGTACCCGTTTTTCCTCGCTCATGCCCTGTCACAACCGGTGGAAGAGTTCGAAGCACTGATCGGGCCTGCCAGCGACTGGCAGATCGAATGGAAGTGGGATGGCATCCGCGCACAAGTGGTCAAGCGTGAAGGCCGGCTGTGGATTTGGTCGCGGGGCGAGGAACTGGTCACCGAGCGTTTTCCCGAACTGGAAGTGCTGGTGCACGGTCTGCCTGACGGCACGGTGATCGACGGCGAAATCGTCGTGTGGAAAAGCACCCATCCGGGCACTGAAGACGCCTTTGATCCGCAATCGACCCAACCGCCGGCCGTGCAGCCCTTCGCCCTGCTGCAACAACGTATCGGTCGCAAAACCCTCGACAGGAAAATCCTCGAAGAGGTGCCGGTGGTGGTACTCGCCTACGACTTGCTCGAATGGCAAGGCGAAGACTGGCGCAACCAGCCGCAGGCCAAACGCCGCGCGCAACTGGAAGAGGTCATCGCCCGTTGCAACAGCCCGGTGCTGCTGGCCTCACCGGTGCTGACCGGCAGCGACTGGTTCGACCTCGCCCGCCAGCGCGAGTCCTCGCGGCGGCTGGGCGTTGAAGGGATGATGCTCAAGGCGCGGGATTCGCTGTACGGGGTTGGCCGCACCAAGGACATGGGCGTCTGGTGGAAATGGAAGGTTGATCCGTTCAGTGTCGATGCCGTGTTGATTTACGCGCAGCGCGGGCATGGTCGGCGGGCCAGTCTGTACAGCGACTACACCTTCGCAGTGTGGGACGGCCCGCCCGACTCGAGTCAGCGCGCGCTGGTGCCGTTTGCCAAGGCGTATTCGGGGCTGACCGATGAGGAAATGCGTCAGGTCGACAGCATTGTGCGCAAGACCACGGTGGAGAAGTTTGGCCCGGTGAGCAGCGTGAAACCGAGTCTGGTGTTTGAGCTGGGTTTCGAAGGCATTGCCCTGTCGCGGCGGCACAAGAGCGGGATTGCCGTGCGGTTTCCACGGATGCTGCGCTGGCGCCAGGATAAAACCGTGGATGAGGCGGATAGCCTAGCCACATTGCAGGATCTTCTCGCCTGAGTTCAACATGACGCGAAGATCGTTCCTACGCTCCGCGTTCGGCTGTGGATGGGACGCGGAGCGTCCCGGGCTGCATTCCCACGCAGAGCGTGGGAACGATCAGCCCTGAATCAGTGCAAGCTATTTTCAGTGCCCGTTTGCGGGCACTGACTCGCTCATCCAATCGCTGCGCCAACCTTTTAAAACACTTGTTCGGGACTCTGGTTCGGAAATTGCTACTTTCTATAGGTCGTACGCGTTCCAGTAACAATAATTCTGCGCCACAAGCGCTCATATTGGTTCTTAGGGATTGAATAATGAAAAAAGCATTGCTGACCCTTTCTGCACTGGCGTTGTGCATGGCCGCTGGCTCCGCGCTGGCCAAGGAATACAAAGAGCTGCGCTTTGGCGTTGACCCTTCGTACGCACCGTTCGAGTCGAAAGCGGCCGACGGCAGCCTGGTGGGCTTCGACATCGACCTGGGCAACGCGATCTGCGCCGAACTGAAGGTCAAGTGCAAGTGGGTCGAAAGTGACTTCGACGGCATGATTCCGGGCCTCAAGGCCAACAAATTCGACGGCGTGATCTCGTCGATGACCGTGACCCCGGCCCGCGAAAAAGTCATCGACTTCTCCAGCGAACTGTTCTCCGGCCCGACCGCTTATGTGTTCAAGAAAGGCTCCGGCATCACCGCAGACGTCGCGTCCCTCAAGGGCAAAACCGTCGGCTACGAGCAAGGCACTATTCAAGAAGCCTATGCCAAAGCCGTGCTGGACAAGGCCGGCGTGAAAACCCAGGCTTATCAGAACCAGGATCAGGTGTATTCCGACCTGACCTCCGGCCGTCTCGACGCCGGTATCCAGGACATGCTGCAAGCCGAACTGGGCTTTTTGAAGTCGCCACAGGGCGCCGACTATGACGTCAGCAAGCCAGTCGACAGCGAATTGCTGCCAGCCAAAACCGCTGTCGGTATTAAGAAAGGTAACACTGAGCTGAAAGCGCTTTTAGATAAAGGTATCAAAGCGTTACACGATGACGGCAAATACGCCGAGATTCAAAAGAAACACTTTGGCGATCTGAATCTGTACAGCGGCAAATAATGCCCCGGCGCCCATCCTCGATGGGCGCCTTTTCCATCCGCTCAGGTTGCTGATTTATGTTCGAAAACCTCTTACAAAATCTGGGGCTCGCAGCCTTCAGCCTCAAGGGCTTTGGCCCGTTGCTGTTGGAAGGCACCTGGATGACCATCAAATTATCGGCGTTGTCGCTGCTGGTGGCCGTTTTGCTCGGCCTGCTCGGCGCCAGTGCCAAGCTGTCAAAAGTCAAACTGGTACGCCTGCCTGCCCAGCTCTACACCACGCTGATTCGCGGCGTGCCGGATCTGGTGCTGATGCTGCTGATTTTCTACAGCCTGCAAACCTGGCTAACGTCCCTGACTGACTACATGGAATGGGAATACATCGAGATCAACCCATTCAGCGCCGGGGTGATGACCCTGGGCTTCATCTATGGCGCGTATTTCACCGAAACTTTCCGTGGCGCGATTCTCGCCGTGCCGCGCGGTCAGGTTGAAGCCGCCACCGCGTATGGCCTCAAACGCGGCCAGCGCTTTCGCTACGTGGTGTTCCCGCAAATGATGCGCTTCGCCCTGCCGGGCATTGGTAACAACTGGATGGTGATGCTCAAGGCCACCGCACTGGTGTCGATCATCGGCCTTGCCGACCTGGTCAAAGCTGCACAGGACGCCGGTAAAAGCACTTATCAACTGTTCTACTTCCTGGTTCTCGCCGCGTTGATCTATCTGCTGATCACCAGTGCTTCCAACTTCATCCTGCGCTGGCTCGAACGCCGCTACGCCGCCGGTGCCCGGGAGGCCGTACGATGATCGAACTCCTGCAGGAATACTGGCGCGCCTTCCTTTATACCGACGGCCAGAACATCACCGGGCTGGCGATGACGCTGTGGCTGCTCAGCGCCTCGATCTTCATCGGTTTTCTGGTGTCGATTCCGTTGTCGATTGCGCGAGTTTCGCCGCACTTCTACATTCGCTGGCCGGTGCAGTTTTACACCTACCTGTTCCGTGGCACGCCGCTGTATATCCAGTTGCTGATTTGCTACACCGGGATCTACAGCCTCGCCGCCGTGCGTGCGCAGCCGTTGCTCGACAGTTTCTTTCGCGATGCGATGAACTGCACGATCCTCGCCTTCGCCCTGAACACCTGCGCCTACACCACGGAGATTTTCGCCGGGGCGATTCGCAGCATGAACCACGGCGAAGTCGAAGCCGCCAAGGCTTACGGGCTAACCGGCTGGAAGCTGTATGCCTACGTGATCATGCCCTCGGCCCTGCGCCGATCATTGCCGTATTACAGCAACGAAGTGATCCTGATGCTGCACTCGACCACCGTGGCCTTCACCGCGACCATCCCCGACATTCTGAAAGTCGCGCGGGACGCCAACTCGGCGACCTTCCTGACCTTTCAGTCGTTCGGCATTGCCGCGCTGATCTACCTGACCATTACCTTTGCGCTGGTCGGCCTGTTCCGCCTTGCCGAACGCCGATGGCTGGCCTTCCTCGGCCCGACTCACTAGGCCCAGCTCAGGAATAAAGAGATAAAAAATGCGCCACCTGATCCATGACTTGCTGGCCCCGCTGCCGGGGACCGCACGACAGATCCACAGCTTCCACTTCGGCCCGGAACAGGCCAAGGGCAAGGTTTACATTCAGTCTTCGCTGCATGCCGACGAACTGCCGGGCATGCTCGTCGCCTGGCACCTCAAGCAACGTCTGGCCGAGCTGGAAGCGGCCGGCCGCCTGCGCAGCGAAATCGTGCTGGTACCGGTGGCCAACCCGGTCGGCCTCGAACAAGTGTTGATGGACGTACCGCTGGGCCGCTACGAACTGGAGAGCGGGCAGAACTTCAACCGCTGGTTCGTCGACCTCAGTGAAGAAATCGGCAACGCCATCGAAGGCAGGCTGAATGACGATCCGCAGCACAACCTCGAACTGATCCGCACGCATCTGCGCAACGCCCTCGCCCGCCAGACCGCCAGCACGCAACTGCAATCCCAGCGTCTGACCCTGCAACGGCTGGCCTGCGACGCGGATATGGTGCTGGACTTGCACTGTGATTTCGAATCGGTGGTGCACCTCTACACCACGCCCGAAGCGTGGCCGCAGGTCGAACCGCTGGCGCGCTACATCGAAGCTCAGGCGAGCCTGCTGGCCACCGATTCCGGCGGCCAGTCGTTCGACGAATGCTTCACCCTGCTGTGGTGGCAACTGAAGGAACGTTTCGGCGAGCACTTCGAAATTCCGCTTGGCAGTTTCTCGGTGACCGTCGAGTTGCGCGGCCAGGGTGACGTCACCCATCCACTGGCCAGCCGCGACTGCCAGGCGCTGATCGATTATCTGATCCAGTCCGATGCGATCGTCGGCGAAACCAAACCGCAGCCGCCATTGCCCTATCCCGCCACGCCACTGGCGGGTGTGGAACCGGTGATCACGCCGGTCGGTGGCCTGCTGGTGTACACAGCGGTGGCCGGTCAATACCTCGAAGCCGGGCAACAGATTGCTGAAATCATCGACCCGATCAACGACCGGATCACCCCCATTCATTGCACCAGCGCCGGCCTGATGTACGCCCGCTCGCTGCGACGCATGGCCACCGCCGGTATGGTCATCGCCCACGTCGCGGGCGCCGAAGCCTATCGCAGCGGCTACCTACTTTCGCCTTGAGGATGTCTGTCCCATGTACAAACTGACCGTTGAAGGCCTGCATAAAAGCTATGGCGACCATCAGGTGCTCAAAGGCGTGTCGCTCAAGGCCAAGACCGGCGACGTGATCAGCCTGATCGGCGCCAGCGGCTCGGGCAAAAGCACCTTTTTGCGCTGCATCAATTTTCTCGAACAACCCAATGATGGCGCCATGAGCCTCGATGGCCAGGCGATCCGCATGGTCACCGACCGCCACGGCATGCACGTCGCCGACGCTGCTGAGCTGCAACGCCTGCGCACGCGTCTGGCAATGGTGTTCCAGCATTTCAACCTGTGGAGCCACATGACCGTGCTGGAAAACATCACCATGGCCCCGCGCCGGGTGTTGGGTTGCAGCAAACAGGAAGCCGACGATCGTGCGCGGCGTTATCTGGACAAGGTCGGTCTGCCGGCGCGGGTGGCGGATCAATATCCAGCGTTTCTCTCCGGCGGGCAGCAACAGCGCGTGGCGATTGCCCGGGCGTTGGCGATGGAGCCGGAGGTGATGTTGTTCGATGAACCGACTTCGGCGCTCGACCCGGAGTTGGTGGGGGAAGTGTTGAAGGTGATTCAAGGTTTGGCCGAGGAAGGCCGGACGATGATCATGGTGACCCACGAAATGAGTTTCGCCCGGAAAGTCTCCAGCCAGGTGCTGTTTCTGCATCAGGGTTTGGTGGAAGAAGAAGGCGCGCCTGAGGAAGTGCTGGGCAACCCGAAAAGCGAACGCCTGAAGCAATTCCTCAGCGGTAACCTCAAATAACGCCGCACACAATCCCCCTGTAGGAGTGAGCCTGCTCGCGATAGCGTCATTACATCCAATACTAATGTGACTGACACACCGCTATCGCGAGCAGGCTCACTCCTACAAAAAGCACACCGTGCCAGCCTGAAAAATCAAACTTGTCTGCCCGCCGCGCGGTCTCTGAAAGAACCCCTCCAGAGCGCGCGCAGCCCGCATGGCGAAATCCCCCGACCTGGCAAAAATCTGGTTCAGCGCCCGCGACTGGAAGCCGTTCGCCTTTCAGAAACAGGTATGGGCGGCGGTGAAAAACGGTGAATCCGGTCTACTGCACGCGAGCACCGGTGCCGGTAAAACCTATGCGGTGTGGTTTGCCGCGCTCAATCGCTTTGCCCGCTCGCAGCCTGCCGTCGAAACATCGCGTAAACGCAAACAACCGGCCGAACCGCTGACAGTGCTGTGGATCACCCCCATGCGCGCGCTCGCCGCCGATACTGCACGCGCCTTGCAAACACCTGTCGATGATCTGCAGATCCCGTGGAGCATCGGCCTGCGCACCGGTGACACCAGCAGCAGCGAACGCGCCCGCCAAAGCCGACGCCTGCCGACCACGCTGATCACCACGCCGGAAAGCCTGACACTGCTGCTGGCGCGCGCCGACGCACAAGTCGCGCTGTCGAGTTTGCGCATGATCGTCGTCGATGAGTGGCACGAACTGCTGGGCAACAAGCGCGGCGTGCAGTTGCAATTGGCATTGGCCCGCCTGCGCCATTGGCAACCTGATCTGATTGTCTGGGGCGTATCCGCGACCCTCGGTAATCAATCCCACGCCGAGCAGGTGCTAATCCCGCAGGGCGGCGGAATCAGTATTCAAGGACAAAGCGAAAAATCGCTGAAGGTTGACACCCTCCTCCCACCGGCCATCGAGCGTTTTCCCTGGGCCGGGCACATCGGTCTCAAAATGTTGCCGCAGGTCGTTGCCGAACTGGATGCCTGCGCCAGCACGCTGGTCTTCACCAACACCCGGGCGCAATCGGAAATCTGGTATCAGGCACTGCTGGAGGCACGGCCGGATTGGGCCGGGTTGATCGCGTTGCATCACAGCTCACTGTCTCGCGAGACCCGCGACTGGGTCGAACAGGCCTTGAAGGACGGGCAACTGAAAGCCGTGGTCTGCACATCGAGTCTGGATCTGGGCGTGGATTTCCTGCCGGTCGAGCGCGTATTGCAAATAGGCTCGGCCAAAGGTGTCGCGCGTTTGATGCAACGCGCCGGGCGCTCCGGTCATGCACCGGGACGCACGTCGCGAGTGACACTGGTGCCAACGCACAGCCTTGAATTGATCGAAGCGGCTGCCGCCGGCGATGCCGTCGAACAACGGCGTATCGAACCACGCCTGTCACCGCACAAACCGCTGGATGTACTGGTGCAGCATTTGGTCAGCATGGCCCTTGGCGGTGGCTTTATTCCTGAGGACTTGTACGAAGAAGTCCGCGGTGCCTGGGCATATCGTGACCTGACACCCGCCGATTGGGCGTGGGCGCTGGCTTTCGTACGCCATGGCGGGATGTCTCTGACAGCCTATCCGGACTATCGCCGGGTCGAACCGGACGAGCACGGCATCTGGCGTGTGCCCGATGCACGATTGGCGCGGCGTCATCGCATGAGCATCGGCACGATCGTCAGCGATGCCAGCATCCAGCTGAAATTCTGGAGCAAGGGCGGCGGTGGTAAACAGCTGGGCAGTGTCGAGGAAGGCTTTATCGCGCGGCTCAAACCCGGTGATGGTTTTCTCTTCGCCGGGCGTTTGCTGGAGTTGGTGCGAGTGGAAAACATGACCGCTTACGTCAAACGCAGCACTGCGAAGAAAGCCGCCGTACCGCGCTGGAATGGCGGGCGGATGCCACTTTCAAACGAATTGGCTGAGGCCGTGGTCAGGCGCTTCAGTGCCGCCGCGCAGGGCGAGTTTATCGGCCCGGAAATGCAGGCATTGCGACCCTTGCTGGAAACCCAGATGCGCTGGTCGGGTTTGCCCACCACAGAAAACCTGTTGGCCGAAGTATTGAAGTCCCGCGAGGGCTGGCACCTTTTCCTTTATCCGTTTGCCGGGCGCCAAGTGCATCTGGGCCTGGCGAGCCTGCTGGCATGGCGCGTCAGTCAACGGCAGCCCGTGACGTTTTCCATTGCGGTGAACGATTACGGCCTGGAATTGCTCAGCGCTACGCCGATCGACTGGGCCGAGTATTTGAATACCGATCTCTTCAATGCTGATGATTTGTTAACGGACGTTATGGCCAGCCTGAATGCCGGCGAACTGGCGCTGCGGCGCTTTCGCGAGATCGCGCGGATTGCCGGGCTGGTCTTCGCCGGCTACCCAGGCGCGCCGAAAAGCACCCGGCAGGTACAGGCATCCAGCGGTTTGTTCTTCGAAGTATTCAAACAATACGACGCCGACAACCTGTTGCTGGCGCAGGCCGGGGAAGAAGTCTTACGCGAAGAACTGGATATTGGTCGCCTGGAACAGACATTGGAGCGGATCAACGGGATGAAACTGGACGTGCATCAGCTCAAACGTCCTACACCGCTAGGGTTTCCGCTGCTGGTGGAACGCATGCGCGAAAGCATGAGTTCGGAAAAACTCGCTGATCGCATCAGGCGAATGGTCGGTGATCTGGAGAATAGCGCCGACAAGGATAAATCCCGATGAATGCGCCCTACCCGGTGCGTCTGGCCGGCGAAGAACTTTGGCTCCTGCCCGAGAAAGCCATGTACTGGCCCGCGCAGCAGGTCCTGTTGATTGCCGATGTGCATTTCGGCAAAGCCGCGGCTTACCGCAGTCTTGGTCAACCGGTCCCGCATGGCACCACGGCGAGCAATATCGCCGTGATTGATCGGCTGCTGGCAAAGCTTCCCTGCCGTTTATTGATCTTTCTCGGGGATTTCCTGCACGGGCCCGGCTCTCATGCCACACGCACGCTGAGCGCGCTGGCGCAATGGCGTGCGCGCCACGCTGAGCTGCCAATGACGCTGATTCGCGGCAACCACGACAAACGCGCTGGTGACCCGCCTGAATCGCTGAACATCCGGGTGGTGCCGGAACCGCTGCTGCTCGGGCCATTCGCCTTGCAGCATGAACCTGACCCGCATCCTGAAAGGCACGTGCTGGCGGGTCACGTACACCCGGTCTATCGGCTGCACGGCAAGGGTCGACAACGCTTGCGCCTGGCGTGTTTCAAGCTCGGCGAACGCATCAGTCTGCTGCCGGCATTTGGCGCCTTTACTGGGGGGTATTTAGTCGAGAAGGATGAAAGCTGCAGAATCTTCGTCATCGGCGACAACGAAATATGGCCAGTCAGTTGAAGTCTTTGCAGACCTCGTCTGGCTGACCATTTTCACGGCTTATCAGGCGACAGGCGCCGGTGGCGGCTCGTCCGGAAGGGTCGGTTCGCCCGGCTCGGTCGGTTGTTCGTTGGGCGTATCGGGATCGGGCTGTCCGGGAATTCCGCCAGCCATGCTCAGCGACGGATGCGCCAACAATGACCAGGCCAATACGCCAACCTGATTGGGCTCAAGCCTTGCCAGTTCGGCAGTGATTTGCGGATCGATCTTCATGGGGCACTCCTCGGCGAAGGCCAGTTTTGCCGAAAGCAAAAACGGGCAGTACACCCCATAGAGTGTCTGCCCGCCAAAGAATTCCCGCGATCTGTCGGATGGGCCGATCAGGTGCGCGGCAGGGTCACGCCACGCTGGCCCTGGTACTTGCCGCCGCGATCCTTGTAAGACACTTCACATTCCTCGTCGGATTCAAGGAAGAGCATCTGCGCCACGCCTTCGTTGGCGTAGATCTTCGCCGGCAGGTTGGTGGTGTTGGAAAATTCCAGCGTCACGTGGCCTTCCCACTCTGGCTCGAGCGGCGTGACGTTTACGATGATGCCGCAACGCGCGTAGGTGCTTTTGCCCAGGCAGATGGTCAATACATTGCGTGGAATGCGGAAGTATTCAACGGTGCTGGCCAGCGCGAAGGAGTTCGGCGGAATGATGCAGACGTCGCTGTGGACGTCGACGAAGCTGCCCGGATCGAAGTTTTTCGGGTCGACGATGGACGAGTTGATGTTGGTGAACACCTTGAAGTGGTTGGTGCAGCGCACGTCGTAGCCGTAGCTCGACACACCATAGGAGATCACCCGGCTGTCATCGCTGCCGCGCATCTGGCGTTCGACGAACGGCTCGATCATGCCGTGTTCCTGCGCCATGCGGCGAATCCACTTGTCCGATTTGATGCTCATGGCGGGGTGTCCTGAATAGCGAGGTGGAAAAATTCTGTCCGGCATCTTACCGGGCGCGCCGCCCGGTTCAAAGTGCGCGGTGCAATTCTCGCCGAACACCCATGAAATACGGGCTTTGGCGACGAACCGTCACACCGCCGATCCCGAAAACAGAGAAACCTTCGCAAGAAGCATTGGCACTTCTCGGAAACTGGGTTAAGGTGGCGTCACTGTGTTGCTTGTGTCACTGAGAATCTCTACACGATATGTTGAATTTCGATCCAACCATCTACAAGAATTTTTCCTGCTCTTTGCACTCAGTCTCGGCCAGGGTTCTTCCTGAGTCGCAGTTATCTTTGTTCAAGGAGTTACACCATGTCTAATCGCCAAACCGGTACCGTTAAGTGGTTCAACGATGAAAAAGGCTTCGGCTTCATCACTCCACAATCCGGTGACGACCTGTTCGTTCACTTCAAAGCTATCCAATCCGACGGCTTCAAAAGCCTGAAAGAAGGCCAACAGGTTTCTTTCATCGCTACCCGCGGTCAGAAAGGCATGCAAGCTGAAGAAGTACAAGTTATCTAACTTGTAGCTTCTTTAGAAAAGAGCCCCGCCCTTAAAAGCGGGGCTTTTTTGTGGGCGTCTGTTTTTCAGCTCGCAAAAAAAGATCGCAGCCTTCGGCAGCTTCTACAGGATGTATATCAATCCTCTGTAGGAACTGCCGAAGGCTGCGATCTTTTGCTTGTGCGTTACCAGGCCACGCCAAACCCGGCGGTATAACGGGTCTTGTTCAGATCGGCATCGTTGGTGCCGCTGATGATGTCACGCTCAGCCTTGAGATTGAGCGAGGCCCAATCGGTGACCTTGTAGCGCAAGCCCATCTCGGCATCCAGCGCGTAATCGGCAACACCCGACAGCGGCTTGCCCACTTCACCGTTGGTGAAGAATTCGACCTTCTTGCCAATCAGGTAACGGTTGTAATCCCACTTCATCGCGACGGAATAGAAGTTGTCCTTGCTGCCATCGCGATACTCGTAATCGGTACGGTTGAGCAGCGAGCCCAGCGAGAACGCGCCCAGCTCGTCATCCCAGAACTGGTAGCCAGGACCGGTACCGACCACGCGCTGACGCGCCAGCTCTTCGATGTGATCACGCTTGTAGTTCAGGCGGCCCTGCCAGAACCATTGATCCGTCAGGAAGCGGTCGAGTGCATATTCGGCGCGCCAGTTGTTGGTGGTGGTCTCGTCGTCCTGCACTTCGCGGTTGTACTCGCCTTCGGCGGTATGACGCCAGCGACCATGACGCGCTGAGGTCTTGAAGCCGACATCGTAGTCATCGGTGTCCTTCTCGGCGCGCTGATAGTCCAGCGCCAGGTCGACATTACCCTTCCACACCAGATCCTCGACCACCGGTTTGGGTTTGAGAATCTGCTGAATGCTCGCCAGTTCGACGGTTTTCGGCGCCTCTCCGTTGGCCAGGGTGACCTTGCCATCTTCGGCAGCCGTCAGCGACTTGGACACTTCTCCGGTGTAGGCATCCTGCTTGACCAGCAGGTGCTGATCGCTGTCCAGGGTCTTGACCTCTTTCCAGTCAATCGTGACCGCACCGGCATATTTGGTCTGGATCAACAGCTTGCCGCCATCGAACACGGTGATAGTGCCGCTCAACTTGTCACCGTTCTTCAACCAGACGGTGTCGGCAAGCAGGGGCGTGGACGCGCTGAATACAGCAAGGCACAGCAAGGATCTGGAAAACATAAGCGAATCTAGGGCTCAGTTTGCGAAAAGGTCGGCATTATCCGTAGGAATAAGACCCTGACAAGGACTGACCGGACGATTTCCAATGAGTTCATTTCTCAACTACGCACCGACGGATTACCCTTGAAGCTTCAAATCCGCCCATGTTCAGGAACCGTGCCCGTGACAGAGCAGCCCCACGACCGTGACAGTGAAGCGCAAATCCGACGCACGGCGCTCTACTCCACCCTTGCTCAAGTGCCCGAAGGCAAAGTCGTCAGCTATGGTCAGTTAGCTGAACTTGCCGGGTTGGGGCGCGCCGCCCGCTGGGTCGGCCGCACCTTGAGTCAGTTGCCAGGCGATACAAAACTGCCCTGGCACCGTGTACTGGGCGCCGGCGGTCGGATCAGCCTGCCGGTGGGCAGCCCATCGGGCGATGAACAACGGGCCCGATTGCGCATGGAAGGCATCACCGTCCTGAACAATCGTGTGGATATTCAGCGCCATGGCTGGCGTCCGGTAGAGCACAGCGGTTAGAGTGCGCGCTTTGTTTTCGCAATCTTGAGGCAGACTTCAGCCCATGCCCCGTAAAACCTGGCGCGCCGCGCTAGCCGCTTATGCCAGTCCTTCGACGCTCGTGCTGTTGTTGCTCGGTTTCGCCGCCGGCCTGCCGTACATGCTGGTGTTTTCAACGCTTTCCGTCTGGCTTCGTGAGGCCGGTGTGGCCCGTGAAACCATCGGCTATGCCAGCCTGATCGGTCTGGCCTATGCGTTCAAATGGGTCTGGTCACCTTTGCTCGACCAATGGCGTCTGCCGTTGCTGGGCAAGCTTGGCCGTCGCCGTTCGTGGCTGGTGCTCTCACAAGCCCTGGTGATTCTCGGCCTGATCGGCATGGGTTTCTGCGATCCGCAGAAGCATCTGTCCTGGCTGATTGCCATTGCAGTCGTCGTCGCTTTCGCCTCCGCCACTCAAGATATCGCGGTGGATGCCTATCGCCTGGAAATCGCCGAAGACAACCGTCAGGCCGCGCTCGCCGCCAGTTATATGTCCGGCTACCGTGTCGCTGCACTGCTGGCGACGGCCGGCGCCTTGTTCTTCGCGGAAGGCTTCGGCTCTACCGGCTTCAATTATCAGCATTCAGCCTGGGCCGGCACTTACGCGCTGTTCGGCGCACTGATGATTCCCGCGCTGCTGACCACGCTGTTGATGCGCGAGCCACCGGTTCCACTACGCACGCAGTTGCAGGCCGGGCGCTACACCTTCATGCATCAGTTAATGTCGGTGTTTGTGCTGATCGTCTTGCTGGTCTCGGTACCGGCGATGTTCACCCAGCTCTACAACACTGATTTCGCCAGCGTGCTGTTCGGTGACATGAGTCCGCTTGACCTGCTGCTGGAAGACCGCGCTTTCCTGCGCGCGATTCTCTACACACTGCTCACCGGTCTGTGCCTGTCGACCATGGGCCGTCGCGGCCTGGCGCCGGTGCTGACGCCGGTCAATGACTTCATTCTGCGCTATCGCTGGCAGGCGCTGCTGCTGCTCGGCCTGATCGCCACCTATCGGATGTCGGACACGGTGATGGGCGTCATGGCCAACGTGTTCTACATCGACCAAGGCTTTACCAAGGATCAGATTGCCAGCGTCAGCAAGATCTTCGGCCTGATCATGACGCTGGTTGGCGCCGGCATGGGTGGCCTGCTGATCGTGCGCTTCGGCATTCTGCCGATCCTGTTCATCGGCGGCGCGGCCTCGGCAGCCACCAACCTGCTGTTCGTCATGCTCGCCGACATGGGCCCGAACCTGCAGATGCTGATGGTGACCATTTCCCTCGACAACTTCAGCTCGGGCCTGGCGACGTCGGCGTTTGTTGCCTATCTGTCGAGCCTGACCAACCTGAAGTTCTCCGCCACGCAATACGCCCTGCTCAGCTCGATCATGCTGCTGCTACCGCGCCTGATGGGCGGGTATTCGGGGGTTTTGGTGGAAAAGTTCGGCTATCACAGCTTCTTCCTGATCACCGCCCTGCTCGGCGTGCCGACGCTGATTCTGATCGCGTTGCACTGGTTTCAGGAAAGCCGCCGCGAAGGCCCAACGCCAACGCCCGAGCCTGTGCCGACGCCGGCCACAGAAGAATCGTAAGACGTTTCGCCGACGGCGGGAGGAATCCCGCCGTCGTGCCTCCCCACTGACCTCACGCCTGTACGTCGGCAAAACTCGCCGGTACACTGCGGAGTCATTTCCAGTCATAGCAACCGACAACGGCCAACCATGCGCACCAGTCAATTTTTGCTCGCCACACAGAAAGAAACGCCTTCCGACGCGGTCGTGATCAGCCATCAGCTGATGCTGCGCGCCGGCATGATCCGCAAACTCGCCTCCGGCCTGTACACCTGGCTGCCGATGGGCTTGCGGGTAATGCGCAAGGTTGAAGCCATCGTTCGCGAAGAGATGAACGCTGCCGGCTCTCTCGAAGTGTTGATGCCGAGCACCCAACCGGCCGAGCTGTGGCAGGAATCGGGACGCTGGGAAGAATATGGCCCTGAGCTGCTGCGCATCAAAGACCGCCACGGTCGCGACTTCTGCGCGGGCCCGACCCACGAAGAAGTGATCACCGATCTGATGCGCAACGAGTTGAGCAGCTACAAACAGCTGCCAATCAACCTGTACCAGATCCAGACCAAATTCCGTGACGAAATCCGCCCACGCTTCGGTTTGATGCGTGGCCGTGAATTCATCATGAAGGACGCGTACTCGTTCCACGCTGATCAGGCGTCGCTGCAGGTCACTTATGACCGTATGCACCAGGCCTACTGCAACGTGTTCAGCCGTCTTGGCTTGAAATTCCGTCCGGTTGAAGCCGACAACGGTTCGATCGGTGGCGCCGGCTCGCACGAATTCCACGTACTGGCCGAGTCCGGCGAAGACGACATCGTCTTCAGCAACGGCTCCGATTACGCGGCGAACATCGAAAAAGCCGAAGCGGTGCCACGCGAAACTTCGCGCGCTGCTGCGACCGAAGAACTGCGTCTGGTCGATACCCCGGACACCAAAACCATCGCGGCGCTGGTGGAAAAATTCAATCTGCCGATTGAAAAGACCATCAAGACCCTGATCGTGCGTGCCGAAGAAGAAGGCAAGCTGATCGCGCTGGTGATTCGAGGCGACCACGAACTCAACGAAATCAAGGCTGCCCAGCAACCGGGCGTTGCCAGCCCGCTGGTCATGGCCACCGATGCCGAACTGCGTGACGCGATTGGCGCCGGCGCCGGTTCGCTCGGCCCGCTGAACCTGCCGCTGCCAATCATCATCGACCGCTCGGTCGAACTGATGAGCGACTTCGGTATCGGCGCAAACATCGACGACAAGCACTACTTCGGCGTGAACTGGGAGCGTGATCTGCCGGTTCCAACCGTGGCTGACCTGCGTAACGTAGTCGCCGGTGACCCAAGCCCGGACGGCAAAGGCACGCTGGAAATCAAGCGCGGCATCGAAGTCGGGCACATCTTCCAGCTGGGCAACAAGTACAGCAAGGCGATGAAGTGCGAAGTGCTGGGCGAGAACGGCAAGCCAGTCACCCTGGAAATGGGCTGCTACGGCATCGGCGTGTCCCGCGTGGTGGCAGCTGCCATCGAACAGAACAACGACGAAAACGGCATCATCTGGAGCGACACCCTGGCGCCGTTCCAGATTGCTCTGGTACCGCTGCGCTATGAAACCGAGCAGGTGCGCGAAGCCACCGATAAGCTGTACGCCGAACTGACGGCGGCCGGCTTCGAAGTGCTGCTGGACGATCGCGACAAGAAAACCAGCCCGGGTATCAAATTCGCGGACATGGAGCTGATCGGCATTCCTCACCGGATCGTGGTCAGCGACCGCGGCCTCGCCGAAGGCAACCTGGAATACAAGAGCCGTACCGAAGGCGAAGCGCAAGCATTGCCAGTGGCTGACGTATTGTCCTTCCTGCAGGCCCGTATCCGCCGCTGAAACCAGATAGAGACGTCATGTTCAAGCGAAACACCTTAGGCCTCGGAGGCACCGCCCTGTGCGGTGCCCTGCTGGTCAGCGGCTGTGCCAATCACATGTCACAACGCAGCGAGCACGAAGAGCGGGTCGAGCGAAAGTTGCTCGACCATAGCCTGCAGATTGATGTCGGTGAGCCCAAGGAGCTTGAGCTGCCGCAGCGACGCGTGAAGATCAACGAACAGAAGACTTTCGAAGTCACCGAGTTCGAAGTGACGCGTCGCTACGATCGCTACACGCCCTACCAGCCTTGGCGGGAGGTCTACGAGATCCCGCTGGGCGCGGTGGCCGTAGTCGGTGGCGTCGGCGCCAACGTGGTCAACGTGTTTGCCCTCGGCAATCTGCCGGACAGCGTGACCAAAGACTGGCTGAGCTACGGTTTTGCCGGGCTCAACCCGTTCATGAACGTACAGTCCAACGGTCGTGCGCAACAGAACCTCGCCGGTATCGATGAAGTCCAGCGCGACAAGCGCACGGAGTATTCGAGCCTGCCATGGAGCGAGCGCCCGGTGCAGGTCAAGGCTGGCAAGCAGACCTTCGACATGACCACCGATCGCAACGGTGTTCTGCGCTTGAACCTGCTCGACAGTCCGTTTGCCGAAAATGACCTCAATCATGTAGGCAAACTGCAGATCAGCGTCGAAGATGCCAAAGATGACGTGCACTCTGATTCGTCGCTGATGATCAGCAGTCATCTGCGTGGCAAGTTGCTGGAAGCGCACGGGCTGATTTACGACGATCTGGAAGACGACGAAGTGAGCCAGTGGGTACACCGGGTCAAACGTCTGTCGGAACTGGGTCTGGAAGAAGAAGCCAGCGAGCTGGAACAAAGCCTGATCGAACTGACGCGCAACGATCCTGAGTTGCAGACTGAGTTTCTCAAGTCGCTGACCAAGGATGCCGGGCGATTGGTGGCTGATCCGGGACCGAATTAACAGCAAAAGCTAAAAGCTTCGCGAGCAGGCTCGCTCCCACAGGGTGGAATACATTCCAAATGTGGGAGCGAGCCTGCTCGCGAAGAGGCCCTGACAAACACCGCAAATCTACCGCTCAAACAACTCCATCTGTTCAAACCCTCCGCGCAAATCCTCAAGCCTTACCCCAACCCCCAGCAACCGCACCGGTTTCCCGCCGCGATTGAACGCCTGCGTCAGCATCAACTGATAACTGCCCAGATCCCGCCCTGCCCCGGCCTGCTCCAGCGTGGTCTGGGTAAAATCATGAAACTTCACTTTGACGAACGGCTTGCCCGGCCGATAACTGCTGTCGATCCGTGCCATGCGGGTTTTCAGGGTTTCCAGCAGCTCTGGCAGTTTGTCGAGGCAACTGCGCAGATCCGGCAGATCAACGTCGTAGGTATTTTCCACGCTGATTGACTGACGCCGACTGTCGTTGTGCACCAACCGGTCATCGATCCCACGGGCCAGACTCCACAGTCGCTCGCCAAAACTGCCGAATTCGCGCACCAGCGCCAATTTGTCCCACTCGCGCAACTGCGAGCAATCGACAATGCCGAACTTGCCCAGCTTGTCGGCGGTGACCTTGCCGACGCCATGCAGTTTGCTGACCGGCAAATCGCTGACAAAGTCTTCGACCTGATCCGGCGTAATCACGAATAGCCCGTTGGGTTTTTTCCAGTCACTGGCGATCTTCGCTAAAAACTTGTTCGGTGCCACGCCAGCGGAAACGGTGATGTGCAACTGATTGGAGACCCGGCGACGGATATCTTGGGCAATGCGTGTAGCGCTGCCGCCAAAATGCGCGCTGTCGGAGACATCCAGATAGGCCTCATCCAGCGACAGCGGCTCGATCAAGTCGGTGTAATCGGCAAAGATCGTGTGAATTTCTTTCGAGGCTTCGCGATAGGCATCCATTCGCGGCTTGACGATGGTCAGGTCCGGACACAACTTCAGTGCATGCCCCGAGGCCATCGCCGAACGCACACCATACGCGCGCGCTTCATAGTTGCAGGTGGCGATCACCCCGCGCCGATCCGCCGAACCGCCCACTGCCAACGGCTTGCCGGCCAGACGCGGGTCATCGCGCATTTCGATGGCGGCGTAAAAACAATCGCAGTCGATGTGGATGATTTTTCGCTGAGTCATGTCAGAAAAGGAAACGTGGCGAGCCGGATGGGCAGTATCTCACTGACACCTGTATATAGCACCAGTGGTATGAATGTTCTTTTCCGCGCGTGGGAAAAGGCCTTTGAATTTATTTTCTCAATCGAAAAACGGCCTCCAATAGAGCTGAAAGCCTTGCCCCGCCTACCCTGCGCCCGGAAAAACACCCGACAAAAAGCGCTAACCGATTGAACCTCAACAGTTTTTATCCAGATTACGGGTTGACACCCCGGCGTTCCTCTGTAGAATGCCGACACACAGACGCGGGATGGAGCAGTCTGGTAGCTCGTCGGGCTCATAACCCGAAGGTCGTCGGTTCAAATCCGGCTCCCGCAACCAAACATCAAAAAAGGCTACTCGAAAGAGTGGCCTTTTTTGTGCGCGTCTGTTTTGTCGATTTACTCTTCTTATAGAGAAAGCGATCGCCAAACAGGAATTCGTTGCATTTCCGAAACTTAACGCGCTACCTGCGACCGTTTGACGCGATTGCACACTTATTTGACCCTTTACGGGATTAGCGGTTGACACCTCGCCGTTCGCCTGTAGAATGCCGCCACACAGACGCGGGATGGAGCAGTCTGGTAGCTCGTCGGGCTCATAACCCGAAGGTCGTCGGTTCAAATCCGGCTCCCGCAACCAAACATCAAAAAAGGCTACTCGAAAGAGTGGCCTTTTTTGTATCTGTTGAAAAAGTCCTTTCGCAACAATGATCTGTCACTGTGCAGTGAACCGCTTGGGATCTTCAGAAGTACTCACTTGCGACTATGCTTGAGTCGCAGGCAAGACGTCTGCAATCCAGGAACTGCCCTCGCCGATACCCGGTGAGAGGCGTAGTATTTTGTGATTATTTTTTTCTACAGGGATTGGTAACTTGGCTGGATACCTCCATCCTGTCGCGCACAATCCAAGAGGTGATTGATGCGCGCCAACTCGTCTGATCCACAAGACACCGTCACAGCGGAACACCCGATCAAACCCGAGCGCCTGCGCTTGCTGGATCGGTTGAGCAAATACCGGCAACCCATCGGTCTGGCGGTCACGCTGTTGCTGTTTGCCATTGCGCTGATTGCCTGTCGTCATCTGCTTGCCGAGCTTGATCTCGATGCGCTGCACGACTCGATTCTCGACGTGCCGAAACCCGCCCTGCTCGGTGCGTTTGCTGCGACTGTGGTCGGCTTCATCATTCTACTGGGCTACGAATGGTCGGCCAGCCGCTATGCCGGCGTGACCTTGCCGCCGCGCACATTGGCGCTGGGCGGCTTCACCGCGTTTGCGATTGGCAATGCGATCGGTCTGTCGCTGCTGTCCGGCGGTTCGGTGCGCTACCGTTTATATGCACGACTGGGCCTAGGCGCGTCGGAAGTCGCGCACATGACCTTGTTCGCCAGTTTGTCGCTGGGCTGCGCCTTGCCGCCGCTGGCCGCACTGGCAACGCTGAGCGATCTGCCTGCTGCCTCGCAGGCGCTGGGTTTGTCCGAAGGCCTGCTCGGCACTATCGCCGCTGTCGTGCTGTTGCTTGGCGCAGTACTGGCCATCGGCATCTACCGTCGACGCCTGCCGGAACAACCGTTACGCGACAACCTGCTGGTCAGGGTTGGCCGCCGCACGCTGCGCTTGCCGGGGCGTCGCCTGACGTTCCTGCAACTGATCATTACCGCCCTCGACGTCGCGGCTGCCGCCACGGTCCTTTATCTGTTGCTGCCGGAAGCGCCACCGTTCGGCGCGTTCCTGCTGGTGTATCTGCTGGCACTGGCTGCCGGCGTACTCAGCCATGTACCCGGCGGCGTCGGTGTGTTCGAAGCGATTCTGCTGGCCGCCTTCGCCGACAAACTCGGTGCCGCGCCACTGGCCGCCGCCCTGCTGCTGTATCGCCTGATCTATGTGGTGCTGCCGCTGCTGGTGGCCTGCGTATTCCTGCTGATCAACGAAGGTCAGCGCCTGTTCCAGACCCAGACCATGCGCGCCGCGTCCGGTCTGGCCGCACCGATTCTGGCGGTGCTGGTGTTCCTGTCCGGTGTGGTGCTGCTGTTTTCCGGCGCTACTCCCGAGATCGACACACGTCTGGAGCACATCGGCTTTCTGATCCCGCATCGTCTGGTGGACGCTTCGCACTTTGGCGCCAGCCTGATCGGCGTGCTCTGCCTGATGCTCGCTCAGGGTCTGCGTCGTCGCCTGTCGGCCGCGTGGATGCTGACCACCATTCTGCTGCTGGTTGGCGCCCTGCTCTCGCTGCTCAAAGGTTTTGACTGGGAAGAGGCGACACTGATGACCCTGACGGCAGCGCTGCTCGGCGTGTTCCGTCGCTCGTTCTATCGCCCGAGTCGCCTGACCGAACTGCCGTTCTCGCCGCTGTACCTAGTGGCCAGCCTCTGTGTGCTCGGCGCTTCGACATGGCTGCTGCTGTTCGCTTATCAGGACGTGCCGTACAGCCATCAACTGTGGTGGCAGTTCACCCTCGACGCTGACGCGCCACGTGGCCTGCGTTCGCTGCTCGGCGCCGCCGTCCTGCTGCTGGTGATCGCGTTGACCTGGCTGCTGCGCACCGCGCGCCCGGTCATTCACCTGCCGACGCCTGACGAACTCGATCGTGCGGCGAAGATTCTGATGGCGTCGTCGCAACCCGACGGTGGCCTCGCGCTGACTGGTGACAAGGCGTTGCTGTTTCATCAGAACGACGAAGCGTTCCTGATGTACGCGCGCCGTGGTCGCAGCCTCGTGGCGCTGTACGACCCGATCGGCCCCGGCCAGCAACGTGCCGAGATGATCTGGCAGTTCCGCGACCTCTGTGACATTCACCACGCTCGCCCGGTGTTCTACCAGGTGCGCGCGGAGAACCTGCCGTACTACATGGACATCGGCCTGACCGCGATCAAACTCGGCGAAGAAGCCCGGGTCGATCTGCTGCGCTTTGACCTGGAAGCCAAGGGCAAAGAGATGAAGGATCTGCGTTACACCTGGAACCGAGGCACCCGCGATGGTTTGTCGCTGGAGATCCACGAGCCGGGTCAGGCGCCGATGGATGAGCTGAAAGTGATTTCCGATGCGTGGCTGACCGGCAAGAACGTGCGCGAGAAAGGTTTCTCCCTCGGCCGTTTCAGCGACGATTACCTGAAGCATTTCCGCATCGCGGTGATTCGCTTCGAAGGTCGCCCGGTGGCGTTCGCCAACCTGCTCGAAACTTATAGCCATGACCTGGCCAGTCTCGACCTGATGCGCGCGCACCCGGATGCGCCGAAGCTGACCATGGAATTCATGATGGTCGGCCTGATTCAACACTATAAGAGTCACGGATACGCGCGCTTCAGCCTGGGCATGGTGCCGTTGTCGGGGTTGCAACCCCGCCGTGGTGCACCGCTGACCCAGCGTCTGGGCTCGATGGTTTTCCGCCGTGGTGAGCAGCTGTACAACTTCCAAGGCTTGCGCCGCTTCAAAGACAAGTTCCAGCCTGACTGGGAACCCCGTTATATGGCCGTGCCCGCCGGACTCGATCCGCTGGTGGCGCTGGCCGACACTGCTGCCCTGATCGCGGGCGGCTTGACTGGATTGGTGAAACGCTGATGATTCAACGCTCCCTGAAGTACATCCTGGCTGCACTGATCGTGCTGGCCGTGATTGCCGGCGGCGGTTTCTGGTACCTCAAACGCCCGGCACCGGAACCGACCGTCGAACAGCTCAACCCGGCCGATGGCGCCGCCATGACCCGCGTCATCCCTGGCACCAAGCCAAAGGCTCAAGTGCTGGTTGCGGTCAACGACGACCAGAAACTCTCTGAAAAACAACTGACCACCCTGAGCCGCAGCGCCTCGGCGCAGATCGTTCAGGTGATTCTGCCGAAAGACTGCCTGCTGCAAAGCCGCGCCCTGCAATCGGGCCTGCGTGAACTGAACGGTCCGGCTACTTTGGTCAGTGGCATTGGCCCAGGGGCCGTGCTGGCCTGGCGCTGGTTGTCGGAACAGAAAGATGACAAGGCTCAAGCCGTGTCCGTCGACCTCGCGCTGGAAAAAGGTGGCTGCACCCACCTGCTGCCGAAATCCGCCGCCCACGGCCACTGGCTGGTGGCGTGGAACGATAACCCGGACGACGCCAGCGCAGGTTTCGTACGCGACCAACCGAACGCCGAAACCAGCATCAGCGACTACGACATCAACCTGCCGCAAGTGCTGAACAACGAACTGCGTAAAATCCTCGTTGGCGGCGACAAGGCCAACGGCGGTCTGGCGATCCCGGTGGTTGAAGTGCCGGCCGGCCAAGCCAAAGACACCGTGACCCTGTTCCTCTCCGGTGACGGTGGCTGGCGCGACCTCGACCGCGACGTGGCCGGTGAAATGGCCAAGATAGGCTACCCGGTGGTCGGCATCGACACCCTGCGCTACTACTGGCAGCACAAGAGCCCGGAGCAAAGCGCACTGGATCTGACCGAACTGATGCAGCACTACCGGCAGAAATGGGGCACCAAGCGCTTCATCCTCACCGGTTACTCGTTCGGTGCTGACGTCCTGCCGGCGATCTACAACCGCTTGCCGGAAACCGAGCAGCAACGCGTCGACGCAATCATCCTGCTCGCCTTCGCCCGCACCGGCAGCTTCGAAATCGAAGTCGAAGGCTGGCTGGGTAACGCCGGCAAAGAAGCCGCCACCGGCCCGGAAATGGCCAAGCTGCCACCGGCCAAGGTTGTGTGCATCTATGGTGAAGAAGAGACGGATGAAAGTGGCTGCACGGACAAGACTGCCGTTGGCGAAGCAGTGAAACTGCCTGGCGGCCACCACTTCGATGAGAACTACCCGGCGCTGGCCAAGCGTCTGGTGGACTTGATCGAGAAGCGTCAGAGCAAGGACTCGGTCGCCGAAGAGTGATCTGAGCCACGCCCATAAAAAGCCCCCGCAACTTCACGGTTGCGGGGGCTTTTTACAATCCAGCGGCCACGAAAATCCCCTGTGGGAGCGAGCCTGCTCGCGAACGCGGTGGGTCAGTTTACAGATTCGTCGACTGACACTACGCCTTCGCGAGCAGGCTCGCTCCCACAGAGGAATTGCGCTGGATTCAAATAATCGTCAATCCTCACAGGCGTACTTTGCCCGCATATCGTCATGGCTGATCACTTGAGCCGGATCGAGGTTGATCAATC
Organism: Pseudomonas sp. RU47; assembly: GCF_004011755.1. GTDB lineage: Bacteria > Pseudomonadota > Gammaproteobacteria > Pseudomonadales > Pseudomonadaceae > Aquipseudomonas. Next base: position 1,383,372 of record NZ_CP022411.1, on the reverse strand, counting down.
GTTCCATCGCTTCGGCTTCAATTCGAAGGTTCTCGAGATCATCCTGCTTTTCTTGTTCCGATGATGCCGTCATACATGCCTCGCTCATTTGCACACGCCAGTTCGTGTCAGACGTTTAGTATCGTTTACTTCCAGTCTCGCAATATCAGATGACGCCCACAGACCTTGTAGGCAAACTCCGAAACTCGTGTTTGGACGCTCTGCCGCTCTATTGCGCTGTTTTTTGACGGGATACTCTCCGGACGTCGTTGACCCATTCAGCGATCGGGCTTGGTAACCCGGTGGAATAAGGCGCAACAGCGCACCCGACACGACTCAGGCGAAATCCCGTCCGAGCCCCTGTGTTATGGCAGCTGTGTGTGGGACGCTTTCGAGCGTGCCGGTTTCCTTGGTTCCCCGGTTTACCAACCTGCGCACAGCTGCCACCCATTCGCTTGGTATCGGATGCGGCAGCTCTCGAAATCAAGGGACCTGACAATGAACAATCCATCTGATCTTAAAACCATCGGCTTCACCCCTTTCCTCTACAACGCGGATCAAGCGTTCTTCAACGTCCGCTCCGGCATCCCGATCATCGATGCCTTGTCGCAATCCTCCGACCTGCTATCCCTCGCCAAATCCTTCGCAGAAGACGCTGCCTTCATCAGAGACACCGACCGCCATGCCTGGGCTGCGCATTACCTGACGGTGATGGGCAAAGCCTTGATTGATGATGTGATTCAGGCGTTGATGCCACGACCTGCGCGGACGAAGACCGAGTCTGAATCAGAGATGCCTGAAAGCTTGTAGAGGTTTGAAGATCAAAAGATCGCAGCCTTCGGCAGCTCCTACAGGTTTCGCATTCCATGTAGGAGCTGCCGAAGGCTGCGATCTTTTGATCTGAAGTTGCCGCCGACAAAAAAGCCCCCGCCAGCCACTAGGCCGAAGGGGGCTTTTCAGTTGAGGCCAGGCTTACATTTCTACCTGCGTGCCGAGCTCAATTACCCGGTTCAACGGCAAATTAAAGAACCTCAAGTTCCCATTGGCATTCTTCAACATGAACGCAAACAGCGCTTCACGCCAACGCGCCATGCCCTCAAGTTTCGAGGCAATCACCGTTTCGCGGCTGAGGAAGTACGTGGTGCGCATCGGGCTGAAGTCCAGATCATCCAGATGACACAGCTTCAGCGCCTGCGGCACATCCGGCTCGTCGGTGAAGCCGAAGTGCAGGATCACCCGGAAGAAGCCTTCGCCGTGGGCCTCGACTTCGAAGCGCCGCGATGGCGGTACGCGCGGGATGTCTTCGTAGACCACCGTCAGCAACACCACTTGCTCGTGCAGTACCTGGTTATGCAGCAGGTTGTGCAACAGCGCATGCGGCACGGCGTCGGAGCGCGCGGTGAGGAACACAGCAGTGCCCTGCACACGATGCGGCGGTTGCACGCGAATGCTGCTGATGAAGATCGGCAGCGGCAGCGCTCCTTCGTCGAGGCGATCGACGAGCAACTGCTTACCTCGTTTCCAAGTGGTCATCAGCACGAACAGCGCGATACCGGCAATGACCGGGAAAGCACCGCCCTGCACAATCTTCGGCACGTTGGCGGCGAAGTACAGACCGTCCACCAGCAGGAAGCCGATCAGCACCGGCACCGCGAGGATCGGCGGCCATTTCCACAGCAGCAGCATCACTGCCGACACCAGAATGGTGGTCATCAGCATGGTGCCAGTCACCGCCACGCCGTAAGCCGAGGCCAGTGCGCCGGAGGATTCGAAGCCCAGCACCAACAGGACCACGCCGACCATCAGCGCCCAGTTCACCGCGCCGATATAGATCTGGCCCTGCTCGTCGCTGGAAGTGTGCTGGATGTACATGCGCGGGATGTAACCGAGCTGGATCGCCTGACGGGTCAGGGAAAATGCACCGGAAATCACCGCTTGCGAGGCAATCACCGTGGCCAGCGTTGACAGACCGACCAGTGGAATCAGCGCCCAGCTCGGTGCCAGCAGATAGAACGGGTTACGCGCTGCTTCCGGGTTTTCCAGCAGCAAGGCGCCCTGACCGAAGTAGTTGAGCACCAGCGCCGGCAACACCAGGATGAACCAGGCGCGGGCAATCGGCTTGCGGCCGAAGTGGCCCATGTCGGCGTACAGCGCTTCGGCACCGGTCAGCGCCAGCACCACGGCGCCGAGGATCGCTACGCCCATGCCCGGATGAACCACGAAGAAATTCACCGCCCAGATCGGGTTCATCGCATGCAGCACTTCTGGCGCGTGACTGATGCCATATACACCGAGGGCGCCGAGGACGAGGAACCAGGTGACCATGATCGGCCCGAACAGAATGCCAATCCGCGCCGTACCGTGTTTCTGAATCAGAAACAGCGCCACCAGTACCACCAGCGACAACGGCACCACCCAATGGTCGATGCCATCGAATGCCAGCCCCAGACCTTCAATCGCCGACAGTACGGAAATCGCCGGGGTGATCATGCTGTCGCCATAAAACAGCGCCGCGCCGATCAGCCCGCAAACCACTAACAACGAGCGCAATTTCTTGCGATGCCCTGCCGCCCGTCGCGCCAGTGCGGTGAGCGCCATGATGCCGCCCTCGCCCTGGTTGTCGGCGCGCAGCACGAACATCATGTATTTGATCGACACGACCCAGATCAGCGACCAGAAGATCAACGACAGAATGCCCAGCACGCCATCGTGATTGACCGATACGCCGTAAGCGCCGGAAAACACTTCTTTGAGGGTGTACAACGGGCTCGTGCCGATGTCGCCGTAAACCACCCCGACCGCCGCGACCAGCATGCTCAGCGGCTTGGAGGCCGAACCCTCGGCGCCTGCCGCATGACTACTTGCCTGACCCATCCAACACTCCTACTTCTCAGAACCGGCTTCTTGAATGAAGCACTATGCTTTGTGGTGCAGCATGCGCTGTTTTACCTGTTGTTACAGACGTTTTGTTGACTGTAAAAAATTGGTAAAGCTCAACGGCGCGAAGCATAGCGCAGCACTCGTCGTATTTCCCTGCATAAAGCTGGTCAAGTGCGTTGCTCGCCGCTAGAATTGCGCACTTTTTGATCAGAGGCGCGCCCTAAGCGCCCGTCCGTCGGCTTTCGCACCAAGAAAGCGATGTCACAAAATACCGAGGTTAGACATGTCCACCACTCCCGCGCCGGCCAATCCAAAGGTTGGCTTTGTATCTCTGGGTTGCCCGAAAGCACTGGTCGACTCCGAGCGCATCCTGACCCAGCTGCGCATGGAAGGCTATGACGTGGTGTCCACCTATCAGGACGCCGACGTGGTAGTCGTCAACACCTGCGGTTTCATCGATTCGGCCAAGGCTGAGTCGCTGGAAGTGATCGGCGAAGCGATCAAGGAAAACGGCAAGGTCATCGTCACCGGTTGCATGGGCGTGGAAGAAGGCAACATCCGCAACGTGCACCCGAGCGTGCTGGCCGTGACCGGTCCGCAGCAATACGAACAAGTGGTCAACGCCGTGCACGAAGTCGTACCGCCGCGTCAGGATCACAACCCGTTGATCGACCTGGTGCCGCCGCAAGGCATCAAGCTGACCCCGCGCCACTACGCGTACCTGAAGATTTCCGAAGGCTGCAACCACAGCTGCAGCTTCTGCATCATCCCGTCGATGCGCGGCAAACTGGTCAGCCGTCCGGTGGGTGATGTGCTCGACGAAGCTCAGCGTCTGGTCAAATCCGGCGTCAAAGAGCTGTTGGTGATCTCGCAAGACACCAGCGCCTACGGCGTTGACGTGAAATACCGCACCGGTTTCTGGAACGGCGCGCCGGTGAAAACCCGCATGACCGAACTCTGCGAAGCCCTGAGCACCCTCGGCGTCTGGGTGCGTCTGCACTACGTTTACCCGTACCCGCACGTTGACGAGCTGATCCCGCTGATGGCCGCCGGCAAGATCCTGCCGTACCTGGACATCCCGTTCCAGCACGCCAGCCCGAAAGTATTGAAGTCGATGAAACGCCCGGCCTTCGAAGACAAGACCCTGGCGCGCATCAAGAACTGGCGCGAAATCTGCCCGGACCTGATCATCCGTTCGACCTTCATCGTCGGCTTCCCGGGCGAAACCGAAGAAGACTTCCAGTACCTGCTGAACTGGCTGACCGAAGCCCAGCTCGACCGCGTCGGTTGCTTCCAGTACTCGCCGGTGGATGGCGCTCCGGCGAATGATCTGGATCTGGAGATCGTACCGGACGACGTCAAGCAGGATCGTTGGGATCGCTTCATGGCGCACCAGCAAGCGATCAGCTCGGCACGCCTGCAAATGCGTATCGGCCGTGAAATCGAAGTGCTGGTGGACGAAGTCGACGAGCAAGGCGCGGTCGGCCGCTGCTTCTTCGATGCCCCGGAAATCGATGGCAACGTGTTTATTGATAACGGCAGCAATCTGAAGCCGGGTGACAAGGTCTGGTGCAAGGTTACTGACGCTGACGAGTATGACCTGTGGGCTGAGCAGATCTGACCTGAAGATCAAAAGCCCCTCACCCTAGCCCTCTCCCAGAGGGAGAGGGGACTGATTGAGGTGTTCTTGCGAGCTGCACCGACCTGAACGTTCGAGTCGAACTCAGGTTTTGAACAGCACGAAGATAAGCTCCCTTCCCCCTCGCCCTCTCCCAGAGGGCGCGGGGACTGATCTATGTGTTCTTGCGTGCTGCACCGACCTGAGCCATCCGGTCGAACTCAGGTTTTGAACAGCACGAAGATCTGCGCCCTTCCCCCCTCGCCCCCTTGGGGGAGAGGGGACTGATCGAGGTGTTCTTTCGAATTGCGGCGACTAGAAATATCCAGTCGGGCTCAGGTTTTGAACAGCATGAAGATCAGCTCCCTTCCCCCTCGCCCCCTTGGGGGAGAGGGTTGGGGTGAGGGGGAGAGATCTTGCTGGCGACAGAAATAGCCAGCCAGATACCGCAACAAATACAGAAAGCCCCGCTCTTTTTACGAGATGCGGGGCTTTTTTACGGCTATCGTTTAGCGGGGGACGGACTCCCTTGAAACGGACAAGAGGCAGACAGGCATGCGTCACCATTCGGTCATCCACACGCCGAAACTCAGCGATTATCAGGAACTGACCCGGGTCTGGGAGGCCTCGGTCCGCGCCACCCATGACTTTCTGCCGGACAGCTATATCGAGCTGCTGCGCAATCTGGTGCTCACGCGTTATCTCGATGCGGTGATGCTGGTTTGCACCAAGGACGCCGACCAGCGCATCACCGGGTTTGCCGGAGTCGCGGCGGGCAAGATCGAGATGCTGTTTATCGATCCTGAGCATCGCGGTCAGGGCTTGGGCAAGAAACTGCTCAACTATGCCATGCAGCATCTGAATGCCGATGAGCTGGACGTCAACGAGCAGAACCCGCAGGCCTTGGGCTTCTACTTCAAGCAGGGTTTCGAGGTAATCGGCCGCTCGGAGGTCGATGGCATGGGCCAGCCGTATCCGTTGTTGCATATGCGTTTGCGCCAGAACCAGCAGCGCTCCAGTAACGGTTGACACAATCCAAAACAACTGTGGGAGCTAGCCTGCTAGCGATGCAGGCGACGCGGTCAGTCAGATACACCGCGGTGATGCAATCGCCAGCAGGCTGGCTCCCACAGGGAATTGCGAACAGCCTGTAAATGGAACCGGGCTTAACCGGCGCCACACAGGTACAATGCCCACCCCTTTTTTGTTACGGCCCTGTCATGACTGACCCGATTCGCCTCTCCAAACGCCTCATCGAACTGGTCGGTTGCTCCCGCCGGGAGGCCGAGCTGTTCATTGAGGGCGGCTGGGTCACCGTGGACGGCGAAGTGATTGACGAGCCGCAATTCAAGGTCGGCGACCAGAAGGTCGAGCTCGACAAGGACGCCAAGGCCACCGCGCCGGAGCCGGTGACCATCCTGCTCAACGCCCCTGCCGGCATGGACGTTGAAACCGCCATGCAATCGCTGAGCGCCGAAACCCTCAGCGAAGAACACCGCTTCAGCAAACGCCCTCTGCGCGGGCACTTCCTGCGCCTGACCGCCAGCGCCGATCTGCAGCCCAAGGCCAGCGGTCTGCTGGTGTTCACTCAGGACTGGAAAATCCTGCGCAAGCTCACCGCTGACGCCGCGAAGATCGAGCAGGAATACGTGGTTGAAGTCGAAGGAGACATGGTCGCCCACGGCCTCAACCGCTTGCAGCACGGCCTCACCCACAAGGGCAAGGAGCTGCCGCCGGTCAAGGCCAGCTGGCAGAACGAAAACCGTCTGCGCTTCGCCATGAAGAACCCGCAGCCCGGAATCATCGCCCAGTTCTGCGAAGCGGTCGGCCTGAAGGTCATCGGCATCCGCCGCATCCGCATCGGCGGCGTCTCGATCGGCAAAGTCCCGGTCGGCCAATGGCGCTACCTGTCCGGCAAAGAGAAGTTCTAAGACTTCCACTGCCGCCACACATTTCGGCAGCGCGCCTGCGTGCTGCCCACAACGCTTATCAGGATTACTCACATGGTTCATAACGACGTATTGCGCAGCGTGCGCTACATGCTCGACATCAGCGACAAGAAGGTTGTCGAGATCATCAAGCTCGGCGGCATGGACGTAGCGCTCGCCGATGTAGTGACCTGGCTCGACAAGAAAGAAGAAGACGAAGAAGGTTTCGTGCGCTGCCCGGACGAAGTCATCGCGCACTTCCTCGACGGTCTGGTGATCTTCAAGCGTGGCAAGGACGAAAGCCGTCCGCCGCAGCCGATCGAAGTGCCGGTGACCAACAACATCATCCTGAAAAAGCTGCGCGTAGCCTTCGAACTGAAAGAAGACGACATGCACGCAATCCTCAAGGCCGCCGAGTTCCCGGTGTCCAAGCCTGAGCTGAGCGCGCTGTTCCGCAAGGTCGGCCACACCAACTACCGTCCGTGCGGCGACCAGTTGCTGCGCAACTTCCTCAAGGGTCTGACCCTGCGCGTTCGCCCGGCCTGATCCCCTTCTGCGGTGGCGACTGATGGTCGCCGCCGCAACGCATGACGGCTCATTCCCTCCAGAAATAATGGCTCCGCTTTGTGCTGCTGACGACTAGGGTGTACTGATCCCTAATCCTCAGGACTCGCCATGCACCCGTATTTCTCCCTGCAAGGCCGCACCGCTCTGGTGACTGGCGGCACCCGTGGTATCGGCAAAATGATCGCCAAGGCCTTTGTCGAGGCTGGCGCGCGAGTCTATGTCTGCTCGCGCGATGCCGAAGCCTGCCATCAAACGGCTGAAGAACTCAGCGCCTTGGGCAAGTGCCACGGCGTGGCGGCGAATCTGGCGACTGAAGAAGGCGTGCAGGAACTGGCCGCGCGCTTGGGCGAACAGATCACGCATCTGGATATTCTGGTGAACAATGCCGGCACCACTTGGGGCGCGCCGTTGGAGAGTTATCCGGTCAAGGGCTGGGAAAAGGTCATGCAGCTCAACGTAACGTCGGTGTTCACCTGCATCCAGCAGTTTCTGCCGTTGTTGCGCAAGGCCGGCTCGGCGGCGAATCCGGCGCGGATTATCAATATCGGTTCGGTGGCGGGGATTTCTTCGTTTGGCGAGCAGGCGTATGCCTATGGGCCAAGCAAGGCGGCCCTGCATCAGTTGTCGCGGATTCTCGCGCGGGAGCTGGTGAGCCAGCACATCAATGTCAACGTGATCGCGCCGGGGCGTTTTCCGAGCAAGATGACGCAGCATATTGGCAGCGATCAGCAGGCATTGGCTGAGGACACGGCGCTGATTCCGATGAAGCGTTGGGGGCGTGAAGAGGAGATGGCGGCGCTGGCGATCAGTCTGGCGAGTACGGCTGGGGCTTATATGACGGGGAATATTATTCCGCTGGATGGTGGGTTCAGCCTCTGAGATTGGCGGTGCGGCCTTCGCGAGCAGGCTCGCTCCCACAGGGTTTTGTGCACGACATAGATCCACTGTGGGAGCGAGCTTCCTCGCGAAGAGGCCAGACCTACCACCACCAGACTTGAGGGCTGTCGGGTTATCATGCCCACCCTGCCCCGCTTCGAATGCAAACCATGACTTACAGCGTCTCCCCCATCGGCTTCGTGCGCTCCTGCTTCAAGGAGAAATTCGCCATCCCCCGCCAACCGCAACTGGCCCCAGCCGCCCGAGGTGTGCTGGAACTGGTGGCGCCGTTCGATCAGGGGGACGCGATGCAAGGCCTGGAGCAGGTCAGCCATGTCTGGCTGCTGTTCCTGTTTCATCAAGCGCTGGAAGATAAACCGCGACTGAAAGTCCGTCCGCCCCGCTTGGGCGGCAACAAGTCCATGGGCGTGTTCGCCACCCGCGCCACACACCGTCCTAATGGCATCGGCCAGTCCGTGGTGAAACTGGACAAAGTCGAAGCCAATCGCCTGTTCATCTCCGGCATCGACTTGCTCGACGGCACGCCGGTTCTCGACATCAAACCCTACGTGCCTTACGCCGACATCATTCCCGAGGCTGCCAACAGCATCGCCAGCGCTGCGCCACAGCTGATTGACGTGCAGTGGACGGATTCCGCGCTGCAACAGGCGCACGCACACGCTCAGCGTCTTGATGAACCGTTGGTGGCGTTGATTGAACAGTGTCTGGCCCAGGATCCGCGTCCGGCGTATCAAACCCCGGTGCCGGAACGCGAGTACGGCGCGCAGTTCTGGGATCTGGACGTGCGCTGGCATTACCCGACGCCTGAGCAGATCCGCGTGCTCGAAGTCATCCCTGCCGAAGCGTAACCCCCGGAAACGAAAAAGCCCGCGCTGCCTTAACAGGCAACGCGGGCTGATCGTTCCCACGCTCCGCGTGGGAATGCATCCAGTGACGCTCCGCGTCACCGGCCAAACGCTTACTTCTCGACGAACGCACGCTCGATCAGGTAATCACCCGGCTCGCGCATCCGCGCCGAGATCTTCAGGCCGAAGCTGTCGAGCACTTCGCTGGTCTCGTCGAGCATGCTCGGGCTGCCGCAGATCATCGCGCGGTCGTCCTGCGGGTTGATCGGTGGCAGGCCGATGTCGCTGAACAGCTTGCCGCTGCGCATCAGGTCGGTCAGGCGGCCCTGATTCTCGAAAGGCTCGCGGGTCACGGTCGGGTAGTAGATCAGCTTGTCACGCAGCGCTTCGCCGAAGAACTCGTTCTGCGGCAGATGCTCGGTGATGAATTCGCGGTAGGCGACTTCGTTGACGTAGCGTACGCCGTGAACCAGGATCACTTTTTCAAAGCGCTCGTAGGTTTCCGGGTCCTGAATCACGCTCATGAACGGCGCCAGGCCAGTGCCGGTGCTCAGCAGGTACAAGTGCTTGCCTGGGTTCAGGTCATCCAGAACCAGGGTGCCGGTAGGCTTCTTCGAGATGATGATCTCGTCGCCTTCCTTCAAGTGCTGCAGTTGCGAAGTCAGCGGGCCGTCCTGCACCTTGATGCTGAAGAACTCCAGATGCTCTTCCCAGTTCGGGCTGGCGATCGAGTAAGCGCGCATAAGCGGGCGGCCGTTAGGCTGTTGCAGGCCGATCATCACGAACTGACCGTTCTCGAAGCGCAGGCCCGGATCGCGGGTGCACTTGAAGCTGAACAGAGTGTCGTTCCAGTGATGAACACTGAGGACACGCTCGTGGTTCATGTTGCTCATGTACGTTTGACTCCTGGAGATTGGGTCTGCGCTGGCTTTTGAAGGCGACGGTGCGCAATTGCATCGCATTCTAATAGCGACGACAATATCTGTTAACTGGATTATTAAGATAAGGGTTATCGGTTATATCGATATGCGATTTACTCTCCGTCAACTTCAAGTCTTCGTCGCCGTCGCCCAGCAGGAAAGCGTATCCCGTGCTGCGGGTCTGCTCAACCTCTCGCAGTCGGCCGCCAGCACCTCGATCACCGAGCTCGAGCGCCAATCCAGCTGCCAGCTGTTCGACCGCGCCGGCAAACGGCTGAGCCTCAACGCCCTTGGCAAACAGCTGTTGCCACAGGCGGTGGCGCTGCTCGATCAGGCCAAGGAAATCGAGGACCTGCTCAACGGCAAATCCGGTTTCGGCTCGCTGTCGGTCGGCGCGACGCTGACCATCGGCAATTACCTGGCAACCCTGTTGATCGGCAGCTTCATGCAGCGCCATCCGGAAAGTCAGGTGAAGCTGCATGTACAGAACACTGCCAATATCGTGCAACAAGTCGCCCACTACGAAATTGATCTGGGTCTGATCGAAGGCGATTGCAGCCACCCCGACATCGAAGTGCAGAGCTGGGTCGAGGATGAGCTGGTGGTGTTCTGCGCGCCGCAGCATCCATTGGCCCAACGCGGCAGCGCGACCATGGAAGAGTTGACTCACGAAGCATGGATTCTGCGTGAACAGGGCTCCGGCACGCGACTGACCTTCGATCAAGCCATGCGCCACCATCGCAGTGCGCTGAATATCCGACTGGAGCTAGAACACACCGAAGCGATCAAACGCGCGGTGGAATCGGGCTTGGGGATTGGCTGCATCTCACGGCTGGCGCTGCGTGATGCGTTCCGTCGCGGCAGTCTGGTGCCGGTGGAAACGCCGGATCTGGATCTGGCGCGACAGTTCTACTTCATCTGGCACAAGCAGAAATACCAGACTTCGGCGATGCGCGAGTTTCTGGAGCTGTGCCGCGCTTTCACCGCCGGGGTGCAGCGCAGCGACGAGATTGTCTTGCCGACAATCGCTTAAAGCAGAATCACTGCCCACACCAGCGCGATCATGCTCAGTGCCACGAATTGCGCGGCGCTGCCCATGTCCTTGGCGTTCTTCGACAGCGGATGCAGTTCCAGCGAGATGCGGTCGATGGCCGCTTCTACCGCCGAGTTCAACAGCTCGACGATCAGCGCCAACAAGCACACGGCAATCAGCAAAGCCTGCTCCACGCGGCTGACATTGAGGAAGAACGTCAGCGGAACCAGCACGACATTAAGCAGCACCAGTTGACGGAATGCCGCCTCACCGGTGAAGGCTGCGCGCAGACCGTCCAGCGAGTAGCCGGAAGCGTTGAGGATGCGTTTCAGGCCGGTCTGGCCCTTGAAAGGTGACATAAAGTAGAAACCAACCAAAAAGGAGTGGGAAAACTAGATCAACAAAAGTCAAAAAAGCGTGAAGACGCCAGCCATTATTGGCTCGGAATTGACTCAAGTTGTTGCAGCAGTAAAGCCGCTTGCGTGCGGGTGCGCACATTCAGCTTGCGAAAGATCGCCGTGACGTGGGCCTTGATGGTCGCTTCCGACACGCTCAGCTCATAAGCAATCTGCTTGTTCAGCAGGCCTTCGCAGACCATGGTCAACACGCGGAACTGCTGCGGCGTCAGGCTGGCAAGGCCATCGCTGGCAGCTTTGGCTTCGTCGGAAACGGCGACCGCTTCAAACGCTTGCGGCGGCCAGAAGACATCGCCATCGAGTACTTTGCGCACCGCTTGCTGAATCACGCTGAGGTCGCTGGACTTGGGAATGAAGCCACTGGCGCCAAACTCACGGGACTTGACCATTACCGACGCTTCTTCCTGCGCCGAGACCATCACCACCGGAATCTGCGGATACTGTCCGCGTAGCATGACCAATCCGGAAAATCCGAAAGCGCCGGGCATATTCAGGTCCAGCAGGACCAGATCCCAGTCGGCTTTTTCGGTCAGGCGGGTTTCCAGTTCGGCGATGCTTGCTACTTCGACCAAGCGTACATCAGGGCCGAGGCCCAGCGTCACCGCTTGATGCAGGGCGCTACGAAACAGAGGGTGATCATCGGCAATCAGGATGTCGTATGTGGCCATTTTTCAAATGATCCTGTTTTTGATGGCAGACGCGGTGCATTCCGGTCTGGCCAAAGCAACTCAAGATACCGCTTGGCGGCGATATCCACAGGGGCACGTTCAACGCCAATCAACAGCAAACACGGCGTTTCAAACCTTGGCCGCACCCCAATCGGCGCCAAGCATGCCCAGCGCAGACTGGGTGGTCAAGCCGCACGGCCGCCGTTGTGCACAGTATGGGCCACTATTGGGCCAACTCCGGCTGCGGCTTTCGTATATAGGGCAGCAACTCGGCGTGAGCAGGAGTGGACTCATTCATGTCGACCTGCTGTTTGGCGCCGAGGTAATGCTGGCTGAACACGTCGAAATAGGCGTCCAGCGCAGAGGCGGCGTCGCTGTCACCGGCCAGTTCCAGACACAACGCGGCGACTTCGGCAGTGCACAAGTGCTCGCTGCGGGTCGAACGACGCAAGCGGTAGCGCGAAAGTTTGTCGGGTAACAGACTCAAGATCGGCAAGCGATCGAAATACGGGCTCTTGCGGAAAATCTTCCGCGCTTCGGTCCACGTTGCATCCAACAGAATGAACAGCGGGCGCTTGCTGCTATCAGGAGCAACCGTGTTGGTCACGCGCGATGGCTCGACGTATTCGCCGGGAAACACCAGGTATGGCTGCCACTGCGGATCGTTGAGCAGCGCCAGCATCTGCGGATCGGGCTCGGTGCGCGACCAGATAAACGCATGGTTATCGCGCACGACATCGGCAATCAGCCAACCGGTGTTGCTCGGTTTGAACACTTCCTTGCCGGTCATGATCAGACACACGCCCGAACGCGTTTCGACACTCGGCCGCCAGGCGCACAGGCAATGGCTGATGATCACCCGGCAGTCGCGGCAACGCTCAGAGCGAAAGCCACGGGCCTGAATCGGCTTGATGCCTTCATCTTCACGCTGGTCACGCAGACGAGCGACGGCGTTGGGGGCATGATTCATCGCGGATAACGCCGAAAAGCAGGAAAACTCGACACGAACAACACTCGGCAGGGCAATAAAGGCCGGCAGTTTACCAGAGCGACGGGCACAAGCCTGTACCCTCCCGACCGGCTCCCCTATAATTCGCCGCCACTGAACGCACAGTCACGTGGCTGGTCGAACCACCAGTCACTGAACCAGGAGAGTTTCATGCTGCGCCTTATCGTTCCCACCGCTGCCATTCTGCTGGCGTCGTCCTTCACCGCTCAGGCTGCCTCCCTGAGTGAGCAGAATCTGAACCGCGAGCTGCGCAACGTCGCCGCCCAGAGCAGCGTCGGCACGCCACGCGCCATCAGTGAAGACATTCTTGATCAGGGCTTCACCGTTGAAGGCACGCAGTTGATCAACCACCTGAGCGTGCAGAAGAGCCACGCCGACAAGATGCGCGCTGACCCTAAAGCCGTGTATTTCCAGTTGGGCGCTTCGGTGTGCAACAACCCGTCGTTTCGCAAGCTGATGGCCAAGGGCGCGATCATGCGTTACGACTTCACGGAAGTGAAAACCAACAAAGCGATCGGCTCCGCCAGCTACCAGGAATCGGATTGCCCGAAAGCCGGGCCGGCGAAGAAGAAGTAATCATCGAGAATTGGCGCGCCGCTGTTCATCCTCGGCGCGCAGTTCGGCCAGCAAGGCCTGTAAATAGTGCGAACGGCGCTCGCCGCCCGCCAACCGCCGGCAGCACTCTTCTTCGAGACTGAGATGATTGGTCTCGGCTGATGCCTTCAACATTCGATACAGCTGCGTATCGATCTCCAGAATCACTCTGGCCATGTGCCCCGCCTCCTTGCCACCCGCAAATCCTTGAATCGCGTGCACCTTGCGTACGTTTGTTGACGCAAAGCTGTCGTACGGCGCCTGTGAGTTAGTTAATCAGAGGGATTGCCGCTCGGCGCACGTTCGGACGAGCGGTGACGGAACGGGCGGAAAATCAATAAACGGTTGCCAGCCAAAACCTTGCAACGCAATGATCAAGTCAGCGCGATTGCGCGCAAGGGTCTAGATTCAGAGTATTCCCGATCACTTTTCAACGGCAGGAAAGGAACTGTCGATCGTGTGTTTTTTGCAGCGCGGCACTGACGCCGCTCGTCAGGGCCAACCGCTCTGTGCAGAAGGAGACGTTGAATGCCTTACCAACCGAATGACCTCTTGAGTCGTCATTTTCAGGAAAGCGGCCCCGACCTCATCAGTAAGGTCGAAGAACAACTCAACCGTGTTTCCCCCAACAGCCCGAACATTCCGATCTACCGCGACATGATCCTGACCGTGCTGCGCATGGCTCAGGAAGACCACAACCGCTGGAACGCCAAGATCACCCTGCAAGCCCTGCGCGAACTGGAGCAGGCATTCCGGGTGCTGGAACAATTCAAGGGCCGACGTAAAGTCACGGTGTTCGGCTCGGCGCGTACACCAGTCGAACATCCTCTATATGCCATGGCCCGTGAACTCGGCGCGGCGTTGACCCGCTCGGGGATGATGGTCATCACTGGCGCCGGGGGCGGCATCATGGCCGCCGCCCATGAAGGTGCCGGCCGCGATCATAGCCTCGGCTTCAACATCACCCTGCCCTTCGAACAACATGCCAACCCCACTGTCGATGGCACCGGTAATCTGCTGCCTTTCCATTTTTTCTTCACGCGCAAGCTGTTCTTCGTCAAAGAGGCTGACGCACTGGTTTTATGCCCCGGCGGGTTCGGCACACTGGATGAAGCATTGGAAGTGCTGACTTTGATCCAGACCGGCAAAAGTCCATTGGTGCCGGTGGTGCTGCTGGATGCGCCAGGCGGCACATTCTGGCAAGGCGCGATGGACTTCATCCGCCAGCAATTGGAGGCCAACCACTACATCCTGCCGACTGACATGAAGCTGATGCGTCTGGTTTATACCGTTGAGGAAGCGGTGGAACAGATCAACCAGTTCTACGGCAACTTCCACTCCAGCCGCTGGCTCAAGCGGCAATTCGTGATTCGTATGCATCACAAGCTCAGCGATCAAGCGCTGGAACATATGCAGGAGGCCTTTGCCGATCTGTGCCTGAGCGACCAGTTTCATCAACACGCCTACAGCGGTGAGGAGCAGGATGAAGCGCAGTACAGCCATCTGGTGCGACTGGCCTTTGCCTTCAATGCCCGCACTCATGGGCGTCTGAGGGAGTTGATCGACTACATCAATCTGCCGGAAAACTGGGCTCATTCAAAACCGCAAACAGCGCAACGTTCGCGCGAACCCTCCAAGGTAATATGAGGGCAAAAAAAAACGGCCCGCTATTTTCATAGCGGGCCGTTTTTATTGAAGCAGTTTAATCGTCCATCCCTCGACCGCTGAACAAGCGGTTGATCATCTCCATCGAGAACCCCCGATAGGCCAGGAACCGACCTTGCTTGGCCCGTTCCTTCGCATCAATCGGTAAATGTCCGGAGAACTTACGCCGCCAGGTGTCCTGAAGTTGTTCCTGCCAACTGATACCGCTTTCGCGCAGGGCGAGTTCGATATCGGCACGTTGCAAACCGCGCTGGCTCAGCTCTTCGCGAATCCGCAGAGGGCCGTAGCCGGAACGGGCACGGTAGGAAACAAAGCTTTCAAGGTAACGGGCTTCGGAAAGCAGCCCCTCTTCCGTTAAACGGTCGAGGGCTGTTTCGATCATCTCCGCCTCAGCGCCGCGCTGACGCAGTTTGCGCGTCAGCTCGACTCGACCGTGCTCGCGGCGTGCGAGCAGGTCCATGGCGGTTCGCCGCACAGCGACGAGGGTATCGAGTACGGCGGTGGTCATCGCTGCAATCAGATATCAGCGTCGGCCAGGTCGTCTTCAGTCTCTTTGACTGCAGAAGCCTTGGAGTCGATCACCGCAGGAGTCAGTAGCTTGTCACGCAGTTGTTTCTCGAGCTTCGCGGCGACTTCCGGGTTGTCTGCCAGGAACTTGGCCGAGTTGGCCTTGCCCTGACCGATCTTGGTGCCTTCGTAAGCGTACCAGGCGCCGGACTTCTCGACGAAACCGTGCAGCACGCCCAGGTCGATCATCTCGCCGTTGAGGTAGATGCCTTTGCCGTAAAGAATCTGGAACTCGGCCTGACGGAACGGCGAAGCGACCTTGTTCTTCACAACCTTGACGCGGGTTTCGCTGCCGACCACTTCGTCGCCTTCCTTCACCGCGCCGGTACGGCGGATGTCGAGACGAACCGAGGCGTAGAACTTCAGCGCGTTACCACCGGTGGTGGTTTCCGGGCTGCCGAACATCACGCCGATCTTCATGCGGATCTGGTTGATGAAGATTACCAGGCAGTTGGCGTTCTTGATGTTACCGGTGATTTTACGCAGCGCCTGGGACATCAGACGGGCTTGCAGGCCCACGTGCATGTCACCCATCTCGCCTTCGATTTCAGCCTTTGGTACCAGAGCTGCCACGGAGTCGACGATGATCACGTCAACCGCGTTGGAACGCACCAGCATGTCGGTGATTTCCAGCGCCTGTTCGCCGGTGTCCGGCTGGGACACCAGCAGGTCGTCGACGTTGACGCCCAGTTTGCCGGCGTACTCTGGGTCGAGGGCGTGTTCGGCGTCGACGAATGCGCAGGTCGCGCCGGCTTTTTGCGCCTGGGCGATCACGGACAAGGTCAGTGTGGTTTTACCGGAGGATTCAGGACCGTAGATTTCAACGATACGGCCTTTTGGCAGGCCGCCAATGCCGAGCGCGATGTCCAGACCCAGAGAGCCAGTCGAGATAGCCGGGATCGCCTGACGGTCCTGATCGCCCATACGCATTACGGCACCCTTGCCGAATTGACGTTCGATCTGACCCAGGGCCGCAGCCAAGGCTTTCTTCTTGTTGTCGTCCATTAAAGTCCTCACGTAATCAATAAGGCCTGACGGCCAACACCTGTATAAGTAGCCAGTATTATTCCACAGCGTTCGCGGATCGCCTACCCCTGATTTTCGATTTCTCGTGCCGCTAGTCGCAGGAGCCCCTCTAGCGCGGCCTTCACCGTTTGTCGGCGGACATCATCGCGGTTACCGGGAAAGTGCTGAACTTCACTGGTGACCGTTTCGCCAACACCCCAGGCCAGCCATACAGTGCCGACCGGTTTGTTCGGTGAACCACCGTCCGGCCCGGCCACACCGCTGACCGCCACGGCAAATCGCGCCAGGCTTTTGTCCTGGGCACCACGCACCATCGCCTCGACCACCTCGCGACTGACCGCGCCCACCGTTTCGAACAACTCGGCCGGCACATTCAGTTGCTGGGTTTTCTGCCGGTTGGAATACGTCACATAGCCCGCCTCGAACCACGCCGAACTGCCGGGAATCCGTGTGATGGCTTCGGCAATCCCGCCACCGGTACACGACTCAGCGGTGGTGACGTGGGCATTGAGCAATTGAAGACGTCGGCCCAGTTCGGCGGCCAGTTGAGTGATCTCTTTCACGGAATGCTCCGGATCGTGTGGAATGCCTCCACCGTACACGAGCCGGTTGCGCTTTCAATACACAGACTCATTCAAAATGTTCAGGCGCTAGCGCTCTGACATAGGCCTGGCATGCCTGCAAGGCAATCAGTCCACGGTCGCCGGTGTCGGTGATGGCGATAATTCGTTGAGCATGCGCCGGGTCAAGTCGGGCGCGTACGGCTGCATGATCCACGCCGCCGGGGCCGGCGGTGGCTGGCATGTTGCAGCCTGGGGCAACGTCGCTGGCGTCGAGAAGGACTGACAGGCGCACATCAGCAGTGGCAAGACGATCGCGCAGGCGATCCTGATCACGTTGGGCATCGCTCAGCGCTCGGTAGTGGGTTTGTTCACTGGCGGCGAGTCGTTGCTCCAGCGCCAGGCGTTTATCCTGCTCAGCCTGTTGCGCTGAGGCAGCAGCAACATTCTGTTGATTGAGGACTTCGGCGTTTAACCGTGCCTGCTCCGCCAATTGCCGGCCGTAGCGCCAGTCCTGAAACTGCCAGGCCGCGGCAAAAGCACCAGCGGCCAGCATCAGGATGCCGATCATTCGCCAAGGGATTGGCATAGCACCGCCCTCGCCCGCGCCCAGATTTCCAGGCGGTCCTGCAACCCGTTCAACCCGCCGTTGATGCGCCGGGTGATGCTGTTGAACTGATCGCGATCGGCCAGTTCATTCAAGCCGTTCTGCTCCCAGAACCATGCCGCGGACTCGGCCGCCCATTGCGGTTGCTCGAGCAGCTCGGGCAACGACAGCAGACGCTCATCGCCGAACAGACCGAGGCTGCACTGGCGATAATTTGAACGGCCAGTAATCTGGATCAACCCGCGCCCTCGGTATTTTTGCCCGTCGCCATCGGCCTCCGGTGTATTGCCCAAACGCAAGGCCAACGTACCGGTGTCGTATTTGCTCAGGTATTGGTTGTTGCCCAGTTCGCGCACATAGCGCAACTGCCCCGACTCATGGCCGACTTGTGCAAGGAACGCGGCAATACGTTTAGGCGTGTCTATACGCCGCCGAGCCATGGCACTGTTGAGTGCAGAAACAAAAACGCCCGCTTGGGAGCGGGCGTTGGGCATGATGTCGATAAGGTTGTTTTCAGTTATTTGCATAATGCTTGATCCTCCCTGGATATTGCCCCCGATTGAATCACGATTGACGGCCAACACCTGTGAACCATTTTCTTGCCAGAGTTTTCAGTGAGTTCTCCGGCGCAAGTTCTTCGGGGGATGTGAACATCCAACCGAGTGTGCCGAAATTGGCAGTCCAGTCGATTTGCGGTGCCGGAGTGATTTCAGTGATGTCGACCCAGAGCAGATCCGGATGAAACATTTCGGCCATGTTTCCGTTGGTCGAGAACAGTTCGACCACGGTGTTGTGGGTGATGCGTGCGTAGGTTTTCATCAGGCGTACTCGAAGATGATCACGGCGCCTGAAGCACCTGTGCCACCTGGTCTGCCAGGTTGATTGGGGGCGTTGGCGATTCCTCCCGCACCGGAACCGAAACCGGAACCTGGTGCGGCCAGAGAGCCTGCTGCGCTGTTGCCAAAACCGCCTCCGCCCAACGGCGAGCTGCCACCGTGCCCAGCAAGGGTCGAGCCGTTGACAGATATCCCGGGGGCGCCTGCATTTCCCGCGCTATTGACGATGTTGCCTCCACTGGCCGTCTGACCGGGATAGCCTCCGGTATAAAGCCCCATGCCCTGATTCGCGACAAATCCAATCCACGGCGACCCTCCACCACCGGCAGCAGAAACCAGCGAACCGAAAGAACTGGTACCACCACCTCCGGCATTCGCCGCTGCCAGTCCCGCACTTCCGCCAGCCCCCACCGTGACGATCTGACGAGAACCAATCGTGTCGGAAGACAGCCATGCTTCAGCATAACTTCCGGATGCGCCGCCACCCACGGTTGCATACTGGGAGGTTGTGGTCGCACCGACTCCCGCACTTCCGCCACCGCCGGCCACCACCTTGACCAGAACATGCTTCATCCCGGTTGTCGGCTCATAGGTACCGGATGCGGTAAACGTCTTCACTCCCAACAACCGGCCGCTTACAGCATTACCGCCGCTGGCATACACCAGCACCCAACTGTCCAGTGCAGCGCTGTACATCACCGAACACAGGCTGCTGGCGACAATCTCCTCTGGCCGCAACGCACTCAGCCCAAGGCTCAATAACGGCTTGGGCAGCAAGCCATTCGGCGCGAATGTGCTCGCTCCAGTGTTGGCATTACCAGCAGTAAAGCGCAGCGCCAGACCGTCCTTCAACGTACTGATGGCCGGCACGTAGTTGGCCATGTACAGATTGGCGGCGCCGATATCGATCGCATGCTTGTCTTCACCGGCCTGACTGATTTTTTTCAGCGCCTGCAACAGCTGCGTCGCATCGGTTTCATTGGGTTCAAGACCCGCAGATCTGACGACGTTCAACAATTCATCGGTGACACCGTTACCCCATGTCGCCGGGATCAACGATCCGGGCAATCCCGCGACGACGTCTTCATTGACGAATTTGCCATTCACCAGCCCGACGCTGGGAACGCTTTTTGGATAGTCCACGTTAGTTCCTCAACTGGCTGTCCGAAGCAAGCCTTCCAGCCAGTCAGGCTCAACTGGTCGGGAAAGTAAATTCGGGAAGTCCGGATCAATCGGCCAATCACGCAGTGCCTGCCGATACGCCAATAGTTGTTTGAATTCCTCGGAGCGCAAAGTCGTACCCTCGCCCACTTCCAGTTCTTCGGCATCACGAAACACCAGCCACTGGGTGTTTTGCAGAACGCGGTTGCGCCATGCGCGCTCGTGGCTGGCAAGCGTTTCAGGAGAAACGACGGGGTCGGTCAAAACGGGCTGACCACTGGCACTGGCGCTGATGATTTTGCCGCTCGCCTGGCCGGCAAACAGTTCGGAGTATTGCGCCTGGGTGATTTCCACCGCCCCTTCAGGCAGTTCGGGAAGTGCGCTTTCGACCCGGTCAAAACCGAGGCTTTGCGCATAGAAATAAATAGTCATGGTCAGTACCCCCAAACCAGAATGCGACCCGAAATGCCCGAATCAACCTTGACACTTGAAGCCTGGACACTTCGGACCCGAGCCACCACTGTCGTTGTCGTGGAGTTCGCGCCGTCAAATGCCCAAACGGTGACGTTGGAGGCCCCCCAACCTGACGGGTAGCCTTCATTGGCAACACCGCCGACGACAGCATTGGGAAACCTGATCGGCAGCGACACCGTCATGTTGCCATTCGCATCGGAGCCCCCCGTTACCCACTGCAGGATCAAACCGCTGGGAAACTTTTGATATCCCGCTGTGGCGAACTGTGCGGCGTAATTGACGGAGTACTTGAGCGCAGCGGTGCCATACACCACCCACACTCCAGACTCTCTGACAAAGTTCGCACTCTCACCATTGTTCAAAACGATCGACGCCAGATAAGCACCTTGCGGGCTGATCTGTGTGCCGGTTTTACTGGCCACGGTGACGGGAGCGCTGTTACGGCAGTGCAGGCTGATCGTGGCACCACTCGGCACCGCAGCGGCATCCGGAAGCGTCACGGTATACGTGGCGTTGCCACCGAGACCGATCGAACAGCCAACGTCGGCCTGGGTCAATTGGGTGGCGGCGAATATACCGCGAGCACTTGCGTAGCTGCCCAGCGCCCGCTGCACAAACTCGGACGTTGCTGCCGAGCGCCCGCCATCAAACTGAGGCGCTGTCATGAACAATGCCGGGCTGCGCAGCGCCCCCAGCAACTGATTGTTTGACGACTCGTTCGGCGTCAGACCGGCAGCTTGAACAACGTTGAGAATTTCTTGCGTGACGCTGTTGCCCCATGTCGCCGGGATCAGCGAACCGGGTTTTCCGGCAATTGGGTCCTCATCGACAAACTGGCCGTTGACCAGTCCGACACTGGGCACACTCTTGGGATAGTCCAATGTTCATCTCCTTGATTGAAATACAGTGGGCGCGCAGGCCTTAGCCAATCGCGCTGGCCAGCCAAAGCGGCACTGACGGCCGGGAAACCACTCCCGGAAAATGGCTGGAATCAGGCCAGTCGCGCAGCGCTTGTCGGTACTCGAGCAGTTCCAGGTATTGCGCAGCCTTGAGCAAGGTTCCACGCCCCAGTTCCTGCTCATCGCGATGGCGAGTGACCAGCCATTCGGTCGCTGAAAGGGATGCCTGACGCCAGCTACGTTCCGCTGCCGCAGGCGTTTGATCTGCAGCAACCGGCGCCAGGAGGATCACCGGACTTTGCTGCGCGGGCAGTGGGTCGGCAGCTGTCGGCAACTCACTGATCGGCGCGCCGATTTCGACCGCCTGACCATCCGGAACTCGCACCATCGACGCCACAAAAGACGGCGCAAACAGTTGGCTGATTGCGTAGTCACCGGTGTCGATCCGCTCGACGACCACGCCATTCTCGATCCGTGCATAAACGGCCATTACTCGTACTCCCAGATTTCACAGAAGGCGTGGCCGCCGGCGCCGCTGACGACTGAAGCGGACGCATTGACCGAACAGGATCCGCTGCCACCGGAGCCTCGCCCGCCGGAGATGCCATTTCCATTGACGCCTACACGTGTGCCACCACCGTCAAACGGGCTGGCAGCCCCGGCGCCGGAAACGACACCCCAATTGAAGTTGTACATCGCGAACTCACCAGGGCTGCCACGAGCGTTGGCAAGACCACCACCCGTGACGATTTGACCGCCAGCACCGCCCATGACGAAACCGACCGTCGTTGCTGTCACCGGGAATGAAAGGATTTGCCCGCCTGCACCGCCAGCGGCGCTCATATAGGTGCCGAAGGAAGCACCGCCCCCGGTCATCCCGGTCGTATTGACTGCAGCGCCGCCCGCCCCCAAAGACACAGGCACGCCAGCCAGCATTTGCGCGGTCACGTCGTAGAGACTCTCCGCATAGGCGCCGGAACCACCGCCACCACCAATACGGTGATTATTGGCGGGGACAGGTTCACAGCCACCACCGGAACCACCCGCGCCGACCAAGCGCACACGTATGCGTTTCGCTCGGGGATGGGGTTTGTAAAGCGTGATACCGACGGATTCGAACTGCCTGACTGCCAGCAACCGCCCCACCGCATCGGTGATGCCATAACCGGCCAACGTGGTTGGGGTATTTTTCAGTTTGCTGAAGTCGACCAGTGCACCGATTGCGCTGGCCAGCTGATCGGTTCTGGCTTCATCCGGTGTCAATCCGGCGGCCTTGATCGCGTTGAGAATTTCTTGCGTGACGCTGTTGCCCCACGCCGCGGGAATCAATGATCCCGGTGTTCCGGCGAGCGGGTTTTCATCGACGAAGCCGCCGTTGACCAGTCCCACGCCGGGGATAGTTTTTGGATAATCCATTGCACTGCTTCCTGTGCTGAAATCAGTTGGCTACGGTTGCGCCGGGTGCGACCGGCCAGGTAATTTCATCGGGGAAACCGGCCTGTTTTTCGATGCGGTTCAGCTCGACGCTGTAGAGCTTCCACTCGATCAGCAGCAGTTGTTCGTCATGGCTGGCATCGCCAATGTCTTCGGCGTATTGCAGGGGTGCGATGCGCAGTACGGCATCGCGTAGCAGTACGTCGCGCTGATCGAGGCATTGCTGTCTTACGCTCACCAAGCGAGCCTGCTCATCCTGTACCCAGGCGTTGTCGCGCCAGACATGGAACTCCCCTGGCCACGGCTGTGCGGTCAGGGTGTCTGGCAACTCTCCCAGCTCGGTCCAGATCTGTTGGGCACCGCCGTCCTTGCGATAAACCACACCGCGGCGGTCAATCACTTCACGGGGTACACCGTTGATCAGCGCCCAGCTGCGACCGGCTTCCGGCTCGGGCAACTCGTAGGCCAGCTCAACGGCATTACCGGGCAACTGAACGCCGATGCCTGGCGTGGCAATGAACTCGACAGGCCCGGAAAGAGCGCCCGAACCATCAAATAGATAATTGAACATAAAGCGCCTCAGATGAGTTTGATGCGACCGGGATAGGCCATGTTGCGCGGGCGGGATTTGAAGGCGTAGAGCAGAGTCGCTGACGGGTCCATTTGATAATTGGTACCCACTGGATAAATCGGACCGCCATTGCTCAACCCCGAAACGTATTGAGGCTCCTCTCGAGTATCCGCCCCCACTGCCGTCAGGCTGTCCGTCCAGCGCGACCCGACGGCGCCGCCACCATTCGCCCCCATCGCATACGAGTGCGTCGATCCAGTCTGAAAAGTACCCATCCCGCGTCCGGTATCCACACCACGACCTTCATCCAGAACCCGAAGGAATTCCCCTCGCCCATCAGGACCGCGAAACGTCGTTGCACCGTCACCGGTGGTCCATTTGCCCTCAGTGCTCGCCCGAAAGGCTTCAGCGCCCAACATGCCTGATTGCTGGGCGTGATCCCACAGCCACGGCCATTCCGCGCGTTTCATGACGGTGCCATTAAGCGCACCGTATCCGCCGGGGCTGAGCATGATGGTTGTCTCGAAAAACGGCCGGCCAAGCGGGGTATTGTCGAAGCGTCCGACCGGCCACCAACTCCCGGCCCCATCACTGCGCAAATGCCACCAGTCTCCGCCGCCCATCAACACGAAAAATGGATAACCGCTGGCCGCCAGATGCGTATGAAAGCGGATGCGATCCGTGCCCGATGCCTGGATGACCATGCGGTTGCCGCTGTTGTCCACCCGCCGAACAATCACATCACGCACACCGAGTGCGACGTTGGCCGGTGGTAGCAGCAAGGTCACCGGGCCGGTGCTGCCATCGATCAGGACGAGGCCGAGTTCGGCATCAGTCAGGGTTTTCGACGCGGCCAATCGGGTGATGACCGAACGCATCGGACTCGTGCTGCCGACAATCGACTGAATCGCCTTGAACAACTGAGTGGTGTCCGCCTCTGAGGCCACCAACCCACCCGCTGTAATCACACTCAGAATTTCCTGAGTCACACTGTTGCCCCACACCGCCGGAATCAACGACCCCGGCGTACCCGCCACCGGGTTTTCATCGACGAAGCGGCCATCGACCAGACCGACGCTGGGGACGCTTTTTGGATAATCCATAATTGGTTTTCCTATACCTGGAACATTGATGGGCGATGCCGACAACGCAGCATCCAGTCACTCGGCAGTCATCCAGGCAGGCTTTTTCGGTCGAGAGCGTTTGGCGGGAAATTTCTTCGCCTGCGGCCACTTGCGCAGCGCCTGCAGGTACGTCAGCAGCGTCAGGTATTCAGCGTCGGACAGCGTGGTGGCCTTCATCAGCTCCACTTCGTCACGGTGGCGATCGCGCAACCAGGCAACCCGGTTGAATTCCTGATCGCGCCACGCCTTGGCTTCGGCCGAAGTTTGCTCATCAGAAAGAGCTGTCAACTCGACCAGGATCGGCAGACCGTGATCGTCATGAGATCGCTCGGTACCCGCTACTGGGTTTGCGATGACCGACTCATAGCGCGCCTCGTCGATTTCAACGGCATCGTCCGGAAGGCTGGTGTGATAACCCGACAAATAGGTGTTGCCGGTGGTGCGGCTATAGAAACGTTTCATGTCAGTTCCCCACCCCCAGGACAGTGACAAAACCGGAGCCACCGGAATTGCTCAAGACTTGAACCTGGCTGGGATCAAAGTAGGTCACCAAAGGTGGAGTGACGATATCGAAAAAGGGTGCGTTGCCGCTGTGCGAGTAACTTGCCCAGGTAGCGGCGCACTGGGTCTTGAAAGCCACCGGCCAGGGTTTTGCAACATAGGTTTTATCTGTAGCGATGGTGATCACGACCCACTGGATCATGAAGCCGCCCAGCCAGCTCGGAAAAGCGATATAGCCGTTCGCGCCAACGCTGTAGGAAACACCAAACCAGAGCTTTTTCGGTGTGACGATGGTGGTGTCATCAGTCCCTGCGTTGACCTGGGCTTGAGTCGCGATCCGCGCCCAGCCAAAAACAGCTTCCGTGGCTTGCACCACTTTCTTTTCGATCGCTTGAAACACCCGCTGCGGGGTCATCAGGCGACTGCTGCTTGTGCCCGCCTCTGCTTCATCCTTGGTTGCCAGAGAATCACTTTTGTTCTTTTCGACAATTGCCGAAATCGCCGCTCTGAGTTGCGTACTGTCGCCCTCGTCGGGGACGAGCCCGGCAGCAGTGATCGCGTTGATGATTTCATCGGTGACGCTGTTGCCCCACCGCGCCGGAATCAGCGATCCCGGCGTGCCCATCAATGGGTTTTCATCAACAAACTTGCCATTCACCAGCCCCGAACTGGGCACACTTTTCGGATAATCCATCCCGTCATTCCTCCCTAGTCATAATTGATGTGCACCTTGGTGTGCGCCGGGGCACTGCGGTGGATCAGGCATTCCAGCGCCGAACCCGGGTTGACGCCGAAACGTTCACCCCAATAGCTCGCGCCGAAACGCCGACCGAGCAACAGGCGCCCGCCGGTGTTAAGCGTCCACATGAACTGCGCCTCCCACGTGCCCCAGTGCGCCGAGCCGAAACGCGAACGGCCCATGCGCGGGGCTTCGAGTTCGGTGATGGTGGCGTTGGGGTAGCCCTGGCTTTTGGCGATGTCGAGGTAGTAGCCGACGGCCTGGCTGCCGACCGCGAGCAAGCGCCGGCGTACGGCGAGGCGGCGGTCGTCGAACAGCGGCGTCGCGCCCAGGCACGGGTCGGGCAGGTTCATCACCCGCTCCCAATCCGGCACCAGTTCGCTGACGCCGGCCGGGTCCATTTCGTTGAGCAGGTCGGCAGCACGCGCATCGAGGCGTGCCAGTTCGACGGCGACGCCTTGCAGCACTTCTTCCAGCTCCGGCACGCGCTCCGGATCCCATGCCGGGCCACTGGGTAGCAAGGCGCGCAGTTGCGCCTGATATTGCGCGGCGGTTCTTATGCCCCCCATACGCAACCTCCGAAGGTCAGCAGTTCGCTGTCGTTGGCCGAAACGTTGGCGACGGGGGCCGTCAGTACGTGGTCGGTTTCACCCGCTGCGCTGCTGATCGCTTCGCGAATATGGCTGATCAGCAGATCCTCGCCGAGGTCAGCCTCACGGTTGTGCAAGTCGCGCAATTGGGTTTCGACCGCCGCGCGTACGGCGCTGGTGTCGGGGGTCAACTTCAGGCGATAGGTCACGGGCACCTGAATCGGCGGACGCACATGCACTTCAGCCGTCACCGGACGCAACGGTTCGATATAGGCCTGCACCTCGGCCAGTTGCTCGTCGTTCGGCACCGGTTGCGGATCGTCGTCACGCATGATGTACACGCCGACGGTGCCTGGGCCGAGGAAGCCACCACGGCACCAGGCGCGCGTTACGCCGGGCACTTCCAGCGCCCAGGTTTCGTAGTCACTGGCCGAGCCACCATGGGGAATCACGCGGTAGGAACGGATCACCCGCGAACGCAGCGACTCCAGACTTTCCCGCGCCACACCGCCGCTGAGTCCCGGCGCCAGCACCACAAAACTGTTGCCGATCACACCGGCAATCGGCTGCACCGGTGTCAGCGCCAGCCCGGCGTCGGCATTGCCCAGACTGCCGGCATCCAGCGCGGCGATCGTGGTGGTGTTGCTGCCATTGACGGTGGTGCGCGCGGCGGTGACTTTGTAGGTGCGGCCGTCATTGGTTTGCAGCAGCGTATCGGCGTCGAGCACCGCGCCGGCAGTGGCGGTAAAACTGACGCTGCCGGTGGCCACTTGCGCCGGTTTGCGCGGTTGGTTCAGACGCAGAGCGGCAATGCGTTCCAGGGTCGACTCATCGGCCTTGTCCGGCAGAATCTGCTCGGCAATCCAGTCGAGATAACCGTACAGACCATAAGCCGCACCACCGAGGGTACGGGCCAGCACTTGCGCATCGGACTGGCGCAGCGAATCGCCGGCCAGGTCGCTTTGGGTGCGCTTGATCAGCACCGGCAGCGAAGGGGTTTCAAACGGCATAGATCACCTGCCAACTGTTATCGGGGTTGATGTCCAGACGTTCGCCGTCGGCCAGGGTCAGGACCGTGCGCAGGTTCAGGCGCTGGGCATCGAGGCGTTCGCTGATGATGTCGATGGCGCTGCAGTGGCCGTCGTCGATCAGCCACTGCAAGGCTTCGCGGGCGTAGAACTCGGCGTCCATCTGCGTTTGTCGAGTCAGCTTGACCCGGCGCAACAGCCACAGCCGCGAACCGATGCGATCGTCGGCGACGGTGGGAAAGGTGTCGCCCCACCAGCCGAAACGTTCGTCGTCGTCGAGGGCGTCGTCATCGGCGGCGCGGCGCCAGGTGAACAGGCTGATCAGTACAGAGCGGGTCAGTGCAGCGTGGAGGTTCGGGCTCAGCATCACTTGCCTCCTGCCGGCGCGCCGGTCTGGCCGCTGCCGGCCTGCACACCGACGTGCACGTGTTTGATCTGGCTGATGCCGCCGGCCAACTGATCACCGGTGGACACGATCTTGCCGGTCTGGTTGATCACTGGCGTATCGAAGTTCACCGCGCTGCTGGCGCGGATGTTCAGCGTGGCGGTTTCGATATCGATGATCCGCCCGCGCTTGAAGTGAATCCTGTCGCCCTCGTCGGTGTAGATCGCCACTTCGCCCGACGCCAGCGATTGCAGGCGATAGCGGCGGTCGGCGATGACCAGAGCGATGGCGTGGGAACGGTCGCCGCCGATGAAGGTGACGACACCTTCGGCGCCGGCCAACGGATGGCTGGTAAAACCGTAGGGTTCGAAGTGTTCGAGATCATCGTTCACTTCACCGGCGGTGAGGCGCATTTGCAGCGATTGCAGCTTGGATGCCGAATTGGCGAGCACGACAGTGCCGCGCGCCAGCAGGCGTGTCAGTAGGCTCATGAATTGTCCTCAAGAGGTAGGCATCACGCGATCCACTGTGGGAGCGAGCCTGCTCGCGAATGCGCTGGGTCAGGCAATGTGATGTTGAAGCTGCCAGCGCTTTCGCGAGCAGGCTCGCTCCCACAGGGTCCGGAGTCAGGCTCAGGTTTTTTTCGGGGGTGTTGGATCAGGATCGAAGGTATGCGGCGGCGCCACTTGCAGTGTGGTCACCGAGCCTTGTGCCGACAGCGAATAAGTGACTTTGGAAATCAGCATGTCGCCGTCAAACTCCAGCACCGGATCCTTGACCCGCACCAGCGTGTTGTGGCGCCACAAATCGCCGTTGGACTGACGCCAGCCCTGCACCTGATAAGTGGTGGTCTGCGCTCGGCCCATGCGGGTCGCGCTTTCCCATTGGGCTCGCTGCTGCGCCAACTCAAAGGTCAGTTGCGTGCCCTCGTTGATCACCGTGGTGCGCCGACGCTTGAAGGTCAGGTCCGCCGCTGTGGATTCGACTTCGCTGGCCGCCGCGCCGCTTTTGGTATCCGAACCTTTTTGCTGGCCGATCACCCGGTATTCGGAGAACACCTGGCTGTAATCCATCGACGCGCTGGCGGACAAAATATTCTTGCCCAGTTCCAGCGCATCGCTGGCCCGACCACCGCTGCCGGGTTTGGCCAGCACCAGCCGGCCCTGTTCGTCATCGGTGGAAAACACCCGCAGCAACGAGAGCAACCGGTCGATCGACTGGAACACCGTTTCACCCGGCACGATCGTGTGCTTGGTCAGCCTTGCAGTCTCGGGGATTTCATTGACCACCATCAGCCCGTACTCCATCGCCAGCGCCTGAACGATGCTCAACAGGGGTTGCTCCTGCCACTGGTTCGGCTGGTTTCTGGCGGCGCAATCGACCAGATCCTGAGTCTTGGAACTGCCCTCGATAGTCAGGCTGATCTGCCGCCCGTCATACCTGATCGGGGCTTTGAACACGTAACCGGTGAGCAGCAGATCCTTGCCGATTCGCACTTCGCACGGGTCACCGGGCTTGATCGGTTTGGCGACAGTCTGCCCCGGCCATTGCCAGGTGATGTCGAGTTTGAAGGTGCGAAACTGGCGCTCCAGATCAGCGGTGATTTCCACGCTTTTCCAGCCGCCGTATTCCATGTTGTTGACCGTCAGCGTGACGCGATTGTCCATTTCGCTCATGGTTCACTCCCCGGAGACTTTCACATCGTTGGGCGAGAAACCTGGATGGTTCATCCCGTTGCGCTGAGTGATTTCAGTGACCCGTGTGGCATCGCCCAGATACTTGTAGGCCACTACCACCGCCGGAGCGCTTTCCTGGATGGTTTTAGTCACCAGGCGCACACCGGACGATGCGACCGACTTGAGGTGCGCGACCGCCGCATCCTGCAGATCACTGATCAGTTGGTGGTGCGCAGGGCCGGCCTTGGTCTTCACCAGATTCAGGGTCTCGATCAGCGTCTTCTGAATCGCCTGCACATCATCGATGGCGGGCACGTCCGGACGATTGATCGCCTGGTTCGCCTGCTGATCGACGGAAGGTGTCGACGGCAATTTCACCGGTTTGGTGGCCACCGGCATGGATGCGATCCACTGCGCCGCTTTCACGATCAGCGTGTCCTGGACCAGATCGGCCATGGCTTGTGCCGCGGCGTTGGTGTCCTTACCGGTGGTGATCTTCGGCGCATCCGTCTTGCGAATCGCTTCGAGTTGTTGGGACACGTCGGCAATCACCCCACGGTAGCCCTCCTTCGCGAATTCCTTGAGCTCCTTGATATCGCCGAGCAAACCTTTGAACTCAGCCGCCACCTCCTTGGGCAACTCCTTCACTGCCTTGACCAGTTCGGTGATCTGCCGGTACTGCTCGATCAGCGGCTTGAGTTGTTCTTTGATCACCTCATAGACTCCGGTCAGGCTGTTACGCAGATTGGCAATGCCGATACGCGCAGCCTTGATCAAGGTCATCGCCTGTTCGAAACGCGCCACCGCAGACCCCAACAGCGTGTCGGCCTTGGCCAGCAACACTTTCTGTGTGCTGACGGTAGCGGTCGGAAACGGCAACGGTTGGTCTGGATAGAACTTCAGCGTAAAGGTCACCAACCCGCCGTCCTGGCGGGTGTGGGTCATGTCGCATTCGCCGACCTTGACTTGCAGGCGCCCGAGCCACGGATGCACCAGTTCACCACTGCCCGCCTCCAATGCCTTGAGCAGCTTGTCGCGCTGTTCCAGGCAATCGGCGCCGATGATGAAGGCCGTGACATCGTGAATCCTCGCCTGCTGGCCGAGATCCTCGAAATACGGCAGGTCACGTTGCGGATACTCGTGCAACTGGCCTTTGCGACCGACCGGGGTTTTCGCCTGGTCGATCCAGAAGCCGACACCGCGAAAGGATGCCGGCAACAAACGGTCACGCCAGTTCATTGGAACCTCCCATCGACAACGAGCGATAGCCGATGCGCGAAGACAGCGCCAGGCCCGGTTGATTGCTTTGTGGTTGATCGGTGCGCAACCCGGCCGGCGCATTTTCGAAGCGTACGGTCAGGCCGCCTTCGAGCTGCGTGCGGTTGTTGATTGCACTTTGTTGAATCAGCGCGCCAGAGGTTTGTGGCAGTGTGCTGTTCATTCCTGGCGCCCCGGCAGGCACCGCAGCGCTGGTGCCGGTGATCGTGGCGAAGAACCCGGAGACATTGCCGCCGAGCAGTTCTTTGACCTGTGCGAAAATACCTTGGAGTCTTGTCGACATATCACCGAACCAGACGAGAACGGGCTGCCACTTCTCCTGGATGGATTCCAGCGGCGACTGACTGAACAGATCACCCAAGGTTGCTTTCACCGATTGTGCGTCGGTGTTCAGCGTTGCCCACAAACCGGAAAAATATTCCGTGACGCCATTCCATTTCGCCATGACCGCTTCCACGGGAGCGTTGCCGAACAAGTTCTGAAACTCGCTCTTCAATGGCTGGGCACCCGCGCGAAGAACGTCCCACAGCGCTGAAAAAACCGGTGCCAAGGGTTGCCAGGCGCTTTCGACCATCGCGGTCGGAGACCAGGCGAACGTCGATTTGAGTTGCTCCCAACCACTCGCCGCAATGCTGTGCATGCTGCCAACCGCATCGAAAACCGTGCTTTGCGCAGAACCCCAGACCGTCGACATGTTGGTTGCCAGCGTGCCGTCGAACAGCGATGTGATGTTCGACCAACCGGTTGCAACCCTGTTGCTCATATCGTCGATGGCCGTGAAGACCGCGCTTTGTGCGGTATCCCATGCGCCTGACATTTTTGCTGTCAGCGTGCCGTCAAACGTCGACTTGACCGATTCCCAACCGGACTGTGTCGCTGCATAGCTACGATTCCAGTAACCGGTGACGGACTCATCGGCCGAGTCCCAGAGTGCGCTCATCTTCTCCAGTGGCGAGGTGTACAACCGGGCCTTGAGGCTTTGCAATCCAGCCGCAGTGCTGGCAGCTGCACTGTCCCAGTAAGCGCCGACGGAGCTGCGAGCCGAATCCCAGGTCTGCTCGATGGACGCGCCGAATGCGTGCAGACGTTCGGACGCGCCCGCCGCCAGACGGCTGGCACCCGCGATAGCGTCAGCGCGCATCTCCTGCCACTTCAGCGAAGCTGTGGCACGCATCGACTCGAACTGTTGCCTGCCATCCGCGACCATCTCATCCCAGCCTTTGCGCACGTCGTCGATGCCTCGACGGGTCGCATCGCTGATCGATTGCCAGGTCCGGCTGAAGAAGCCCGAGATCGCCCCCCAGTTGTTGCTGATCAAGCGCGCGCCGATCACGATGATCGCCACCGCGGCCGCAATCGCGGCGGCAATCAAACCGATCGGTGACGTCAGAATGCCCAATACACCGACCAGCCCCATCGCACCCACGGTGACTACCGTGAACGCGACGGCTGCCGCCGCCAGCCCTTCGACAAGAGAAGGATTGTTCGCCACAAACTGGCCAATCGAGGTGATCACCGGCGTGATTGCGGTAACGATACCGTTCACCGCCGGCAACAACGCATTGCCAATGTTCAACGAGATCTTGTCCAGCGCTTCGTTGAACTTTGCCAGGTTGGCCGAGGTTTCCCCCTGCACCACTTTCGGCAGTTTCAGGCCCTTGTTCGCCGCGACCTTTTTCGCCAGCGCATCCTGCGCCTCGATGGCTTTCTTGATGCCGTCCTGAAACGGCTTGAGCAAGCCACCTTCGGAGATGAACCCGGCGACGTCCAGCGGCTCGAGGCCGCTGTCTTCCATGCTTTTCTTGAATGCTGCGACCTTGCCGCGCAGCCCTTTCATTTCGGCTTCCATCTTCTCGGCGCCCTTGAGCACCACGAGCATGTTGACCGTGACAGGAAAGGTCTGCGGAATCAGGCTCAAATTCGTATTCGCCATCATTGCACCTGCTGCATCGCATTGATCCGTTGCGCGTGCTCCAGCGATTCGCGGAGCACATCCAGTGGCCTGGCCATCATCTGTTCGGGGTCAACCTTCCAGAACCAGGCCAGGTCATAGGCGACGGCGATCAGGTCGGTGATGGCGCCGACGCCGCACTCATGAAAAAACTCGCAACGGCCCAGCTCAGCGCATTGAGGTCAGCCAGATCCAGCTGGTTGACCGACGACGGCGGAATGCCGGCGCACACGGCGATGTATTTGGCCGCCACGTCCATGTCGAGGCTGACTTCTTCGCTCTTGTCGATCTTGTACGGCAGCGCCTTGATCGCTCGCACTTCCTGCACCGTCGGACGGCGCAGGACGAGTTCGGTCAGGGGCTCGCCGTGAGCTTCGATCGCAACCTGAAGCTTCACGGCGCCGCTCATTGCCAGGTCCCCTTGATGCCTTCGAATTTCAGTTCGATGGTCGCGTCATCGCCCTTGGAAACTGGCTCTTCAACCAGATAAGCGCCGGCCAGCACGTAGACTTTGCCGTTGCTGAATTCGCAGGTGACGGTGATGTCGGTGCCTTCGATCAGCTTCTTCAGCGGGAAGTCGGCGGTGTGCAGCGCGGTCACTTTGAACGACGGCGCGATGTCGGTTTCCTTGTAGAAACCCGGTACGACGGTTTCGCGTTTGACCGCCATCAGCGGGGCTTCGCAGCCGCCATTGATGGTCAGTTGTGCGCCGTCGACTTTGACGTAGCAGGTGCCTGCAATCAGTTGACCCATGGTGTTACTCCCTTGCATAAAAAAGCCCACGCGAGGTGGGCTGAAAACTTGCCGTCAAACGCGCGAATCAAGCCGCGTCGTCGTACTGCAGACGGAATTGGTTGAGCAGCGCGAACACGCGCAGACCATTGATGTAATCCGGCGGGAACAGCACGTTCACGCGGCTCGGGTCCTGCACGTCGCGCTCGACGATCAGGTGCTCGGCGAACAGCTCGGCGTTCTCGACGTGACCTTCCAGTTCGAGCTTGGCGTACTGCGCGATCAGTTCACCGCGAATGGTCGCTGGCGTCACGATCGGTTGGCCGGCGCCGAAACGGGTGCCGTCGGAAGCCAGTTTGTGCCGGCCGTATTTGCTGGTGATCACGCTTTGCAGACGGCGCACGATGAACGCCGACTGGTGCATGGTTTCGCTGTCCAGGTAGGAGTTATCGGCCTGACCGTAAGCGTTCTTCTGGTAGGTGGTGATCGAGCGCTGGATGCGCACGTAGCCGCCTTCGTAGTACGCGGTGGCGATGCCGTAGTTGAGCAGCGACTGACGCTCGGTCAGGGTGAAGCGTTCACTCGCCGGTGCCGGGTCCACACCCGGCAGGCTGCCGCTTTGCGTCGGACGGCTGGCGTCGGCAGAGATGAACACCGCGGTGCGCGCAGCCAGTGCAGCGGCTTGTACCCAGAACGGCTGCGGAACGCCCGGCTCCAGCGCCTGAATGGTCATGTGCTGATCGTTACGCGCCTGGCCGGCGGCAACCAGTGTGCCGACAGTGCCGCGCTTGGCGCTGTAGACATGACCGAACAATTGCTTGGCCCACGACCAGCGACCGGTGCTGTCATCCATGACCGCTTGCCAGGTGTTGAGGGTCGACAGATCGGACCATGGCAGTGCGATGAATTCGAACGGCTCGTCACCCAGTGCGGCGATGGCTTCCACTTGATCCGGCACACCGGCGCCGCCAGTCATGGCAGTGATCGCAGTGGTCAGGCCTGCCGGGGTGTCTTCGCCGTTGCTCTTGCCCAGGCGATTGAATTGCAGGCTGATGTCGTTACCGCTGTCGCCAGTCCATTTGGCGCTCAGGGTGACCACACCTTCGGCAGCAGCAGCGCTCACCGGCAGGTCGGCGGTGGCGTTGATTTTCTGCGCCAGGGCGGTGGCCGCCTGTGCAGCGGTGGCACCGTTGACCACAGTGGCTTGCACACGCACGCCGCCGACATACAGATTGAGCACACCAGCCTGGGTCGCGGTGCCGGTCAGGGTCAGCACGCCTTTGGCGATCGCGCCTTCAGCGTTATGCAGCGGCAGGCACCAGATTTCGCCGATCGGGTCAGCCTTGCGGAAGGTCTCGTACATCGAGGCGAGCATCGAGCCCTGACCACCGATGCTCTTGGCCAGCGCAACGCTGGAGACCAACACCAGCTTGCCGACTTCGGTCGGCGCGATGTTGTCGTTGACTTGCGCAACGATCAAACGACGCATGGTCGAACTCGCGCTATTGGCGGCCGAGTTGTCCATTTCGGCATAGAACAGCGGTACACGAATGTCCGCGGGGATGTTGCTGAATCCGATCGCCATTATTTGGCTCCCTTTTGTTTGGCTGGTGCGGTTTTGAGGGTGATATCGCCGTCGGCCAGACGTCGGCGCCACCAGGCGCTGTCCAGCACTTCACGGCCTTCCAGCGGCAGCAGATCGCCGGCCTCCGGGTCAGGTACGACGCGGCCGGCGGCCGGCAGTACGGTGATGCGATTGCTCATGGGGTTACGTCTCCAGAGAAAGTCATTTCCACGCGCCCATCGGGGCCCGGGCGTTTCAGGTTGGGGTCGGCCGGGTCGATCGCATCGACCCGTACGGTGGCCCCGGTAAAGGACGACAAACCGTCCAGTTCGCGTTCGTGCCAACTCTCCGCAGGCTGACTCGGCAGATTGCGACCGAGCTGGAACTCGGCAAAAAAGCGCAGCCGGTAAAAGGCGCGGCTGCTGTTGATCGAGACCAGTTCGCCGCCGTCGTAGACGATGGCGCTGTAGTCGGAATCGGGCTTGAACCCCACCAGCGCGCGCCACAGTTCGGCGCGCAGGTCGTGCAACAGATCCAGCGCTTTTGTAGCGTCGGTGGCGTCAAGCGCCAGGACGATTTCGAAGCGGTCGCGGATCGGTTGGGTGGTGAGGTTTTGGGTGGTGCTGTTGCTGGCCAGATCGGCCAGGGGTGTGATGCTGGCGCACGGGGTTTGCAGCGAGGCATCGGCTTGCAATGCCGTAACATCAATGCCTACTGCGATCCGATTGCCCAGCGTCGGGCACTGAGCACGCAATTGCGTGACCAGAGGGGTCATTTTCATGAGGAAGTACCGAGTGGGGGCGGTCGCAGGTCAGCGCCTGTACTCAACCCGATTTAACGAGGAACCCCAGCCCGCAGTTTTCAGTCTGGGTTTTGCTTAGAACCACCGGCCGATGGCGAAGCAGTCAAACGAGACTATTAGCTCGTCACCTTGTACGAACTGACCAAGGCTGAAAGCGCAGATGCTGGCAAAACCGAGCCCTCTGCTGTAGGCGCTGACGCTGGTCACCGCCCTTGTCACACCCAATACTCCAACCAGATTCCCAATGACAAATCCCAGCGTCACGAAGGGCATCGGATAAGACCAGTTGAAGCCCATGTTGGACGGGTTGTTAAACACTACGCCGCCCGTGTTGCAGAGGGTGCAAATCAACGTGCCGTCGGCAAACTTGACGTATTCACCGTTGGCATTGGCGCCGCGCTCAATGACGGCTCCGGTTGGAACGCCTTTGTCCTGGCTGACCGCTCCGACCAACGCGGCAACGGCGGCACTGCCCAGTCCGAGACCCGACCGAGCGGTTGCCGGGGAGTTGCCACCCGTGCCACCTCGTGCCACCGGTACAACAGCGTCCGTTGCCACAGCACCGAGTCCAAGCGCCTGGCGCGCCGAGGCGGCATCCGTCGCACCGGTGCCGCCACGTACGATGGGCACAATGGTGTCGGTTGCGACTGCACCCAGGCCAAGGCCCTGGCGAGCAGAAACAAGATCCGTTCCTCCGGTGCCGCCATTTCGCACCGGCAGGACATCGAAACCACTCGCGTCACCTAGTGCTGCCAGCTTCGGGCCGTACTGAACGTTAAGGTTGTTGAATGCATCAGCCAGTGCTTTGGGATACCCCTGCACCGGCATGATCGAATAGGACGCGTCGTTTGCCGTTGCGCCTTGGTAAGCCGGGGTGATCGACAACAAGACCGGACTGGCGATATTGCTGACTTCATATTGTCGTCCATCAGGTCCGACGAAGGCATCGCCCACCCGGACGTTGGTGACGAAATCAACGTCGACACCGATGACAGCAGGCGAGTTGTTGCTGACGTTGACCGAACCTGTTCTAAGCCATGGCATGGTGCAGTCCTTTTTTTAAGCGAAAAAAAACCGCACTTGGCGGTATGGGATGTTCATGACGATCTCGATCAGGTAGCTGTCAGAAAGCCAGTCAGCCCGCCAGGACCGCGTCAACCACAATCACCGGAACATCTGGCTGAACAGGCCACTCTGGCGCAACGGGCCATGCCGCTTGTGTGCCCACTTTGCCCAAGCTGAACTTGTAGGCTTTCCACTGTTTCAGGTTGCCAAGCAGTGCTTGCTGTTCCGCCTCATCCTCAGACGTCGCCTCCCCCAGATCGATGCCGTAACCGAGGGTGTCGATCCGATCCTGAATGCGAGCGACCTGCGCTGCAGCCACCTCGTTTTTGCTCTTGAGCAGTGCTTGAGCTTCGGTCAATCGTGCTGCGGCAGCCGCTGTCTCTTTCATGGCTTTGGTGATCAATTGCGACCAGTCGATGTTCATACTTCAACCTCCGCTTGCGGCAAAGGCTGTGGCAATGCCACGTCACCTTCGGGAATATCGATCAGGTCCTCGGGAAATGCTTGCGCCTGGCTGTAATGGGCGGGAATCGGCAACAACAGATGAAGCGTCAGTTGCCCCTGCTCGCGAGTAACGTCACCCACGAACCATTCAGATTTGATCGCGCCTTGTGGCAACGTATCGCCGTCGCAGAGCAGCGAGAAATCGAACGCTTCACCGTTGATGGTGAGCACGTCACCCGATTTGTAAAGCGCCAGAGAATCCTCTCTACGCTGTGGAGACAAAACAATATTCATCAGTACCACCTCCCGATGGCGATCAGGTTAATTTGGGCAGCCGCGGCTACGTTCGTGGTTGCCATAGCACGCCACCCTCCCCAATTGTTAAGCGCTGGGGGAATCCAGGCACTGGCGAAAATGCAGTCCGCGTGTACAGCCCCTGTGGCCCCCGACGTGACTGTAGGCACCGATGCATAAGCCGAGGGAAACGGGCCGGGAGCATAGGCATCACTACCGAACAGAGCGCCCACGGCGTACGTGCCGGTTGAGTTGGTGGGGATAACTCTCCAGCAAACAAGGGTGCCATCTGCAAACTTGGTGTATTCACCGTTGCCGTTGGCACCCCTCTCGATGATCGCTCCCGTGGGGGCTCCTGCCCCTGAAACGACGCCGAGGATGTTGTTCTGCCGATAAACCATGCGCCAGGGGCCGAAAACCCCCGTGCCGTATTGATCTCGCTCCCAAGTGCGTAAAGTGCCACCGCCTGCGGTGCCGTTGACTTCGTGCCAGGCCTGATGAACCGGCTGACCAGCGTACTTGATGGTGTCCATCAAACCGTAAGGGGATCCCGTCGGTTTCACCCCGGTTGCGGTGTTAATGACAAAACAGCGTCCCGCCGGAACAGCCGCGGTGTCGTCGATGTTGCCGTTGTAGACCGGGGCGTCACCGCCGATCCCAAATGCTCCGACCTGCATCACGCGGCCTGCCGTGGCGTCGCTGTAAGTGGTTTGAAGGGTGGCTGAAGCGGCACTGCCCAGCTCCAGAGCAGCGCGAGCTGCGGCCGGAGACACGCCGCCAGTCCCGCCTTTCGAGACAGGCAGCACGTCGAAGTTAGCGGTGGCCCCCAATGCCGCAAGCTTGGTACCGTAGGTGTTGACCAAAGCCCGCAACGTATCAGCTGACTCTTTTACGTAGCCTTGCAGCGGCGCCAATGCATACCCGCCTGCTCCGTCAGTCACGCCCTGATAGTTCGGCGAAATCGACATGGCCGTATCGCTGGCAATGTTGGTGACTTCATACCAACTGCCATCAGGGCCTCTGAACGCATCCCCTACACGTCCATTAACGATAAAGGATGTCCCGACCCCGATAACTGAATTGGAATTATTTGTGACGCTTACTCTTCCGGTCTTGCTCCATGGCATACCGATCTCCTCAGTTGGCTAGTTGTAATATCTAGACGATGGAAACTTGCACACCGGGATTCCGAAGCAAGTTCCATTTGTGCCTTGGTAATACCAGTATCCGCCGCCCGCCCTTTGTGCGGTAATATTCAGTACAGGAACATTGTTATCCAGCAAGCTCATACCTACAAAACCAAAACCATCAGCAAACCACGTGACACCACGATCAATACTCGAAACACACACGAAATCATCCGCTTCGATGACAAGGTTGCTTTTGTATGTATCTACATAGTCACCTACTACCAGAGACCATGACTTGGCAAACTTGTGATAGCGAACAACTCTGTCTTCGGAAGAAAATACGATTTGGCCTTGGGCATCAAAGATATTCATGCCATACCGTTGCGGACTGGGCTGATCGGAAAACTTACAGATGACATACTCCATCAAATAGTTCTGTAAATTACTCCCATTACGCACTGCTGATGTCACCAGAAAACCCGTCCAGTTCCCGGGTCCTCCCAACATGGTTATATAAACACCGAGAGATGTATGAAACCCATTTACATGTCTGAAAAAAACTTGTGGAGCCTCCTGTGTCAGGATCGGTTTCACGAACGCAACAGCGCCGCTGCCTTCGCGATCGGTATACCTGGACTGTATTCTGAAACTGCCACGCTCGGAAAACACCATCACTTTATAGGTGCTGGAGATAACAACAGCGCCATACGTATTCGTCACTGAAAGTCCGTAATCCGCCATTACAAAACCCTCACGACTTCGACCACGCACTCGACTGTATGCTCGGTCCACTCGTCAACGTAGTTATTGTGATAGCCGGTAGGTCGCCGCCTGTTCACGTATGTAAAAATACCGATCTGTGTCCCACCCAGGTCCTTATAGGTAGGTACATACCCCCACATATCCGGATAACCTGGTTGACTATACCCAGCATAAACCCGCGGTGTAATCACAACAAAACAAGTAGCCGGGTTATACCCTGGAACGTCCATCACAATATAATCAGACCTGATGCCATTTCCCATCTTGCGCGCGGCGGGCAAGTTCATCTGCGCCAGCTTTTCAATCGTAAAATCTTCCATACCCAACGTTTGTACACCATTGGCATCAAATACCGTCATCCCGAAGCTCATTCACTCAGATCTCCAAGTTGTACGCGCTTGACATTATTGGCATCAAACACCCGTAGCGACCTGTTAGTCATGATGACTCGTCCCTGCCCGACTACGCTGCTGTTTATTTCAAAGCCACCGGATTTGGTCAGCCTCCACCCAGATGTCCCCGGATAATAATTATCCGACTGCAAGCTATCGCCAATTTTCAACATATTAATCGAGCCATTTTGGATAAAGGCATCATTAATAAAGGTTTGACCGCCGGTCACGGTAAAAGGCGATACCGGTTTTCCGTTGGCCAGATTCAATAACATAAACGTATCGGCGCGCACGACAAATTGTGACGAAACGCCAGAAGGATCGACCTGCAGCCCCAAACCAAACGACGCAGCATATTTTTGGCCACCCGCCGTCGTATCCATCTTCACCGACCACATCGTCGATAACTTGCCATTGGTATCGGCAATGGCACTTGAGGCTTGCTGAACGGCTGCAGTGTTTTGCCCAACGGACACGTTCAACTGTTCAAGCTTCGTCGCCGTGGCCGAGCTATTGGTTGTTACAACCTTCTCGAGCGACTGGATACTTGCCGCGTTATCTCCAATGCTTGTTTCCAGTGTAGAAACGCGTTGGGCAGTGGCTTCGTTCTGCGAAGCCCGGACACTGCTTTCCGTAGCGATGGCTGCCGTACTGGTCCACCCTTTGAGAGCATCTGCCAGTTCACCTTCCCCGTTGTCGTCCCGGGAGGATGCTCGTAACGCCTGGAATGCCGCGGCTTGAGCCGTTACCGTGCCATCGATCTTGCTGATATCGGCGGTGTTGGTCTCGACTTGTTGAACCAGTCCAGTGGCAGTCTCGACCGTTTGCCCTACATCGACCCAATACTCGGCATTCGGTGGCGGCAGGTTGATCGGTACTGGCCCTTTGGCCTGATACAGACGATCGCCAAAACGAACAATTGCGTATTTCGCATAGGTCTTGGCCGAGTCGTAAGCTTCATCCAGCGAATCAATCTGATTCTGCAATCCCGGAATTTTCTCGATCTCGGTGAGCAGGTCTTTGCCCAATTCCGTCTGCGAAACTTTGCCAGCGAGCAGGTCAAGAATCGGTCCAGCCTCCGAACTGGCCTGCCCCTGCACGCCATTACCGGTCGGATACCAAGGCCCGATATTGCCCGTGCGGTCAACCAGTCTCGCCCAGAAGAAGAACGACGTGCCTGCCAGCAGGCTCTGCATCGTGTAATCACTTTGCGGATACGCCAGATCCGTCAGCTTGGTAGCCGTCTCAATGTTTGGCGTCGGCCCATACCAGACCTCTGTTCGCTGTGTGTCCTCGGCGCCCTCGGGAAACTCCCATTTCAGGCCGATACCGAACAGCAGGCTGTCAGCCTTGAGGAAAGTCACTGAAGGCGGTGGCGTGGTTTTCCCGGACAGTTGCGTTTCCACCGAAGTCGCATAGATCGAACCGATGTCCAGCGCGTTGATGGCTCGCACTTTGGCCACGTAACGCCCGGCATAAATGCCGCGTACCTCCATCGACGAACCACCGGTTCGACCGGCAAACACCCATTCGCTGTCGTTCTTGCGCCAGTAAACTTCATATGCAATGGCGTTGGCCGGGCGCGCCCACTCGATGGTCATCACACCGACTGCACTGCCCTGATCGACGAAGTGGTTATTACTGATCGTGACTGAAGTCGGTGGCGCCTGAACGCCTGGCGGTATGACCGTGACAGGGGGGCGTTCGATACGGGAGCCGTTGTCGATCGCGCCGTACTTGCTCGGCACATGTTTGACTGCACTGATGCTGTACTTGATTTCAGTGTCGGTGAAGTCTTCAGCAATCGACAACACGCGAAATTGCTGTGCGGCCAGGGAAGCGGAATCAATGGCCCACATCGACTGCGCCGGTGGCAACTCGCTCAAGGGCTGAGCCAGGATCACACGT
The DNA here is from genome assembly GCF_004011755.1 of Pseudomonas sp. RU47. Lineage (GTDB taxonomy): Bacteria > Pseudomonadota > Gammaproteobacteria > Pseudomonadales > Pseudomonadaceae > Aquipseudomonas. Next base: position 1,341,853 of record NZ_CP022411.1, on the reverse strand, counting down.
TGAGCCTGGTCGCTGATGCTCACTGACTTGATCACGCGGGAAACGGCTTTACCGGTCGGCATGACCAGGGTGAGCGTATCGCCAGCTTCGGCGGTCACGTGGGCATCCAGGGTCAGCGTATCGAGTGTTGCACTACGCAGGCGGCCACCAATCCGTCTGCCGGCACGGTCGTTGTCAGCCACGCGGATAATTTGTCCCGGACGCGCGAGCGTCCCGTCCAGACCGACGGAGAAAGTGACACTTTCAGTTTCCAGGCGATTGGTCAGCAGTGCCCATTTACCGATGCGCTGGGCCTGGGCCTGAGACGTGCAACCGGTAGCGGTGATCTCAGTCTGCTGTACACCATAGCGAGCGACACCCTCAGCATCATCGACGTATTGAACCTTCTGCCGGTAGAAGTCCGTCGGATCATTCCAACTGACCAGCGCCACGCTGAAACGGGTCTTTTTCGCCGACCCGCCATAGACGAACTTGCCGCCAATGACGTTGCCGTTGGAGTAGGTGTACACCGGGTCTTCCGGCATGTCGGCCACCGCCATGACCGAACCCGCCCCCCAATACGACATGCCACGAAACGTGGTGGCCAGATCCTGCAAAACCTTCAGGGCATCGGCACGCACCGACAGATACAGGTTGCAGGTGAAGCGCGGTTCAGTCCCGCCCTTACCGTCGGAGACAGGCTGATCGCAATACTGACCGATGCGGTACAGCTCCCATTTATCGACCTGACCGGCATTGAGCAAATGGCCCAGGCCATAACGCGGATGCAGCAGCAGGTCGTAGTAAATCCACGCCGGGTTGTCGGTCCAGGCCGATTTGAACGTACCGTCCCAAATGCCGTTGTACGTGCGGCTCTGCGGGTCGTAGTTGCTCGGCACCCGAATGATCCGTCCCAGCAATTCAAAGGAACGCGACGGTATCGACTGGAACTGGGAGGCGTCGAATTGCAAACCGATGATCGCCGAGCCGGGATAGCGCAGCTTGGCGTCAATTACCTCCGTACTCGATTCGACACTGGTGGTGTCGGCAATGGCGCCGCTGGTGGAGTTAGGGGTCAAACGGCGTACTCGCACGGTCCAACCGCTTTTGGCCGCAGGCAGATCGATGCGGTGCGATCGCTCGTACTTGGTGGTGGTTTTGCCACTGAACGCGGACGCCAGTACCTCGACGAAGGCACCGCCATCGGTGGCCAGATCAATCGCGTATTTGACTGTATAACCGTTAGTGTCGCCGTTGCTGGTATTGGTCTGCGCCAGTCGCGCCACCGCCAGACGAATCCGCACAGCCGACAGTTGCAGGTTGGTAAAGGCCTTGGTCCACGGTTGATCACTACGCAGCTCGACCGCTGCGACCGTCTCGTTTTCCACCGCGGGAAAACCGGGGATATGTGCCTGATCCTGGCTACCGGTACGAACATCCAGCGTGACACCATTGAAGTTCAGGCTGCCGTCGTCGTTGGCCAGCGGTGTTTCATCCAGAAACACCGAGCGGGAATCATTTTTCAGACCGACAATCTCGCCTTCGCTGACGAGATCGAGGATACGAGCGTAAGCCGTGCTTTGCAGGCTGTCTGGCGCCTCCACGGAGGGGCGCGGCTTGGCGCCGCCACCTTTGCTGCCAGCGAGAATGAGGTCAGTCATGGCTTTCCTTCAGGCGAAATAAAACCCGCACAGGGCGGGTTGGGTGGACGTCAATAAAAGATCGAACGCTAGAGTTGATCCTGCGCGTAGATACCAGCGCTGATCACGGAACTGCCGACGACCAACTGGCCATACAGCAGACCGACCGGGTTACCTTGGGCGCTGGTGTTGACCGGGCCGTTGAAGCTGTAACTGGCGCGATTGGCGGGGCTGTCCTGAGCCCCCAGGCCTTTGGCTTGGGGGGACAGCATTTGCAAAACGCCACCGATCACCATGGCGGTTCCCATTTGGTACAGAAAAGGTGAAGCACCGGCGAATGGCGTAAATGACAGAACGAAAGCGGCGGCAATCATCACGCTGCCGACAATGGTCTGCAGTGAGCCTGCGCGCTTTGACCCTGCGATGACTGGCACAATTCGCAGCACCTCTTTGCCGGTTGGCTTACCCAGTTCATCTTGCGAAAGATTTTCTCGACCATTGAACAGCGCAAACCGGAGCCCTTTGCCAGCGCTTTCGTTCATATACCTTTCGAAACCGGGGAATTGCTTGAAGTAGCCCATGACATCCCGAAACCCGCCGGAAGTTGTCACGCGATGCTTGCGCCCAAACAATCGTGCAAGGGATCCGGATAACAGGACCGTCTGAATTTTTTGTTGATCTGTTTGCATTGCCATAGTTTTCTCCGGCAGTGAAAAAGCCGCTCGCTACAGTTGATCCTGCGCGTAGATCCCGGCACTGATCACTGCGCTGCCGACAATGGCCTGGCCGTAAAGCAGACCCACAGGGTTGCCTTGAGCACTGGTATTGGTGGGGCCGTTGAAACTGTAGCTGGCTCGGTTGGCAGGACCGTCCTGGGTGCCCAGGCCTTTGGCTTGTGGAGAAAGCATCTGCATGACGCCACCAATCACCATGGATATCCCTACAGACCCCACTGCGCCCCAGGTACCGCCAGCGGCAATGCCTGCAAAACCACCGGTGAAAAATGTTGCTGCGGCGATCAATACGACCCCGACAACCGTCTGCAATGAGCCCGCTCGCTTGCTGCCAATAACCACTGGCGCAATACGAATATCCATCGTGCCACTTGGCGCTTTGAGCCGGTCATGGCCAATGTTGTCGCGCCCCAGGAAAACAGAGTACGTAAGCCCCCGGTCCCTGGACTCCATCAGAAAGCGCTCAAATCCCGGAACGAGAATGCACAAGGCATGAATGGCTTCCGCGGCGTTGTTCACAGCCAGCCGGTGCACGCGACCAAAGCTGGCACCCAAGGTGCCATAAAGGCGAATAGTCCTAAGTTTTTGCTGATGCATTTCACAGCTCCAGGAGAAGACCTCCAGTCAGGTTTCAGTCATTGAGTCAGGGGGCTGGTGATGCGAAATTTTCGATTGATGCCGCCAACAGCTCACTGTCACTTCTGTCCAGTATCCGCCATAGGTATCGCGCCGGCTGTCTCGCCCATAAAGGTGATGCAGGATTGAACCCGGCGCGGGGAAGCGATCGGGATCAGTCTTGAGTACGCCATCTTCAAGATAAATGGCGGCATGGTTGGGCACCGGCGAACGAATTTGCATCAGCACGATATCGCCCTGCTGCAATTGGCTGACCTGTTCAAAACCAGCGGCGGGCAGGTTCTCCAGATAGAGATTTGCGCCCTTGTCCCACCAGCCGTCCTCGCGGTCATAGTCACCGAGTTCGATACCCATTTCCCTTCGGTAATAGTCAAGAATGATGCTCAGGCAATCATGTACACCGTGGACGAATGCGCGCCCAATCAAGGGCGCCAGATATCCACTGGGTGTGATGGTGACCAGTTCACCCTTGTGAACTTGCCCTTCATCATCCTTGCGCACTTCGAGAATGTGCCACGGTAACCCAGAGGCTTCACAAGAGACCCGGTCTGCCTCACTGGCCGTCGCGGGATAATCAGGATGGCTGTGAACGACGGCGATGATCTCGCCGCACTCCTCGGCCGCTGCGTAGTCTTGTGGTGCCAGACGAAAGTGCTCACTGGGCGTCGTCGCAGTATTGCGGCACGGCACATAACGTTGTCTGCGTCCGTCGCGAATCAGCAAACCGCAGCATTCGTCGGGATACTGCGCAATGGCATGACGCTCGATGGCGGCCAGCGTGGTCTTGTTCATGATCAGCTCCGAATCAGACCTGCGGCCGGAAACGAGCCGTATGGCAGTGGATTGTTTTCGCCAAAACGCAGCTTGCAGCTGCTCAGGCGTCCACCGCACTTGTCCTTGGCCGCATCGCTGACGATCACGTCATTGGCATCCGCCACAGGACCGCCGTTGTAGCCGCAGTACGGACCGCGATAACCGCCACAACTGAGCCACCAGCAGACATTGGCAACGATTTGTCGACGCGGCAGTTGTACGCCATTGAAGTCCAGTGCACTGGCGAGTTCGAACTTCACCACTTCACTGTCTTCACTGACCTTGCGCTCGATGTACCAGACATCTGGAGGCAGTTCTTCTTCGGGATCGGCTTCAGGCTGACCATCGAGGTACTTGCCCAACGTGCGATGACGGATCAGCCGCGCCCCGACCAGATCATCGAAATACAACACCAGAGCAGTGATAAAACCACCGACGTTACCGACCGAAAGCGATGGAGTCGGCTGTGTGGCCTGCCCGGTCATTTCAAAGCCTTCGGCCTGAATGGGCCATGGTGAATACTCGAGGCCTTGCCAGAAGATCGAGGCTTGCTGTGGATAGCCGTGGAAGCGGTATAGCTCGGCGCCGAGGCTGGTGGCATCGAGTTCAAACAGCTCGACCCAGGCGCCCGGTTCCAGCGCCTGGATATCTGCAGTAATGGACATTTGAATCTCCGGGCAAAGAAAACCCCGCACAAGGCAGGGTGGTTTTCGCGTCAGGCGTATCCCGATTTACGGGTGAAATGCCTGCTCAAAGGTGGCTACCAAAGTGAAGAGACCTGCTCCCATCGGAGTCGGTTGATAACCTTTGCAGCGATAGAGGGCCGGCTCGCTCAGCGGTGCCGCCCAGTAAAAAGGCGCGGCTCCAGCATGACGATCAAGAAACTGCACAATGGATTTGATCCGCGCCTCGTCACCGACGAAGGTCAACGGCCAGGATTGTGATTTGTTGTTGATACCGTCTGCGGCCACTTGTTGATAGCCGTCACCAAACTTCGCCGACTTGAGGCGAAACTCGACATTGCCGACAGGCTCTACTTTTGGAAGCCAGCTGAATGTTTCCGTGCTCATGTTTTCTCCGGGCGTGAGTGATTGCAGCCGCTGATCGTCAGCGGCCGTTGATGGCGGACCAGATCTGCCCACCCGGTTTAAGGTCACGAGCAATCTGTTCGGCGGCGCCCTGTTTGGCTGCACCGGCGTAGGCCTTGGCGACGGTTTGCGAATTAATGTCGCCCGCTGCGCCACCACCTGAACTGTCACCCACATTGATTGTTTGCTGAATCACCACTTGATGGCTGCTGGTACTGCCCAGCGCACCACCCTGCACTTGCACGCCGAGGGAACCATCGGAACCGCGGCTGAGCGGCATGATGGCTTCCGGTCCTGCTTCGCCAAACATGGCCATCGGCGCCAGGATCGGCCCCGTAGCAACGCCGCTTGTAAAGGCACCACCCTTGGCGAATCCGGTGTATCTGAAATCCGACCCAAGCGATAAAGCCGGGTTGAAGATGGTGGTGTCCGCCCCTACTCTGGCGGTCGTCACCCCAGGTGCGCTGCCACCACCAAACAGCGACGTCGCCGCCGTTCCGACCAGACCGAACAACGAACTCAGACCTTTGGACATCGCTGTTTGAGCGGCCAGCTTGGCCATGTCTCCAAGCACCGATTTGGCAAAATCGGAAAACGAAAACTTGCCTGTCAGCGCAAATGTCGAAACCGCATCGCCCATGGTGTTGAACGCATTGGTAAACACTGCCTTGGATTTAGCTGCAACATTGTTGGAGCTGGTCAGGTAATCATCCCAGGCCGAAGTGGCCCCGTTGATCCAATTGCCCTGAGCCTCGGTCATCGACTCATAGTTGCTTTGAACCTGAAGAGTCATTGAGTCGTGCTCGGACTTCAACGCCGCCAGTCGAGTGCCGTAGTCGGCGCTGTCTTGAGGCGCAACACCTCCAGACACAGGAGTATCCAGCGCTTTTCGCGAGACTGCATATTTCTGGTCGATTTCACTCAACGCTTTCGCACGATCACTTTCTCGTGAGCCCATTCCAACGAGTGCGGCAGCCAGCGAGCCATCGCGCCGCAACTTGTCGAAGTCGTTTGAATAGTTGACTTGCTGACTGGCTTGCTCCTGAACGTCGACGTAAGTAGCGATGTTCGCTTGCGCAATCGAGTTGGCCGACGCATGCAGCGTTACGCCGATTTTCTTTGCGGCATCCTCGATCTGCTTTTGCATCTGACGCAGCTTTTGTTCGGTGATACGTGACGCCTGAGTCCAGGCTTGTTCAAGGCCGTCGAGGTTCGGCGTCAAACCTGCAGAGGAAGTAACTGCCATGTGCGTTTCTCCGGGCTATGAAAAAACCCGCCGAAACGGGTCATATAAATTTCTGGCTATTGCCATTGCTCAATCGCACGCTCGAGGGAAAGCCCCTGACGCTGCTCATGAGGCATGAAGTCCAGCAGTTCCGCCAGACCGCCGCCCAGCCGGTGAGTCTGTAGCGCAACCATTGCGCTACCCGCTTCCAGCCGCCTACCGGTATGAAGCGATCCATATCGATCAATGTATCGACCCCATGCCAGGGCTTCCTGGTAGGTCATACGTTCCTTGGCTTCGGCAATCGTGCGGCCGCCGACTCCGTTCAGCACCAATTCGTGCCAGAACTCATCGGCGGCAGTCAGTTTTTTACTGCGCTACCGCCTGTGCCATTCACCTCATTGACTGCGTTGAGCAACAGAAACCCTAACGAAGGTTCGAGGTTATAGGCGTCGTCGTAGGAAAGTGCTTCCGCGCCTTCGGCTCCCAACGAGACCGACGCCGCAATGTAACTCGCGTTCCGGCTCTGTTCGTTTTCACCTTGGGCGAACAGTCGCTCAATCACGCCGAACGACTGTCGGCGAATGTGCAACGTGAAAGTGTCAGTGACTTCCTTGCCCGATTGACTATCGAGATGAGTCCAACTCACTTCTTTTTTGATCGGCTGACCGTCGACGATGCCGCCCTTGGCTTTCAGTTGTTTGAGGTTCATGGCTGATCTCAGGCTTTCTTGATCCAGGCGGACCCACCGGTACGCTGAATAGTGACGGTAGTGGTGACGACGGCATTGAGTGCAAAGTTGAACGGGAAGTCCGACACATAACCGTCGAAGGCGAACCAGGTACGGGTGGCTGGCAATTCGAAGTCATTGCCCTGAGCATTCACCGTTGGCGCAACACCTTTGCCGTCAGACCAGCCCACAACCCATTTGATGCCGGTATCACCGTCGGCTTCCGACAATTGATGCAGACGGATATGGCTGGCGTTGGTCGGGTCGGCGTTGAGGCCGAGGCTGGCGGTACCAGGTGTGCGCAGACCTTTTTTATAGGTGCGCTCTTCAGCGTTGAGACTGGTGTCTTCAATCTGTTCTGCAGGGGCACCGCCCGGATCGAACGAAGTAGCGTGCTCGATTTCCAGTACGGTGTAAGGGCCGGTGCCTGCGGCTGGCGGAACAAGGGCGAAAATTTGAGTACCTTGGGTAAGAATCGACATCTGGCGTTCTCCATTGAACAAAAAACCCGCAATAGCGGGGTTGAGGGTATTACTCGGATGGACCTGTCTCGGCGTTGCGAGCGGCGTTCAGTCAGGGTGCAGGTGTACCGTCCAGATAGGGCGGTGCGTTGGGATCCGGTTCTCGGCTCTTTATCAAATCGACCAGTGCCTGATTGCTTTGCGCCAACAATCGAATGGAGGCACTCAATGCCGTCTGACTGTCGGACTGGATTTGCAGCGCCGCAACCAATCGATTGATTGCGGCCAGATCTTCGTCATTCATATTCAGCGTTTCTCTTTGCGGGAATCATGGATCGGTCGGCGAATCGCGCGGCGGGACTTCGCAGACGCCGATGCGCTTGGCCGCCCAGCGCTCGTACAGACCGATGGCCACGTCGGCCCCGGCCATTGCGGTGAGGCAACCGAACGCGCCGGCAGCCCAGATCGACATGCCGGCGGCATACAGCAGCATGATCGCCGACACGCCACAGATCATGCAGGCGCCGGAGCGCAGGGCCAGACGCCGTAACAGCGGCCAGCCACGAGCGCCCTCCTTGTCGGCGCGCCACATTTCGCCGGACACCCCGCCGACGACGGCAAGGAGGATGACCAGCCAGATAGGCATGTCTGCCAACGCTTGTTGCTCGTTTGTCATTTCACGCCTCCGGAAGTATTGGGTGAGTGATGTGTGTTGGAATCAATCGAGTTCTCTTGAGGTAGGCATTCCAAAAAGCCCGGCGTCGGGCCGGGCTTTTCAGTAATGCACTCTCTATAGAGGGTGTAACGGTAATGACCGAATCAGAAAGGAGCTACCGGCCAGTTGACGTTGGACGGATAGCCGGATTGTTTCTTCATGTCGCTGAGACCCACGCAGTACTGTTTGTAAGCGAGCAACAGCGCTTGTTCTTCAGGCGTGGCGACACCAATGTCCACCTTGTAATGCAGCGAATTGAGCATCAACCATTGCCCTGCTGCAGACAGAAGCTCCAGCGCTTCCTGCGCCACATCCTTTTCGAGTTCTTGATAGGAGGGTTCACTGAATTCCCAATCGACGTAATTGGTGGTGGTACCCTTCCATCCCACCTGGACGGTCGAGTTTGTGGTGATATCCACCCAATAACCATTGGACAACTTTGCTTCCACTGGCATGGCCGTGGGTTTCTCCACGGCGTCCACGATCACAGAACTTTGTTGAAGGGTTTCGAATAATTGAATCGAACAAAGGCATAGCGGTTCATAGTTTCTCCTGCGGGTACTCATCGCGAATGTTGGCTTTACGCGCTGAGTAAATATCGGGCTTTTCAGCAATGCACTGCGAAGTTCGGTATCGGCGCAGCAAATGCCGTTTATGGAACTTCAGGCCAGGTAACAGTCAGCGGGTAGCCCGGCTGTTTGTTGACGTTGCTCAGCGCGATGAAGAACTGCTTGTATTCCAGTAGCGCGGCTTCCTCTGCCGGCGTGGCCAGCCCCAGCTCAACCTTTTGCACCAGGGCCGACGTCGCCAGCGTGGTATTGGCTTTATCGAGACGATTTGTTCTTGCGTTACGCAATTGCATAGCCAGCAAGGACGGCTGGCCCCACATATCGCTGTCGGTAAATGTCCAGACGCCGTCGGTGTTTACCGCATTCCAGGAATAATCGATCTTTGGCAGTGCACTGACATCCACCCAGACTTGATCCGCCGGAAACTCATCGGTGATCGGGTTAGCGGTTTCAAAAATGTTGTCGACTTTGCCGGCAACGACGCGTACGTACTTCTTCATATCCATCATCCTTATTGATTGCCGACGTTCCGGCCTTTCAGTTTCTGCCCAGGCAGGCATTCCAAAAAGCCCGGTGATGCACCGGGCTTTTCAGTAATGCGCTCCTTCGCCTTCCTTCAAATCCTGTGTTCAAGAAGGAAGCTGACTTTTCGGCGCTACTGGCGCGGTACGAGTCCATTCAAATTGTTTTTCCGACCGCGGTCCCTGCCCGCCGGATAACTGCTTCTGGTGCTTTACGCTGCACACCCGGGTCAGTTGCCAACCCTCTGAACCGTTGAGGCCGGTTCATCGCTGCCTGTTCTTGTGGAACTAAAGAGCTTTCTTGCCAGCCGCTTTGTCGAGCGGCTTGGCGGCAAGAATATGCATGTATGCATATACAGTCAATGCGTAAATGCATTTATTTATGCGCAAGAAATGCTGAAATGCATGAAAGCCCCGCAACTCAAGGGCTTGACGGTTTCATTCAGGCGAAAAAAAACCCGCCAAGGGACGGGTTTTTCTGGAGAGGGTCGGGTTAGCGGGCGTACATGCCCCACCAGAAGACATGACCGAGGATGACAATCTGCTCTTCCTGGATTTCCTGGAAGCTGTAGTCCTCGTCCGGATGTTCATCGCGATTGAAGCTGCGCAGACGAATGCCGGTAGGCAAGCGGTAAAGCTGCTTCACGCGCAATTGGCCGTTGTGATTGATCGCGTACAGGTCGCCATCAATGATGTCACCGATGCCGCACTTGCCCGCATTCACACCGACGGTGGCGCCATCACGCAACACCGGCAACATGCTGTTGCCACGTACGGTCACGCATTTGGCCTGGTCGAACTGCACACCGTTATGACGCAGGCTGCGCTTGCCGAAGCGCAGGCTAGAGCGCTCGCTCTCTTCGATGACGAATCTTCCTGATCCAGCAGCCAATTCAACCTCGCGAAGGAACGGCACCGATACTTCGTCATCATCGACAGGCGTATCGTCGTCCCACAGCATTATGTCCTTGAGTTCCGCGTGTACGGCATCGCGCGCGGCACCGGCCGACGGGGCGACATCTGCGCGCCCGCGCAATTGATCGGTGCTCACGGCGAAGTACTCGGCGATCTTCGAAATGTGTTTATCCGAGGGATCGACGATCTTCCCGCTGAGAATCCGCGAGAGAGTGGATTGAGGCACGCCGGTGCGACGGTGGAGCTCCGTGGGGGAGATCCCGTGCTGGTCGAGCAGTGCTCTTAAGACGGAGGCTACGTTGCGTTTTTGCATAACGCGCATAGTGCTTGAAGTTACACGCGAAGACAAATGCTGATTTGCATAACTTATGCATAAATCAGTATTTGGTTCGACGTGCCGCCGCATTCGCTCGCTTGAGCCGATCGTTTCGGGCTTTTTTGTCGTAGTCGTCTTTGGCGCCGAGGATTCCACCAGCAGCGTGTACCCAATCGGTGGCGGTGCAACCGGAGAGCAAAATGGCAGAGGTAAAAAGTGAAGCAAAGACAAGTGCGTTTTTCATCATCGAATTTCCGGTGGTCACTGATACAGAGGTTGGTTCACAGCCGAACTGGCGCTTACTCATTCACAAGCCGTTGCAGTTTTACCTGGGCCCGTTCGAGCCTGGCTTCTTGCTTCTTGATGACTTTCACATCACCGTACTGACGCGCCGCTTTCAGATGGTTTTGTCTGCGCCGAATTTCAGCTTCGGCTTTCTGGATGGCTTTTTCGTGGTCATCCTCTACCGAAGGTTCGCGACAGTAACGCTCGACATTGGCCAGCGCCTGCTCCAGGCCGGCCTTGCGATAAACATTATCCGCTGCGTTGGCGCGCTCTATTTGTCGGACAAGTTCAGCACGGCGCGGCGCGCAACTTTGACGCGCGTCGGCGAATGAACGATCAATGATTAAAACGCAACTGACGGCCAGAGACAGACTGCAAAACAGACTTGGCCTCATGAGACATACCCCAAGTAACTATTCTCACCCGAACGGTTGCAGAAATAGCTGACGCGACTCCAGGCATCACGGCATCTCAATATTCTCTGTAGGCCGAACAAGGCTGCCGACACCATATCGCGACAGAGCGCCTTACATATTGGAAAGTGTTTGACCAGCCACGCCACGGGTACGTAAACATGATCAAAACACAGCAACACCGGCGTGCGATCAGATAATGTGGAAATACTCACGTCTTTTTCTTTTCCAGCAATCGCTGCTGCAACGAATACAGTGCCCTCTTTATTAATAGCAATGGATCGTTTCCATGCCGGAGCCTGAACCCCATGATGATTACGCACGCAAAACCAGAGCATTTATAAAGCCCCCTCAATATCCTAAACGTCGTCGAATGCTTGCAGGCAATAACAACAGCCGCACTGCGCTGACTCTCCGTTACAGTCGCAGAGGCTATTGGCCTGACTCGAATCACATTAACAACGCAGGACCATCACGGCCTTACTGGCATCTTACTCAGTCTTACTTAGTCGCTCCGGGGCCTTGCGCCAGCGGATTTTTCGCTAACGCGGGACGTGGCAGACGCCGTTGATCAGGTTATTGATGTTGTAGTACTCGGCATCAGAGAAGTAATTAAACGTCACCATTCCGCCTTGAAAGCCTCTTTCCATGAACGGCAGTTCATCTTCTGCAGTATCGGCGTCAAACTTTACAACCGATCGCGTCTTGAACAAGAACCTGGAAGTGTCAAGATGAGTGAGGGCAATGTTGAACTTTCGATCATAGGTATAGACTTTGCCCTCTGGTGTTTTCACCAGGTAATAAACATAAAGGGCGCCTTCTTTCGGGTCGATCGTCATATCACCGACGCCATGCCAGCGAACTTTGTGATCATGGGTATGCACAAAATCGATGGAAGCAAAACACGGTGCACGCGGAATGTCGCGATTGATCAAATAGAAATACCGAACAACCAATACACCGAAAATCAACACCGAAGAGATAGCCGAGAGTGCGATTATTTTTTTCCAACGAGCTGATAATTCACGCATATGGCCTCCCCCTTACTTTCAGGTTTTACGCACTTGATCAACAACTGGGAGAGCGGCTTTCGCACATAGAAGTTCGTATCGGACAACACAATGGGCGGTTCGAATTCGCTGAGCGCTTTTACAATTTCGTCCTTGGACATCCTTTCACTTTCTTCCACATATAACCTCGCATCGCCTTCCTGCCAGACGAGTTTCCACTCTTCCAGATCGGCGGGCTTCTTAAAGATCAAGTAAGCGTAAAACAGTGGAAGTGCAATTGCCGATGCGACGACTACGGGCAGAAGAAAGCGCCAGTAGCGGCGCGACGACTTCGTAACGGTAATGCAAGCCTGCTCATCACGGGCTACTGGCGCAGGCGGGGATTCAGTCTCGGCGACAGTAGCGCTGACCAGCCTGATTTCACACAACAGCACCACGCCTCGGCGCGGCAAGGTCTTGAGACTGTCCCGTGGCAAACCGACGTCAGCGAGGTGCGCGCGAAGCAAGTGCAGGGTCTTGTAGTAACTGCTGTCGGAAATCACCAGCCCGCGCTCACCCCAGACCCGCGAGATGAGCTGTTCCTTATCGGTAACTCCGGCGATCAATGCCAAAAACAGATCACTTTCATTGCTGCCCAGACAGACTGATCGCTGCGCCCGAGTGAGGGACATTTTTTCTGCATCGTAGTAGCCATCGCTCGGTGTCGATCCTGAGCCAATGCCTTCAGACTGTTCCACGCTGCTTCCTCAACTGACCTTCAACCCACGAACTCCGATCATTCGATAGCTTTTCGGCACTATAGGACACAATGCCAACCCGAGCGGCGGCGGGTTGCTGCATCCACCTCAAAAAAACTTCATACTCAGCCCCACTGAATCAACCCTCGGGCCGCATCGCTGGCAAACACTCGCCATTTCGTAGATGCGAACGACCCCGTTTTTTGTCTTGTCACTTTTTCCGGTATAGCTAAACCCCTGATGAATAAAGCCATTTCAGACCTGTCCTCCCACACCCCGATGATGCAGCAGTACTGGCGCCTGAAGAATCAGCACCCGGATCAGCTGATGTTCTACCGCATGGGCGACTTCTACGAGATCTTCTACGAAGACGCGAAGAAGGCGGCCAAGTTGCTCGACATCACCCTGACCGCGCGTGGGCAGTCGGCGGGGCAGGCGATTCCGATGTGTGGCATTCCTTACCATGCGGCGGAAGGCTATCTGGCAAAACTGGTCAAGCTTGGCGAGTCGGTGGTGATCTGCGAACAGGTCGGCGACCCGGCGACCAGCAAAGGCCCGGTGGAGCGTCAGGTCGTACGGATCCTCACGCCGGGCACGGTCAGTGATGAGGCGCTGCTCGATGAGCGCCGCGACAACCTGATCGCTGCGCTGCTGGGTGACGAGCGTCTGTTCGGTCTGGCCGTGCTGGACATCACCAGCGGCAGTTTCAGCGTGTCGGAAATCAAAGGCTGGGAAAATCTGCTGGCGGAACTGGAGCGGATCAACCCGGTGGAATTGCTGATCCCGGACGATTGGCCGAGGGATCTTCCTGCGGAAAAACGCCGTGGCGTCAGTCGCCGTGCGCCGTGGGATTTCGAGCGCGACTCAGCACTGAAAAGCCTTTGCCAGCAATTCTCCACCCAAGACCTGAAGGGCTTTGGCTGCGAGAACCTGACCCTGGCCATCGGCGCCGCCGGTTGCCTGTTGGCCTACGCCAAGGAAACCCAGCGCACCGCCCTGCCCCACTTGCGCAGTTTGCGTCACGAACGACTCGACGACACGGTGGTACTCGACGGCGCGAGCCGCCGCAATCTTGAACTTGACACCAACCTGGCCGGTGGCCGCGACAACACCCTGCAATCGGTGGTCGATCGCTGCCAGACCGCAATGGGCAGCCGTTTGCTGACTCGCTGGCTGAATCGCCCGTTGCGCGATCTGACCGTGCTGCTGGCGCGACAGACCTCGATCACTTGCCTGCTCGATCGCTACCGTTTCGAAAAGCTGCAACCGCAGCTCAAGGAAATCGGCGACATCGAGCGCATTCTCGCGCGGATCGGCCTGCGCAATGCCCGTCCTCGTGACCTCGCACGGCTGCGTGACGCCCTTGGCGCCCTGCCTGAACTGCAAGTGGCGATGACCGATCTGGAAGCGCCGCACCTGCAAGGTCTGGCGACCACCACCAGCACTTACCCGGAACTGGCGGCACTGCTGGAAAAAGCCATTATCGATAACCCGCCAGCGGTGATCCGCGACGGTGGCGTGTTGAAAACCGGCTATGACAGCGAACTCGACGAGCTGCAATCGCTGAGCGAAAACGCCGGCCAGTTCCTCATCGATCTCGAAGCCCGCGAGAAAGCCCGCACTGGCCTGAGCCACTTGAAAGTCGGCTACAACCGCATTCATGGCTACTTCATCGAGTTGCCGAGCAAACAGGCCGAGTCGGCGCCGGCGGACTACATCCGTCGGCAAACCCTCAAAGGCGCCGAGCGTTTCATCACGCCTGAGCTGAAAGAATTCGAAGACAAGGCGCTGTCGGCCAAGAGCCGTGCCCTCGCCCGCGAGAAAATGCTCTACGAGGCACTGCTGGAAGACCTCATCAGCCAGTTGCCACCGCTGCAGGACACCGCCGGCGCGCTGGCCGAACTCGACGTGTTGAGCAACCTCGCCGAGCGTGCGCTGAACCTCGACCTGAACTGCCCGCGCTTTGTCAGTGAGCCGTGCATGCGTATAACCCAGGGTCGTCACCCGGTGGTTGAGCAAGTGCTGACCACGCCGTTCGTGGCCAACGACCTGAGCCTGGACGACAACACGCGCATGCTGGTGATCACCGGCCCGAACATGGGCGGTAAATCCACCTACATGCGTCAAACCGCGTTGATCGTGCTGCTGGCGCATATCGGCAGCTTCGTACCGGCGGCCAGTTGCGAACTGTCGCTGGTCGACCGTATCTTCACCCGAATCGGCTCCAGCGATGACCTGGCCGGTGGCCGTTCGACCTTCATGGTCGAGATGAGCGAAACCGCCAACATCCTGCACAACGCCACCGAGCGCAGTCTGGTGCTGATGGACGAAGTCGGTCGCGGCACCAGCACCTTCGACGGTCTGTCGCTGGCATGGGCCGCGGCCGAGCGTCTGGCCCATCTGCGTGCCTATACTCTGTTCGCCACGCACTACTTTGAATTGACCGTATTGCCAGAAGCCGAGCCACTAGTGGCCAACGTGCATCTCAATGCTACAGAGCACAATGAACGCATCGTGTTCCTGCACCACGTACTACCGGGGCCGGCCAGCCAGAGTTACGGTCTGGCGGTGGCGCAACTGGCCGGTGTTCCCAGCGAAGTAATCGTGCGTGCACGCGAACACCTGAGCCGACTGGAAGACACTGCGTTGCCCCACGAGGCGCCGAAGCCGTCTGCCAAGGGCAAACCAGCAACACCGCAGCAGAGCGACATGTTCGCCAGCCTGCCGCATCCGGTACTGGATGAGCTGGCCAAGCTGGATATCGATGACATGACCCCGCGTCGTGCACTCGAAATGCTCTATGCACTGAAGAACCGGATATAAGTACTGAAGAAGCGGATATAACGCAAACGGCTTCAAGCTGTTAGAATCTCGCGCGGTTTGGGATGCTGCTGGCTAATAGCCTGGCCAGCAGGTATCGCTCCCGAACCTGGCGACCCCAACCGTGAAGGGGCAACGCTGCCGCCGCCTGAGGAGAAAATTAGAAATGACCTTCGTCGTCACCGACAACTGCATCAAGTGCAAGTACACCGACTGCGTAGAAGTCTGTCCGGTGGACTGCTTTTACGAAGGCCCGAACTTCCTGGTGATTCACCCGGATGAGTGCATCGATTGCGCCCTGTGCGAACCGGAATGCCCGGCCGTAGCCATTTTCTCCGAGGACGAAGTTCCGGAAGAGATGCAGGAATTCATTCAACTCAACGTTGAGCTGGCTGAAATCTGGCCGAACATCACCGAGAAGAAAGAATCGCTGCCGGATGCCGAAGAGTGGGATGGCGTCAAAGGCAAGATCAAAGACCTCGAACGCTGATCTGTCACGCGCTCGAATAAAAGGCCCCTTGCGGGCCTTTTTGCTTTTCTGCAGGCAAAAAAAGGGGCGGTATGACCCGCCCACATTTTTTCCCTATTCCCTGTATTCCTTTTCATCGTCCTGATGAATCGCGTCCTGCGATGTCCGTTCCCCTCATCCTTGAAGGGCGTGTCTGTCCGTCGACACACCCCAGATACTAGAGAGTTCCCTGACAAGAGCAATCGGCCCTCGGAGCGGAAAAGCGCTGTAATAAGCACTTCACATTAAAAAATATATATACAAATCAACAAGTTAAACAGAATTATTTAGAGCAATCGACGTCTGCCGCGGTGTAAAGATAGTGAACACTTACGAAAGAGTAAGCCAAGGCTTACACCGCGAGACTACAAACGATGGAATAGCCAACCGTACGTCTGGCAATGAGCAGGGTGGACATGGATTGCCAACAAATCCAGGCCAACAAAAAACCCCGAACCAGTCGGGGCTTTTGCGGGCGGGCGTTTGAGGCGCTTACTGGAACAGCGACTCGCTCGACAGGCCATTCTTCTCCAGGATTTCCCGAAGGCGCTTGAGGCCTTCCACCTGAATCTGCCGCACCCGTTCCCGGGTCAGGCCGATCTCCAGGCCTACATCTTCCAGCGTACTGCTCTCGTGACCGCGCAGGCCGAAGCGGCGTACAACCACTTCGCGCTGCTTGTCGGTCAGCTCAGACAGCCATTGATCGATGCTCTGCGACAGGTCGTCATCCTGCAGCAGTTCACAAGGATCAGTCGGACGATCATCGGTGAGGGTGTCCAGCAGGGTTTTATCCGAATCCGGACCCAGCGAGACGTCGACCGAAGAAACCCGCTCGTTCAGACCAAGCATGCGCTTGACCTCGCCCACCGGTTTTTCCAGCAGGTTGGCGATCTCTTCGGGTGAAGGTTCGTGGTCGAGCTTTTGCGTCAGCTCCCGTGCAGCCCGCAGGTACACGTTGAGTTCCTTGACCACATGAATCGGCAACCGGATGGTCCGGGTCTGATTCATGATCGCGCGCTCGATGGTTTGACGAATCCACCAGGTCGCGTAGGTCGAGAAGCGGAAGCCGCGCTCGGGATCGAACTTTTCCACCGCCCGGATCAGTCCGAGGTTGCCCTCTTCGATCAGATCCAGCAGCGACAACCCCCGATTGACGTAACGCCGGGCGATTTTGACCACCAGCCGCAGGTTACTTTCAATCATGCGCTTGCGCCCGGCCGGATCGCCACTTTGCGACAAGCGCGCAAAATGAACTTCTTCCTCCGGGGAGAGCAATGGGGAAAAGCCGATTTCGTTGAGATACAACTGCGTGGCATCAAGTGCCCGCGTGTAATCGATGTACTTATGTTGTTTAAGTGAAGCGGAGTGTTTGGATTTGGAACGAACGGAAGGTGGAGCAGCCCCTTCATCATTCGACATCGAATCCGAATCGATGCCGGTCTCCATAAGGAGAACCTCATCGTCGATGTCAAACTCCGGCACTTCTTTACTGAGAGCCATTGTTATAGTCCTTTGGTGAGTTCGACCCCAAGCTCAAGCGACGCCTTTATCCTTGGCAGCGCTGGAGCCTGTCCCCTCTACGCGACGGAACAGGCTGGCTTACAAATCAACGTCTTGGCAGGAACTGCAGTGGATCTACAGGTTTACCTTGGCGGCGAATCTCAAAATGCAGTTTCACCCGGTCTGTACCCGTTGACCCCATTTCGGCAATTGTCTGTCCGACCTTGACCTGCTGTCCCTCCCGAACCAACAGCCTGCGGTTATGTCCGTAGGCACTGACGTAGGTTTCGCTGTGTTTGATGATGACTAATTCGCCGTAGCCCCTTAAGCCACTCCCGGCGTATACCACCGTCCCATCAGACGCAGCTAAAACAGGCTGTCCCAAATCTCCGGCGATATCAATTCCTTTATTCAAACTACCGTTTGAAGAGAATTTTCCAATCAGAATGCCATTAGATGGCCATCCCCAGCCGGTCGGGGCCGGGCCCGCTGGAGGCAGTGGCGCGGGGGCCGGTTTGCTGGCGACGGACGGTACAGCCCCCGTAGAACCGGTGGTTGTGGTGGTTGTCGTGCCATTTGCCTGGCGCCGGATTACCGTGGTTTTACTCGACGAAGAAGGCGAAGAACTGCTGTTGCTCACCACCGCCGTCGGCGTTGAACCGGTGCGGCCATCAAAGCGAATTGTCTGACCCGGATGGATCGTATACGGCGTAGGAATATTGTTCCGGGCCGCGAGGGCTTTGTAGTCCCAACCGTAGCGAAACGCGATCGAAAACATCGTATCGCCCGGACGGACTACATACTGTCCGGTCGTCACGGTAGGACGCTGGGCCACCGCATTGTTGCGATCGACCACCCGGACATTGCTCGATTTGGTGCTGGAGCAACCGACCAGCAAGGTGCTCAAGACAAGGCCAGTCACCAGGCGCTGAAAGCTCGTGTTACCCATACGCTGCGCAATGACTGTGAGACTCACCCGCCGCTCCCTTTGTGGTGGCTGAAAAATGTGAAATGCCGGATTCCGGCATGAGGTGTCGCCAGTATAACGGGCCGGATCGGCTTTACCTTTAATGAAGCGAAATCGCTTCGCGCACACGTTTGCAAGTTGACAATCTGCTGCGTTTAAACCATCGCTGCCGGAGTAAGACACAGGCGAACGAAAGGAATTCAGCGCACGCAAACAAATGCTCAGGCCAGTGGCCCATTAAGCAACGGCACGAAACGAACGGCGCCCAGAACATGCCGGGAAAAGCCGTTTTCCTCACGCACGATCAGCATCAATTGCTGCACTTCTCCCGAGCCCACCGGGATCACCATGCGCCCGCCCGGAGCCAGTTGATCGAGCAAGGCTTGCGGTACATCGGTGGCCACGGCCGTGACGATAATGCCGTTATACGGTGCCAGCGCCGGCCAGCCTTCCCAGCCATCGCCCCAGCGGAACACCACGTTGCGCAGGTTCAGTTCAACCAGACGTTCCTTGGCCCGGTCCTGCAGGACCTTGATGCGCTCGACCGAGAACACTCGCTCGACCAGTTGCGACAACACAGCGGTCTGGTAACCGGAACCAGTGCCAATCTCCAGCACCTTATCCAGCGGCCCCGCCTCCAGCAGCAGCTCGCTCATGCGCGCCACCATATAAGGCTGGGAAATCGTCTGGTTATTGCCGATCGGCAGCGCCGTATCCTCGTAAGCGCGATGTGCCAGCGCCTCGTCGACGAACAGGTGGCGCGGCGTACGCCGAATCACTTCCAGCACCTTGGCGTTGGACACGCCCTCCTCATACAAGCGCTGGATCAGCCGCTCGCGGGTACGCTGGGAGGTCATGCCGATACCGCTGCGCAGTCGGTCTTCGTGTTCACGGGCCATCAGCGCAGTCCCTCCAGCCAGCCGTCGAGGCTTCTGAACGCATCGTTGAAGGTGCGATCGAGCTGCAACGGAGTGATGGAAACATAGCCCTGCATCACCGCATGAAAATCAGTCCCCGGGCCGCCATCTTCGGCATCGCCGGCAGCGGCAATCCAGTAACCGGCCTTGCCACGCGGGTCGACCACTTTCATCGGCGCCGCCGCCCGGGCGCGATGGCCGAGACGGGTCAGCTGGATGCCACGAATGTGATCGATGGGCAGATTGGGAATGTTCACGTTGAGTACCGTGCGCGGCGGCAGATCGAGCCCGGCATGGGCCTCGACCAGTTTGCGCGCAAAGTACGCCGCCGTCGGCAGATTATCCACCTGCCGCGAGACCAGCGAAAAGGCAAACGAGGGACGCTCGAGGAAGCGCCCTTCGAGCGCTGCCGCGACGGTGCCGGAATACAACACGTCATCACCCAGGTTGGCACCGAGGTTGATCCCGGAGACCACCATGTCCGCCTCGCGCTCCAGCAAGCCATTGAGGCCCAGGTGCACGCAGTCGGTCGGTGTGCCGTTGAGGCTGATAAAGCCGTTGGCCAGGTATTGCGGGTGCAGCGGACGGTCGAGCGTCAGCGAACTGCTGGCGCCGCTTTTGTCCTGCTCCGGGGCGATAACCACGCACTCGGTGTAATCCGCCAGCGCAGCATAAAGCGCGGCGAGACCGGGTGCGGTTACCCCATCGTCGTTAGAAATCAGAATACGCATGGGCTGTCCGTCTGCCCCACCGGCACCAGATCAACGAGCTCGCGCACCAATACGGTGGCGAAGCATCCGGCCGGGAGGACGAATTCCAGTTGCAGAATGTCAGGCTGGGGATAATGCCACGTCAACCCGCCAATGGGCAGCCGCAGGATGCGACGTTCGTGGCTCATGCCGGCGTTGATCAACCAATCGCGCAGATCCGCTTCACCAGCGGCAATCCCCTGCTCCAGATCATGGACAGCCCCTGCGGTCGGCGAGTCACCTTCGCCCCACTGCGGGCCGGTCGGATGCAGATCAAGAATAGCCAGACGCGGATCGCTGCACTCAGCTTCACCGGCAGGGAAAAAACTGCGACTGTCAGTGAAGGCCAGCAGATCGCCGACTTGGGCTTTTTGCCAGGTGCCATCGGCAACACGCGCCGCCAGCACCTTGTTGAACAGAAAACTGCGCGCGGTCGAGAGCAGCCGCGAACGCACATTGCGTTGCTCCGGCAAGGCCTTGCGTGCCGCCCACGAACGCGCATCGACGACGTTACCGCCGTCATGGCCGAAACGCTGGGCACCGAAATAATTGGGAATACCTTGTTTAGCGATCAGTTGCAGGCGCTGCTCGATCGCGTCTTTGTCGCCAGCGAACTGAGTCAGGCGCAAAGTGAAACCGTTGGCCGAATGCGCGCCACGTTGCAGCTTGCGCTTGTGGCGGGTGGTCTTGAGGATCTTCAGCGTATCGTTTTCCGCCGCTGTCAGATCCGGATCGGCCTTGCCCGGCAATTGCACGCTGAACCACTGGCGGGTCAGCGCCTGACGATCCTTGAGACCGGCATAGCTGACGGTACGCAACGGCACGCCGGCAGCCTTGGCAATACGCCGTGCGGCTTCCTCAGTGTTGAGGCCACGCTTTTCAACCCAGATCCACAGGTGTTCGCCATCGCCGCTGAACGGGATGTCGAGCACTTCATCGACCTGAAAATCTTCAGCGATGGCTTTCAGTACAGCGGTGCCGAGGGGTTCGCCATAGGCCCGCGGGCCGAGCAATTGCAGTTCATTCATGCGCGCAGCAACAAGGCAACGGAGTGCACGGCGATGCCTTCTTCGCGACCGACAAAGCCAAGCTTTTCGGTGGTGGTAGCTTTCACGTTCACTTGATCCAACTCAACTTGTAGATCCGCCGCGATCAACGCGCGCATCGATTCGATATGCGGGGCCATTTTCGGCGCCTGGGCAACGATGGTGTTATCGACGTTGCCGACTTTCCAGCCTTTGGCATGGATCAGCGCGACCACATGACGCAGCAGCGCACGGCTGTCGGCGCCCTTGAATTGCGGGTCGGTGTCCGGGAAATGCTTGCCGATATCACCCAGCGCAGCGGCGCCGAGCAAGGCATCGCTCAAGGCGTGCAGCAGGACGTCACCGTCGGAATGAGCGAGCAGCCCGAAGCTGTGTGCAATGCGCACGCCGCCCAGAGTAATGAAATCGCCTTCAGCGAAACGGTGCACATCATAGCCGTGGCCAATACGCATAAAAAAAACGCCCCGATTTTTGTCAGGGCGTGATTCTACCCGCATTAACCGCGCAGAGCGCGTGCGTGATGCTGCAAGTGGTCGTCTATAAAGCTTGAGATGAAGAAATAGCTGTGGTCGTAGCCCGGTTGCAGGCGCAATGTCAGCGGATGGCCCGCTTGTTTTGCCGCTTGTTGCAAGGCTTCAGGTTTGAGCTGGGTAGCGAGGAAGTCATCGCGATCGCCTTGATCGACCAGCAGCGGCAGTTTTTCATCCGCCTCGGCGATCAGCGCACAAGCATCCCACTCTTTCCATTTCGAACGGTCTTCGCCCAGGTAGCGGGAAAATGCTTTTTGGCCCCATGGGCAATCCATCGGGTTATTGATCGGCGAGAACGCCGACACCGATTGGTACCGCCCCGGATTGCGCAACGCGCAGACCAACGCACCGTGGCCGCCCATGGAGTGGCCACTGATGCTGCGCTTGTCCGATGCCGGGAAATGCGCTTCAACCAGTGAAGGCAACTCCTGCACGACATAGTCATGCATCCGATAGTGCCGCGACCAGGGCTCTTGCGTGGCATTCAGATAGAACCCGGCGCCGAGGCCGAAATCCCATGCGCCGTCCGGATCACCCGGGACATCGGCGCCACGCGGACTGGTGTCCGGCGCAACAATGATCAAACCCAGTTCAGCAGCCATGCGCATCGCGCCGGCCTTCTGCATGAAGTTTTCATCGGTGCAGGTCAGGCCCGACAGCCAATACAGCACCGGCAACTTGCCGCCCTGCTCTGCTTGCGGTGGCAAGTAGACGGCGAACACCATGTCGCAGCCGAGCACGTCGGAGCGATGGCGATAACGCTTGTGCCAACCGCCAAAACTTTTCTGACAGGAGATGTTTTCCAGACTCATGGGGATTCTCCCAGCTGCAAGTGGCAAGCTTCGAGCTTCAAGAAAAGGCAAAAGCGCCTTTGCTTGCAGCTTGAAGCTTGTAACTTGGGGCTGCTTTTAGAAATGAATGACGGTACGGATGCTCTTGCCTTCGTGCATCAGGTCGAAGGCCTTGTTGATGTCTTCCAGACCCATGGTGTGGGTGATGAAAGTATCCAGCGGGATTTCACCGCTCTGAGCCATATCGACGTAGCTTGGCAACTCGGTACGACCGCGCACGCCGCCGAATGCCGAACCGCGCCAGACGCGACCGGTCACCAACTGGAATGGACGGGTCGCGATTTCCTGGCCAGCACCGGCAACACCGATGATTACCGACTCGCCCCAGCCTTTGTGGCAGCACTCAAGGGCGGCGCGCATCAGTTGCACGTTGCCGATGCACTCGAAGGAGAAGTCGACACCGCCATCGGTCATGTCGACGATCACTTCCTGGATCGGACGATCGAAATCTTTCGGATTCACACAGTCGGTTGCACCGAGTTGCTTGGCGATCTCGAACTTGGCCGGGTTGATGTCGATGGCGATGATGCGTGCAGCCTTGGCTTTCACGGCACCGATCACCGCAGACAGACCAATGCCACCCAGACCGAAGATGGCCACGGTGTCACCCGGTTTGACCTTGGCGGTATTGAGCACTGCACCGATGCCGGTGGTGACGCCGCAACCCAGCAGGCAAACCTTTTCCAGTGGCGCATCCTTGGAGATCTTGGCCACGGAGATTTCCGGCAACACGGTGTATTCCGAGAACGTGGAAGTACCCATGTAGTGGAAAATCGTTTCGCCCTTGTAGGAGAAACGCGAAGTGCCATCCGGCATCAAACCTTTGCCCTGAGTGGCGCGAATTGCCTGACACAGGTTGGTCTTGCCCGACTTGCAGAATTTGCACTGGCCGCATTCGGGGGTGTACAGCGGAATGACGTGATCGCCAACGGCAACCGAAGTCACGCCCTCGCCGATCGCTTCAACGATGGCGCCACCTTCGTGGCCAAGGATCGACGGGAAGATGCCTTCCGGGTCAGCGCCGGACAGGGTGTAGGCGTCCGTGTGGCAAACACCGGAAGCGACTACACGCAGCAACACTTCACCGGCCTTGGGCATGGCGACATCGACTTCTACGATTTCCAGCGGCTTCTTGGCCTCGAAGGCAACGGCGGCGCGCGACTTGATCATGCTGACTCTCCAGTGAATCCATTGAATAAAAAAACCAGACAGCCAGTGTAGTTCAGCGCCAACTGATTAATAATCCGGACAAATGCAAAATATTATTGCCGTACAGGGATAATCGAATGTCCGAAAACCGCTGGGAAGGCATCGACGAATTTGTTGCCGTTGCCGAATGCAGCCAGTTCACCGCCGCTGCCGAACGTCTTGGGGTTTCTTCCTCTCACGTCAGTCGACAAATCGTACGACTGGAAGAGCGCTTGCAGACGCGGCTGCTTTATCGCAGTACCCGTCGCGTGACACTGACCGAGGCCGGGCAGACCTTTCTGCAACATTGCCAACGCTTGCAGGATGGTCGCGAGGAAGCATTGCGCGCCGTCGGCGATCTGACCAGCGAACCAAAAGGCATGCTGCGCATGACCTGCGCCGTCGCCTACGGCGAGCGGTTTATCGTGCCGTTGGTGACGCGGTTCATGGGGCTGTATCCGCAGCTGCGCATCGATATCGAATTGAGCAATCGCCAACTTGATCTGGTGCATGAAGGGCTGGATCTGGCGATTCGCCTGGGTCGGTTGCAGGACTCGCGCCTGGTCGCCGCCCGGCTGGCGCCACGACGCATGTATCTCTGCGCCTCTCCGTCCTACGTTGAACGGTATGGCCGCCCACACAGCCTGTCGGAATTGAGTCGGCACAATTGCCTGATCGGCAGTTCGGACATCTGGCAGCTTGAGCAAAACGGGCGCGAGTTTTCCCAGCGCGTGCAGGGCAACTGGCGTTGCAACAGTGGGCAAGCAGTGCTGGATGCGGCGTTACAGGGAGTGGGGTTGTGTCAGTTGCCGGATTATTACGTGCTGGAGCATTTGCACAGTGGTGCGTTGATTTCGCTGCTGGAGGCGCATCAGCCACCAAATACGGCGGTGTGGGCGCTGTACCCGCAACAGCGGCATCTGTCGCCGAAGGTGCGCAAGTTGGTGGATTTTCTCAAGGAAGGATTGGCTGAGCGGCCGGAGTATCGAAGCTGAGTGATGGGTTGCCTGAACTATCGCTTTCGCGAGCAGGCTCGCTCCCACAGGGGATCTCCAGTGGATACAAAATTCGTGTTCGGCGTTATTCAAAGGTGGGAGTGAGCCTGCTCGCGATGGCGATTCAACAGGCACCACAAAAATTCAGCGGCGATTCGCCCAACGCTGACGCAACCATTCGAGATCTTCCGGCCGGGTCACCTTGAGGTTATCCGCCCGCCCCTCAATCAGACGCGGCTTCAGCCCCGCCCACTCCATTGCCGAAGCTTCATCGGTAATCACCGCATCCGCCACCAGACTGTCCGCCAACGCCCGATGCAACGCACCGAGGCGGAACATCTGCGGCGTATACGCCTGCCAGATCACGCTGCGATCGACGGTTTCCACCACACGACCGTGCTTGTCGACGCGCTTCAACGTGTCGCGCGCAGGGACGGCGAGCAAACCGCCCACCGGATCATCCGCCAGTTCATCCAGTAACTTGTCGAGATCATCGCGACTCAGATTGGGCCGTGCCGCATCGTGCACCAGCACCCAATCCTCATCATCAGCACCCTGCGCATGCAGGTGCAGCAAGGCATTGAGCACCGAGCCGGAACGCTCGGCCCCGCCCTCAACCCGCTGAATACGCGGATCGCTGACGCACGCCAGGTTCGGCCAGTAAGGATCATCAACCGCAAGACTGACCACCAGCCCTTTAAGGCTTGGGTGATCGAGGAAACAGCCGAGGCTGTGTTCGAGAATTGTACGTCCGCCCAGTTGCAGGTATTGCTTGGGACGGTCCGCGGCCATTCGGGCACCGACACCCGCGGCAGGAATCACGGCCCAGAAGGCCGGCAGGGAATTGATCATTGGGCCAACTGGTAAAGGGTTTCGCCGTCCTTGACCATGCCCAGTTCGTGACGAGCCCGTTCTTCAACGGTCTCCATGCCCTTTTTCAACTCGCTGACTTCAGCGTCCATCACTCGGTTGCGCTCCAGCAAACCTTCGTTCTCGGCGTGTTGATCAGCTATCTGCTGATTCAGCTCGGCGACTTGCGCCAGACTGCCATTACCCACCCACAGGCGGTACTGCAGACCGGCCAGTAGCAAGAGCAAAACGAGAAACAACCAGTAAGGACTGCGCATCGAATATCAGGTATCCAGTGAAAAAAAACAGCCACGCCAAAACTTTGAAGCATCTGATAGCACGAAGCCTGGAAGACCCAGGCTTGTGCTGTTAAGGCATCAGATTAGTGGCAAATCCATCGCTGTCACGACTTTTTCGACACAATCCGGTGTCCTTCCATCGATTTGTACTTAGCCGCGGAACTCGCTGCGACCGTTGTACTTGGCCTTGCCATTCAACTGCTCTTCGATACGCAGCAGTTGGTTGTACTTGGAAACGCGGTCGGAACGGCACAGCGAACCGGTCTTGATCTGGCCAGCCGAAGTGCCCACAGCCAGGTCGGCAATGGTCGAATCTTCGGTTTCGCCAGAACGGTGCGAGATCACTGCGGTGTAACCGGCAGCCTTGGCCATCTGGATGGCTTCCAGAGTTTCGGTCAGGGTGCCGATCTGGTTGAACTTGATCAGGATCGAGTTGGCGATCTTTTTGTCGATGCCCTCTTTCAGGATCTTGGTGTTGGTGACGAACAGGTCGTCGCCTACCAGTTGAACCTTCTCGCCGATCTTGTCGGTGAGGATTTTCCAGCCAGCCCAGTCGGACTCGTCCAGACCGTCTTCGATCGAGATGATCGGATAACGTTCGGTCAGACCTTTCAGGTAATCAGCGAAACCTTCAGCGGTGAACACCTGGCCTTCGCCGGACAGGTTGTACTTGCCGTCTTCGTAGAATTCGCTGGCCGCGCAGTCCAGGGCCAGGGTCACGTCGGTGCCCAGCTTGTAACCGGCGTTGGCCACAGCCTCGGAGATCACTTTCAGCGCGTCTTCGTTGGACGCCAGGTTCGGTGCGAAACCGCCTTCGTCGCCAACGGCAGTGCTCAGGCCACGGGCCTTCAGCACAGCTTTCAAGTGATGGAAAATCTCGGTGCCCATGCGCAGACCTTCCGAGAACGACTTGGCGCCAACCGGCTGCACCATGAATTCCTGGATGTCGACGTTGTTATCGGCGTGCTCGCCACCGTTGATGATGTTCATCATCGGCACCGGCATCGAGTAAACACCCGGCGTGCCGTTGAGGTTGGCGATGTGTGCGTACAGCGGCAGGTCCTGATCCTGTGCAGCAGCCTTGGCCGCAGCCAGGGATACGGCGAGGATGGCGTTGGCGCCCAGGGTTGCCTTGTTTTCGGTACCGTCGAGCTTGATCATCGCGTGATCCAGGGCTTTCTGGTCGCTTGGGTCGGTGCCCAGCAGCAGATCGCGAATCGGACCGTTGATGTTGGCTACCGCTTTGAGCACGCCCTTGCCCAGGTAACGGCTCTTGTCGCCATCACGCAGCTCGAGCGCTTCACGCGAGCCAGTGGATGCACCGGACGGCGCGCAAGCGCTGCCGATGATGCCGTTGTCGAGAAGCACGTCCGCTTCCACGGTGGGATTGCCACGGGAGTCGAGAACTTCACGACCTTTGATGTCGACGATTTTTGCCATTGTTGTAAACACTCCAAAGTTGACGAAAACGACGCAGCTAGAGGAAATCTTTTTACCGTCGGCAAGGGGTGTGCAGCGGGCAGACTTGCAGACGATAACGCTCATGCCCGAGGGCATGAGCGACAAATCGTGCGGTACTTTACCGGAGAATTGAGTCTTACGCGGTTTCTACCGTCGGAAAACTCTTCACCAGTTCGTCCAAAGCTTTGAGCTGGGCCAGAAATGGCTCCAGTTTGTCCAGACGCAAGGCGCAAGGGCCGTCGCATTTGGCGTTGTCCGGATCCGGATGCGCTTCGAGGAACAGACCCGCCAGCGACTGGCTCATGCCCGCCTTGGCCAGATCCAGAACCTGCGCACGGCGACCGCCCGCGGAGTCGGCACGACCACCCGGCATTTGCAGCGCGTGGGTCACGTCGAAGAATACCGGGTACTCGAACTGCTTCATGATGCCGAAGCCGAGCATGTCGACCACGAGGTTGTTGTAGCCGAAGCTCGAACCACGCTCGCAGAGGATCAATTGATCGTTACCCGCTTCCACGCACTTGTTCAGGATGTGTTTCATCTCCTGAGGCGCGAGGAACTGGGCTTTCTTGATGTTGATCACTGCATTGGTCTTGGCCATCGCGACGACCAGATCGGTCTGGCGCGACAGGAAGGCCGGCAGTTGAATGATGTCGCAGACCTCAGCGACGACCGCGGCCTGATCAGGCTCGTGGACGTCGGTGATGATCGGTACGCCGAAGGCTTGTTTGATGTCCTGGAAGATGCGCATGCCCTCTTCCAGGCCAGGACCACGATAGGAGGTCACAGAAGAACGGTTGGCCTTGTCGAAGCTGGCCTTGAACACGTAAGGGATACCGAGTTTTTCGGTGACCTTCACGTACTCCTCGCAAACCTGCATGGCCATGTCACGGCTTTCCAGCACGTTCATGCCGCCGAACAGCACCATGGGTTTGTCGTTGGCAATCTCGATGTCGCCGACGCGGATGATCTTCTGTGCCATCGGGGTTACGCCTTCTTCTGGTGTTGAGCCAACGCTGCTTTGACGAAGCCGCTGAACAGCGGGTGGCCATCACGTGGTGTGGAGGTGAACTCAGGGTGGAACTGGCAAGCGACGAACCATGGATGATCCGGAGCTTCAACCACTTCAACCAATGCCGCGTCAGCGGAGCGACCGGAAATCTTCAGGCCGGCTTCGATGATTTGTGGCAACAGGTTGTTGTTCACTTCATAACGGTGACGGTGACGTTCAACAATCACGTCCTTGCCGTAGCAGTCGTGCACCTTGGAGCCGGCTTCAAGCAGGCATTCCTGTGCGCCGAGACGCATGGTGCCGCCCAGGTCGGACGATTCGGTACGCACTTCAACGGCACCGGTTGCGTCTTCCCACTCAGTGATCAGACCGACAACCGGATGGCCGCTGGCGCGGTCGAATTCGGTGGAGTTGGCGTCTTTCCAGCCCATGACGTTACGAGCGAACTCGATCACTGCCACTTGCATACCTAGGCAGATACCCAGGTAAGGAACCTTGTTTTCACGAGCGTACTGAACGGCAGTGATCTTGCCTTCCACGCCGCGCAGACCGAAGCCGCCCGGTACGAGGATCGCGTCGACACCTTCGAGCAGCGCAGTGCCCTGGTTTTCGATGTCTTCGGAATCGATGTAACGCAGGTTGACCTTGGTGCGGTTGCTGATGCCGGCATGACTCATCGCTTCGATCAGCGACTTGTAGGCGTCCAGCAGCTCCATGTATTTGCCGACCATGGCGATGGTCACTTCGTGTTCCGGGTTCAGCTTGGCGTCAACCACTGCTTCCCACTCGGACAGATCAGCGCTGCCGCATTGCAGGCCGAAACGCTCGACAACAAAATCGTCCAGACCCTGCGAGTGCAGGATGCCCGGGATCTTGTAGATGGTGTCGGCGTCTTCCAGACCGATCACCGCGCGCTCTTCAACGTTGGTGAACTGGGCGATCTTGCGACGCGACGAAATGTCGATCGGGTGATCGGAACGGCACACCAGCACGTCTGGCTGCAGGCCGATCGAACGCAACTCTTTTACCGAGTGCTGAGTTGGTTTGGTTTTGGTTTCGCCGGCAGTGGCGATGTACGGCACCAGTGTCAAGTGCATCAGCATCGCGCGCTTGGCGCCGATTTCGAAACGCAGTTGACGGATGGCCTCGAGGAACGGTTGCGACTCGATGTCACCGACGGTGCCACCGATCTCGACCATTGCCACGTCAGCGTCACCGGCACCCTTGATGATGCGGCGCTTGATTTCGTCGGTGATGTGCGGGATCACCTGGATGGTTGCACCCAGGTAGTCACCACGGCGCTCTTTGCGCAGCACGTGCTCGTAGACACGGCCAGTGGTGAAGTTGTTGTTCTGGGTCATGGTCGTGCGGATGAACCGCTCGTAGTGGCCCAGGTCCAGGTCGGTCTCGGCGCCGTCGTGGGTGACGAACACTTCACCGTGCTGGAACGGGCTCATGGTGCCCGGGTCGACGTTGATGTACGGGTCCAGCTTCAGCATGGTGACCTTAAGTCCCCGCGCCTCCAGGATGGCCGCCAATGAAGCCGATGCAATGCCTTTCCCCAATGAAGAAACAACACCGCCCGTGACGAATATGTAGCGCGTCATGAAAAACCCTAGAAGTCTGCGTTAAAGCGGTACGAGCCGCCGGGGAAAGCGAAGGAAGGCCGAAGCCCCCGATCACCTGCATTAATCACAGTGCACCTTTCAAAAAAACCGCCGCGTTGGGACAGACCGGCAGGTGAAACACCGGTACGTTGCTCGCTACACATTTTTTGGAATCGCCCAGCAAAGACTGCTTGGTAATCGGCAACTCCTGCAATTCAGGCGAATCCACAGAAGTTGTATCAAGAAGGGAGCGTAGTCTACCGGAATGCTCCTTTCAGCTCAAACCTTGATCTTCGTCTGTTGGCAGCCAATGCAATTTCCAGCCGTCCTGCACATGACCATCAAGTCCCGGCAGGTTCGCCACCGCGAGCAATTCATCGTCGCGAAACAGCAGCGGCAATCTGCCACGGACGAAGCCCGGCACCGCGCGCTCATTGAGCAGGCGCTTGAGATCACGGTGGCCGCGATCCGCCAGATGCATGACTTCGCCGCCCTGCCGATAGCGAATCTGCAAAGGCCCGACGGGAGTTTGCCCGCTGAACATGACACGTCCGTTATCGCCCAAGCGTAGCGCTGACGCGGGGCTCTGCCACTCGCAGCCGATCACTGGCGTGCGCAGCCAGTCACCGCTGAGCCACCACAGACGACCGGCACTGCGGTGCAACTCGCCATCGGCCAGACGCCAGATTGGCGCTGCGTCATGAGCGGCGTCGCACAGATTCGCCCATCCCGACCAATGGTCGGTGTCCGGCAGGCGCGTCAGCGGTTCGAGCCAGTGACTGAGGGCGTTTCGCTGGCGGGCGGCAGACAACGCCGCCAGCGGCGCCAACGCCAGCGACGGCAATCCCAGCCATTGGAAATCATGGGCGGTTGCCGCCTGCGCCAGATCAATCTGCGCCAGCTCATCGAGCAAGCCCTGCGCTTCACGCAGATGCGCGGCGCTGCGGGCCATGCTCACCTGCGCTTGCGGCCAGCGCCCGGTCAGCAGCGGCATGACTTGATGGCGCAAGTAGTTGCGCGAGAACTGCCGATCCTGATTCGATGGGTCTTCGATCCAGTTCAAGTGATGAGCCTGCGCATACGCTTCCAGCTCGGAACGAGAGACATCCAGTAACGGACGAATCAGTGTGCCCTGCCCGACTGGTCGCTGCTTGGGCATCCCCGCCAATCCGCGCACACCCGCACCACGCATGAATCGAAACAACAGCGTTTCCGCTTGATCATCACGATGCTGGCCAGTGAGCAACACGTCATTGGCTTGCGTCAGCGCACTGAACACGGCGTATCGCGCATTCCGCGCCGCCCGCTCCAGACTCGCGCCCGGTTGCACCCTCACCCGCTCAATCAGCAACGGCACCCCCAGCGCATCGCATACGGATTGGCAATGTGACGGCCACGCATCGGCTGCAGCCTGGAGGCCATGATGGATATGAACTGCGCTTAGCGGTGGGAGGGATTCGCTCGTTGCAAGAGAGGCCAGCAGATGCAGCAGGACGGTGGAATCCAGGCCACCAGAGAAGGCGATGCGCCAATGAGCGGCATTGCGCCAAGGCTCAAGAACCCGCAACAAGCGCGAAGGCAAATCAATCATGGACTGACCCATATTTAACTCTTTGCCCCAAAACAAATGTAGGAGTGAGCCTGCTCGCGATAGCGGTGTGACAGCCAACACATTGGTTGAATGTTACGCCCTCATCGCGAGCAGGCTCACTCCTACAGAGGTATTGCGTTCGACTTAGAGACCGTAGCTCATCAGTCGATCATAACGGCGCTTCAACAGCGCTTCGTTATCGAACTTCTTCAGCATCGCCAGTTGCGAGCTCAGCTCGGCACGGATCGATGCAGCGGCGGCAGCCGGATCACGGTGTGCGCCGCCCAGAGGCTCGCCGATAACTTTATCGACGATGCCCAGACCTTTCAGACGCTCGGCGGTGATACCCATCGCTTCAGCAGCATCCGGCGCTTTTTCTGCGGTTTTCCACAGAATCGAAGCGCAACCTTCCGGCGAGATCACCGCGTAGGTCGAATACTGCAGCATGTTCAGTTGGTCGCAGACGCCG
Organism: Pseudomonas sp. RU47; assembly: GCF_004011755.1. GTDB lineage: Bacteria > Pseudomonadota > Gammaproteobacteria > Pseudomonadales > Pseudomonadaceae > Aquipseudomonas. Next base: position 1,309,707 of record NZ_CP022411.1, on the reverse strand, counting down.
ATCGCCAATGCACCGCCAGAACCGCCTTCACCGATAACGGTGGCAATGATCGGGGTCTTAAGACGCGACATCACGCGCAGGTTCCAGGCAATCGCCTCGCTCTGGTTACGCTCTTCAGCGTCGATACCTGGGTAGGCACCCGGGGTGTCGATGAAGGTCAGGATCGGCATCTTGAAACGCTCGGCCATCTCCATCAGACGGCAAGCCTTGCGGTAGCCTTCCGGACGCGGCATGCCGAAGTTGCGGCGAACCTTCTCGCGCACTTCACGGCCTTTCTGGTGACCGATGATCATCACCGGCTGATCGTCCAGACGGGCGATGCCGCCAACGATGGCGGCGTCGTCAGAGAAGTGACGGTCGCCGTGCAGTTCGTCGAACTCGGTGAAGATGTGCTGGATGTAGTCGAGGGTATAGGGGCGTTTCGGGTGACGCGCCAGGCGTGCGATCTGCCAGCTGGTCAGCTTGCCGAAGATGTCTTCGGTCAGCGTCTTGCTCTTGTCCTGCAGGCGGGAGATCTCATCGCCGATATTCAGCGAATTGTCATTACCGACCAAGCGCAACTCTTCGATCTTGGCTTGCAGGTCGGCGATCGGCTGTTCGAAATCTAGAAAATTCGGGTTCATAGGCGTCCGTCTTGGGTCGTGTCCCAAATGAGCTTGGGCCGGCCGGTTGTCTATTCGCGCCCTACCTTAAGGGAGAGGCGCGCTGAGGTCGAGATTAAAAATTCAGGTTGCGGGCAAGCGCAGTAATGGCACTCGCCGGTCAACGGTATTGGAGGAAGACGTTGTCTCGCCCGAACTGGTCACGCAGAGCCTGAATCAAGGCATCTGCCGGGTCGATCCGCCACGTCTCGCCAAACTGCAGCAAGGTCTTCGCATCCGGGCTGGTGTACTCCATGGTAATCGGGCACGCGCCGCGATGACGCTTGAGCAAATCACCCAACCAGCGTAGCTGATCGCCTTTCAGATCCTGGGTTTGCAGCTTCAGGCGCAGGCTCTCGGCGAGGTTGGTGCGCGCATCTTCCATGCTCATCACGCGCTTGACCCGCAAGCGCAGGCCGCCGGAGAAGTCGTCGTTGCTGACCTCACCTTCGACCACCACCATCGCGTCAGTCTGCAACAACGACTGCGCAGAATGGAACGCATCGGCAAACAGCGACGCCTCGATCCGCCCCGAGCGGTCGTCGAGGGTGATGAAACCCATCTTGTCGCCCTTCTTGTTCTTCATCACCCGCAGGGCAATGATCATCCCCGCCACGGTTTGTGTATCCCGGGCCGGCTTCAGGTCGATGATGCGCTGACGGGCGAAACGGCGGATCTCGCCTTCGTATTCGTCGATCGGGTGACCGGTCAGGTACAGGCCCAAGGTGTCTTTCTCACCCTTGAGACGCTCCTTGAGGGTCAGCTCCTTGGCCTTGCGATGGGACGCGTAAACGTCGGCATCTGCCTCGACGAACAACCCGCCAAACAGGTCGGCGTGACCGCTGTCGTGGGTGCGGGCGGTCTGTTCGGCAGCCTTGATCGCCTCTTCCATCGCCGCCAGCAGCACGGCGCGGTTACGGTCGATGTTGGCTTGATAAGCCTTTTGCTCGTCGTGGAAGTACGGGCCCAGACGATCCAGCGCACCGCTGCGGATCAGACCGTCCAGCGTGCGTTTGTTGATGCGCTTGAGGTCGACCCGCGCGCAGAAGTCGAACAGATCCTTGAACGGACCTTCCTGACGCGCTTCGGTGATCGCTTCCACCGGGCCTTCACCGACCCCCTTGATCGCGCCGAGGCCATACACGATGCGGCCATCGTCGTTCACCGTGAACTTGAACTCCGAAGTATTCACATCCGGCGCGTCGAGACGCAGCTTCATGGTGCGAATTTCTTCGATCAAGGTCACGACCTTGTCGGTGTTGTGCATATCCGCCGAGAGTACCGCGGCCATGAATGGCGCCGGGTAGTGGGCTTTCAGCCATGCCGTTTGGTACGACACCAGACCGTAAGCGGCGGAGTGGGATTTGTTGAAGCCGTAACCGGCGAATTTTTCTACCAGGTCAAAGATGTTACCGGCAAGGTCGGCGTCGATATTGTTGGTCGCGCAACCCTCAATGAAACCGCCGCGCTGCTTGGCCATCTCTTCGGGCTTTTTCTTACCCATGGCGCGACGGAGCATGTCCGCACCGCCGAGGGTGTAACCGGCCATGACCTGAGCAATCTGCATCACCTGTTCCTGATACAGGATGATGCCGTAAGTCGGTGCCAATACTGGCTTGAGGCCTTCGTACTGGTAATCCGAGTGCGGGTACGCCAATTCGGCGCGACCGTGCTTACGGTTGATGAAGTCGTCCACCATGCCGGACTGCAGCGGGCCCGGACGGAACAGGGCCACCAGTGCGATCAAGTCTTCCAGGCAGTCGGGCTTGAGCTTTTTGATCAGCTCTTTCATGCCGCGCGATTCAAGCTGGAACACCGCAGTGGTTTCAGCTTTCTGCAACAACGAGTACGTCGGTTTGTCGTCCAGCGGGATAAACGCGATATCCAGCGGCGGCTCGTTGACCTTGGCGCGGTCGCGGTTGATGGTTTTCAGCGCCCAGTCGATGATCGTCAGGGTCCGCAGACCAAGGAAGTCGAACTTCACCAGGCCGGCGGCTTCGACGTCATCCTTGTCGAACTGGGTAACCAGGCCGTCGCCGGCCTCGTCGCAATAGATCGGCGAGAAGTCAGTCAGCTTGGTCGGGGCAATAACCACACCACCGGCGTGTTTACCGACGTTACGCACGACGCCCTCGAGCTTGCGCGCCATCTCCCAGATTTCTGCCGCCTCTTCATCGACCTTGATGAAGTCACGGAGGATTTCTTCCTGCTCGTAGGCTTTTTCCAGGGTCATGCCGACTTCGAACGGAATCATCTTCGACAGACGATCCGCCAGGCCGTAGGACTTGCCCTGCACCCGCGCCACGTCACGCACCACCGCTTTTGCGGCCATGGAACCGAAGGTGATGATCTGGCTTACCGCGTTGCGGCCGTATTTCTCGGCCACATAGTCGATCACCCGGTCACGACCGTCCATGCAGAAGTCGACGTCGAAGTCGGGCATGGATACCCGTTCCGGGTTAAGGAAACGTTCGAACAGCAGGTCGTATTCCAGCGGGTCGAGGTCGGTGATCTTCTGCACGTAAGCCACCAGCGACCCGGCACCCGATCCACGGCCAGGACCTACCGGCACGCCGTTGTTCTTGGCCCACTGGATAAAGTCCATCACGATCAGGAAGTAACCTGGGAAGCCCATCTGGATGATGATATCCAGCTCGAAATTCAGCCGATCGACATAGACCTGACGCTTGGCTTCGTAGTCTTCGGTGGTGTCTTTGGGCAGCAGCACCGACAGGCGCTCTTCGAGACCGTCGAAGGACACCTTGCGGAAATATTCATCGATGGTCATGCCATCGGGGATCGGGAAGTTGGGCAGGAAGTGAGTGCCCAGCTTCACTTCGATATTGCAGCGCTTGGCGATCTCGACGGTATTTTCAATCGCGTCGGGAATATCGCTGAACAGCTCGATCATTTCCTCGGCGCTTTTCAGGTATTGCTGATCGCTGTAATTCTTCGAGCGCCGCGGATCGTCGAGGGCGCGGCCCTCACCGATGCACACGCGGGTTTCATGGGCGGCGAAGTCTTCCTGCTTGATGAAGCGCACATCGTTGGTCGCCACCAGCGGCGCGCCGAGCTTGTCGGCGAGGGCAACGGCGCCGTGCAATTGCTCTTCATCGTTGGGACGGTTGGTGCGCTGGATTTCCAGATAGAAACGATCCGGGAACACCGCCATCCACTCGCGCGCCAAGGCTTCGGCCTCAGCGGGGTTGCCGCCGATCATGGCCATGCCGATCTCGCCTTCTTTGGCGGCGGACAGCATGATCAGGCCTTCGTTGGCTTCGGCGACCCACTCACGCTCGACGATGATCATGCCGTTGCGCTGGCCTTCGATGAAGCCGCGCGAGATCAACTCGGTGAGGTTGCGATAACCCTTGGCGTTCATCACCAGCAGGCTGAGCCGGCTCAGCGGTGCATCCGGGTCTTTGTTCGACAACCACAGGTCGGCGCCGCAGATCGGCTTGATGCCTGCGCCCATGGTGTTTTTATAGAATTTGACCAGGGAACACATGTTGTTCTGGTCAGTGACCGCGACGGCAGGCATGTTCATGCCGGTCAGCGCCTTGACCAGTGGCTTGATCCGCACCAGCCCGTCGACCAGCGAGTATTCAGTGTGCAGGCGTAGATGAACGAATGAAGCCGGCATAGTGATCCTGTCCAGTTACATAGAGACAACAAGGCCCGGATTGTACCGGGCCTCGAACAAAACATCAGCCTTGCGACTAAACCTGTGTCAGGCCTTCGAGCGCTTCATAAGCCTGACGCACCGGGGCGAACGAGCGTCGGTGAATCGGCGTCGGGCCGAGACGTACCAAGGCTTCCAGATGAACGGGCGTCGGGTAGCCTTTATGGCCGCCGATGCCGTAACCCGGGTAGATCAATTCGAAAGCAGCCATTTCGCGGTCGCGACTGACTTTAGCGAGAATCGACGCAGCAGCAATCGCCGGCACCTTGCCGTCGCCCTGCACCACCGCTTCGGCGCGCATCGGCAACTGCGGGCAGCGGTTGCCGTCGATCATCGCCAGTTTCGGCTGAATGTGCAGGCCGGCGACCGCGCGCTGCATGGCCAGCATGGTCGCGTGGAGAATGTTCAGCTCGTCGATTTCTTCGACTTCGGCGCGGGCGATGCACCAGCTCAGGGATTTCTCGATGATTTCGTCGTAGAGCTTTTCGCGCTTGGCTTCGGTGAGCTTCTTCGAATCGTTAAGCCCGAGAATCGGGCGGTTCGGATCGAGGATCACCGCTGCCGTGACCACGGCACCGCACAACGGGCCGCGACCGACTTCATCGACGCCGGCGACCAGTTCGTCGACTTCGGCGACCAGGGTGAAATCCAGGCCCATCTGCATGCTTGTCTTGCTCATCGTGTCTGACCGATCAGGTTAAGGACGGCGTCCGCCGCCTGATTGGAGGCATCCAGCCGCAGCGTGCGATGGATCTCGTCGAAACCGCGTGTTTGTTCTTCGCCACCGTCGATCAGCGGCGACAGCGTCTGGGCCAGCGCTTCGACCGTCGCATCATCCTGCAACAATTCCGGGACCAGCAGACGCTGGGCCAGCAGATTCGGCAAGGACACGTACGGGCTCTTGACCATGCGTTTGAGGATCCAGAACGTCAGCGGCGCCAAGCGATAAGCCACCACCATCGGCCGCTTATACAACAGCGCTTCGAGGGTGGCGGTGCCGGAGGCGATCAACACCGCATTGCATGCCGCCAGGGCAAGATGGGATTTGCCATCGAGCAGGGTCACCGGCAGATCCCGGCCAGCGAGCAGCTCTTCAAGCTGCGCGCGGCGTTCCGCATTGGCGCACGGAATGACAAAGCGCAAACCCGGGCGCATCGCACGTAGACGTTCGGCAGTATCGAGGAACAGCGCGCCGAGGCGGGACACTTCACCGCCACGGCTGCCGGGCATCAGCGCCACCAGCGGGCCGTCGGGCAAGCCCAGTTCGGCACGGGCCGCAGCGCGATCAGCTTCCAGTGGGATGGTATCGGCCAGCGTGTGGCCGACGAACCGTACCGGTACGCCTTTCTCTTCGTAAAATCTGGCTTCGAATGGCAACAGCGTCAGCATCAGATCGCAACCTTCGCGAATCTTCAGTACACGCTTCTGCCGCCATGCCCACACCGAAGGGCTGACGTAATGCACGGTTTTGATCCCGGCCTGACGCAGCTTCAATTCAATGTTGAGATTGAAGTCCGGTGCATCGATACCGATGAATACGTCCGGCTTCTCGGCGATCAGCGTGGCGATCAGATCCTTGCGGCGCTTGAGCAACTCGCGCAGGCGACCAAGGACTTCCACCAGTCCCATCACCGACAGACGCTCCATGGGAAAGTACGAAGTCAGGCCTTCAGCCTGCATCAACGGCCCGCCGACGCCGATGAACTCGACCGCCGGATGTTGTGCCTTGAGGGCGCGCATCAGACCGGCGCCGAGAATGTCACCGGAAGCTTCACCCGCCACCAGCGCAATACGCAGATTGGCCATGATCAGCGCGTGATGCCGCGAGTCGACGACTGGATGGAGTCGCGGAATATCGCCACTTCCGGGTACTGCGCAGCAGGTTCAGTGAGTTCGGCCAGCGCCTGCTCAACCGTCAGGCCTTGGCGATAGACGGTTTTGTAAGCGCGACGCAGGGTATGAATCGCGTCTTCGCTGAAACCGCGACGGCGCATGCCTTCGAAGTTCATGCTGCGTGCTTCGGCAGGGTTGCCGAACACGGTGACGAACGCCGGAACGTCCTTGCCGATCGCAGTGCCCATACCGGAAAAGCTGTGAGCGCCGATGTGGCAATACTGGTGAACCAGGGTGAATCCGGAAAGGATCGCCCAGTCATCCACATGTACATGCCCGGCCAACGCGGTGTTGTTGACCAGAATGCAGTGATTGCCGATGACGCTGTCATGCCCGATGTGGGCATAGGCCATGATCAGGTTGTGATTGCCCAGCGTGGTTTCCGAACGGTCTTGCACGGTGCCACGGTGAATGGTCACGCCTTCACGGATAACATTGTGGTCACCGATCACCAGGCGGGTTTCTTCGCCCTTGTACTTCAGATCGGGCGTGTCTTCGCCTACCGAGGAAAACTGGTAGATGCGATTGTGCTTGCCGATGCGGGTCGGGCCTTTGAGGATTACATGCGGCCCGATCACGGTGCCCTCGCCGATTTCCACACCTGCGCCGATGATCGACCACGGGCCGACCTCGACGCCGTCAGCCAGAACGGCCGACGGATCGATGATTGCGCGAGGGTCAATCAAACTCATAGCTTGCGTTCCGCACAGATGATTTCAGCCGAGCAGACCGGCTTGCCATCGACCGAAGCCTGGCATTCGAACTTCCAGATCTGGCGCTTGCAACTGATGAACTTGGCTTCGAGGATCAGCTGATCGCCCGGCAACACAGGCTGACGGAAGCGCAGCTTGTCGGAACCGACGAAGTAGTAAAGCGTGCCGTCGGCAGGCTTCACATCAAGCATTTTGAAACCGAGGATCCCGGCAGCCTGAGCCATCGCTTCGATGATCAGCACGCCCGGCATGATTGGATGCGCAGGGAAGTGACCATTGAAGAACGGCTCATTGATGCTGACATTCTTGTAGGCGCGAATGCGCTTGCCTTCAGTGTCCAGTTCCACCACCCGGTCCACCAGCAGGAACGGGTAACGGTGAGGCAGGTATTCGCGAATCTCGTTGATGTCCATCATTTCGGGGGGAAGCCTATGTAAAGATTGGGAGCGCGACTGACGCGCACTCCTCTAGCAAATCAAGGAGGCAGTCTAGCGGCTGTGCACACTTGATATGGAAATGGTATCAGCCATCTGATGAAGCATTGCCGTCAGGGGTCACTTCCCCTACGCGCTTTTCCAGCTGTTTCAAACGCCGCGCGATATCATCGAGCTGACGAATGCGGGCCGCGCTTTTGCGCCATTCGGCCGCCGGTTGCATGGCTGTGCCGGAAGAATAGGCACCCGGCTCGGTAATCGAGTGGGTCACCATGGTCATCCCGGTCAGGAAAACGTTGTCGCAAATATCAATGTGGCCGACCAGCCCGACACCGCCGGCGAGCATGCAATGCTTGCCGATTTTGGTGCTGCCGGAGATCCCGACGCACGCTGCCATCGCGGTGTGATCACCGACCTGAACGTTGTGGGCAATCTGGATCTGGTTGTCGAGCTTCACGCCATTACCGATTACGGTATCGGCCAGAGCGCCACGGTCGATGGCGGTATTCACGCCAATCTCGACATCGTCGCCGATGGCCACGCCACCGATCTGCGCGATCTTCTGCCAGATACCTTTTTCGTTGGCGAAGCCGAAGCCTTCACCACCAAGCACGGCACCGGACTGAATCACTACGCGCTTGCCGATGCGTACATCGTGATACAGCGTCACGCGTGGAGCGAGCCAGCCGCCCTCACCGATTTCGCTGCGTGCACCGATGACGCAATGCGCGCCCAGTGTCACTTGCGCACCGATCCGCGCGCCGGCCTCGATCACCACGAAAGGACCGACGCTGGCGGTTGGATCAACCACTGCGTCCGCCGCAATGACCGCCGAAGGATGGATACCCGCAGTGGCTTTTGGCTTGGGATCGAACAAGTGTGAGATGCGTGCGTAAGCCAGATAAGGATCAGGCACCACCAACGCATTACCGGCAAAACCCTCGGCATCGGCCTCTTTGAGCAGCAGTGCTGCTGCCTGCGAGCCTGCCAGGTATTTGCGATATTGAGGGTTTGCCAGAAAGCTCAACTGAGCTGGGCCAGCCTCTTGCAAAGTGGCTAGCCCAGTAATTTGCTTCTCAGGGTCGCCACGCAGGGTGGCGCCGAGGAACTCGGCCAACTGGCCGAGCTTGATAGTCACGGTCATGGGTTACTTCAGCTGATTCATGCGCTCGATAACCTGGCGCGTGATGTCGTACTGTGGTTTGACATCAATCACTGCGCCACGCTCGAACACCAGGTCAAAACCACCTTTCTTGATGACTTCTTCCACTGCGCTATCCAGTTTCGGCTTCAGTTGCTTGAGCATTTCGCGGTCGGCAACAGCTTTGGCTTCGTTCAGTTCCTTGGACTGGAACTGGAAGTCACGGGCCTTTTGCTTGAATTCCAGCTCCAGACGCTCACGTTCACCTTGCTGCATTTTGTCGCCACCGGCCATCAGACGGTCCTGAATACCCTTGGCGCTGCTTTCCAGCGTTTTCAGTTTGGTCAGTTGCGGGCCGAACTTCTTCTCGGCATCCACGGCGTACTTCTTCGCTGCGTCGGATTCGAGCAAGGCCATCTGATAGTTCAGAACAGCGATTTTCATGTCGGCAAATGCCGGGCCTGCCACCATCAAGGAGGCCAGGAGAACCAATTGAGTCAACTTACGCACGATGCACTCCTACAAAATCCATTGTCGTTATCTTGGGTCAGACGCTTAGAACGTCTGGCCGAGGGAGAATTGGAACACTTGAGTTTCAGCCTCATCCGGCTTCTTGATCGGCATGGCCAACGCGAAGCTCAGAGGACCCAGTGCGGTGACCCAGGTCACACCCACACCGACGGAACTGGCCATGTTGCTCAGGCTGATGTCGTTGCACTTGGTGTTCGACGTCGAGCCGTTCGCATTGGTAGTGTCCTTGCACTGCGAGTCAAATACGTTACCCACGTCCCAGAATACCGAAGTACGCAGGGAGCGCTGATCTTTCACGAATGGCAGCGGGAACAGAACCTCGACACCACCCTGGATCAGGACGTTACCACCGAACGGCAGCGGATCCTGGTCGGGGTCAGCAAGCGTGCCCGGGTTGGTACCACGGCTCGGCGTACTGCGTGGACCGAGGGTGCTGTCCTTGAAGCCACGAACCGAGTTGAAACCACCAGCATAGTAGTTTTCATAGAACGGCAAGCCGTCGGTTCCACCGTAGCCGTCGCCATAACCCAGCTCGGTATGCAGGCGCAGGGTGTAGTTCTCGCTGATCGGCTGGAACAGCTGACCGCGATAATCAAGCTTGTAGAACGACAGGTCGCTGCCCGGCACGGTGGTTTCCAGGGTCAGGCTCTGGGAACGGCCACGGGTCGGCAGTACGCCTTTGTTCAGGGTGGACTCGGACCAGCCGGCCGACGCCTTGAAGTTCAGGTACTTGTCGCCTTCCTTGTTAACGAAGTCGAAAATCTCGTCAACGGTGTAGGTACCGGTCTTGATCTCGTCCTGTTGAACCGACAGGCCAAAGGTCAGACGCGAAGTTTCGCTGATCGGGTAGCCAACGTTGACGCCGGCACCCAGGCTGTCTACCGCATAGCTTGCTACATCGACGTCGAGGTCTTTGTAGTCAGTGGTGCGATAGAACGCGTTGTAACCCAGGCTCACGCCATCGGCGGTCCAGTACGGGTCAACGTAGCCGAAGTTGTAGCGGCTCTGATATTCGCTGCGGGTCAGGCCGATGCTGACGCGGTTACCAGTACCGAGGAAGTTGTTCTGGGTGATCGAACCACCGAGGATCAGACCGGCACTCTGGGCGAAACCGACACTGGCGGTAATCGAACCGGAAGCCTGTTCTTCAACGGCATAGTTCACGTCAACCTGGTCGTCGACACCTGGCACAGCCGGGGTTTCAACGTTGACTTCCTTGAAGAAGCCCAGACGCTCAAGACGAGTCTTGGATTGGTCGATCAGGTAGGTCGAAGCCCAGCCACCTTCCATCTGACGCATTTCACGACGCAGCACTTCGTCCTCGGACTTGGTGTTGCCACGGAAGTTGATGCGGTTGACATAGGCACGCTTGCCCGGATCAACAGCAAACAGGATGTCGACGGTGTGGTCATCATCATGCGGCTGCGGTACGCCGTTGACGTTGGCGAAGGTGTAACCCTCGTTACCCAGACGGCGGGTGATCAGCTCGGATGTGGTGGTCATCAGCTTGCGCGAGAACACCTGGCCTTTCTGCACCAGCAGCAGGGACTTGACCTGATCTTCAGGAACTTTCAGGTCACCGCTGAGCTTGACGTCACGAACGGTGTATTTCTCGCCTTCGGTGACGTTGACAGTGATGTAGACGTGCTTCTTGTCCGGGGTGATGGACACCTGGGTCGAAGCGATATCCATGTTGATATAGCCACGGTCCAGATAGTAGGAACGCAGACGTTCCAGGTCACCGGAAAGCTTTTCACGGGCGTACTTGTCGTCGTTCTTGAAGAACGACAGCCAGTTGGTGGTTTTCAGTTCGAACAGGTCGGTCAGGTCTTCCTCGGGGAAAACCGTGTTGCCCACCACGTTGATGTGCTGAATGGCGGCAACGGTACCTTCGTTGATCTTCACTTTCAGACCAACGCGGTTACGCGGTTGCGAGACCACTTCGGTATCGACCGTAGCCGAGTAGCGACCTTGCGCGACGTACTGACGCTGCAGTTCGTTACGCACACCTTCAAGGGTGGCGCGCTGGAAGATCTCGCCTTCGGCCAGACCGGATTGTTTGAGACCTTTCATCAAGTCTTCAGTGGAGATCGCCTTGTTGCCTTCGATCTCGATACTGGCGACCGACGGACGTTCGACGACCGTGATGACCAGAACGTTGCCTTCGCGACCCAGCTGGATATCTTGAAAGAAACCGGTTTTGAACAACGCACGAGTGGATTCCACCAGGCGACGATCATCCGCCTGCTCACCGACGTTCAACGGCAAGGCACCAAAAACGCTACCCGCGGAGACCCGCTGGAGGCCATTGACGCGAATATCAGAGATAGTGAAGGACTCGGCGTGAACTTCGGCGATCATCAATACGGTGAGAACCGCAGTTAGCAGCAGACGTTTCATGAAGTCCTTTCTTATTCCAACTGGCAATAAACAAACTGCCGCAAAATGCGGCAGATTCGCAATTCAGCGAAGCGTTACAGTCGACCCAGATCGTTGACCAGAGCAAGCAACATCACCCCGACCACCAAACTGATACCGATCTGTATCCCCCAACCTTGCACCCGATCCGACAAGGGACGACCACGCGCCCACTCGATCAGATAAAACAACAAATGCCCCCCATCCAATACAGGAATGGGCAGCAAATTCAGAACGCCCAGGCTAATACTCAGATAAGCAAGGAAATTCAGGAAATCAGCGACGCCCGACTGGGCAGAAGCGCCCGCCACTTTAGCAATGGTTATCGGTCCACTCAAGTTTTTTACCGAGAGCTCGCCGAACAGCATTTTCTTTAGCGAATCGAGCGTCAGAATGCTCATGGTCCAAGTGCGACGGGCACCCTCGCCAATCGCAGCCAGAGGCCCGTAACTGACCTCGCGAATCATCTCCGGCGGCCAGTCGACAGCTTTTACGCCCGCCCCCAGATAACCGCTTGGCGATTTGCTTTCACCACGCGCCGCCAGCGTCACCGGGACGTCGATTTGAGCACTGTCGCGCTCGATGCGCAGCATGATTTTGGTATCAGGACGCGTACGAACGGTGTCGACCACCTGCTGCCAGTCATTCAGCGCCTGACCATCGAGAGCCAACAGGCGGTCACCGGTCTTCAGGCCAGCCGCCTGGGCCGGGCCTTTCGGATCGAGCTCGGCGAGCACCGGCGGCAAAGCCGGGCGCCATGGACGGATACCCAGCGAGCGGATCGGATCCGGCTCATCAGCGCCTTTGAGCCAGTTATCCAGCTTCAGCTCACGCGGCGAATCCGCAGTAGAACCCTGTTCACGCACCAGCAATTGCAGAGAACCGCTTTCGCCAAGGCGTCGGACCAATTGCAGATTGACCGCCGCCCAACCGGAAGTCGGTTCACCATCGACCGCGACAATTTCCTCACCTGCACTCAAACCGGCACTGGCAGCGATACTGCCGGATTCAACCGCACCGATGACCGGGCGCACCTGCTCGCTGCCGAGCATGGCCAAGACCCAGAAGAACACCAACGCCAACAGGAAGTTGGCAATCGGGCCGGCCGCAACAATAGCGATACGCTGACGCACGGATTTGCGGTTGAACGACTGATCAAGCTGATCGACCGGCACTTCGCCTTCGCGCTCATCGAGCATTTTGACGTAGCCGCCCAGCGGTATCGCCGCGACCACAAACTCAGTGCCCTGCTTGTCGTGCCAGCGCAGCAGCGGCATGCCGAAGCCTACGGAGAAACGCAGAACCTTGACGCCACAGCGACGCGCGACCCAGAAGTGGCCGAATTCGTGAAAGGTGACCAGCACACCCAAGGCGATCAGGGTGCCGGCAATCATATAGAGCGCGCTCATCTACTTTCTCCGCAATCCTGTTCAGTGTCGCGTGTAGCCATTGTGTTGCAAATTCTATCGATCGTGACGCTTCAACCATTGCTCAGCCAGAGCTCGCGCCTTGGCATCAGCCGTAAACACGGCATCGAGATCTGTCAGTGCAACGACCGGCTCGAGGCTCAAGACCTCCTCGATGATACTCGCGATTTCCAGGTAACGGACCCGTCCGTCGAGAAACGCTGCCACCGCCACTTCGTTGGCCGCATTGAGCATCGCCGGTGCACTGTTGCCAGCCTCGGCAGCTTGCCGTGCCAGACGCAGACAAGGGAAGCGCTCTTCATCCGGCGCTTCGAAGTCCAGACGCGCGACAGCAAACAGATCCAGCGGTGCCACGCCCGAATCAATGCGTTCCGGCCAGGCCAGGGCGTTGGCGATCGGCGTACGCATGTCGGGATTACCCAACTGCGCCAGCACCGAGCCATCGACATAATCGACCAGCGAGTGAATGACGCTCTGCGGGTGAATCACTACCTCGACCTGCGACGGCTTGGCATCAAACAACCAACAGGCCTCGATCAGCTCGAGCCCCTTATTCATCATGCTGGCCGAATCGACCGAAATCTTGCGCCCCATGGACCAGTTCGGGTGCGCACACGCCTGGTCAGGTGAAACATGCGCCAACTCACTCATCGGCGTCTGTCGGAACGGGCCGCCAGAGGCTGTGAGCAAAATCCGACGAACACCCACCGAGCTCAATCCACGGGCAAAATCCTGTGGCATGCACTGGAAAATCGCGTTGTGCTCACTGTCGATCGGCAACAACACCGAACCGCTCTTGCGCACCGCCTGCATGAACAAGGCGCCGGACATCACCAGCGCCTCTTTATTGGCCAGGAGAATCTTCTTGCCAGCTTCGACAGCCGCCAGGGTCGGACGCAAACCTGCTGCACCGACGATCGCAGCCATCACCGCATCGACTTCCGGAGCAGCAGCGACCTGGCACAGGCCCTCCTCCCCCACCAGCACACGGGTCGGCAAACCGGCGGCACGCAAATCGTCCTGCAAGCCACGCGCGGCAGCAGCCTCGGGAACCACAGCAAATTGCGGCACGTGGCGCACGCACAAGGCGAAAAGCTCACTGAGGCGCGTGAAACCACTCAACGCGAACACCTGATAACGCTCAGGATGTCGGGCAATGACATCCAGCGTGCTCAGACCGATCGAGCCCGTCGCACCGAGAACGGTAATCTGTTGAGGACGACTCACGGTGCCGCCATCCACAGCAGCACTGCAAACACCGGGACTGCCGCTGTCAGACTGTCGATACGATCAAGCACCCCACCATGACCGGGCAGCAGATTACTGCTGTCCTTGATGCCGGACTGACGCTTGAACATGCTTTCGGTCAGGTCGCCGACAACGGAGATGAAGACGATCAGCGCAGCGCCAATCAAGCCTTTAAGCAGCTCGGCGACGGTCCAGTCACGCACGAGACCGACAATCGCTGTAATCAGCAAACTCAGCGCCAGACCACCGTAGACGCCTTCCCAGCTTTTACCCGGACTGACTTGCGGGGCCAGCTTGCGCTTGCCGAATTTTCGACCAGAGAAATAGGCACCGATATCGGCGCCCCAAACCAGCACCATCACCGCCATGATCAGCCAGTTACCCAGCGGGTACTGCTTGATCTGTACCAGACCTTGCCAGGCCGGCAGCAGAATCAGCAGGCCGATCACCAGTTTGGTGGCCGCCGTGGACCAGCGCTCGCTCGAACGCGGATACGTCAGCACCAGGTACGTTGCCACTGCCCACCACAACACCGAAGCGCCCAACACCCAAGGGGCGAGGCCCGGCAGCACGTACATGACGAACAACATCAGCGCAACGACAGCGGCATAGCCGACACGGAACGACTGTGCGGCGAAGCCAGCCAGACGCGCCCACTCCCAAGCCCCCAGGCTCACGACCAGACCGATGAACAGCGCAAAACCGGAACCTTCCAGCAGGAAAAACCCGCACAAGGCAATCGGCAGCAGGATCAGCGCAGTGATGATTCGTTGTTTAAGCATTAAACCCGGGCTCCAGCTTCGATCTGTTCGCTCGTTTTACCGAAGCGACGCTGACGCGAAGCGAAATCGGCCAGCGCAGTACGCATGGCATCGTGTTTGAAGTCCGGCCAGAACAGGTCGGAGAAGTACAACTCGGCATAGGCCAGTTGCCACAGCAGGAAGTTGCTGATGCGATGCTCGCCACCGGTGCGGATGCACAAGTCGGGCAATGGCAGATCGCCGGTCGCCAGACAGGTTTGCAGCAGATCCGGGGTGATGTCTTCCGGACGCAGGTGTCCGGCCTGAACTTCACGCGCCAGACGCTGAGCCGCTTGGGCGATATCCCACTGACCGCCGTAATTGGCGGCGATCTGCAGAATGAAGCGGTTGGAGCCGGCGGTCATGGCCTCGGCTTCGCGCATCGCCGCCTGAAGCTCAGGGTGGAAGCGCGAACGATCGCCAATGATGCGCAGGCTGATGTTGTTGTCGTTGAGGCGCTTGGCCTCTCGACGCAATGCCTTGAAGAACAGATCCATCAAGGCACTGACTTCATCGGCCGGGCGCTGCCAGTTCTCACTGGAAAACGCGAACAGGGTGAGCACTTCGACCTTGGCCTCAGCACACACCTCGATCACGGCACGCACAGCATCCACGCCCGCTTTATGCCCGGCGACACCCGGCATAAAGCGTTTTTTCGCCCAGCGATTGTTGCCATCCATGATGATCGCGACATGGCGCGGCACCGCGGACGGCGCAGTCTGCTTGGTCTTGTCCATTAAAAGCTCGAACCTTATACGGCCATCAGATCCGCTTCTTTTTGCTTGGTAGCCGTGTCGATATCAGCTTCAGCCTTGTCGGTGAGTTTCTGAATATCGGCAGCGGCACGACGCTCTTCGTCTTCGCTGATTTCTTTGTCCTTGACCAGTTTCTTCAGCTCGCCCAAGGCGTCACGACGAATGTTGCGCACGGCAACACGCGCGTCTTCGGCGGCACTGCGCGCCTGCTTGGTGAAGCCCTTGCGGGTTTCTTCAGTCAGGGCAGGCATGGAGATCAGCAACAATTCGCCCAGGTTGGTCGGATTGAGGTTCAGGCCAGCGCTCTGGATTGCCTTGTCGACCGCTGCGAGCATGTTGCGCTCGAAGGCGACGACTTGCAGGGTGCGCGAGTCTTTTACAGTGATGTTGGCCACTTGAGTGATGGAGGTGTCCGCGCCGTAGTACGGCACCATCACGCTACCCAGAATGCTTGGGTGAGCCTTGCCGGTACGAATCTGACCAAAAGCGTGAGCCAGAGAGTCCAGGGATTTCTGCATGCGCTCTTGAGCGTCTTTCTTGATTTCGTTGATCATTGTTGACCTTCCTCGATCAGGGTGCCTTCAGCGCCGCCATGGACGATGTTCAGCAGGGCACCGGGCTTGTTCATGTTGAATACGCGCAACGGCATCTTGTGGTCGCGGCACAGGCAGATAGCGGTCAGATCCATCACGCCCAGCTTGCGATCCAGTACTTCATCATAAGTCAGATGATCGAACTTCTCGGCATGCGGGTCTTTGAACGGGTCAGCGGTGTAGACGCCATCGACCTTGGTCGCTTTCAGCACGACGTCGGCATCGATTTCGATTGCGCGCAGGCAGGCTGCCGAATCCGTGGTGAAGAACGGGTTGCCGGTACCGGCAGCGAAGATCACGACGTCTTTGGAGTTCAGGTGACGCATGGCTTTGCGGCGATCGTAGTGATCGGTCACACCCACCATGGAAATCGCCGACATCACGATGGCCGAGATGTTGGCACGTTCCAGCGCATCGCGCATGGCCAGAGCGTTCATCACAGTGGCCAGCATGCCCATGTGGTCGCCTGTAACCCGATCCATACCGGCTTTGCTCAAGGCTTCGCCGCGGAACAGGTTGCCACCGCCGATCACCAGACCGACCTGTACGCCGATACCGACCAGCTGGCCGACTTCCAGCGCCATGCGATCCAGCACTTTTGGATCGATCCCGAACTCTTCCGAGCCCATCAGGGCCTCGCCGCTAAGCTTGAGTAGAATGCGTTTATAGCGAGCCTGATAACCACTGCCCTGCTGAGCCATTGCGAATCTCTCCTGCGGCGTATTTAAAATTCTTTGCGAGCTGTTTACAGCTGGCGTTCACTCTAGCTTGGCGCTGCTTCAGCGCCATCGGAACATGGCTTTGTAAGTCAGTTCCAAGTGGAAACCAATAAAAATTGGCAACCCCATCTGAAAAGAGGCTGCGCGCGTAAGCGGGCAGCCTCTTTCGGGCGACAGTTGAAAAACCGTCTTATTGCTTGGCGGCAGCCAGCTGGGCAGCAACTTCTTCAGCGAAGTTGTCGACCGGCTTCTCGATGCCTTCGCCTACTTTGTAGTAAGTGAAGGAAACGATTTCAGCACCGGCTTTCTTGGCCAGTTCGCCAACCTTGATTTCAGGGTTCTTGACGAACGCCTGCTCAACCAGGCTCGCTTCAGCCAGGAACTTGCTGATACGGCCTTTGACCATATTTTCAACAATGTTTTCTGGCTTGCCTTTGATTTTTTCTTCGTTCAGCTGCAGGAACACAGCTTTTTCGCGCTCGATCGCTTCAGCCGAAACTTCCGATGGCAGCAGGAACTCAGGGTTGCTTGCCGCTACGTGCATCGCGATGTCTTTGGCCAGCTCGACGTCACCGCCTTTCAGAGCCACAACAACGCCGATCTTGTTGCCGTGCAGGTACGAACCTACAACGTCACCTTCGATACGGGCCAGACGACGGATGTTGACGTTCTCGCCTACTTTGGCAACCAGTGCTTCACGAGCGGCTTCTTGCGAAGCGATCAGTGGAGCAGCGTCGGTCAGCTTGTCAGCGAAAGCTTTTTCAACGCTGACAGCAACGAAGTTCTTGAAGTCGTCTTGCAGAGCCAGGAAGTCGGTCTGCGAGTTCACTTCCAGGATAACGGCAGCTTTACCGTCGTCCTTGATTGCGATTGCGCCTTCAGCGGCAACGTTGCCAGCCTTCTTCGCAGCCTTGATCGCGCCCGAAGCACGCATGTCATCAATGGCTTTTTCGATGTCGCCGTCAGCCTTTTCCAGGGCTTTCTTGCAGTCCATCATGCCTTCGCCGGTACGCTCGCGCAGTTCTTTAACCAACGCTGCAGTAATTGCTGCCATTTTCAAATTCCTCTTGGATAGGTTTTCAACCATTCCACCCGATCGAACGGGCGTTCAATTCTTCCCGAACCACCCTTGTTAGCTGCCGCACATTACAAACAGTGCCGTGGGCGCCGACAAATGGTTTTCGAGGTGGCAAAAAGGGGGCCAAGCCCCCTTTTTGCTTACTGAGTCAACGCCAGGGCGTCAATTACTCAGCTGCAGCCTGAGTTTCTTCAGCTGCGAATTCAACAGTACCGCCAGCAACATTGTTGCGACCACGGATAACTGCGTCAGCCATCGAACCCATGTACAGCTGGATAGCGCGGATTGCGTCATCGTTGCCTGGGATGATGTAGTCAACGCCTTCCGGGCTGCTGTTGGTGTCGACAACGCCGATTACCGGGATGCCCAGCTTGTTGGCTTCGGTGATCGCGATGCGCTCGTGGTCAACGTCGATCACGAACAGTGCGTCAGGCAGACCGCCCATGTCCTTGATGCCGCCCAGCGAACGATCCAGCTTTTCCAGGTCACGGGAGCGCATCAGCGCTTCTTTCTTGGTCAGCTTGGCGAAAGTACCGTCTTCGGCTTGAACTTCAAGGTCACGCAGACGCTTGATCGAAGCACGAATGGTTTTGAAGTTGGTCAGCATGCCGCCCAACCAGCGGTGATCGACGTACGGCGAACCGCAACGTGCTGCTTCTTCAGCAACGATCTTGCCAGCGGAACGCTTGGTGCCGACGAACAGAATCTTGTTTTTGCCCTGTGCCAGACGCTCTACGAAAGTCAGAGCTTCGTTGAACATTGGCAGGGTTTTTTCAAGGTTGATGATGTGAATCTTGTTACGCGCGCCGAAAATGTACTTACCCATTTTCGGATTCCAGTAACGGGTTTGGTGACCGAAGTGCACACCGGCCTTCAGCATATCGCGCATATTGACTTGGGACATGATAGTTCCTTAATAAGTCGGGTTTGGCCTCCACGTATCCCAATGACCAACCAGTGGCATAAAGCCAAAAGCACCCAGGTCATCGTGTCGACACGTGTGTGGATTTAAGCTTTTCGGGGTATCCCCGGAAAGCGGCGCATTTTATACCACAGGGTGCGCAGAAACGGAACCCGGAATCTGTATTCGCACCAAGGACATGGGCGCAGCCCCCTTGGAATCGGCCCCGAACGCACCATTGTATAGAGAGAAGCGATGCACGCGGGCGCTGAATTGCGCCGTGCGTCTGTTAGAATCGCGTTTTTCAGGGTCGCAAAACGATCACCTGCCGCCCTATTCGTATCAGCAAGCGCCGCCGAGCGCAGAGAGAGCCTGTATGACCGTCAACCTCAAAACCCCCGAGGACATCGCTGGCATGCGTGTCGCCGGCAAACTGGCCGCCGATGTGCTGGAAATGATTGCCGAACATGTCAAACCGGGCGTCACCACCGATGAGCTGAACCAGATCTGCCACGACTACATCGTCAATGTGCAGCAAGCCATCCCTGCCCCGCTCAATTACAAGGGTTATCCGAAGTCGATCTGCACTTCGATCAACCACGTGGTCTGCCACGGCATCCCGAATGAAAAGCCGCTGAAAAACGGCGACACCCTGAACATTGACGTGACCGTGATCAAGGACGGTTACCACGGCGATACCAGCCGCATGTTCCATGTCGGCGAAGTACCCGTCTGGGCCGAACGCCTGTCGCAGATCACCCAGGAATGCATGTACAAGGCGATCGAGATCGTCAAACCCGGCTGCCGCCTCGGCGACATCGGCGAAGTCATTCAGAAGCACGCCGAGAAGAACGGCTTCTCGGTGGTTCGCGAGTTCTGCGGTCATGGCATCGGCAAGGTTTTCCACGAAGAGCCGCAGATCCTCCACTACGGCCGCGCCGGCACCGGCATGGAACTGAAGGCCGGCATGACCTTCACCATCGAGCCGATGATCAACCAGGGCAAGGCCGACACCAAAGTACTGGGTGACGGCTGGACCGCGATCACCAAGGATCGCAAGCTGTCAGCACAGTGGGAACACACCCTGCTGGTGACCGACACTGGCTACGAGATCTTCACCCTGCGCGCCGACGACACCATCCCGCGCATCTCGGCCTGATCCACACAACGCTCCCAGCCTTATAGAAGGAATGCCAATCGATGCCGCAGGTGGATCCCGAACTCTTCGACCGCGGTCAGTTCCAGGCCGAACTGGCTCTCAAAGCGAGTCCTATCGCGGCGTTCAAGAAGGCGATCCGCCAGGCTCGCGAGGTGCTCGACACGCGTTTTCGCCAGGGTCGCGACATTCGCCGGCTGATCGAAGACCGTGCCTGGTTCGTCGACAACATCCTGCAAAAGGCCTGGGAGCAGTTCAACTGGAGTGAAGACGCCGACATCGCACTGGTCGCGGTCGGCGGTTATGGTCGCGGTGAGCTGCACCCTTATTCCGATATCGATCTGCTGATCCTGCTGGACAGCGCCGATCACGAGGTCTTCCGCGACTCCATCGAGCGTTTTCTGACGCTGTTGTGGGACATTGGCCTGGAAGTCGGTCAGAGCGTGCGCTCGGTCGATGAATGCGCCGAAGAGGCCCGCGCCGACCTGACCGTGGTCACCAACCTGATGGAAAGCCGCACCATCTGCGGCCCCGAGCGTCTGCGCCAACGCATGCTCGACGTCACCAGCACCGCACACATGTGGCCGGCCAAGGAGTTCTTCCTGGCCAAGCGTGCCGAACAAAAAGCCCGCCACCACAAATACAACGACACCGAATACAACCTGGAACCCAACGTCAAAGGCTCGCCCGGCGGACTGCGGGATATTCAGACGATTCTCTGGGTTGCGCGTCGCCAATACGGCACCCTGAACCTGCGCGCCCTCGCCGGCGAAGGTTTCCTGGTCGAGAGTGAAAACGCCCTGCTCGCCTCCTCTCAGGAATTTCTCTGGAAGGTTCGCTACGCCCTGCACATGCTCGCCGGCCGCTCCGAAGACCGCTTGCTGTTCGACCACCAGCGCACCATCGCCGGACTACTGGGTTTTGAAGGCGACGACGCCAAACAGGCCGTCGAAAACTTCATGCAACAGTATTTCCGCGTAGTGATGAGCATCGCCCAGCTCAGCGACCTGATCATCCAGCATTTCGAGGAAGTGATCCTCGCGCCGGAAGACGAAGCGCCGCCGCAGCCGATCAACTCGCGCTTCCAGCTCCACGACGGCTATATCGAGGCACGCAACGACAACGTGTTCCGCCGCACGCCGTTCGCCATGCTGGAGATTTTCGTGCTGATGGCTCAGCAGCCAGAAATCAAAGGCGTGCGCGCCGACACCATTCGTCTGCTGCGCGAGCACCGTCACCTGATCGACGACAACTTCCGCAACGATATTCGCAACACCAGCCTGTTCATTGAACTGTTCAAGTGCAAGATCGGCATCCACCGCAACCTGCGCCGGATGAACCGTTACGGCATTCTCGGGCGTTATCTGCCGGAGTTCGGTTTTATCGTCGGGCAGATGCAGCACGATCTGTTTCACATCTACACGGTCGATGCGCACACGCTGAACCTGATCAAGCACCTGCGCAAATTGCAGTACACCCAGGTCTCGGAGAAATTCCCGCTGGCCGCCAAGCTGATGGCCAAGCTGCCCAAGCCCGAACTGATCTACATGGCGGGCCTGTACCACGACATCGGTAAAGGCCGGCATGGCGATCACTCGGAGATCGGCGCGGTCGATGCCGAGGCGTTCTGCCAGCGCCATCAGTTGCCGGTGTGGGACAGCCGCCTGATCGTCTGGCTGGTGCAGAACCATCTGGTGATGTCGACCACCGCTCAGCGCAAGGATTTGTCCGACCCGCAAGTGATCCACGACTTTGCCCTGGCTGTCGGCGATGAAACCCGTCTCGACTATCTCTACGTGCTGACCGTGGCCGACATCAACGCGACCAACCCGACGCTGTGGAACTCGTGGCGCGCCAGCCTGTTGCGTCAGCTCTACACCGAGACCAAACGCGCGCTGCGTCGCGGCTTGGAAAACCCGGTGGATCGCGAAGAGCAGATCCGCCAGACCCAAAGCGCCGCACTGGATATTCTGGTGCGCGGCGGCACCGATCCGGACGATGTCGAGCAGTTGTGGGCGCAGTTGGGCGATGACTATTTCCTGCGCCATACCGCCGGTGACGTGGCCTGGCACAGCGACGCGATCCTCCAGCAACCCGTCGATGGCGGGCCGCTGGTGCTGATCAAGGAAACCACCCAACGCGAGTTCGAGGGTGGCACGCAGATCTTCATTTATGCACCGGACCAGCATGATTTCTTCGCGGTGACCGTGGCCGCCATGGATCAGCTCAACCTGAACATTCACGACGCCCGGGTCATCACCTCGAGCAGCCAGTTCACCCTCGACACCTACATCGTGCTCGATAACGAAGGCGAATCCATCGGCGACAACCCGACGCGGGTCAAACAGATCCGCGAAGGCCTGACCGAAGCCCTGCGCAATCCCGACGATTACCCGACGATCATTCAACGCCGGGTGCCGCGCCAGCTCAAGCATTTCGCCTTTGCGCCGCAGGTAACCATTCATAACGACGCGCAACGTCCGGTGACCGTACTGGAACTGACCGCGCCTGATCGCCCGGGCCTGCTGGCGCGGATCGGCGGGATTTTCCTCGAGTTCGACCTGTCGCTGCAAAACGCCAAGATTGCGACCCTGGGCGAGCGCGTGGAAGACGTGTTCTTCATCACCGACGCGCACAACCAACCGTTGTCCGACCCGTTGCTGTGCAGCCGTTTGCAGGATGCGATCGTTGAGCAACTGAGCGTCAATCAGGAACCCGATATCAAACTGTCGCGCATCAGTATCTGATGGCGCCCCGGATTCAAATGGCTTTGCGAGAGACCCTGCCCCAATGAACAATGCTCTGAACCAGCTCCAGCCGTACCCGTTCGAAAAGCTCCGCGCCCTGCTCGGCACCGTGACCCCGAACCCGGACAAACGCCCGATCGCTCTGTCGATCGGCGAGCCGAAACACCGTTCGCCAAGCTTTGTCGCCGAGGCTCTGGCCAACAGTCTGGATCAGATGGCCGTGTACCCGACCACCCTCGGTATCCCCGCCCTGCGCGAAGCCATCGCCGGCTGGTGCGAGCGTCGTTTCGGCGTGCCAAGCGGCTGGATCGATCCGGCGCGCAACGTGCTGCCGGTCAATGGCACCCGTGAAGCCCTGTTCGCGTTCACCCAGACTGTGGTCAACCGTGGCGACGACGCACTGGTGGTCAGCCCGAATCCGTTCTATCAAATCTACGAAGGCGCCGCATTCCTTGCCGGTGCCAAGCCGCATTACCTGCCGTGCCTCGATGAGAACGGCTTCAATCCGGATTTCGATGCTGTTTCGCCGGACATCTGGAAACGCTGCCAGATCCTCTTCCTCTGCTCGCCAGGCAACCCGACGGGGGCACTGATCCCGGTCGACACCCTGAAAAAGCTGATCGCTTTGGCCGACGAGTACGACTTCGTGATCGCCGCCGACGAGTGCTACAGCGAGTTGTACTTCGATGAGCAAACCCCGCCGCCGGGCCTGCTCACTGCGTGTGCCGAACTGGGCCGCAAGGACTTCAAGCGTTGCGTGGTGTTCCACAGCCTGTCCAAGCGCTCCAACCTGCCGGGCCTGCGCTCGGGTTTTGTTGCCGGCGATGCCGACATTCTCAAAGGCTTCCTGCTGTATCGCACCTACCACGGCTGCGCGATGCCGGTACAAACGCAACTGGCCAGCGTTGCTGCGTGGAACGACGAAGTGCATGTGCGCGCCAACCGTGCGCTGTATCGCGAAAAATTCGATGCGGTGCTGGAAATCCTCAGCCCGGTGATGGACGTGCAGCGCCCGGATGGCAGTTTCTATCTGTGGCCGAACGTGCAAGGCGACGACGCCGCGTTCTGCCGCGATCTGTTCGAGCAGGAGCACGTGACCGTGGTGCCAGGTTCTTACCTGTCCCGTGACGTCGATGGCGTCAACCCGGGGGCTGGCCGCGTGCGCATGGCGCTGGTTGCACCATTGGCAGAGTGCGTAGAAGCGGCGGAGCGAATTCGCGCGTTTGCAACGCGACAAAAGTAAACATCACATGCCCGCGCCAGGCAATCTGGCGCGCAGGCTCGATTGCAGGTTACATATCCAATTATTTCTCGTCTTCCTGCCTTTACCCGGCAAAGTTAGTCTTTAAGTCGCAGCGACTTTGACAACACTTTTTAAATGCCAGGTTCAGTGCACTTACCGACAAGTCATAAAAATATGGATATTAACCATGCAAAATTACCATTACGTAAAAATACTAAAACCCAGGCTGGATGCAGATAACCTGTATTCACCGGCACGCACCAAACGCTCAGTGGCTTACTCGGAAAAGTTCTGGAAAAACGCCAGCACTGTCAGTTTTTCGTTCATGCGCGCGCTCCCTGAGGAAATGAAATACCGCGTTGAACGTTGCATTCGACAATGGGAACCCTTTGTCAGCCTTGCCTTCGAACGGGTTGAGGATGGCCCCGGCCAGATTCGTATCGATCTGGAGGGCTCCGGCAATTATTCGGCACTAGGGACGAATGCCCTGACGATCGCATCCGACGAACCTACGTTAGTAGTCACAGAACGATCAGATACACCATCCTTCGAAATCTCACTGATTCATGAATTTGGCCATGCGCTGGGCTTCCATCACGCTCACCTTCATCCCGATGCGAACATTCCATGGGATAAAGATGCCGTATACCAATATTTCGTCGAAGTCGTCGGCTGGGAAAAAGATGAGGTCGATTTGAATCTCTTTGATCTCGACACGACCGGCGGGCTTGTTCTGGGCAACTACGACAAGCACTCCATCATGCACTACCCGATTCAATCTTTTTTGACTACCAACAACTTCGAGATCCCCATCAATAAACACATCAGTGAAGGCGACAAGCAATTAGCGAGAATAGCTTATCCGCCCATCAACTATCAGGATGTGTCTATTTGACCTGCCCCAGATTGGCTTCACTCAGGTCAAGATCAGCCAACACCTCTCTCAGGACGTCATCACCGATCTGGTGATGACGACTGAGGCTATAGAGTTCCAGACGCTGTGCCCTGAGCGCCTTCAAGCGCAGGCGTCGCTCGAGCAGATCCATCTGGAACGCCAAGGCCTGAGCTTCGGCGGAATCGTTGAAGACATCGAGTTGATGGCGATACTCGGACATGATCCGTGCCTTCAGCTCGGCCGACAGCGCGGCTTGAGCAGCGTCCTGCGGAGACGTTTCTTCTGTTTCCAGCGCATGAATCGCCGCTTCCGCAGTTTTGCGCCAGGCATC
The DNA here is from genome assembly GCF_004011755.1 of Pseudomonas sp. RU47. Lineage (GTDB taxonomy): Bacteria > Pseudomonadota > Gammaproteobacteria > Pseudomonadales > Pseudomonadaceae > Aquipseudomonas. Next base: position 1,284,361 of record NZ_CP022411.1, on the reverse strand, counting down.
GCGCACTTCCTGGCGCCGTTTGTCGTCCGGGCTCTTTTCGATCCCGCGCAACAACAGCGGCAGAGCGATACACGCCGATATCAGCGACAGCAGAATCACCCCGGCAGCAATGAAGATCAGCAGATCACGCTCGGGGAACACGTCCGCCCCCATCAACATCGGCACCGACATCACACCCGCCAGTGTCACCGCACCTCGCACCCCTCCGACAGTCAGCAACCAACAGGAGCGCGCGGTCGGCACTTGTGTCAGCTCGCCCTTGCCGCGCAAACGTCGCAGCAACACCGACAAGCGCCAGATACTCTGCACCCAGATAAACCGCAGCAACACCAGCGCGAGGAAAATCGCCACGACATCAAGGCAGCGATAGAACAGCGTCGGCCACAAGGTCGGCTCGTGGCTGACCACGGCTTTGATGATGTCGGGCAATTGCAGGCCGAGCAGCAGGAAGATCAGACCGTTGAAGGCGAATTCCAACAGCGACCAGACGCTGCGATTGAGCAAGCGGGTGCTGGTCTGTCGTGGCAGCAGATCGAGCCAGCTCTGCATCATCCCCGCCGCTACCGCCGAGAGAATGCCTGAGACGCCGAGGCGTTCGGCCAACACATAAGCGGCGAACGGCAACAGCAACATGAACACCACGTGAGTGGCCGGATCGTCCCAGCCACGGGCGATCATCCACGCCCGCCAGCGCCCGACCAGCCAGCTCAATGCCACCCCGACCGCCAGTCCGCCGAGCGCCACCACGACAAAGGTCAGGCTGGCGTTGGTCAGCGAGAACACGCCCGTGATGGCCGCCACCAGGGCGAACTTGAAGGTCACCAGACCCGAGGCATCGTTCATCAGCGCCTCGCCCTGCAATATATGCATCAGCGGGGTCGGCAAGCGGTTTTGTGAAATGGCCGACACCGCCACGGCGTCGGTGGGCGACAAAACCGCCGCGAGGGCAAAGGCTACCGGTAACGGAATTGACGGCAATAACCAATGAATGAAGTAGCCGGCGCCGACCACGGTGAACAGCACCAGCCCGACTGCCAGGGTCAGGATCGGTCCGCGCAAGTGCCAGAACTCGCGCTTGGGCATGCGCCAGCCGTCGGAGAACAACAATGGCGGCAGGAACAGAAACAGGAACAATTCGGGATCAAGGGCCACGTGCAGACCGAGGGTCGGCCAGGCGAGCAAGGCGCCAGCGGCGATTTGCACCAGAGGCAGCGGCAGCGGGATGACCCGTCCGACCAGACGCGAAACGCTGACCAGCATCAGCAGGATCAGGACGGTATAAGCAGTTTGCATAAAGCGGAAATCTCAGACAATCGACAGCGTTGAACTGCCATATTAGCCGCTTAGGCTGTGTCTGACCGTTGCACCTATGTCGCACTGCCCGATTGCAGTCCCTTGTGGGAGCGAGCCTGCTCGCGAATGCGGTCATTCATCGAACAGAGATATTGACTGACACGAGCACTTCGCGAGCAAGCTCGCTCCCACAGGGTTTTGCATTGCCAAATCGACCTGAGGCGCCGCGAACCGGTTTGGTCATGGCATAATCCGACACCATTTTTCTCCAGCACCTGTAAAGGGGGCAATTCCTTGACCGTTTCAAGTAAAACGTTGCACCTTTTCGGCATCAAAGCCTGCGACACCATGAAGAAGGCGCGCACCTGGCTCGATGAACACGCTGTCAGCTACGACTTTCACGATTACAAAACCGCCGGCATCGACCGTGAACACCTGACCCAATGGTGTGACGAACACGGCTGGCAAACGGTGTTGAACCGCGCAGGCACGACCTTTCGCAAACTCGACGACGAACGCAAAGCCGATCTCGACCAGTCGAAAGCCATCGAACTGATGCTCGCTCAACCCTCGATGATCAAGCGCCCGGTGCTCGATCTCGGTGACCGAACCCTGATTGGCTTCAAGCCAGATATCTACGCGGCCGCTCTGAAGTAAGCAGCCCGTCACTCTTTGTAGAGGTGTATTTACATGTCCAATTCCCTGTTCAGCATCGCTTTTGGTGTCGGCACTCAGAACCGTCAAGGCGCGTGGCTGGAAGTGTTCTACGCACAGCCACTGCTCAACCCTTCGGCCGAACTGGTCGCGGCAGTTGCGCCAATCCTCGGTTACACCGAAGGCAACCAGGCCATCACTTTCACCACCGCCCAGGCTGCACAACTGGCTGAAGCCGTGAAAGGCATCGACGCCGTGCAAGGCAAGCTGCTGACCCGTCTGGCTGAAAGCCACAAGCCGCTGGTCGCCACCCTGCTGGCCGAAGACGCACAGCTGACCTCGACGCCTGAGGCGTATCTGAAGCTGCACCTGCTGTCGCACCGTCTGGTCAAGCCACACGGCGTGAGCCTGGCCGGTATTTTCCCGCTGCTGCCAAACGTAGCGTGGACCAGCCAGGGTGCAATCGACCTGAGCGAACTGGCGGAAATGCAACTGGAAGCCCGCCTGCGTGGCGAGCTGCTGGAAGTGTTCTCGGTGGACAAGTTCCCGAAAATGACCGACTACGTGGTTCCGGCTGGCGTGCGTATCGCTGACGCGGCACGTCTGCGTCTGGGCGCTTACGTCGGTGAAGGCACCACCGTGATGCACGAAGGTTTCATCAACTTCAACGCAGGCACCGAAGGCCCGGGCATGATCGAAGGCCGCGTTTCCGCTGGCGTGTTCGTCGGCAAGGGTTCGGACCTGGGCGGCGGTTGCTCGACCATGGGCACCCTGTCGGGCGGCGGCAACATCGTGATCAAGGTTGGCGAAGGCTGCCTGATCGGCGCCAACGCCGGTATCGGTTTCCCGTTGGGTGACCGCAACACCGTTGAGTCGGGCCTGTACGTGACCGCTGGCACCAAGGTTGCCCTGCTCGACGAAAACAACAACCTGGTCAAGGTTGTGAAGGCGCGTGATCTGGCCGGTCAGACTGATCTGCTGTTCCGTCGCAATTCGGAAACCGGTGCTGTGGAATGCAAGACCCACAAATCGGCGATCGAACTGAACGAAGCGCTGCACGCTCACAACTAAGCAGCACATTGATAACCTGTGGGAGCGAGCCTGCTCGCGAAGCTTTTAGCGTCCTCAAGGACGCCTTCGCGAGCAGGCTCGCTCCCACAGGGTCAGGCGTATACCACATGATGATTCCCTCCCCGTGGCGTGCCGATTTTCCGGCCATCGCCGCGCTGCAACGGCAAGACCAGACCTATCTGGACAACGCCGCCACCACGCAAAAACCACAAGCCCTGCTCGACGCACTGACGCATTACTACGCCAATGGCGCAGCCAATGTGCATCGTGCGCAACACCTGCCCGGCGCTCACGCGACGCAGGCGTTCGAGGACAGTCGGCTCAAGGTCGCCCAGTGGCTGAATGCCGGTGACAGCGGGCAGATCATCTTTACCCACGGCGCCACCAGTGCGCTGAATCTCCTGGCTTATGGCCTGGAACATCTTTTCCACCCGGGCGATGAAATTGTCATCAGCGCCCTGGAGCATCACGCCAACCTGCTGCCGTGGCAGCAACTGGCGCAACGTCGCAACCTGAAACTGGTGATCCTGCCGCTGGATGCCGACGGTCTGATCGACCTTGCTGCCGCGGTACATTTGATCGGCCCGCGCACGCGCTTGCTGGCAGTCAGTCAGTTGTCCAACGTGCTCGGTGCATGGCAGCCATTGCCGGCCTTGCTGGGCATGGCCAAGGCGCAGAACGCGCTCACTGTAGTCGATGGCGCGCAAGGCGTGGTCCATGGCCGGCATGACGTGCAGGCGCTGGGTTGCGACTTCTATGTGTTTTCCAGCCACAAACTGTATGGCCCCGATGGCCTCGGCGTATTGTTCGGGCGCAACGCAGCACTTGAGCAACTGAAACCATGGCAGTTCGGTGGCGAGATGGTCCTGGAAGCCAACTATCACGACGCGCGTTTCCGCCCTGCGCCGCTGGGTTTTGAAGCGGGCACGCCGCCGATTGCCAGTGTGATCGGCCTCGGCGCAACGCTCGATTATCTGGCGGGCCTGGATCAGGACGCGGTGTCGGCCCATGAAGCGGCGCTGCATGACTATTTGCTGCGCGGCCTCGCAGCGCGTAACGGCATTCGATTGCTCGGCAAGCCGCAATTGGCGTTGGCGAGTTTTGTCGTCGAGGGTGTGCATAACGCTGATCTGGCGCACTTGCTGACCGAGCAAGGGATTGCCGTGCGCGCCGGGCATCACTGCGCGATGCCGCTGCTGAAAAGCTTCGAACTGGCTGGCGCGATTCGGGTGTCGCTGGCGCTGTACAACGATTCCGAGGATCTGGAGCGCTTCTTTGAAGCGCTGGATCAGGCGCTGGAGTTGTTGCGATGAGTTTGCCGGTCGCGGCTGCTGAAGCGCTGCACATTTTTCAGAACGCAGCCGGCTGGGAACAGCGGGCGCGGTTGCTGATGCAGTTTGGTGATCGTCTGCCGCCGTTGAGTGACGCCGACAAGTGCGATGCCAACCGAGTGCATGGCTGTGAGAGTCAGGTGTGGCTGGTTGGGGCGTTGCACGACGGTCACTGGCAGTTCAGCGCCAGCAGCGATGCGCGGATGATTCGCGGGTTGGTGGCGTTGTTGCTGTTACGGGTTAACGGGTTGTCGGCGGCTGAATTGCAGCAGGTTGATTTGCCGGACTGGTTCAATCAGCTAGGCCTTTCGCGTCAGCTATCGCCATCGCGCAGCAATGGCCTCAATGCCGTGCTCCAGCGGATGAATGAGCTGGCTCGCTGACTGATCGTTCCCACGCTCTGCGTGGGAATGCCTCAACGGACGCTCCGCGTTCGGCTCTGGATGGGACGCGGAGCGTCCCGGGCTGCATTACCACGCGGAGCGTGGGAACGATCAACCGGTCAGGCGTCAGATTTGACCCGGTCAGCCGGACGCCGAACACCCGCGACAATCTTGTCCACTGCCTTGGTCGCCGCGACCATGCCGAACGTTGCCGTGACCATCATCACCGCGCCAAACCCACCGGCGCAGTCGAGCTTCACGCCATCGCCGACAAAACTCTTCTGCAGACAAATGCTGCCATCCGGTTTCGGATAACGCAGTTGCTCCGTGGAAAACACACACGGCACGCTGTAATGCCGGGTCACGGTGCGCGAAAAACCGTAATCGCGACGCAACGTCGAGCGCACTTTCGACGCCAACGGGTCGTTGAACGTGCGGTTGAGGTCGCAGACCTGAATCAGCGTCGGATCAATCTGCCCACCCGCACCACCCGTGGTGATGATCTGGATCTTGCGGCGCTTGCACCAAGCGATCAGCGCAGCCTTGGCGTTGACCGCGTCGATGCAGTCGATCACGCAATCAATGTTCGGCGTGATGTATTCAGCCATGGTCTCGCGAGTAACGAAATCCGCCACGGCGTGCACGGTGCAATCCGGGTTGATCCCGCGCAGACGCTCGGCCATCACCTCGACCTTGGGTTTGCCGACGGTGCTGTCCAGTGCGTGCAACTGGCGGTTGGCGTTGCTGACGCAGACGTCATCGAGGTCGAACAGCGAAATCTCGCCGACGCCACAGCGGGCCATGGCTTCCGCCGCCCAGGAACCGACGCCACCGACGCCGACAATCGCCACATGGGCCGCGCGCAGGCGCTCCAGGCCTTCAATGCCATACAAACGGGCGATGCCTGCAAACCGCGGATCTTCTGTACTCATGACCATTACCCCAAAAACCGGCGCGCATTATAGGGCTACGCGGCGACAAGTTCTAAACATCAGCTACAAGTGTAAGAACTTAAGTCAAAGTCGGCTGCCCAATGTCGGGCATTTCCCTGTCTGATGTACGACTTGTGAGCTGCCGGTGTAGGATGCGCGCCCCTCGGGCGTCTAGCCGACCGATCCTTCGTTCCACAGCCTTTGGAACCCGAAATAGCTATGTCATCGCGTAAATTTGGACTCAACCTGGTGGTGGTTCTGGCAATCGCTGCCCTGTTCACCGGTTTCTGGGCGCTGATCAATCGCCCGGTTTCCGCGCCGAACTGGCCGGAGCAGATCTCCGGTTTCTCCTATTCGCCGTTCCAGCAAGGACAATTCCCGCAGAAGGATCAGTATCCGTCTGACGACGAAATGCGCCGTGATCTGGAGATCATGAGCAAGCTGACGGACAACATCCGCATCTACTCGGTCGACGGTTCGCTGCAAGACATCCCGAAACTGGCTGAGGAATTCGGCCTGCGCGTGACCCTGGGGATCTGGATCAGCCCCGACCAGGAACGCAACGAACGGGAAATCACCCGCGCCATCGAACTGGCCAACACTTCGCGCAGCGTGGTTCGTGTGGTGGTCGGTAACGAAGCGATTTTCCGTAAGGAAATCACCGCCCAAGAGCTGAGCGTATTGCTCGATCGCGTGCGCGCTGCGGTGAAAGTGCCGGTGACCACGTCCGAGCAATGGCACGTCTGGGAAGAACACCCGGAACTGGCCAAGCACGTTGACCTGATCGCTGCGCACGTTCTGCCTTACTGGGAATTCATCCCGGTCGACAAGGCCGGCCAGTTCGTGTTCGACCGTGCCCGCGATCTGAAAAAGCTGTTCCCGAAAAAACCGCTGCTACTCTCCGAGGTCGGCTGGCCGAGCAACGGCCGCATGCGTGGCGGCGCCGATGCGTCGCCGGCGGATCAGGCGATCTACCTGCGGACCTTGGTCAACAAGCTCAACCGCCAAGGCTTCAACTACTTCGTGATCGAAGCGTTCGACCAGCCGTGGAAGGCCAGTGACGAAGGTTCGGTCGGCGCGTACTGGGGCGTGTTCAACGCCGCGCGTCAGCAGAAATTCAACTTCGAAGGCCCGGTGGTCGCGATCCCGCAATGGCGCGTGCTGGCGATCGGTTCGGTGGTGCTGGCGCTGTTGTCGCTGACCTTGCTGATGATCGACGGCTCGGCCCTGCGTCAGCGTGGGCGGATCTTCCTGACCTTCATCGCCTTCCTTTGCGGTTCGGTGCTGGTGTGGATCGGCTACGACTACAGCCTGCAATACAGCACGTGGTTCAGTCTGACAGTGGGCTTCCTCTTGGCGCTCGGCGCGCTCGGGGTGTTTATCGTCTTGCTGACGGAGGCGCATGAACTGGCTGAAGCGGTGTGGATTCACAAGCGTCGGCGCGAGTTCCTGCCGGTGGAAGGCGACTCCAGCTATCGCCCGAAAGTGTCGATCCACGTGCCGTGCTACAACGAGCCGCCGGAGATGGTCAAACAGACCCTCGACGCCCTCGCCGCCCTCGATTATCCAGACTACGAAGTCCTGATCATCGACAACAACACCAAGGATCCGGCGGTGTGGGAACCGGTGCGTGACTACTGCGCAACCCTCGGCCCGCGCTTCAAGTTCTTCCACGTCTCGCCGCTGGCCGGTTTCAAGGGCGGCGCGCTGAACTACCTGATTCCGCACACCGCCAAGGACGCCGAAGTGATCGCGGTGATCGACTCCGATTACTGCGTGCACCCGAACTGGCTCAAGCACATGGTGCCGCACTTCGCCGACCCGAAAATCGCCGTGGTGCAGTCGCCGCAGGATTATCGCGACCAGAACGAAAGCACCTTCAAGAAGCTCTGCTACGCCGAATACAAAGGTTTCTTCCACATCGGCATGGTCACCCGTAACGACCGTGACGCGATCATTCAGCACGGCACCATGACCATGACCCGTCGTTCGGTGCTGGAAGAATTGGGTTGGGCCGACTGGTGCATCTGTGAAGATGCCGAACTCGGTCTGCGCGTGTTCGAAAAAGGCCTGTCGGCGGCGTATTACCACGACAGCTACGGCAAGGGCCTGATGCCGGATACGTTTATCGACTTCAAGAAACAGCGTTTTCGCTGGGCTTACGGTGCGATTCAGATCATCAAGCGCCACACCAGCAGCCTGTTGCGCGGCAAGGACACCGAGCTGACCCGTGGCCAGCGGTATCATTTCCTCGCGGGCTGGTTGCCGTGGGTGGCGGACGGCATGAATATCTTCTTCACCGTCGGTGCGCTGTTGTGGTCGGCGGCAATGATCATCGTGCCGCAGCGGGTCGATCCGCCGCTGCTGATTTTCGCGATTCCGCCGTTGGCACTGTTCGTGTTCAAGGTCGGCAAGATCATCTTCCTGTATCGCCGAGCAGTTGGCGTGAACCTGAAAGATGCCTTCTGCGCGGCACTGGCCGGGCTGGCGTTGTCGCACACCATCGCCAAAGCGGTGCTGTACGGCTTCTTCACCAGCAGCATTCCGTTCTTCCGCACGCCGAAAAACGCCGACAACCATGGCTTCTGGGTGGCGATTTCCGAAGCGCGGGAAGAGCTGTTCATCATGCTGTTGTTGTGGGGCGCGGCGCTGGGGATCTACTTGGTCAACGGCATGCCGAGCAACGACATGCGTTTCTGGGTGGTGATGTTGCTGGTGCAGTCGCTGCCGTATCTGGCGGCGCTGATCATGGCGTTCCTGTCGTCGCTGCCAAAACCTGCAGCCAAGCCTGAGCCGGCGCCGGTCGTCTAAATCCTCATCGATGCACTAAACGGCGGCCAATGGTCGCCGTTTTGCTTTAAGATAACCGCCATTTTGCGGGGCTTGGCGTGATAACCGGTCTGATTGACCGAACCCTATCCCCTGTGGGAGCGAGCCTGCTCGCGAAGGCGTTGTAACAATCACCAACTATGTTGACTGACACAACGCATTCGCGAGCAGGCTCTCTCCCACAGTGGCCCTCGCTCAAATTCATGATCCCGGAGTTTTCCATGACGGCCCACGCCGACCTTTCGCCGACCCTCCAACTCGCCATCGACCTGATCCGCCGTCCGTCCGTGACGCCGGTCGACGCCGATTGCCAGAAGCAGATGATGCAGCGCCTGGGCGATGCCGGTTTCAGCCTCGAGCCGATGCGCATCGAAGATGTGGATAACTTCTGGGCGACCCACGGCACCAACGACGGCCCGGTACTGTGCTTCGCCGGTCACACCGACGTGGTGCCGACCGGCCCGGTCACCGCGTGGCAGATCGACCCGTTCAACGCCGTGATCGATGAGCACGGCATGCTCTGCGGCCGTGGCGCGGCGGACATGAAAGGCAGCCTGGCGTCGATGACCGTCGCCGCTGAGCGTTTTGTCGCCGACTACCCGAACCACAAGGGCAAGGTCGCGTTCCTGATCACCAGCGACGAAGAAGGCCCGGCGCACCACGGCACCAAGGCAGTGGTCGAGCGCTTGGCCGCGCGTAATGAGCGTCTGGACTGGTGCATCGTCGGCGAACCGTCGAGCACCACGCTGGTTGGCGACGTGGTGAAAAACGGCCGTCGCGGCTCGCTGGGTGCCAAGCTCACGGTCAAAGGCATTCAGGGCCACGTCGCCTATCCACACTTGGCAAAGAATCCGATCCACCTCGCCGCTCCGGCGCTGGCCGAACTGGCCGCCGAGCATTGGGATCACGGCAACGATTTCTTCCCGCCGACCAGTTTCCAGATCTCCAACGTCAATTCCGGCACCGGCGCGACCAACGTGATTCCAGGTGATCTGGTGGCGGTGTTCAACTTCCGTTTCTCTACCGAATCAACCGTCGAAGGCCTGCAGAAACGCGTGGCTGATATCCTCGACAAGCACGATCTGGACTGGCACATCGACTGGGCGCTGTCCGGTCTGCCGTTCCTCACCGAACCGGGCGCGTTGCTCGACGCGGTGTCGGCGAGCATCAAGGACATCACTGGTCGCGAGACCAAGGCGTCCACCAGCGGCGGCACCTCCGATGGCCGTTTCATCGCGACCATGGGTACGCAGGTGGTTGAACTGGGCCCGGTCAACGCGACCATTCACCAGGTCAACGAACGCGTGCTGGCAGCAGATCTCGATGTGCTGACCGAAATCTACTACCAGACCCTGATCAAGTTGCTCGCCTGATGCTCGCTTGCCCCATCTGCAGTGAACCGCTGAATGCGGTGGATAACGGCGTGGTCTGCCCCGCCGGCCATCGTTTCGACCGTGCGCGACAGGGTTACCTGAACCTGCTGCCGGTGCAGCACAAAAACAGCCGTGATCCTGGCGACAACCAGGCCATGGTCGAAGCGCGCCGCGACTTCCTGAACGCCGGACATTACGCGCCGGTGGCCAAGCGTCTGGCCGAACTGGCAGCGAGTTATGCGCCGGATCGCTGGGTCGACATCGGCTGTGGCGAGGGTTATTACACCGCGCAGATCGCCGAGGCCTTGCCGCACGCGGATGGCTACGCACTGGACATCTCCCGCGAAGCGGTCAAACGCGCCTGCAAGCGTAATCCGGCGATTACTTGGTTGATCGCCAGCATGGCCCGCGTGCCGTTGGCGTCGGGCAGTTGCCAGTTTCTCGCCAGTGTTTTCAGTCCTTTGGATTGGGAAGAGGCCAAGCGCTTGCTCAGTGTCGGCGGCGGTCTGATGAAAGTCGGCCCGACCAGCGGCCACCTGATGGAGTTGCGCGAACGCCTGTACGACGAAGTGCGCGAGTACACCGACGACAAGCATCTGGCCCTGGTGCCGGAAGGCATGGCGCTGGCGCACAGTGAAACCCTGGAATTCAAGCTGACGCTGGACAAGCCCGAGGATCGCGCCAACCTGTTGGCGATGACGCCCCACGGCTGGCGCGCCAGTGCCGAGCGTCGTGCGGCGGTGATCGAACAGGCCGAGCCGTTCGAGACCACTGTGTCGATGCGCTACGATTATTTCGTTCTTCAATAACTTTTGGTCTCGGGCGAGTGCCCGGGGCCGGCTAAATCCGCGAATGGATTTTTCAGACCCGCAGTGAGGACATCCATGCGCCAACCGGATATCGAGATTTACCTGAAAGACGCCGACGTCGACCACAAGGCCATTTCGGCCTGGCTGGGCGCCGCGCTGGGCCCGTGCACCGACTGGGTTCAGAAAGGCCAGACCTGGAAGTGCAAGGCCGGCAACGTGCCGGTGACCTGGCTGCCGAAAGCCGTGGGCAAATGGAACAGCCTGTACCTGGAAAGCGACCAGACGCCATGGGACGACGACATCGCCTGCGCCCGCGCCGCATTCGCTGCGCTGAACGTGGAAGTGCGTTGCGCGCCGGGCACGTGGGTTGAAGAAGAAGGTGAGGAAACGGCGGATCGCTGGATGCGCATCAGCGAAGACGGTGAAGAAGAGATCACCTGGAAAACTGCCTGAAACTGATCGTTCCCACGCTCCGCGTGGGAATGCAGCCCGGGACGCTCTGCGTCCCAAAGCGAACGCGGAGCGTCCGTTGAGGCGTTCCCACGCAGAGCGTGGGAACGATCATCACAGGCCTACAACATCCTCAGCCTGCAAACCCTTCTCGCCAGTAATCACCGCGTATTCAACCTGCTGGCCTTCAGTCAGCGAGCGATGCCCTTCGCCGCGAATCGCGCGGTAGTGCACGAACACGTCCACCCCGTCTTCGCGCTGGATAAAGCCGTAGCCTTTGGCGTCGTTGAACCACTTCACGTTGCCGGTTTCACGTGTTGCCATCTGTTCATACTCCTTTTTTATTATTGAACAGGCTTTTCGCAGGAAAGCCTTTGCGGAACGTCAGCCTGCGTCCGACGTCCATAAAAGGGCCCCGGCGACAGACCGCCGAGTATATGACAGGCGCGAAAACTCTCAACAGGAGATTACTTCGCCGCTTTTTTGCCGATTTTCGGTGAATACGGCAAACTGTCGACCTCCCGAGCAAATGCTCGGTTTTATCCACTCACGCAGAAGCCGTATGACCCGTTCCCCGTTCCGCCGTCTTGTGTTTGGCACCTTGCGCCGACTGTTGTACCTCTGGGTCCGCTCGGAAACGATCAACCAGTCGTCGTTCACCCTCAACCTCGACCGCAGTCGTCCGGTGTTCTACGTCCTGCAAAACCCTTCGCTGACCGATCTGGCCGTGCTCGACACCGAGTGCACCAAGGCCGGCCTGCCGCGTCCGGTGCTGCCGGTGTCGGTGGGTTCGCTGATCGAACCGGCGGCGTTTTTCTACCTGACGCCGGACCCAGACTGGCTCGGTCGCCAGGACAAACGCGGCGCGCCGCCAACCCTGACTCGCCTGGTCAGCGCACTGACGCAGAACGCTGCTGAAGATGCGCAGATCATTCCGGTCAGCGTGTTCTGGGGCCAATCGCCGGACAGCGAAAACAGTCCGTGGAAGCTGTTGTTCGCCGACAGCTGGGCCGTCACCGGGCGCCTGCGTCGTCTGTTGAGCATCATTGTTCTCGGGCGTAAAACCCGCGTGCAATTCTCGGCGCCGATTCACCTGCGCGAGCTGATCGAGCACAACAAGGGCCACGAACGCACCGTGCGCATGGCCCAGCGAATCCTGCGCGTACACTTCCGTAATCTGAAAGCAGCGGTGATCGGCCCGGACATTTCCCACCGTCGCAACCTGGTCAAAGGTCTGCTCAACCAGCCACTGGTCAAGCAAGCGATCCTCGACGAAGCCGAGCGCGAAAACATCTCCGCGGAGAAAGCCAAGGCCCAGGCCCTGCGTTACGGCAACGAGATCGCCTCGGACTACACCTACACCGCGATCCGCTTCCTCGAAGTGGTGCTCAGCTGGTTCTGGAACAAGATCTACGACGGCATCAAGGTCAACCACATCGAAGGCGTGCAGAAAGTCGCGCAGGGGCACGAAGTGATCTACGTACCGTGCCACCGCAGCCACATCGACTATTTGCTGCTGTCGTATCTGCTGTTCCGCAACGGCCTGACCCCGCCGCACATTGCCGCCGGGATCAACCTGAACATGCCGGTGATCGGCAGCCTGCTGCGTCGTGGCGGTGCATTCTTCATGCGTCGCACATTCAAGGGCAATCCGCTGTACACCTCAGTGTTCAACGAATACCTGCACACCCTGTTCACCAAAGGTTTCCCGGTCGAGTACTTCGTCGAGGGCGGTCGTTCGCGCACCGGACGCATGCTGCAACCGAAAACCGGGATGCTCGCGATTACGATGCGCAGCTTCCTGCGTTCGTCGCGCATGCCGATCGTGTTTGTGCCGGTGTACATCGGTTATGAGCGCGTGCTGGAAGGTCGCACCTACCTCGGCGAACTGCGCGGCGCGAGCAAGAAGAAAGAATCGATCTTCGACATTTTCAAAGTCATCGGTGCGCTCAAGCAGCGCTTCGGTCAGGTCGCGGTGAACTTCGGCGAGCCGATCAAACTGGCGGAATTCCTTGATGCCGAGCAACCGGACTGGCGCCAGCAGGAACTCGGCCCACAGTACAAGCCGGCGTGGCTCAACGAAACCACCAATCGCCTTGGCGAGAAAGTCGCGCAGCATTTGAACGAAGCGGCGGCGATCAACCCGGTCAATCTTGTCGCGCTGGCGCTGCTGTCGACCACACGTCTGGCGCTGGACGATCGCGCCATGGCGCGGGTGCTGGACCTGTACCTGGCGCTGCTGCGCAAAGTCCCGTATTCGCCGCACACCACGCTGCCGGAAGGCGATGGTCGTGCGCTGATCGAGCACGTTAAGGACATGGACCTGCTCGCCGAGCAGAACGATGCGCTGGGCAAGATTCTCTATCTGGATGAGCAGAACGCCGTCCTGATGACCTACTACCGCAACAACGTGTTGCACATCTTCGCCCTGCCGGCGTTGCTGGCGAGCTTCTTCCAGAGCGCTTCGCGCATGAGCCGCGAACAGATCCTGCGCTACACCCGCGCGTTGTATCCGTACCTGCAATCGGAACTGTTCATTCGCTGGACGCTGGAGGAATTGGACGGCGTAGTCGATCAGTGGCTGGAAGCGTTTGTCGAGCAAGGCCTGCTGCGTTTCGAGAAAGACGTTTATCAGCGTCCGGCACCGAGTTCGCGGCATTTCGTCTTGCTGACGCTGCTGTCGAAGAGCATCGCCCAGACCTTGCAGCGCTTCTACATGACCGTGTCCTTGCTGCTCAACAGCGGCCAGAACACCGTCAGCGCCGAAGAGCTGGAAGATCTCTGCACGGTCATGGCCCAGCGCCTGTCGATCCTCCACGGTCTGAATGCGCCGGAGTTCTTCGACAAGAGCCTGTTCCGTCACTTCATCCAGACGATGCTCGACCTCGACGTGCTGCGTCGCGACGAGGCCGGCAAACTGAGTTATCACGAGCTGCTCGGCGAACTCGCCGAAGGTGCGGCCAAGCGCGTGTTGCCGGCGGAGATTCGTTTGTCGATCCGCCAGGTTGCACTGCATCGCAGTGAAGATGCTGCCGATCAGGTCGTCGCCCAACCCGAGACCTGATGCAAACCCTGTGGGAGCGAGCCTGCTCGCGAAGGCGGAGTGTCAGTCGACATCTCAGTGACTGAAATACCGCTTTCGCGAGCAGGTCGAATCGTCGCAACGTCGCTCCCACATTGAAAGGAGATGTACCTTGAAGAAACTACTAACCCTCGCCACCGCTACGCTGTTGAGCGCCTGCCAATCGACCACACCTGCCGGCAAGGTCGGCCTCGACGGTGAAGTGTTCTACCTGCAGCGCATCGCCCTGCCACCGAGCGCGACCCTCAGCGTCAGCCTGCAGGACGTTTCGCTGGCCGATGCGCCAGCCGTGGTGCTGGACGAGCAGAAAGGCCCGGTCATAGGCCAGGTGCCGCTGCCCTTCCACTTGAGCTACGATCCGGCGCAGGTCAAACCCGGCCATCGTTACTCGGTCAGCGCGCGCATTGAAGTCAACGGCGAACTGATGTTCATCACTACCGAAAACCACGCCGTGCAACTCGACGGCAACGACCCGCAGCCGCTGAAAATCCGCGTCGACGCCGTTCGTTAATTCATTTTCTGCCTCAAGGAAGCCGCCATGCTCCGCCCTACCCTTCGCTTCGCCGGCCTGTGTGCAGGCCTGATGATATCCGCCAGCGCCATGGCCTTGTCGCTGAGTGACCTGTCGCAAAAAGACGCCACCGGCGGCCTCAAGGATGCCCTGACCCAAGGTGCGCAAATCGCCGTCAAACAACTCGGCACACCCGGCGGTTTCAGCAACAACCCCGACGTGAAGATCGAACTGCCGGGCAAACTCGGCAAAGCCGCGAGCAAAATGAAAGCCTTCGGCATGGGCGCCCAGGTTGAAGAACTGGAAACTGCCATGAACAAGGCTGCCGAATCCGCGGTGACCCAGGCCCAGCCAATCCTCGTCGACGCCGTGAAGAAAATGAGCGTGGAAGACGCCAAAGGCATCCTCAGTGGCGGCAAGGACTCGGCCACGCAATACCTCGACAAATCCAGCCGCGAACAGATCCGCGCCAAGTTCCTGCCGATCGTCAAACAAGCGACCGACAAGGTTGGCGTAGCGCAGAAGTACAACTCGTTCGCGGGCCAGGCTGCTGCGTTTGGCGTTGTCGATGCGAAGAGCGCCAACGTTGAAAACTACGTCACCGAGCAAGCGCTCAATGGCCTGTTCGAGATGATCGGCAAACAGGAAGAAACCATCCGCCAGAACCCGGCCGCTGCGGCGACCAGCCTGGCGAAGAAGGTGTTCGGCACGCTTTAAGCTGACACAACATGGGGGCGAAGGAATTCGCTCCCGTGCTTCCATCCACCTACAGGATTGCGTAAAAAGAACACCCACTCCCGCCCCATCTTCCTTCGTTCAAAAACACGCAACTCGTCTAATCCGTCTAGTGCCGACGCCGCCTCGCTATGCGAGCAAGCAAAATTCCCAGCCACATTGCTCGCGGTGAACTCCTTCGCCACTCCGTTTTTGGCCACCTCGTACAACGCGCGTTGTTTTTCCGTGAGTTGATCAAAGAAGCCGCAATTCTTCAGCCTGCGCTCGAACTCTTCGGTGCACCCCACGCTCTTGCGGTAAACATCGGTAAACCCGAGCACCGCTCGCTGGATCACCGAACACTGGAATTCGATGAAGTACGTCAGATCCAGCTCATCCGCCTCGGTATGCAGGTATGAACGTCCATATTTCACCGGTGCATTACGCAGTAACAAACTGATCGCTATGTAGCGAAACGCCGCAAACTCGTTCTTGAACATGAACCAGTAAAACAACGCCCTGGCGACCCGCCCGTTACCGTCGCGGAAGGGATGTTCGTAGCCCAAGGCAAAATGCAGCGTGATCGCCTTGATCAGTGGATGCAGATAGCTCGTCTCTTGCGGTGAGTCTTCGGGCAGATTGATCCAGTGCGACAGTCGCTCAAGCCGCGACACCAATCCTGCTGCAGGTGGCGGCCGGTGCACCGTGTCGCCCGCCCCGTCCTGAACGACCACCTCGTCATTGGTCCTGAACACCCCAGGGAAATACTGCTCGTCATCGATACCCTCGACCCCCACCCGATGAATCGCCGCAATCAAATCCACGCTCAAGGGTTCGTAACGCCTCTCCCAGGCGAAATTCATCATCCGGTAATTACCCATCACCATGCGTTCATCCGGAGTACGAGGCTGGCGCTGGTGTTTGAGCATGTCCTTGGCCACACGCGTAGTGGTTGCTGCGCCTTCCAACTGGCTACTGGCAATCGCTTCATCTTCGATAAGATCATTGAGCAGATAACTGAAATGCGCCCGTTCGCCAATCTGACTGGTCATGTATTCCAGCGCGGCCGTACTGGCCTGTCGATCCACGATGGAGATGGTTTTCTGTGCCAACGGCGTCAACAGATACTTGCCCCACTGCACAGGCTCGCCCAGTGGCAGAAGGTTGATGTGCTGGGCAGCCCGTGCCTTCTTGACCAAGGCCCAACAGAGCTTGGCATCCAGCCCTGGCGCCCAGCGATAACGCAACGCTTCAAATGGCAGATAACGACCTTGATCATCGAGCGGCTTGAGCAGCGCAAGATAATCCTCCAGACGATGCTTGTGGGGCGGGCGCACCAACAAGTCGAAAACGGGGTCGGTTCTGCCTTTCAATGCTGGCGGCTTTTTCATCAAGACAAACTCAGGAACGCTGGAAGCAGAGGCTGGAGTACAGCATCCGACGCACCAAGGCTCAATATCGGAGGTTTCTGAAAAAGATGTAGGAAGTGGCGGAGACAGAGCGGGTTATGGATAGTCAGCTAGAGACTGGTCGGCTACCAGGCCGCCTTCGCGAGCAGGCTCGCTCCCACCATTTGGATCGCATGCAGCAGTTAGAGACTGGGTGGCTTTTAGGGCGTCATCGCGAGCAGGCTCACTCCTACATTTGGATTGCGTACATCTGCAAAAAAAATAGGTCGGCTGTCAGGCCGCCTTCGCGAGCAAGCTCGCTCCTACAGTTGGATTGCGTACATCTGCAAAAAACAGGTCGGCTATCAGGCCGCCTTCGCGAGCAGGCTCGCTCCCACAAAAGAGCAAGAGCAGATCGCTTCTGCTCCTCACCACTCAACAGGATGAGCGTTAGCTCGGCTGCAGCTTTTGATCTTGATCTGGAAGCCCGTCGGCAGGCTGAGTGGAGGGATTGATCCGGGGGTGGGAGCGCAGCGACCGTTCGACGAAGTCGAACACATCGAGAGGAGGTGCAGCGAAGCAAACCGTAGGCGATGCCCCCGGATCGATCCCGGAGCGAAGGAACCCCGAGCCCCAGCGAGTGGGCCGAACGTCAGGGCAAAGACCTTTGGTTCCTTTGGGGCGTTTGCCAAAGGGACTCGCTGTAAAAGCGAAACCGCCAGCGGCAGCGCCCGCAGAAACGGATATTCACCCAACCCCCAAGAACATGGTCGGCCCGAAGGCCGCCACGTCAAACAAAGATCAAGCCTCGCGCCGAACCCTGAACCAAGCCGCATACAACGCCGGCAAAAACAACAGCGTCAACGCGGTCGCAACAATCAACCCCCCCATGATCGCCACCGCCATCGGCCCGAAAAACACACTCCGCGACAACGGAATCATCGCCAGCACCGCCGCCAACGCCGTCAACACAATCGGCCTGAAGCGTCGAACCGTAGCCTCGATAATCGCCTGCCAAGGCTTAAGCCCGGACTTGATATCCTGCTCAATCTGATCCACCAGAATCACCGAATTGCGCATGATCATCCCGGACAACGCAATCGTCCCCAACATCGCCACAAACCCGAACGGCTGGCGGAACACCATCAAAAACAGCACCACCCCGATCAACCCCAACGGCGCCGTCAAAAACACCATCGCCGTGCGCGAAAAACTGCGCAACTGCACCATCAGTAACGTCAGCACCACGACAATAAACATCGGCACCCCGGCATTCACCGACTTCTGCCCACGCTCGGAATCCTCCACCGTGCCGCCGACATCCAACAGATAACCATCGGGCAACTCGGCGCGAATCGAATCCAGCGTCGGCATGATCTGCTTCACCAGCGTCGCCGGCTGTTCCTTGCCATAAATATCCGCCCGCACGGTCACGTTCGGCAGACGATTGCGGTGCCAGATAATCCCTTCCTCAAAGCCGTATTCAAGGGTAGCAATCTGCGACAACGCCACGCTGCGGCCGTTATCCGTCGGCACCGCCAGACTCGGCAACAACGACAACTCGGTACGCTCATGCACCGTGCCGCGCAGCAGAATCTCGATCAACTCATTGTCTTCGCGATACTGGCTGACACTCGACCCGGTCAACGAACTCTGCAGGAATTTCGCCAGATTAGCCGTGCTCACACCCAACGCCCGGGCACGATCCTGATCGATATTCAGGTAGACCACCTTGCTCGGCTCTTCCCAATCCAGATGCACATTGACCACATGCGGGTTCTCGCGAACCTTGGCCGCCACTTTGCGCGCCAACGCGCGGACCTCTTCGATGTGTTCGCCGGTGACGCGGAACTGCACCGGATAGCCAACCGGCGGACCGTTTTCCAAGCGTGTAACCCGCGAACGCAATGCAGGAAATTGCTCGTTAAGCGTTTCGATCAACCATCTGCGCAGCGCCTCACGCTCTTCGATGGTTTTCGCCAACACCACAAACTGCGCGAAGCTCGCCGCCGGCAACTGCTGATCCAGCGGCAGGTAGAAACGCGGCGAACCGGTGCCAACATAGGCCACATAATTGTCGATGCCCGCATGATCCTTGAGCATCGCCTCCAGCCGTTTGACCTCACCGGTGGTATTGGCCAGCGACGCGCCTTCAGCCAATTTCAGATCGACCATCAACTCCAGTCGATTGGAGGCCGGGAAGAACTGCTGCGGGACGAAACGGAACAACATCACCGAGGCGATAAACAGCCCCACCGTCAGCACGATTACGGTCTTGCGATGCGCCACGCACCACTCCACCAAACGCCGAACCCGCTGATAGAACGGCGTGCCATACGGATCCGGCTGACCGTCGCCAGTGCCATGTTTGGCCGCATGAATTTTCGCCAGATCCGGCAGGAGTTTTTCCCCCAGATACGGCACAAACATCACCGCCGCCACCCACGAAGCGAGCAGCGCAATTGTGACAACCTGGAAGATCGAGCGGGTGTATTCGCCAGTGCCGGACTGCGCCGTGGCAATCGGCAGAAACCCGGCGGCAGTGATCAATGTGCCGGTGAGCATCGGGAACGCGGTGCTGGTCCAGGCATAACTCGCCGCGCGGATGCGATCAAAGCCCTGCTCCATTTTGATCGCCATCATTTCCACGGCGATGATCGCGTCGTCCACCAACAAGCCAAGCGCCAACACCAACGCGCCAAGGGAGATCTTGTGCAGGCCGATGCCGAGGTAATACATGCAGGCGAAAGTCATCGCCAGCACCAGCGGAATGGTCAGCGCCACCACCATGCCGGTGCGCACGCCGAGGGAGAAGAAGCTCACCAGCAAGACAATCGCCAGCGCTTCGACCAGTACCTGAACAAACTCGCCGACCCCGGTTTTCACCGCCGCCGGTTGATCGGAAACCTTGCGCAATTGCATACCGGCCGGGAGGTTTTTCTGGATGCGCGAGAACTCGCCT
This sequence comes from Pseudomonas sp. RU47, assembly GCF_004011755.1. Classification (GTDB taxonomy): domain Bacteria; phylum Pseudomonadota; class Gammaproteobacteria; order Pseudomonadales; family Pseudomonadaceae; genus Aquipseudomonas. The sequence continues at coordinate 1,264,579 of NZ_CP022411.1, read as the reverse complement.
TCCAGCGCTTTACCCAGCACCAGAATGTCGCCGCCATCCTTCATCGCTACCGCCAGACCAATCGCGTCTTCGCCCATGAAGCGCATGCGCGGCGCCGGTGGATCGTTGAACCCGCGACGCACATCGGCGACATCGGAGATGCGGAACGTACGATCACCGACGCGGATCGGGAAGTTTTTTATCTCCTCGACCGTCTGAAAATTCCCTGAGACTCGTAGTTGCAAACGCTCGCTACCGGTTTCAAAGAACCCCGCGGTCGACACCGCGTTCTGCTCTTGCAGCGCTTGTTGCACCGCCGCCAGCGGCAAGCCGAGCGTTGCCAGTTTGACGTTGGACAGCTCGACCCAGATTTTCTCATCCTGCAAACCAAGCAGGTCAACCTTGCCAACATCCTTGACCCGTTGCAGCTGGATCTGGATACGGTCGGCGTAATCCTTGAGCACCGCGTAATCGAAACCGTCGCCGGTCAGCGCATAGATATTGCCGAACGTGGTACCGAATTCATCGTTGAAGAACGGCCCCTGTATGTCCGGCGGCAAGGTCTGGCGAATATCACTGACCTTCTTGCGCACCTGATACCAGAGGTCGGGAATTTCCTTGGAGTGCATCGAGTCGCGGGCAATGAATGTCACTTGGGATTCACCGGGGCGCGAGAACGACACAATGCGTTCGTACTCACCGGTTTCCATCAGCTTCTTTTCGATGCGTTCGGTAACCTGGCGCGAGACTTCCTGCGCGGTCGCCCCCGGCCAACGGGTTTGAATCACCATGGCTTTGAAAGTAAACGGCGGGTCTTCGCTCTGGCCGAGTTTGGTGTAGGACAACGCACCAACGATGGCCAGCAAAAGCATCAGGAACAGTACGATCTGGCGATTACGCAGCGCCCATTCGGAAAGGTTGAAGCGCATCGGGGCTTACTCCTTGTCCGCCAGATTGACCACACGGTTGGAGCGATCCACCGGACGCACCTGCTGCCCTTCAAGCAACACATGCACACCGGCGGCCACCACCCAGTCGCTGGCGTTCAAGCCTTCGAGCACCGGTACGCTTTTCTCGCCGAACGGGCCGATGCGCACCGGGGTTTTCTTCAAGGTGTTGTTGCCGTTGACGACCCACACGTAGGTCGCGCCGTTTTCCGCGGTGAGTGCCGAGAGCGGCACCGACAGGGAAACGCTGTCAGCCGATTGCACAAACACCCGGGCGCTCTGGCCCAGTTCGGCCGGGACTTTGCCGCCGGTGAAGGAAATACGTGCAGCAAAGGTGCGTGAGCGTGGATCGGCGGCGGGCGACAGTTCGCGGATCTGCCCGGCAAATCGCTGGTTTTGCTGCGTCCACAATTCAACCGTCACTGGCTGACCGACCTTGAAGCGCCCGAAGCTCTGCTCCGGCAGGCTGATCAACACTTCGCGCTCGCCATCAGTGGCCAAGGTGAATACGGTTTGCCCGGCGGCAACCACCTGCCCCACCTCGACCGAACGCTTGGCCACCACGCCATCCTGCGGCGCACGCAGCACGGCGTAACTGGCCTGATTGGTCGATACGTTGAATTCGGCTTTGATTTGTTTGAGGCGGGCTTCACCGGAGCGGTAAAGATTTTCGGCATTGTCGTAAGCCGAGCGGCTGACCATCTGCCGATCCATCAGGGTCTTGTAGCGATCGCGCTCGGCACGCACCAGATTGAGATTGGCTTCGGCGGCGGCGACCTGGGCGCGGGTGGCTTCCAGTTGCAGGCGCACGTCCTGCGGATCGAGCTCGGCGAGTGGCTGATCAGCCTTCACCCGCTGGCCCTCATCGACCAGTCGTCGGCTGACTTTGCCGCCAATGCGGAAGGCCAGATCGGGTTCGTAGCGAGCGCGAACCTCGCCCGGATAACTTTCCATCGCCTGCGCCGAAGGCTCTGGCTGCACCACCATGGCCGGTCGCACGGTGACTTGCGTCGCCTCTTCCTGACCACACGCTGACAAAAGGAACGCCAGACTCACTGGCAACGCGAGGGACAACGCATGGCGGAACATGGTGACGGACCTTTCGCTAATGGTGCTTGGAATAATTATACTGGCGGGTATGGTATTAATAGCAAACTCACCAGTCCAGTATTAAAAGCGAAGAATGTCGAACAATCTTTCAGCTCCAAACGGTCCGGGCCGCCCCAAGGATCTGGCCAAGCGCCAGGCCATCCTCGACGCGGCGAAAATTCTGTTTCTGAGTCATGGCTACGCCAACACCAGCATGGACGCGGTCGCCAGCGAGGCCGGCGTGTCGAAGCTGACGGTCTACAGCCATTTCAACGACAAGGAGACGCTGTTCTCCGCCGCCGTGGTGGCCAAATGCGAAGAGCAATTACCGCCACTGTTCTTCGAATTGCCTGAAGGCATCGCCGTGGAAAATGTGTTACTGAACATTGCGCGAGGCTTTCATCACCTGATCAACAGCGATGAATCGGTGAACTTGCACCGCTTGATCATGGCGCTGGGCAGTCAGGACCCGAAGCTGTCACTGATCTTCTTCGAGGCCGGCCCGCAGCGCATGGTGCAGGGCATGGAGCGGCTGTTGACGCGCATCCACGAGACGGGCGTGCTGAGCATCGATCTGCCGCGCAATGCCGCCGAGCATTTCTTTTGCCTGATCAAGGGCGCGGGAAATTTCCGGCTGTTGTATGGCTGTGGGGAGCCGTTGAGCGAAGAGGCTGCAGAGAGCCATATCGAGGAAGTGGTGGCTTTGTTTATGCGCGCCTATCGCCCCTGATTCTGTGGTGTCTGGGGGGACGCCTTCGCGAGCAGGCTCGCTCCCACAGTTGAAATGCATTCCAAGGTGGGAGCGAGCCTGCTCGCGAATAGCAGCGACTCGGTCTTAGGGTTTTAGCGCTTTCTTCGGATAGATGTCATAGCGGCTCGATTTGCCATCCAGCGCATGACTCGGCTTCGGCCCCTCAATGCACGGCGCCTTGCGCGGTCGCTTGACCACTACCCGGTGCGTCGCCAAGGCCAGCGCCGCCTGCAACAACGCCGGCGCATCCGGATCATCGCCCACCAGCGGCCGGAACAGACGCATTTCCTTCTTCACCAGCGCGGTCTTCTCGCGATGCGGAAACATCGGGTCGAGATAAATCACCTGCGGCGGCTCACCTTCCCAGTTCCGCATGACTTCGATGGAATTGCCCTTGAGCAATTTCATTCGCGCCACGATCGGCGCGACATCGAAATCTTCCGCAGCGCGTGCCAGGCCATCCTCCAGCAACGCCCCGATCAGCGGCTGGCGCTCGATCAGACTCATCTCGCAACCCAGACTGGCCAGCACGAACGCATCCTTGCCCAACCCCGCCGTGGCATCCAGCACCCGCGGGCGCACGCCTTGAGCAATGCCGACAGCCTTGGCGATCATCTGCCCGCTGCCGCCCCCGTATAAACGCCGATGCGCCGCGCCGCCTTCAACGAAGTCGACGCGCACCGGCCCCGGTGCGTCCGGGCCGAGCTGTTGCAGCTGCAAACCCTGCTCGCCGACCTGCAAGGCAAATTCGCCGTCCGCCACTTCAAGCGGCAGGCCCAAACGCTCGGCCCACTGCTCGGCTTGCGCGTCAAACGTCGGGCCGAGGGCCTGAACATGGATGCGGCAGGCCGCGGGTTGCTCAATCATGGAAAACACGCTCAAAAATTCAAGGATCGGCAAAAACCGCCGATAACTCATTCAACGCGCATTTTGCCAGAGCTGAGCGTCAACCGAAAAAAATGTCAGGCATTCTTCCCACATCGATTGGCTACATCTCGCCCCATGGCGACTTTAGCCGTCACAACACTCAAGCACTGAGCGGCGTCAGTCACCTGTGGCAGGATTTCTTTGCCCAGGCGCTGGCCGAACAGACGAGTGAAGTGGTGCCTGCCTGCGGTACGTTTCCGCCGGTTGACCTGAGCAGCCCGGAAGAACCGACCATCGGCAGCGAGTTGCACGCGCACATCGTCAGTCAGCGTGAGTGCGATGTGGTCGAAACTGAAGTGCGTCCGCCGGAGCCATTGTTCCTGCCGATCGCCGAATTCGAAATGGACCTGCTGGACAAGCCATTCCCTCCTTTCCCACCTGAAGAACTCAAGGCTCAGCAAGAGCAACAGGATTTCGACAGCAGCTGGGTGCGTCCGGTGGTGATCAACAATGGTCAGCCTGTTCCAGAGCCTGGCCCGGCCCCGCAGAAGAAACCGCTGTACCTGCCGATTGCCGAGTTCGACCTCGACCTGATGCAGAAGCCTTACCCGCCGTTCCCGCCAGAAGAAATCGTCGAGCAACAGAAGGCGCTGGACTTCGATAATGGCTGGGCGCGCCCGATCGTTCTGCAGAACCTGCGCCTCGCCGCCTAAACCTCAGCGACACACGCTCCAGCGCCCGACATCGACATGAAAGTGATTGCGATGGGCGGCGTTGTAATCCGGACTCAACACCACACTGAACGCCTCGCAGGCGCCGTCGCGCACCTGACGGAGAAACTGCGCGTCCTGATTTTGCTTCGGCCAGTCCTTGAGCACGCTGACCGTGCGGCCATCGGCCAGACGAAACCCGGCGATGTCCAATGCATCGGCGCTGGCGTGACGGCTGAGCGCGCCGCTTTCGCGGTTGTAGACATTGCGACAGGCGAAGCTGCCGAGGTGATCGACACGCGCGACCTTTTGCCCGTAAACAGACTGCGCGGTGGGTTGCAGCGTGTGGTGTTCAAACATCGCGTAAGCCACCGCCAACGGGCAACTGGCGAGGAAGCTACTGCTCAGCGCCACCTCACCGCCCTGTACGCGTAATGCACCGATCAGTGGGCACTTGGCGTCAGGACTGTCGGATTGACGTGTGACGCGCAGATCGGAACTGCTTAACGCCTGGGCGCAGAGCTCAGGATCACTGCGCAAGCGCATCAGCTTGTAACCGGTCAGCCAGTTGGGCGCGGCTTGCACATCCAGCGGCGCCCATGGATTCCATTCTGGCGGCACGTCCAGCCAACCGCGCCAGACACTGATCAACGCGCCGCCGATGATCAACAGGACGCTTAGCGCAATCCATCGCCCCATGCTCAACCCTTGAAGAACTGATTGGCCTTGGCGTACGGCATCGACTGCGAGGTAAAGCCGAACGTGCCCGATTGCTGGATCTCTTCAGCGGCGCGAAAAAATTCGCCGAACGCCGCCAACGCCAGCGCCGAACCGGTACTGATGCGGCGCACGCCCATTTCCTCCAGCTCCTGCACGGTCAGTTTCAAGCCGCCAGACATCAGCACGTTGACTGGTTTCGGCGCCACCGCGCGCACCACCGCCAGCACTTCTTCGGCGTTGCGCAAACCTGGCGCGTACAGCACGTCGGCGCCTGCTTCGGCGAAGGCCTGCAAGCGGCGGATGGTGTCGTTGATGTCGGGATTACCGTGCAGATAGTTTTCCGCACGCGCGGTGAGAATGAAGGGAAATGGTAGCGTGCGCACCGCAGCAACAGCGGCTTCGATGCGCGCCACGGCGTGTTCGAAACAATAGATCGGCGCATCCGCGCGGCCTGTGGCGTCTTCGATCGAGCCACCCACCGCGCCCGCCTCGGCTGCGCGAAGCAGGCTTTTCGCGGCTTCGGCCGGGTCATCGGAAAAACCGTTTTCCAGATCCACCGCCACCGGCAGATCCGTCGCGGCGACGATTGCGCGGACATTGGCCAAGGTCTCATCAAGGCTCAAGGCACCGTCAGCCTTGCCTTGGGAAAACGCATACCCGGCGCTGGTGGTCGCCAAGGCCTGATACCCCAGGCTGGCGAGCATTTTCGCCGAACCTGCATCCCACGGATTGGGAATGACAAAAATCCCCGGACGCTCATGCAGGACTTTGAAGGCGTGGGCTTTACGGGTTTGTTCTTGAAGGGCTGAGGCGTCCATCGGCAGGCTCCCTGGCAGGATAAAAATCCGCCTCAGAGCAGGTCAAGTTGCTCGGCGGCGGGTTCTCTGTATAGCTCAGGCAGCGCTGGCAGGCCAGGCAAACGTTGCATCAGTTGCGTGTGAAAACGTTGCGCCAGTTTTGCCGCCAACAGGTTGTCGGCGGTGTGCAGGAAGATGTACGGCGTGCGCCCCTCTTCGATCCACTCGGCGATTTTAGCCACCCACGGCAGCAGAAACGGGTCGTTGGCCTCAAGCTCTGGATGGCCAATGAAGCGCACCTGCGGAAATTGCGTAAATGCCGCCGGGCGTGTCGGCACTCGCGGCTTTTTCGATTGCGCGTGAATCACCGAAGACTCGGTCGACAGGCAGCTGAACAGCGCACGCGGATCAAGGCAAATGCGCTCGACACCACGATCCAGCAGCAGGCGATTCAGCAGGCGTTCGCTCTCGCCCTTGGCGAAGAACTGTTCATGCCGCACTTCCACCGCCAACGGGCAATCCAGCGCATCGATGAACGCTGCCAGTTCCGGCAGGCGATGCGGCGTAAAGCTTTTCGACAGTTGCAACCACAGCGGCGAGACACGCTGGCCGAGGGGTTTGAGTAATTGCAGGAAGGTATCGGCGGCGGTCAGTTGCTCGCGCAGATCACCGCTGTGGCTGATGTCGCCGGGAAATTTGGCGGTGAAGCGAAAGTGTTCGGGCATCACCTCGGCCCAACGCTGCACGGTGGCCGGCGACGGGCTAGCGTAGAAGGTCGTGTTGCCTTCAACGGCGTTGAACACTTGCGAATAGAGACCGAGGAAATCGGCGGTTTTGGCGTCTACCGGGTACAGATACTCGCGCCAGGCATTTTCGCTCCAGGACGGGCAACCGAGGTAGTAAGGCAGATCCATCAGATGTACAGATCGAGGCCCAGCACGTCTGCATCCCAATCGACAAACCCGGCGGTGCTCAGGTAGCTGGCCAGGGCCATGGCTACGCTCTTTTTCATCGCACGGTGGTAAATCATGTCTTGTTGACGGGCGGGCAGATTGCTCAGGCGTTGCGCGGCGGCTTTGGCAGCAGCGCGGGCAGCCATTTGCTCTTCAGTCGGAAATTCCAGCTCGCCGTCGATATCGTCGACGGACTCATCCAGCGCCGCATTGCCTTTACGAGGCTTGCGCTTGATGGGGTAGGACTGAGAGGAAAGGCCGTCTATACGCATAATTTCATGCTCGGTATCGATGATGGCAATTTAGCGGCACCTGACCGACTTAGCAAATCGCCGAGTGATAACTAGAACACATAAAGCGCAAAAGGTTTAAAGCGAGGGGTTAGAAACTGACGATTGGCTTCAGAAGATCAAAAGATCGCAGCCTTCGGCAGCTCCTGCAGAGGTACACATGTAGGAGCTGCCGAAGGCTGCGATCTTTTAGGAGTTAGCGGGCTTTCGGGGTGGCGACTTTATCGCGCAGGTAAACCGGTTGCGCGTCATCCGCCGGAATCGATTCGCCACGCTCCCAAGCGAAGCGCGCCAGAGTCAGCAGATCCTCGGCGTGGGGCAACATGCCTGCATCCGAGCCGCTCAGATTGACCGCGATCCGCTCGGCATAACCCCAACCGGTGCCGGCACCGAACCACTCGCCACTGGCATCGGCCGGCAGCGCCGCGACTTCCGGCGGCAGCACCGCTTCGGCGCCCACCAGACGCATCTCCCCTGCCGTCTCGCGGTAGCAGCCCCAATACACTTCATCCATCCGCGCATCGATGGCCGCCGCAACCTGGCTCACACCGTACTCACGCAACGCGCGCTGGGCCAATACGGCAAGGTTGGACACCGGCAACACCGGACGATCCAGCGCAAACGCCAAACCTTGCACCACACCAATGGCAATCCGCACCCCGGTGAATGCACCCGGCCCGCGACCGAAGGCAATCGCATCGACCGCTTGCAACGTGGTGCCGGCGCCGGCCAGCAGTTGCTGAATCATCGGCAGCAGCTTCTGCGCGTGCAGCCGCGGGATCACCTCGTAATGGCTCGTGACCTTGCCGTCATGCAGCAAAGCAACGGAGCAAGCTTCAGTCGCGGTGTCCAGGGCCAGCAAGGTGCTCATCGATGTTTCCAAAACAGGGGTGGGAAAAAGTGCGTCAGTATAAACAACTACGGCCCGCAAGCGGGCCGTGGATGATGCTGCGGTTCAGACTTTTCAGCTCAGCGCGGCCAGCACCTTGGCGGTGATCGCATCGACCGAACCAACGCCCGGGATGTGGCTGTACTTCGGCTTGCCAGCGTTTTTCGCGGACAGGTTCTGATAGAACTCCACCAGCGGCTTGGTCTGCGAATGGTAGACCGACAGGCGATGACGCACGGTTTCTTCGGTGTCGTCCTTGCGCTGTACCAGCTCTTCGCCGGTGATGTCGTCTTTGCCCGCAATTTTCGGCGGGTTGTAGACGATGTGGTAAACGCGGCCGCTGGCTTCGTGAACACGACGACCGGCGATGCGTTGAACGATTTCTTCGTCTTCAACAGCGATTTCAACCACGGCATCCAGCTCAACACCGGCAGTCACCAGGGCTTCAGCCTGCGGAATGGTGCGCGGGAAGCCGTCGAACAGAAAGCCGTTGGCGCAGTCAGGCTGAGCGATACGGTCCTGAACCAGTGCGATGATCAGGTCATCCGACACCAGACCGCCGGCATCCATGATGCTCTTGGCTTGCACGCCCAGTGGAGTACCGGCCTTGACCGCTGCACGCAGCATGTCGCCGGTGGAAATTTGTGGAATGCCGAATTTTTCGGTGATGAACTTAGCCTGAGTACCTTTACCGGCCCCGGGAGCTCCCAGCAGAATGACGCGCATTAGATGTGCTCCTCAATTTTTTTATAAAAAGCTTTTACAAAACAAAGGATTCGCCGCTTGGGACGAATCCTGAAAATACGGGTCGTGGCCGCACAAACGGCCAAAGGCTGATCAAGATACACAGCAGGCTGCGCCCACACAAGACGCCAAAAGTCGGAGAAACCGAAGCCCCCCGCGACCTTGCGACGCGGTAACCCAAGTCGCAACCCCATCATTAACTGTCGCCTAGCGGCACTTTGCGCCGTGAGGCAAAGCGGCATCCGACGTTTGTTGCCGATGCCGCACGCCACGACAAAAACGTTAGCCGGTATTTCGCAAACCGGCGGCAATCCCCGCCACAGACACCAGCAACGCCTGTTCCACCGGGCTGCCCTGCTCGACCTCCTGTTGCCGCGAACGGGCCAGCAATTCGGCCTGCAATAGATGCAGCGGGTCGAGGTAGGTGTTGCGCAAACGGATGAATTCGAGGGTGTCAGGGCTATGTGCCAGCAGCTGCGACTGGCCAGTCAGGCCGAGCACCACCGCACACGCCTGCGACAATAGGTCGCGTAACTGCGCGCCCAACGGCAGCAAGTCCGGCTCGACCAGACGCTGATCGTAGGACAATGCGATATCCGCATCAGCCTTGGCCAAGACCATTTCGAGCATGTCGATACGAGTGCGGAAGAACGGCCATTGTTCACGCATCTGCCCGAGCAATTCGCCTTCGCCGCGCTCCAGTGCTTTGCTCAGCGCCGACTCCCAACCCAGCCACGCTGGCAGCATCAACCGCGTTTGCGTCCAGCCAAAAATCCACGGGATCGCTCGCAGACTTTCTATGCCGCCCGCGCGACGCTTGGCCGGGCGACTACCGAGCGGTAAACGCCCCAGTTCCTGCTCCGGCGTGGACTGGCGGAAGTACTCGACGAATTGCGGGTTTTCCCGCACCACCTGGCGATAAGCGCTGACACCGTCCGCCGCCAATTCATCCATCAGATGGCGCCATTCCGGTGTCGGCGGTGGTGGCGGCAGCAAAGTCGCTTCAAGCACCGCCGCCAGGTACAGATTGAGGTTTTGCTCGGCGATATCTGGCAGGCCGAATTTGAATCGAATCATTTCGCCCTGCTCGGTGGTGCGGAAACGCCCCGCCACCGATCCCGGCGGCTGCGACAGAATCGCCGCGTGCGCCGGGCCACCGCCACGCCCCACGGTGCCGCCGCGACCATGGAACAACAACAATTCGACTTGCTGCTCGCGGCAGATTTCCACCAAGCGTTCCTGCGCACGATATTGCGCCCAGGCCGCCGCCGTGGTGCCAGCGTCCTTGGCCGAGTCGGAATAGCCGATCATCACTTCCTGCGGACCTTGCAGCCGTGCACGGTAGCCCGGCAGCAGCAACAAGCGCTCCATCACCGGCCCGGCGTTGTCGAGGTCGGCGAGGGTTTCGAACAGCGGCACTACGCGCATCGGCCGTAGCACGCCGGACTCTTTGAGCAGCAGTTGCACGGCAAGCACATCGGAAGCAGCGCCGGCCATGGAGATCACGTAGGAGCCGAGCGAAGCGCCCGGTGCGGCGGCGATTTCCTTGCAGGTGTCGAGTACTTCAGCGGTATCAGCAGAAGGCTTGAAGTGCGCCGGCAGCAATGGCCGACGGTTGCTCAGTTCGCGGGTGAGGAAAGCGATGCGCTGCTCTTCGTCCCAGTCTTCATAACGACCGAGGCCGAGGTAATCAGTGATTTCGGTCATTGCCGAGCTGTGCCGCGAGGAATCCTGCCGCACATCGAGGCGTACAAGGAACAGGCCAAAAGTCACCGCACGACGCAGGCAATCAAGCAGCGGGCCATCGGCGATCACACCCATGCCACACTCGTGCAGCGAGTTGAAGCACAGCTCCAGCGGATCGAGCAGATCACGGTTGTTGCTCAGCACATCAGACGGCGCTGGCGTCGGTGCGGTCAGCGCGGCGTGTGCCCAGTTGCGCGTCGCGCGCAGGCGTTCGCGCAGTTGTTTGAGCACCGCACGATACGGTTCGGCGCTGTCGCCAGCCTTGGCTTTGAGGGCATCGCTGGCCTGCTGCATCGACAGTTCAGCCGCAAGATGATCGACATCGCGCAGGTACAAATCGGCGGCCATCCAGCGCGCCAGCAGTAGCACTTCGCGAGTCACCGCGGCGGTGACGTTGGGGTTGCCATCACGGTCGCCGCCCATCCACGAAGCGAAGCGAATCGGCGCCGCTTCCAGTGGCAGACGCAGGCCGGTCGCTTCATGCAAGGCCTTGTCGGCCTTGCGCATATGGTTGGGGATCGCCTGCCACAGCGAATGCTCGATCACCGCGAAGCCCCACTTGGCTTCGTCGACCGGCGTCGGGCGCGTGCGGCGGATTTCTTCGGTGTGCCAGGCTTCGGCAATCAGCCGTTGCAGGGTGTTTTGAATCTGTTCGCGTTCGGCGCTGGTCAGGTCGCGATGATCCTGCGCAGCGAGTTGCCCGGCGATCGCGTCGTACTTCTGGATCAGCGTGCGCCGCGCCACTTCGGTCGGGTGCGCGGTCAGCACCAATTCAATTTCCAGTCGCGACAATTGCCTCGCCAGGGATTCGGCGCTGTGGCCTTCATTGCGCAAACGCGCGAGCAATTCCGGCAGCACACGGGATTCGAACGGCGCCGGCTGCGATTCTTCGCGGCGATGGATCAACTGATATTGCTCGGCGATGTTCGCCAGATTGAGAAACTGGTTGAACGCCCGCGCCACCGGGAGCAATTCGTCTTCGCTCAATTGATTGAGGCTGGCGCTCAGTTCAGCATCCATCGAGCCCCGGCGATCGGCCTTGGCGCCCTTGCGAATCTGCTCGATCTTGTCGAGGAAGGCCTCGCCGTACTGGTCTCGAATGGTGTTGCCCAACAGCTCTCCGAGCAGGTGAACGTCTTCGCGCAAGCGTGCATCAATATCGGTCATCAGCAATTCCCCAGCAGTAATCCGGACGGCTTAGAAACGAGTGCATGACCTAGAGAGTGCCGCTCTACGCCGCTTCTTACAAGCAGCCGACGAAGGGACGTTAAACCTTGTGGGCGAAAGCTAGTCTCAACAGTAAGCCGTACAACGGCTTGCCGCCGGCGCTGCCGGACACACACCCAGGCCTGCCATGAGCAGGCGCGAAATGAGGTCATCATGAAAATTCGTGAACTCGCCCAGCATTGGGAAGAAAACGCCAAAGGTCGCCTGACCGACACTGGCTACACGATTCACCTGGACGTTGAAGCGGCTGCGCGACTGGCAGCGATTGCCGAGATGTACCCCAAACGGCATGCCGAAGAGCTGCTCGGCGAACTGATTGGCGCAGCCCTTGAAGAGTTTGAAGCGAGCCTGCCGTACGTGAAAGGCTCGACGGTGGTGGCGACGGACGAGGAAGGTGATCCGTTGTATGAGGATGTTGGGCCGACGCCGCGGTTTCTGGCGTTGTCGCGCCGGCATTTGCATGACCTCTCGGCGGCTGCCGGCAAGCAAAAACACTGACACAACCTAGATCAAACTCTAGGAGTGAGCCTGCTCGCGATAGCAGTTTTTCATTCAACATTTTTGTTGTCTGATACAACGCCATCGCGAGCAGGCTCACTCCTACAGGGATGGTATTTCAAGCTGAAAATCGATGTGCTTTCGGCGTCTTGAAACCCCGCGCGTACCACTCTCTGCCGCCAAAGTTCCCGCTTTAGAGCCTTGTCCATTCGGTCAAAATATTTTTTGGCGATAGGCCATCTTTTCTGAACTTTTGAAAAATCCCGCCGGTCGGAACCTGTAACCACGCCTGGAACGAGCGTTTCAAAAACGCGCTTTCACACGTCGCTTGCGGCTCCTCGACCAGGATGGATTCAGATGTATTCAGGAGATGCCTAATGGAGTTGAAGACCATGAAAAACCAAACCTCGTTTACCCACCTGCGCGGTCTGAAACTGGCTGCTCTGGCGATCGGCACCAGCTTCGTACTGGCCGGTTGCGCCGGTAACCCACCGACCGAGCAATACGCCGTGACCCAATCGGCCGTGAACAGCGCAGTCAGCGCCGGCGGTACCGAGTTCGCTGCGGTTGAGATGAAGCAGGCGCAGGACAAGCTGAAGCAAGCCGAAATCGCCATGCACGACAAGAAGTATGACGAGGCTCGCACCCTGTCCGAGCAAGCCGAGTGGGACGCTCGCGTCGCCGAACGCAAGGCTCAGGCAGCCAAGGCCGAACAAGCCGTGAAGGATTCCCAGAAAGGTGTTCAGGAACTGCGTCAGGAAAGTCAGCGCACTGTGCAGTAAGCGCGCATCCCGATAGCAACGCTGAAACTTTTATCGATAGAAAGGACGAAAATTATGCGTAAGCAACTGATGATCCCAGCTCTTTTGGCCGCAAGCGTCGCTCTGGCTGCCTGCTCTACCCCGCCGAACCCGAACCTGGAACAGGCGCGCACCAACTACGCCGGCCTGCAAGCCAACCCACAGGCGAGCAAAGTCGCGGCGCTGGAAACCAAAGACGCCAGCGATTACCTGGACAAGGCCGACAAGGCTTATCTGGACAAGCAAGATGCGGCCAAGGTTGACCAACTGGCCTACCTGACCAACCAGCGCGTGGAAGTGGCCAAGCAGACCATCGCCCTGCGCACTGCGGAAAACAACCTGAAGAACGCCGCTGCCCAACGTGCCCAGGCGCGTCTGGATGCGCGTGATCAGCAGATCAAACAGCTGCAGGACAGCCTGAACGCCAAGCAGACCGATCGCGGTACGCTGGTGACTTTCGGTGACGTGCTGTTCGCCACTGACCGTGCCGACCTGAAATCCAGCGGTCTGGTGAACATCAACAAACTGGCGCAATTCCTCCAGGAAAACCCGGATCGCAAAGTGATCGTCGAGGGCTACACCGACAGCACCGGTACTGCCAGCCACAATCAGTCGCTGTCCGAGCGTCGCGCCAACTCCGTGCGCACCGCGCTGGTGAAAATGGGCGTTGATCCAGCGCGTATCGTCACCCAAGGCTATGGCAAGGAATACCCGGTTGCCGAGAACGGCAGTGTTTCCGGCCGTGCGATGAACCGTCGTGTGGAAGTGACCATTTCCAACGACAACCAGCCAGTGATGCCACGTTCGGCAGTCAGCTCGAACTAAGCTTCAGGCTGTAACGCAAAAGCCCCGTCTGAGTGATCAGGCGGGGCTTTTTTTGTGGCGCTGAAATCGCGGCCCCTCACCCCAGCCCTCTCCCGAGGGAGAGGGAGCCGATTTGTAGTGCTTTCAGAATTTGTGTTCGACACGATGGATCAGGTCGGCGTATAGCGAAAGAACACCTCGGTCAGTCCCCTCTCCCTCTGGGAGAGGGTTAGGGTGAGGGCTGAACCTGCAGAATCACTCTTGCAGCTTCTGCGGGGTCTCTTCGCCCATGCAGCGCACGGCTTTTTTCTGAGCGTTAATCAGCACACCGGTCAACCCTTTCTGCTCGGTATCGAACAACACCAGCACGCCATCAATGCACTGCGCCACTTGCGGCGCCGGGGTGAGCGAGACTTTGTAGTCTTCGCCCGGCACCGTCTTGAGCATGGTGAATTCATTGAGCAACAACGCATCCTCGGGTTTGGCAAAGTGCAGGTAGCCGTAGTACCACAGCGCCCCGACGGTGCCGAGGATGCTGCAGATACCGGTGATGATCAGCGGGATGGCGTTACGTTCTTCAGTCATTGCGGACTCTCGTCTTCAGAATTCGGGGGGGTCGGGTAATTGGGGATTTCGCCGAGACGGCGCAGGCCGTTGAAGTGCTCGGGATCGTCGAGGTAGCGCAGCATGACCTGACGCCACACCGGGTCGCCGAAGGTCTGCACATGACCGCCGCGAGTCAGTTGCAGCACGCGCGGTGGCGGCGCAGCCTGATACAGGCGGATGCCGTTGGAAAGTGGTACCAGCGGATCGTCGATGCTGTGGAAAATCAGTTTCGGCACGCCGTTGAGCTGCGGCATCGAGTTGATCGCGCTGTCGCCGTCCGGCACCAGCCACGACAACGGCACCTGAAATGGCCAGGTCAGCCACGAGGTACTGAGGGCGTATTGGCCGACGCTGCGATAGCTGGCGGGCACGCCGTCGAGCACCAAAGCCTTGAGCTGCTTTTGTCTTTCAGGATGTTGTACCAGCCAATGCACCGCCATCGAACCGCCGAGGCTTTGGCCGAGCAACACCAATGGCTTGCCTTTGACTTCCGGCGACTTGTCGAGCCAGGCGAACGCGGCGTCGATGTCCTGATAGATCGCCGGCAAACTCGGCTCGCCCTCGGACAAGCCATAGCCGCGATAGTCCACCAGCAGCACTTGATAGCCATTTTTCGGCAGCCACCAACTGCCACCCAGGTGCATCGGCAGATTACCGCCGTTGCCGTGCAGATGCAGGACGGTGCCTTTGACCTCGACACCGGGTTTGGCCGGCAGCCACCAGGCGTTGAGCTTCAACCCGTCAGCCGTGACCAGCGTGACGGTGCGGTATTCGAGTTTGGCTTTTTCCGGGGTGAAAATCTGGCCCGGCTCGGGGTAGAACAACAAAGAGCTGCAACCGCCGAGGGTCAGGAGCAGGCAGATGATGCCGAGGATTCTCATCCGGTGAAACCTCGCAAAAAATTCGGGTTGGAACACAATAATTGTGGCAATAAAGAACCCTGTGGGAGCGAGCCTGCTCGCGAAAGCGGTGTGTCAGCCAACATTAATGTTGAATGTGAAATCGCATTCGTCGGAACGCCGCCCGGAGCACGCTCGCTCCCACAGGGAATATCAGTTGCTCAAAGGATATTGGAGTAATCCGCTTCGATCCGGTCCAGGCTCAAATGGTTGAGGAAGTTGGAGAAGCACATCCACGCCGACAACGCATTCAAATCGCGGAACTGGTCCGGCAGATACTTCGGCGGCACTACCAATCCTTCATCCACCAACTGGCGCAAGGTACGCATGTCTTCCAGCGTGGTCTTGCCGCAGAACAACAACGGAATCTGCTCAAGCTTGCCTTTACGCACGGCCAACTGAATGTAGTTGTAAACCATGATAAAGCCCTTGAGATAGGACAAGTCTTTGGTAAATGGCAGACCGGTCGGCGTCGATCCACGGAAAACCCGGCTGGCGTTGCCGTAGCTTTCGGCCATCTCGAAACCCTGTTCGCGGAAGAACTCGAACACCTGCAGGAAGTCCGCGCCCTCCTCGACCATGTGAATCGCGCGGGTGCGGTTGGTCAGTTTGCGCAGACGACTCGGGTAGGAGGCAAAAGTGATGATTTCCATCAGGATCGCCAGGCCTTCCTGAGTCACCGTCGACGAGGGCGGGCCTTTGGAGAGGAAGGTGCAGATCGGCTGATTGAGACCATTGAGCGTGGTGCCGACGTGGACCAGACCCTCGTGGACTTCCAGCGCACGCACGTCGCGATCGTTGAACATCGCGTCGGTACGGATCTTGATGTAATCCGCACCGGCCGCTGCGTCGGCGACGATGCCGTCGGACTCGAATACGCGAATGGTTTCCTCGGCCTCGCCGAACACCTTGTTCAGACGGGTTTGCAGCAAGTGCACGGCGTCCTTGGCGGTGAGGGTTTTCGGTTCGTCCTTGAGGTCGCCACGACCATCGATGTTGTTCAGATAGTCGGACATCATCAGGCCGAGGTCGGCCAGCGTCGGGTCACCGGCGTGGAAGGCATCGGACGCAGCGCCGTACAGCTCTTGCGAGATCAACCCGAAATCCTCGGTGCCGCGCGCTTCGAGCATGCGCACCACCATGCGGTATTCCTTGCACATGCGCCGCATGATCTGCCCGACCGGGTTGAACTGGCCGAGCTGACGGGTGATGTCACGCTCGATGTTCTGGAATTCCAGTTTGACCTTGCTCGAATCGAAACTCAGCGGCCGGTTGAGGTAGTAGTCACGATCCACCGCCGGCATTTCCTTGCCTTTGGCCTTGAGGAAGCCCTTGCGGATGTTCTCGTCCCACTTGACCGCGTCGAGCACACGGATCGGTGTCTGCGCCAGCACAATGCGGTCGGACAATATGCGTATCGACTGCTGGTAATCGTCCACCCGAAACTCCTGTAGAAAACCTGACGTAGTGAATTATTGGGCGCGGGCCTGGCGCTGGTAGCGCACGGCTTCGACAAAGACATCGGAATTGGCCGGATCGTCGAGGTAAGCAAAGACCTTGTCGAGGTTACTGTCGACATGCACGCCGTCGCCATCGTCGGTCTGGAAGGCCTGACCGTCGAGGGCTTTTTGTTTGATCGCCTGGTTGATCTGCTCGAGGTCGAGGTTATAAACCACCAGTTCGTGTTTATCGGTGAGTTCGAAACCGGCGATGGTGTAGTGGCCGCCAAACCGCGCCGGGACTTTCGCCGACAGATACCAGCGGTTGCCATGGCGCGACACGGTGAACGGATAGGCTTCGCGTTCACGGGGCTTGGCCTTGAAGTAGGTGACGGCCTGATAGCGGTCATTGCCCAGGCGCGTCAGCTCAAGGTTCATCGGCTCGCCCCAGGCATTGGTGCTCGACCATTTGCCGAGCAAGCCCTTGGGCGCCGGGTCACTGGTGGCCAGCGGTTCCTTGAAGGTCACCAGACAGCCACTGAGCAGCAGGAACGACAAGGCGATCAGCACGCCACGCCAGGCTTTCATTCAATACTCCCTATGAACATGCGCCGCCCTGAATATCACTGCAGTCCCCTGTGGGAGCGAGCCTGCTCGCGAAAGCGGTGTGTCAGGCAACAAAGATGTTGAATGTCAGACCGCATTCGCGAGCAGGCTCGCTCCCACAGAGTGAAGCAACAGCGGATTACACCGACGCGAGCACCAGGTGCATGTAGCGCGTCAGAATGCCGAGCATGTCCTCTTCGGCCAAAGGCTCGGCGTCGTTGAGCAGGCCCTGATATTCCATCCGTCCGATAATCGCCGTCAACACCTTGGCATCTTGCTGCGGTTCACGCGAGCCCAATACCTGAAACAACTGGCAGGTGCCCTGCAACAGAATCTGCTGATGCGAGCGCACCAGAATTGCCAGACGCGGATTGAGCAGCGCTTCCTGGCGAAACGCCTGCTCGGCCATCAAATGCTCGCGACGGTTAAGCAATTGACGGTGTACATAATCCGCCATCAACCGCGCAATGTCGTCGGCCAGTTGCGAACGCGACTCCGGGCTGCCGTCACCGCTGACCACCATCTCGCGCAGCAAACCTTCGTTGTTGACCCACAACTTGGCCATGTACGCCGCACTGCGCTCGACATATTGGGCGAAGGTATCGGTGAGCAGGTCGTCGATGTCCTTGAAGTAGTAGGTGGTCGCCGACAACGGCACGCCGGCCTCGGCGGCCACTGCGCGGTGGCGCACGGCACGTACGCCGTCACGCACGACAATGCGCATCGCCGCGTCGAGAATGTCCTGTCGACGCTGCTCACTGCCCTGTCGGCTGGCCTTGCGACCCTGGTACTGAACACTTTCAGCGACCGCAGTGGCGATACCCGCTGCACCCTCTTGAGCTATTGCACCCATCACGACAGAACTTCCTCTGCTATTGCAAAATTAACCAATTGATACATTTGTACCAGACAGGCAATAAAAAGCCGCCTGTTTTAGGCGGCTTTTTAACTGAAACGTTTACGCTTGCGGTCGCATGTGCGGGAACAGGATCACATCGCGGATCGACGGCGAGTTGGTCAACAACATCACCAGACGATCGATGCCGATGCCTTCACCGGCCGTTGGCGGCATGCCGTACTCCAGCGCGCGAACGAAGTCGGCGTCGTAGTGCATGGCTTCGTCGTCACCGGCGTCCTTGTCGGCCACCTGCGCCATGAAGCGCTCGGCCTGGTCTTCTGCGTCGTTCAACTCGGAGTAGGCGTTGGCGATTTCACGGCCACCGATGAACAACTCGAAGCGGTCGGTGACGTTCGGGTTGTCATCGTTACGACGGGCCAGCGGCGACACTTCGAACGGGTACTGGGTGATGAAGTGCGGCTGTTCCAGCTTGTGCTCGACCAGTTCTTCGAAAATCATCACTTGCAGCTTGCCCAGACCTTCGAAGCCCAGCACCTTGGCACCGGCCTTCTTGGCGATGGCGCGGGCCTTGTCGATGTCGTTCAGATCATCGGCAGTCAGCTCAGGGTTGTACTTGAGGATCGAGTCGAACACCGACAGACGCACGAACGGCTCGCCGAAGTGGAACACCTTGTCGCCGTACGGCACGTCGGTAGACCCCAGCACCAGCTGCGCCAGTTCACGGAACAGTTCTTCGGTCAGGTCCATGTTGTCTTCGTAGTCAGCGTACGCCTGGTAGAACTCCAACATGGTGAATTCAGGGTTGTGACGAGTCGAAACGCCTTCGTTACGGAAGTTGCGGTTGATCTCGAAAACCTTTTCAAAACCACCGACCACCAGACGCTTCAGATACAGCTCTGGCGCGATACGCAGGAACATTTCCATGTCCAGCGCGTTGTGGTGGGTTTCGAACGGTTTGGCCGCGGCGCCGCCCGGAATGGTCTGCAGCATCGGCGTTTCGACTTCGAGGAAGTCGCGCTTCATCAGGAAGCTGCGGATGTGCGCGATCACTTGCGAACGGACGCGGAAGGTCTGACGCACTTCTTCGTTGACGATCAGGTCAACGTAGCGCTGGCGGTAGCGCTGTTCGGTGTCGGTCAGGCCGTGGTGCTTGTCCGGCAGCGGACGCAGCGATTTGGTCAGCAGACGCACGCTGGTCATTTCAACGTACAGGTCGCCCTTGCCGGAACGCGCCAGGGTGCCTTCAGCGGCGATGATGTCGCCCATGTCCCAGGTTTTCACCGCGGCCAGGGTGTCTTCCGACAGGGTTTTACGGTTGACGTAGACCTGGATGCGACCGGTCATGTCCTGGATCACCATGAACGAGCCACGGTTGAGCATGATGCGACCGGCAACCTTGACCGGGATTGCAGCCTCGGCCAGCTCTTCCTTGGTCTTGTCCGCGTACTGTTTCTGCAAGGCATCGCAGTAGTTGTCGCGGCGGAAGTCGTTCGGGAAGGCGTTGCCCTTGGCGCGCTCGGCAGCCAGCTTTTCCTTGCGCAGGGCGATCAGGGAGTTTTCTTCCTGTTGCAGGGCTTGCGGGTCGAGTTGTTGGTCGCTCATGTCTTTAGATATTCCATCAGGTTCGTTGCCCCCGGGCCTTGCGGCCCGGGGATCGCCAGCAGGCTGGCTCCTACAGGGATCGGGTTGAATCAGCCGATGCTGTATTGCGTCTTTTACAGCCCGGATTTCAGGCTGGCATACAGGTATTCGTCGATGTCGCCGTCGAGTACCTTGTCGCAGTCGCTGCGTTCGATGTTGGTGCGCAGATCCTTGATCCGCGACGCATCGAGCACGTACGAGCGAATCTGGTGACCCCAGCCGATGTCCGACTTGGTGTCTTCCAGCGCTTGCGACGCGGCGTTGCGTTTCTGCATTTCCTGCTCGTACAACTTGGCCCGCAGCATTTTCATGGCGGTGTCCTTGTTGGCGTGCTGGGAACGTTCGTTCTGGCAGCTGACCACGGTGTTGGTCGGTACGTGGGTGATACGTACAGCCGAGTCTGTGGTGTTTACGTGCTGACCACCGGCACCGGAGGAACGATAGGTGTCGATCCGCAGGTCTGCCGGGTTGATTTCGATTTCCACCTTGTCGTCAATCTCTGGCGAAACGAAAACCGCGGAGAACGAAGTGTGACGACGGTTGCCGGAGTCGAACGGGCTCTTGCGCACCAGACGGTGTACGCCGATCTCGGTACGCAGCCAGCCAAAGGCGTATTCGCCCTTGATATGCACAGTCGCACCTTTGATACCGGCGACTTCACCGGCGGACAGTTCCATGATGGTGGCATCGAAACCGCGTTTGTCCGCCCAGCGCAGGTACATGCGCAGCAGGATGTTGGCCCAGTCCTGGGCTTCAGTGCCGCCGGAACCGGCCTGGATGTCCAAGTACGCGTTGTTCGGGTCCATTTCATGGCTGAACATGCGGCGGAATTCCAGCTTGGCCAGGTTTTCCTCAAGACGGGCCAGCTCGGCGACGACATCGCCCACTGCGCCTTCGTCGTTTTCTTCGACGGCCATGTCCAGCAGGTCGCGGCAATCGGCCAGACCGCCGTTCAGTTCGTCGAGAGTATCGACGATCTGTGCCAGCGCGGCGCGCTCGCGACCCAGTTCCTGGGCGTATTCAGGTTTGTTCCAGACGCTCGGATCTTCAAGCTCGCGATTGACTTCAGTCAGACGCTCATGCTTTTGATCGTAGTCAAAGATACCCCCGAATAGTTTCGGAGCGCTCGGACAGGTCCTTGATGGTGTTCAGGATCGGGTTGATTTCCATGACGGGCAGCACTCGTTGGCGAACTTTTGAAAGCCGGCGAGTATAACGTAATCAGGCTGTGACGGCAGCCCGTCTGGCGGGTGTGGGGCTCATTAAAGCCTTTGCCCTCACCCTAACCCTCTCCCAGAGGTAGAGGGGATTGATTGGGGGATGTTCGGGAGGTACGCCGACGTGAAAGGGCTTTGCCGAATCCAAGATCGCCAAGGCTTTCAGGCGGAAATTGGCGTGTGGGCCTGCCCTCACCCTAGCCCTCTCCCAGAGGTAGAGGGGACTGATTGGGGGATATTCAAGAGGTACGCCGACTTGAAATGGTAATGCCGAATCCGGAATCGCCACGCTTGAAGATCCATGATCGACTCGGTCGATCAGGTCGATGTACAGCGCCAGACACCTCGATCGGCCCCCTCTCCCTCCGGGAGAGGGCTGGGGTGAGGGTAAGCGCTTACTCGATTCCGACCTGATTACGGCCATTGTTCTTCGCCAGGTACAGGCCACGATCCGCCGCCGAAATCAGCAACCGGCAATCACTGCCCGCCTGCGGCACCATGGTCGCCAGACCAATACTGATGGTCAGACTCGCCCCTTCCGCCGGGGTGTTGTGCGGAATTTTCAGCGAGGCCACGGTCTGGCGCAGTTTCTCCGCCACCAGCCGCGCGCCGCCCGGCGAGGTGTTCGGCAGCACCAGCACAAATTCCTCACCGCCATAACGCGCCGGCAGATCCGACGGTCGTGCGCTGGCCTCGCGGATCGCCGTGGCGACCTTGCGCAGCGCTTCATCGCCTTCAACGTGACCAAAGCTGTCGTTGTAGGACTTGAAGTAATCGACGTCGATCATCAGCAGCGACAACTGGCTCTGATCGCGCAACGAGCGGCGCCACTCCAGTTCCAGGTACTCGTCGAAATGGCGGCGGTTGGACAGCCCGGTCAAGCCATCGGAGTTCATCAAGCGTTGCAGCACCAGATTGGTGTCGAGCAACTGCTGCTGACTGACCCGCAGCGCGCGGTACGCGGCATCGCGCTGCAACAACGTCATGTAAGACCGCGAGTGATAGCGGATGCGCGCCACCAGTTCGATGGTGTCTGGCAGTTTCACCAGATAATCGTTGGCCCCGGCGGAAAACGCCGCGCTTTTGATCAGCGGGTCTTCCTTGGTCGACAGGACGATGATCGGGATGTCCTTGGTCGCCGGGTGATTGCGGTATTCGCGCACCAGGCTCAGGCCATCAAGGCCGGGCATCACCAGGTCCTGCAGGATCACCGTCGGTTTGATCCGCACCGCCTGGGCAATGGCCTGCTGCGGGTCGGAGCAGAAGTGGAAGTCGATATTTTCCTGATTCGACAGCCCACGGCGCACGGCTTCGCCGATCATCGCCTGATCGTCCACCAACAACACCATGGCGGCGTTTTCGTCGGTTTTAATGTCGTCGATCTGTAAGTCATTCATGGGCGGTCACCTGAGTACTGCGGGGGCCAGGATTGCGGATTGACCTGATCATTTGGGGAAAATCTCCTGCAATCGTGGCGCTATTCTTTCCAGTGGACGTATTTCTACGGCGGCATCAATGGCCGCAGCGGCCTTGGGCATGCCATACACCGCACTGCTTTGCTGATCCTGCGCGATGGTCAGATAACCCTGTTGGCGCATGAGCTTAAGCCCTTGCGCGCCGTCACGTCCCATCCCGGTCAATAAAACCCCGATCGCGTCGCCATTCCAATAGCTGGCAACACTCTCGAAAAACACGTCGATCGAGGGACGGTAGATCTCGTTGACCGGCTCGGCGGTGTAGGCCAGCGTGCCGTTTTTTAACAAGCGAATATGGTGATTGGTGCCGGCCAGCAGCACCGCGCCGGCCTGTGGCGGTTCGCCTTCGCGGGCGAGCCTGACATCGAGGCCGCTGGCGCTGGCCAGCCATTCGGCCATGCCGGCGGCGAATACCTGATCGACGTGCTGCACCAGCACAATCGCCGCCGAGAAATCCTTCGGCAAGCCCTTGAGCAACACCTCCAGCGCCGCTGGCCCACCTGCCGATGAGCCGATCGCCACCAGCCGCTTACATGAGGCAGAGCCGCGCTGAGCCGTCGGCGCCGGCCGCGAACGTTGCGGCTTATCGCCGATCAGCCAGCCAATATTGAGAATTTTGCGCAACAAAGGCGCTGCTGCTTCCCGAGCATCACCGACGCCGAGGGCCGGAGTATCGACCACGTCCAGCGCGCCGTGACCCATGGCTTCGAAGACACGGTGCACGTTCTGTTGACGGTCAACGGTCACGATAACGATGGCGCACGGGCTTTCGGCCATGATCCGGCGAGTGGCTTCGACACCGTCCATCACCGGCATGATCAGGTCCATCAGAATCAGATCCGGGGTGTTTTCAGCGCACAGTTGCACTGCCTCGGCGCCATTTCTGGCGACCCAGAGCACTTGATGCGCCGGCTCGAAGGCCAGCGCTCGGCGCAACGCCTCGACCGCCATGGGCATATCGTTGACGATTGCGATCTTCATGCGCGCGCTCCTCCGATGAGCTCGACCACTGCGTCGAGCAGGGCGTCGTCATGAAAACTGGCTTTGGCTAAATAATAGTCCGCCCCGGCATCGAGTCCACGGCGGCGATCCTCTTCGCGATCCTTGTACGACACGACCATCACCGGCAGCGATTGCAGACGGTTGTCGCGACGCAGCAATGTGACCAGCTCGATGCCGTCCATGCGCGGCATATCGATGTCGGTGATCAGCAAATCGAAGTCCTCTGAACGCAGCGCGTTCCACCCGTCCATACCGTCCACCGCCACCGCGACGTCGTAGCCGCGATTGAGCAGCAGTTTGCGTTGCAACTCGCGCACGGTCAGCGAATCGTCGACCACCAGCACCCGTTTACGCGCGGCCTCAGCAGCCTGATTGCCGTGGCGGGCGATGCGCTCAAGGCGCCCGGTATTGAGCAGTTTGTCCACCGAACGCAGCATGTCTTCGACATCGACGATCAGCACCACCGAGCCGTCGTCGAGCAACGCCCCCGCGGAGATGTCCTGCACTTTGCCCAGACGCTCATCGAGTGGCAAGACCACCAGGGTGCGCTCGCCGATGAAGCGTTCGACGGCAACGCCGTAAACTGCATCGCGCTCGCGAATCACCACGACTTTAAGGGTTTCGCCGCTGTTCTGACTGGCCGGACGATTGAGCAACTGGCTGGCCGCGACCAGCCCGACGTGCTGGCCTTCGTGCCAGAAATGCTGACGGCCTTCGACCTGCACGATGTCTTCCGGGGCCAGATCACACATGCGCTCGATGTGCGCCAGTGGGAAGGCATACGCCTCTTCGCCGACTTCGACGACCAGGCTGCGCACCACCGACAAGGTGAGCGGCACTTCCAGATGAAAGCGACTGCCCTCGCCCGCCGCCTGCTCCAACACCACCGCACCGCGCAACTGACGAACCATATGCTGAACGGCATCGAGGCCGACGCCGCGCCCGGACACTTCAGTGACCGTGTCGCGCAGGCTGAAGCCGGGCAGGAACAGGAAGGTCAGCAGTTCTTCTTCGCTCAACTGCGCGGCGGTTTCAGCTGGGGATAACTGCCGTTCGACGATGCTGCGGCGGACTTTTTCCAGATCGACACCGTTGCCGTCATCGCTCAGTTCCAGCACCAGCAGACCAGCCTGATGCGAGGCGCGCAGGCGGATCAGGCCCTCTTCTGATTTGCCTTTAAGCAGACGCTGCTCAGGGGTTTCGATGCCGTGATCGACAGCGTTGCGCAGCAAATGCGTCAGCGGTGCTTCGAGTTTCTCCAGCACGTCGCGGTCGACCTGGGTTTTCTCGCCTTCGATCTCCAGGCGTACCTGTTTGCCAAGACTGCGACCCAGATCCCGCACCATGCGCACTTGACCGGTCAGCACATCGGCGAAGGGCCGCATGCGGCAGGCCAACGCGGTGTCGTAGAGCACCTGCGCACGTTGACTGGCCTGCCAGGCGAATTCGTCGAGTTCGGCGTTTTTCTCGCTCAGCAGTTGCTGGGATTCGGCGAGCAAACGCCGCGCGTCTTCCAAGGCTTCCAGCGCCTCCAGACTCAGCGCGTGTTCCTTGAGGTGCACGTTGAGGTTTTCCAACGCGCGAAGGCCGTTGTTCTGCATGCGTTTGAGGCGTTGCATGGTCGCCAGATGCGGCTTGAGGCGCTGGGTTTCCACCAGCGATTTGCTCGACAGATCGAGCAGGCTGTTCAGACGCTCGGCGGTGACACGCAAGACGCGTTCGCCACCTTCGGTGGTGCGTTTGTTTTTGCGGGGTGCCGGTTCGGAGGGTTCGACCGGGGCTTCGATGATAGGCGCTGGCGCGGGTTCAAACACAGACGGCGCGTCAAGTTGCAACTCGGCCATCGGCGACACAGCAAGTGCTGCTGGCGGCGTCGCTGGATCGAGCAAACCGGCCATCAACGCCACGTAAGCTTCGATATCACTCGGCTGCGGCGCATTCGTCGGGGTAGCAACGCGCATCAGCAAATCGGTGCCCTGCAGCAACGCATCGATATGTTCGGGACGCAGCAGCAAACGCCCTTCCTGCGCGCTGACCAGGCAATCTTCCATCACATGAGCAACGCTGACGCCGCTGTCGATGCCGACGATTCGCGCCGCACCTTTGAGCGAGTGCGCCGCACGCATGCACGATTCCAGTTGATCGGCCTGGGTCGGATTACGCTCCAGCGCCAGCAGCCCGGCGCTGAGCACCTGGGTCTGGGCTTCGGCTTCGAGGCTGAACAGCTCCAGCAAGGAGGCGTCGCGCATTTGCTCGGGGGTCATGTGAGGCTCCGGGTCACGGCGGACAACAGCTGTTCTTCATCCAGCCAACGCAGGCTGCGACCGCGATATTGCAGAACGCCACGGGTGTATTTCGCGCTGGCTTGCGCGCCGGACTGCGATGCGGCGTCGAGAATGCGCTCGTCGATGGCATGAATACCGTCGACCTCATCCACCGGCACCACGACTGGCCCGCCATGGGCGGCGATGATCAACATACGCGGCATGATTCGCCCGCTGGTGGTCGGTGTAACGCTGCCATCCAGATCGAGCAGTTCGACCAGTGACAGACACGCCACCAGCGCGCCGCGCACATTCGCCACGCCAAGCAAGGCTCGCGAGCGCTGGTGCGGCAACGAGTGAATCGCCTGCAGCGGCGCGACTTCAACGAGGCTGCGTGTCGCCAGCCCCAGCCATTCTTCGCCGAGACGGAACATCAACAGCGAACGGGTTTTCACGTCCGTTTCAACGGCCGTGGCCACCGGATCGCGCTCGTCCTGCTGCAACGCATATCGATCGAGCAGACGCGTGGCAGCGGCGGAATACACCGAGCAGTTGCGGCAATGAATGTGCTCGTCCAGCAGCGGACAGGACTTGTCGCCATGGATGCCGATGCGATTCCAGCAGTCATCGATGGCCCGGGCGTCTTCGTGGGTGACGTTCAAGGTGTCGGACGGGATCATCGGTTACGCTCACTGTCAGCGGTGCGGCCACTGCGGGCGGCGCGCTCCTGCAATCGTCTGGCACCGACGCTGTCGCCCTGAGCCTGCAGCAACGCGGCCAGGTGCATCAACGCTTCGGGATGTTGCGGTTCGAGATACAGCGCCTTGCGGTAGAAACCTTGGGCTTCCAGCGTCAGGCCAGCGACATCGCTGAGCAAGCCGAGCCAGTAAAACACCTGAGCCACCGGTTCATGACTGCGCAGATACTGTTCGCAGGCAGCCCGGGCTTCGGCGCTTTTGCCTTCGTTGGCCAGCGCGGCGATATTGGCCAGCAAGGTCGCTGCGTCCGGGTTGCTCGCTTTGCCGGAAACAGGCAAAGGCGTCACGGAGGCAAACGGTCGCTGGCGCACCACCGCTGGCGGTGCGGCGCGCGGCGGTAGGCTGACAGGCAATGTGACGGGTTTAGGCGTCGGCAACGGCTCGGGGTGCGGGTCGCTGTGGCGGCTGAAGGCAAAGGATTGCGGGATGCCGATCGAACGCATGCCCAAACGCCCGAGCAGACTGCCCTCGGCCGGACCGATAAACAGCACGCCATCGACATGAGTCAGGCGTTTGAGCACTTCGAACACCTGCTTCTGGGTCGGCTGATCGAAGTAGATCAAGAGATTGCGGCAGAACACGAAATCGAACGCCGGCTCACTGGCCAACAGCGTTGGATCGAGCACATTGCCGACCTGCAGACGCACTTGCTCACGCACATTCTCGTTGACCCGATGACCGTCCTGCTCAGGCGTGAAATGCCGCTCGCGATAGTCCAGATCCTGGCCGCGAAACGAATTCTTGCCGTACAACGCACGTCGAGCCTTGTCCACCGACAGCGGGCTGACATCCATGCCGTCGACCTTGAACTGATGCGGCTTGAGCCCGGCATCGAGCAAGGCCATGGCAATCGAATAGGGTTCTTCGCCCGTGGAACACGGCAAACTGAGGATGCGCAGCGCACGCATATTGTTCAGTTCGCCAAGGCGTTTACGCGCCAGTTTGCCCAGCGTCGCGAAGGATTCCGGATAGCGGAAAAACCAGGTTTCCGGGACGATCACCGCCTCGATCAGCGCTTGCTGTTCTTCCCGCGAGCCTTGCAGCAACAGCCAATACTCATCGGCATGCGCCGCTTGCGAGAGCGTCGTGCGCTGACGCACGGCGCGCTCGATGATCGCCGGGCCGACCGAGGTGACATCGAGACCGATGCGTTCCTTGAGAAAGTCGAAAAAGCGCTGATCGCTATTCATGCCTGCGCCTCAAGCTGCGCCGGATTGAGCGGCGGATCGGGGAACAGCAAACGGCGCACGGCATCATCAAGCAGGTCATTGACCCGTACCCACTGCACCAACCCCTGAGCATCTTCGCGAACCGGGCCGAGGTAGGGCGCCTCGCGGTTGTCGAGGCCGTAGGGCGCAAACTCATGAGGATGGCAGCGCAGGGTGTCGGTGGCCTGTTCCAGAATCAGTCCGAGCCATTGCGCCGGTTGCGACTCATCAGGCTGGTAATTCACCAGCACCAGCCGCGTACTGGTGCGCGCTTCGGCGGGATGGCCGAAGGTCAATGCGCTGAGGTCAATTACCGGAACTACCGCGCCGCGATAGGCGAACACGCCGGCCACCCACTGTGGCGCCCGCGCGATCGGCTTCAACGGCAGACGCGGCAGCACCTCCGCCACTTCGGTGGCGCGCAGGGCGTAACGCTCGCTGCCGATGCGAAACAGCAGGAACAACGCCGGCTTCGCCACCTGCGCGGCGCTGCGTTTGGCGATGATGTCGCTCATCAGACTTTGAATCGCGAAACGCCGCTGCGCAGCCCGACGGCCACCTGGCTCAGTTCGTCGATGGCGAAACTGGCCTGACGCAGCGACTCGACGGTCTGGCTGCTGGCGTCACCCAACTGCACCAGCGCATGGTTGATCTGCTCGGCGCCGGTGGCCTGAGCCTGCATGCCCTCGTTGACCATCAACACCCGCGGCGCCAGTGCCTGCACTTGATGGATGATCTGCGACAGCTGTTCGCCGACTTGCTGCACTTCGGACATGCCACGGCGCACCTCTTCGGAGAACTTGTCCATACCCATCACCCCGGCAGACACCGCCGACTGGATTTCGCGCACCATCTGCTCGATGTCGTAAGTGGCGACAGCGGTCTGATCCGCCAGACGTCGCACTTCGGTGGCGACCACAGCAAAACCGCGACCGTATTCACCGGCCTTCTCGGCTTCAATCGCCGCGTTGAGCGACAACAGGTTGGTCTGGTCGGCAACCTTGACGATGGTCACCACCACCTGGTTGATGTTGCCGGCCTTCTCATTGAGGATCGCCAGTTTGGCGTTGACCAGATCGGCCGCGCCCATCACCGAATGCATGGTGTCTTCCATGCGCGCCAAGCCTTGCTGGCCCGAGCCGGCGAGCACCGAAGCCTGATCGGCGGCGGTGGAGACTTCAGTCATTGTTCGCACCAGATCGCGCGACGTGGCGGCAATCTCGCGGGAGGTCGCGCCGATTTCGGTGGTGGTCGCTGCGGTTTCGGTGGCGGTGGCTTGCTGTTGCTTGGAGGTCGCGGCGATCTCGGTCACCGAGGTGGTCACCTGCACCGACGAGCGCTGTGCCTGCGACACCAACGCAGTCAGCTCGGTCATCATGTCGTTGAAGCCGGTTTCGACGGCGCCGAATTCGTCCTTGCGCTCAAGGTTCAGGCGCGAACTGAGGTCGCCAGTGCGCATGGTTTCGAGGATCTGCACGATGCGGTTCATCGGCGCCATGATTGCGCGCATCAACAACAGACCACACAGGCCGGCGGCCAGGACCGCGACCAACAGGGAAATGAACATGCTGACTTTGGCTGCGGCCACGGCATCATCGATATTGTTCATGGCCTGATCGGCGACTTTCTTGTTTTCGCCAATGATGTCGTTGAGCTTCATGCGCCCGGAATACCAGGCGGGTGTGAGCTTGTCGTGGAACATCCTGACCGCGTCCGCTTCCAGGTTGCGCTTGTGCAGGTCCAGCACGGCATCCTGAATCTGGATGTAGGCGTCGTGGTACTTCTCGAACGCCGCGAACTCGGTCCGGTCCTCGTCGGTGGCCATGGTCTTGCGATAGTTGGCCATCTGCTCCTGCAAACGCGCCTCGAACGCCTTGTAGTCCGCTGCGTCCTCGCTGGAAATCCCCTCGCCTTCCTTGAGCCCGAGCAATTCTTGGGTCTGCAGATAGCTGTCGACCCAGGCGCCACGGATCATCGAGCTGTAGTAGACGCCGGGAATCGCGTCATCGCGCACGCTGTTTTCACTGGTTTCAATCTTCAACAGTCGCGAATAAGAGACGACGACCATCAGCAACATAATGGCGATAATCACCGCAAAGCTCGCCAAAATGCGTTGGCGCAACGTCCAGTTCTTCACAGTGATTCCTCGTGCCTGATCGAAATGCGGGGAGTATAGCCGAGGGCGGTGTTTCATTTATAAGACGCTTTTGACCCTCGGGCCTGTACGCGTTGGTCGGCGGGAGGGCTCTGGGGTGGGACTATCCGACAATTGCGGGTGGGCGTGGCAGTGGGGTAATCGCAAAAAGGGGCGATGGATCGGCCATGGTTTGTGTAGTGAGGCTGAAAACTTCATCGCGAGCAGGCTCCGTGCCCGCCCGAATAACCTGTGGGAGCGAGCCTGCTCGCGAAGAGGCCGGAACAGTCAACATCGATGTCGTCTGACCCGGCGTTTTCGCGAGCAGGCTCGCTCCCACAGGGGATTTGCGATTATTGAAGCACGCCGTCTTTACACAGAGGCCAGCCGCACCTGCTTTTCCAGCTCCACCTTCAAACCCGGCTCCAGCTTCAACTGGCGCGCCAGTTCATCCAGATATGACTTCTCCATAAAGTTTTCCTCGTCCACCAACATCACACTGGCGATGTACATCTCCGCTGCCATCTCCGGCGTACTCGCGGCGCGGGCGACATCGGTCGGGTCGAGGGGTTTGTTGAGTTCGGCGTGCAGCCAGTGCTGTAGCTCCTGATCGTTGTCGAGCTTGGTGAATTCGCCTTCGATCAGTTGGCGCTCGCGATCATCGATATGGCCGTCAGCTTTGGCGGCAGCGACCAAGGCTTTGAGAATGGCCTGACTGTGTTGCTCGGCTTGCGCCGGTGGCAAGCGGTCGAGGGTTTGCGGTTCGGTTTGCGGTGCGATGCCTTTCTGGGCGTTGTAGTTGCCGTAGGCTTTGTAGGCCAGTACGCCAAGCGCTGCGAGCCCGCCGTAGATCGCAACTTTGCCGCCGACCTTGCGCACTTTCTTGTTACCGAGCAACAGGCCCATCGCGCCAGCCGCCAATGCACCGCCACCTGCACCTGACAGCAGACTGCCGAGGCCACCGGAGCTAGAGGCGCCGCCAAGCAAACCGCCCAAGCCACCGGCAGCCGGTCTGTTCTGCGTTCCGCCAGCCTTGTTCTGCAACAGATCCTGGCCGGACTTGAGCAGTTGATCGAGCAATCCACGGGTGTTCATGTTCCGCCTCCAAACAGGGGTTATCCGGATCTATATGGCCCTCAGCCTAGTTCGAAAGTGCCCCTGTCCGACCTGCGAGTGTGCTTCCAGATGTTGCTTGCCCCGCAGCGGCCCTTCGTGAAAATAGATATACACTCAGGCCAATCTATAAAAACCGCCCACTGGGTACCCTTCTCATGATGACCCTGCGTCAGATCCGTCACTTCATCGCCGTGGCCGAGACCGGTTCAATCTCCGCCGCCGCGCAAACTGCATTCATTTCCCAATCGACCCTGACCCTGGCGATCCAGCAACTGGAGGAGGAAATCGGCGTCAGCCTGTTCAGCCGCCACGCCAAGGGCATGACGCTGACACACCAAGGTCATCAATTCCTACGCCAAGCGCACCTGATTCTGGCGACCGTGGACAACGCCAAGCGCAGCCTGCAACAGAGCACCGATCAGGTCGCCGGGCAGTTGATCGTCGGCGTGACCAGTCTGGTCGCCGGTTATTACCTGGCAGATTTGCTTACCCGGTTTCAACGTGCCTACCCCAACGTCGAAATCCGCGTGATGGAAGACGAGCGCCCTTACATCGAGCATTTGCTGGTCAGTGGCGAGATCGATGTCGGCGTGTTGATCCTCTCCAACCTCGAAGATCGCCACGCCTTGCAGACTGAAGTACTGACCCATTCACCGCACCGTTTGTGGCTTCCGGCCCAGCATCCACTGCTGGAACACGACAGCATCAACCTCGCTGACGTCGCCCGCGAGCCTTTGATTCAGCTAAATGTCGATGAGATGGATCGCAACGCCCAGCGATTGTGGCGCGGCGCCGGGCTGCAACCAAAAATAACCCTGAGAACCGCATCCACCGAGGCCGTGCGAAGTCTGGTCGCCGCCGGTTTGGGCGTGTCGATTCAGCCGGACATGACTTATCGCCCCTGGTCACTGGAAGGCGACATCATCGAAGCGCGGCCCATCGCCGACCTCAACCAGACTCTCGACGTTGGCCTGGCCTGGCGCCGCGGCACCGCGCGCCCCGCATTGGTCGACCCCTTCCTGACCGTGGCCCGCGAACAACCTCACGGCGGGCGCAAGCCATCTATTTAATCGAATGCTGCCTTCAGTATTTAGAATTTGTCGACCTCGGAGCCGCGCACTAGTCTTGCTGCATCTATAAGACGGTCGGCTCCCGATATCAGGGAGCAACAATGGCCACACAAGAAAAGAGATCGCGGAAAATGGCTGGCGCGCAGACCCCGATGTGTACCGCGTTGTTGATCGATGGCGAACTGGTCGCTGGGGAAGGTTTTGTCGAGCCGATTCTCAACTCGGCGACCGGTGAAATTCTTACGCACATCGCCGAGGCGAGCACCGAGCAAGTCGAAGCCGCCATCCTCGCTGCCCACCGAGCCTTTGCCGAGTGGTCCCGCACCACGCCGCAGCAACGTTCGAACCTGCTGCTCGACATCGCCAACGCCGTCGAAAAACACGCCGACCACCTCGCCCGCCTCGAATCGCTGAACTGCGGCAAGCCTTTGCACCTGGCGCGTCAGGACGATCTGACGGCGACTGTCGATGTGTTCCGTTTCTTCGCCGGCGCCGTGCGTTGCCAGACCGGTCAGCTCAGCGGCGAATACCTGCCGGGCTACACCAGCATGGTCCGTCGCGATCCGATTGGCGTGGTCGCCTCGATCGCACCGTGGAATTACCCAATCATGATGGCCGCGTGGAAAATCGCCCCGGCCCTCGCCGCCGGCAACACGCTGGTGTTCAAACCGTCCGAACACACACCTCTGTCGATCCTCGCCCTGGCGCCAGCGCTGGCCGAAATCCTCCCGCGCGGGGTGATCAACATCATCTGCGGTGGCGGCGAAGGCGTTGGCAGTCATTTGGTCGGCCACGGGAAAGTGCGCATGGTCTCGCTGACCGGCGATATCGTCACCGGCCAGAAAATCCTGCAAGCCGCGGCGAAAACCCTGAAACGCACGCACCTCGAACTCGGTGGCAAAGCCCCGGTGATCGTCTGCAATGACGCCGACATCCAGGCTGTGGTCGAGGGCGTGCGCACTTACGGTTACTACAACGCTGGGCAGGACTGCACCGCCGCGTGCCGGATCTACGCGCAGGCCGGGATTCACGACAAGCTGGTCGCCGAACTCGGCGCCGCCGTCAGCAGCCTGCGCTTCGCCGGCAAACGCGACGCTGACAACGAGATCGGCCCGCTGATCAGCACCCGCCAGCGCGACCGCGTCGCCAGTTTCGTCGAGCGCGCCCTCGGTCAGCCGCACATTGAACGCGTGACCGGTGCGGCGGTGCATTCCGGCGCCGGTTTCTACTATCAACCGACGTTGCTCGCCGGTTGCAAACAGAGCGACGAAATCGTTCAGCGCGAAGTGTTCGGCCCGGTGGTCACCGTGACCCGTTTTGACGAACTCGCGCAAGCCGTCGACTGGGCCAACGACTCCGAATATGGCCTCGCCTCATCTGTTTGGACACAGAACCTGGACAAGGCGATGCAAGTCGCCGCGCGCTTGCAGTACGGCTGCACGTGGATCAACAGTCATTTCATGCTGGTCAGCGAAATGCCCCACGGCGGTCTGAAACGTTCGGGTTACGGCAAAGACTTATCCAGTGATTCGCTGCAGGACTACAGCGTGGTGCGGCACATCATGGCCCGCCACGGCCAGCATCTCTGACTACGCTAATAACAAGCCGTCAACGGCATGCTTCACCGCGTTCACAACTGCCCCGACCATAATTTAAAGAAGAGGGTTCAACCATGTTCATGCACAAGACCGCATTGCTCAGTGCAATCACCACGGCCCTGCTGGCCAGCGCCAGCCTGCAAGCTGCCGAGCCGCTTAAGGCTGTCGGCGCTGGCGAAGGTCAGCTGGATATCGTTGCGTGGCCGGGTTACATCGAACGTGGCGAGAGCGACAAGGCTTACGACTGGGTCACCGGTTTCGAAAAAGAAACCGGCTGCAAGGTCAATGTGAAGACCGCTGCAACCTCCGACGAAATGGTCAGCCTGATGGCCAAGGGCGGTTATGACCTGGTCACCGCGTCGGGCGATGCGTCGCTGCGGTTGATCGTCGGCAAGCGTGTGCAACCGATCAACACCGCGCTGATCCCGAACTGGAACACCCTCGACCCGCGCCTCAAAGATGCGCCGTGGTACGTGGTCAACCAGCAGACTTACGGCACCCCGTACCAGTGGGGCCCGAACGTGCTGATGTACAACACCAACGTATTCAAGACCGCACCGACCAGTTGGAGCGTGGTGTTCGCCGCGCAGGATCTGCCCGACGGCAAGCCGAACAAGGGCCGCGTGCAAGCGTATGACGGCCCGATCTACATCGCCGATGCGGCGCTGTATCTGAAATCGACAAAGCCTGAACTGGGCATCAAGGATCCGTACCAACTCACCGAAGATCAGTACAAAGCCGTGCTCGACCTGCTGCGCGCGCAGCAGCCGCTGATCCACCGCTACTGGCACGACACCACGGTGCAGATGAGCGACTTCAAAAACGAAGGCGTGGTGGCGTCGAGCGCATGGCCGTATCAGGTCAACGGTTTGATGAACGAGAAGCAGCCGATCGCGTCGACCATTCCGAAAGAAGGCGCCACGGGTTGGGCTGATACCACCATGTTGCACGCCGAGGCCAAGCACCCGAACTGCGCATACAAGTGGATGGACTGGTCGTTGAAACCGAAAGTCCAGGGTGATGTGGCGGCTTGGTTTGGTTCATTGCCGGCCGTTCCTGCGGCGTGCAAGGAGAGTGAGTTGCTTGGCGCTGAAGGTTGCAAGACCAATGGCTTCGATCAGTTCGACAAGATCGCCTTCTGGAAAACCCCGCAGGCTGAAGGCGGCAAGTTTGTGCCGTACAGCCGCTGGACTCAGGACTACATTGCGATCATGGGTGGCCGCTAAGCCCGGGAGCACCTCGGTCTAGCTCCCTTTCCCCCTCGCCCCCCTGGGGGAGAGGGCTGGGGTGAGGGGGTAGCTTTTGATCTTGCCCTTGATTTCAGAGCTACGGCCAATAAAGCCACCCTCACCCCCCGCCCTCTCCCGGAGGGAGAGGGAGCTAAAAGCGGATCGCATCTCGTCCGCCGAATGTGTGAGCTAAGCAAACCGTAAAACGTTTCAGATTTTTCAGAAGTCCAGGCAGGGCCGCTGCGACGGCCTTCGCCTTTTTGGAGCACCGCACCATGACGCTTGCAGTCCAGTTCACCAACGTTTCCCGGCAGTTCGGCGAAGTGAAGGCCGTTGACCGGGTTTCCATCGATATCGAGGACGGCGAGTTCTTTTCCATGCTCGGCCCATCCGGCTCGGGCAAAACCACCTGCCTGCGCCTGATCGCCGGGTTCGAACAACCGAGCGCCGGCTCGATCCGTATCCACGGCGCCGAAGCGGCCGGTTTGCCGCCGTATCAACGTGACGTCAACACGGTGTTTCAGGATTACGCACTGTTCCCGCACATGAACGTCCTCGACAACGTCGCCTACGGTTTGAAGGTCAAAGGCGTCGGCAAAACCGAACGTCACAAGCGCGCCGAAGAAGCCTTGGACATGGTCGCCCTCGGCGGTTACGGCGCACGTAAACCGGTGCAGTTGTCCGGTGGTCAGCGCCAGCGTGTCGCCCTCGCCCGCGCCTTGGTCAATCGTCCGCGCGTGCTGTTGCTCGATGAGCCTTTGGGTGCGCTCGATCTGAAACTTCGCGAGCAAATGCAAAGTGAATTGAAGAAGTTGCAACGCCAGCTCGGCATCACTTTCATCTTCGTCACCCACGATCAAACCGAAGCGCTGTCGATGTCCGATCGCGTCGCCGTATTCAACAAGGGCCGCATCGAACAAGTCGACACGCCACGCAATCTGTACATGAAACCGACCACCACGTTTGTCGCTGAATTCGTCGGCACCTCGAACGTGATTCGCGGCGATCTGGCCCGGGAAATCAGCGGCCATCCGCAGCCGTTTTCGATCCGACCGGAACACGTGCGGTTTGCCGAAGGCCCGCTCGCCAGTCACGAAATCGAAGTCAGCGGCCTGCTCCATGACATCCAATATCAGGGCAGCGCCACGCGCTATGAATTGAAGCTGGAAAACGGCCAGACCCTGAGCATCAGCCACGCCAACAATCAGTGGATCGACAGCAGCGCACAACACCAGACCGGCCAGCGCCTGAGCGCGCGTTGGGCGCGGGAAGCGATGATTCCGTTGCACGACACCGTGGCGAGCGGGGTGTGACATGAGCACACTAGCGATGACTGCATCGCCGCCATTGCGCCGGTTTTCCAACCTGCTCTACCGCAAGCCGAACCTGTATCTGTCGATGCTGCTGGTTCCACCACTGCTGTGGTTTGGCGCGATTTATCTCGGCTCGCTGCTGGTGCTGTTGTGGCAGGGTTTCTACACCTTTGACGACTTCACCATGGCGGTCACGCCTGACCTGACCCTGGCGAATTTTGCCGCGCTGTTTCAGCCGTCGAACTTCGACATCATCCTGCGCACACTGAGCATGGCCATCGTTGTGTCGATTGCCAGCGCCATCGTCGCGTTCCCGATTGCCTACTACATGGCGCGCTACACCACCGGCAAAACCAAGGCGTTTTTTTACATCGCGGTGATGATGCCGATGTGGGCCAGTTACATCGTCAAGGCCTATGCGTGGACGTTGCTGCTGGCCAAGGGCGGCGTGGCGCAGTGGTTCGTGCAGCACCTGGGATTGGAACCGGTGTTGCAGTTCATTCTGGGGATTCCCGGCGTCGGTGGCAGCACCTTGTCGACCTCGCATCTGGGGCGGTTCATGGTGTTCGTTTATATCTGGTTACCGTTCATGATCCTGCCGATTCAGGCGTCGCTGGAACGTCTGCCGCCGTCGCTGTTGCAGGCATCCGCTGACCTTGGTGCGAAGCCGCGTCAGACTTTTATGCAGGTGATTTTGCCGCTGTCGATTCCGGGCATTGCCGCCGGTTCGATCTTCACGTTTTCGCTGACCTTGGGCGACTTCATCGTGCCGCAACTGGTCGGGCCGCCGGGCTACTTTGTCGGCAGCATGGTCTACGCACAGCAAGGTGCGATCGGCAATATGCCGATGGCGGCGGCGTTTACGTTGGTGCCGATAGTGTTGATCGCGGTTTACCTGTCCATCGTCAAACGACTGGGGGCTTTCGATGCACTCTGAGAAAGCATCATTAGGCTTAAAGATCGCGGCCTGGGGCGGGTTGGTGTTTCTACACTTCCCGATCCTGATCATCTTCCTTTACGCCTTCAACACTGAGGAAGCCGCGTTCAGTTTTCCGCCGAAGGGCTTCACGTTGCACTGGTTCAGCGTGGCGTTTTCGCGGCCGGATGTTCTGGAGTCGATCAAGCTGTCGCTACAAATCGCCGCCATTGCCACGTTGATTGCGATGGTGCTCGGCACCTTGGCTTCAGCAGCGTTGTACCGCCGCGATTTCTTCGGCAAACAAGGCATTTCGCTGATGCTGATCTTGCCGATTGCGTTGCCGGGGATCATCACCGGGATCGCGCTGCTGGCGACGTTCAAGACACTGGGAATCGAGCCGGGGATGTTCACCATCATCGTCGGCCACGCGACCTTCTGCGTGGTGATCGTCTACAACAACGTCATCGCCCGCCTGCGCCGCACTTCGCACAGCTTGATCGAGGCTTCGATGGACCTCGGCGCCGATGGTTGGCAGACCTTTCGCTACATCATCCTGCCGAACCTTGGCTCGGCATTGCTCGCTGGCGGCATGCTGGCGTTTGCGCTGTCGTTCGACGAAATCATCGTCTCCACGTTTACCGCCGGGCATGAGCGCACGTTGCCGTTGTGGCTGCTCAATCAACTGAGCCGGCCACGGGATGTGCCGGTGACCAACGTCGTCGCGATGCTGGTGATGATGGTGACGATGCTGCCGATCCTCGGCGCGTATTACCTGACGCGCGGTGGCGAGAGCGTCGCCGGTAGCGGCGGTAAATAAATATCTAACAAACACCAAAAATCCCCTGTGGGAGCGAGCCTGCTCGCGAAGAGGCCGTCACATCCAACATCGATGTCGACTGATACACCGCTTTCGCGAGCAGGCTCGCTCCCACAGGGTTCTCGATTCGGCCAGAACAATAAAAGTGTTAGTGAGGACAAACCCATGCAAACCAAACTCTTGATCAACGGCCAACTGGTCAACGGCGAAGGCCCGGCGCAACCGGTGCTCAACCCGTCGCTTGGCGAGGTCCTGGTAGAAATCAACGAAGCCAGCGAAGCCCAGGTCGACGCCGCCGTGCGCGCCGCCGACAACGCCTTCGCCGAGTGGTCGCAAACCGCGCCGAAAGACCGCTCGCTACTGCTGCTCAAACTCGCCGATGCCATCGAGGCCCACAGCGAAGAACTGGCCAAACTGGAATCCGACAACTGCGGCAAACCCTACAGCGCCGCGCTCAACGACGAGATCCCGGCGATTGCCGACGTGTTCCGCTTCTTCGCCGGCGCCAGCCGTTGCATGAGCGGCTCGGCCGCTGGCGAATACCTGCCCGGCCACACCTCAATGATCCGTCGCGACCCGGTCGGCGTGATCGCTTCCATCGCGCCATGGAACTACCCGCTGATGATGGTCGCCTGGAAAATCGCCCCGGCGCTGGCTGCCGGTAATACCGTGGTGCTCAAGCCGTCGGAACAAACGCCGCTGACTGCGTTGCGTCTGGCCGAACTGGCGTCGGAAATCTTCCCGGCTGGTGTTCTCAATCTGGTATTTGGTCGCGGTCCTACCGTCGGCAGTCCGTTGGTCACGCATCCGAAAGTGCGCATGGTTTCGCTGACCGGCTCCATCGCCACGGGCGCCAACATCATTTCCAGCACCGCCGACAGCGTCAAACGCATGCACATGGAACTGGGCGGCAAGGCGCCGGTAATCATCTTCGACGACGCGGATATCGATGCGGCGGTTGAGGGCATTCGTACCTTCGGTTTCTACAACGCCGGGCAGGATTGCACTGCCGCGTGCCGGATCTATGCGCAGCAAGGCATCTACGACAAGTTTGTCGAGAAGCTTGGCGCGGCGGTCAGCAGTATCAAGTATGGCTTGCAGGATGATCCGTCGACTGAACTGGGGCCGTTGATCACCGCGCAACATCGCGACCGCGTTGCCGGGTTTGTCGAGCGTGCTGTGGCGCAGTCGCACATTCGTTTGATCACTGGTGGTAAGGCTGTTGATGGCAATGGTTTCTTCTTCGAGCCGACCGTGCTGGCCGATGCCCAGCAGGACGACGAGATCGTCCGCCGCGAAGTGTTTGGGCCGGTGGTTTCCGTGACCAAATTCACCGATGAAGCGCAGGCACTGGAATGGGCCAACGATTCGGACTACGGACTCGCGTCCTCGGTGTGGACAGCGGATGTAGGACGCGCGCATCGCATGTCGGCGCGTTTGCAGTACGGCTGCACGTGGGTGAACACGCACTTCATGCTCGTCAGCGAAATGCCCCATGGCGGTCAGAAATTGTCCGGCTACGGGAAAGACATGTCCATGTATGGGCTGGAGGACTACACCACGGTTCGGCATGTGATGTTCAAGCACTAAAAGCATCGCCAGCAGGCCTGGTTTATATGTGGATTGGCAAGCCGTATGACCATGGCAAGGCGCCGGCTGGGATGCCTGAAAGGTGAGTCGCTAAGAGTTTTTGACCTCGGCACCGACAAGGTGCCGGGGTTCAGGAAAGCGGAGAAAAACCATCAAAAAGAAAGCTCTGCCTGATCGTGCTTCAGCAAGGAAATACGATCGAACAGTTTGATTTTTTCGTTGGCTTTTTGCTTGGCGTGATCGGACATGAATGCAATCAATTCTTCGAGCTGACTGACGTCTCCGACCACTTTGAATTCCTTTTCCTTGTTGACGAAAACAAGCGACTTCTTCTTTCTCGACAACAGTTCAATGACGTTACTGAGCGTACCGGTGCTCTTTGCGTCCCAGATCATCAAACCGTAGTCGGCTGCTTCGGCCATGACGACGTCCTTCTCGGTGAAGAAGGCTCTCGACCCTTTCGAATGCTTGGAGTCGACTGTTCTGGCGGGCCAGTGCCCAAGGTTGTTCCTCGGCGCCGAACCGCTGCAGAACACCGTGGTTCTGGATCGTTCGAGACTAAGCAGGTACTCCTGAATGGAGGTATCGGCGCCACCTGCATCCCCAACCACCACCTCAAAATCTGACGCGACGATATTATTGATGCGCTCTTTAACCTTCGGATCAAGGTTCTTGATGTTGATAGAGCCAGCAATAAATACAGTGGTCATTGAATTCACTTCCAAGTTAGCGCTGCGACGTAAATTTTCCCTACTTTCGGATATTTACGCAGAACAGCGCAGGCCGCGTCCATCGACGCTCCGCTATCAAACAAATCATCTACAACCAAAACATTCCAGCATCCATCGGTGGTGATTTCATCATTGACAGTGAAACTGTCTCCAATCGCGGCAACCTTGTCGGCTTTG
This sequence comes from Pseudomonas sp. RU47, assembly GCF_004011755.1. Taxonomy (GTDB): domain Bacteria; phylum Pseudomonadota; class Gammaproteobacteria; order Pseudomonadales; family Pseudomonadaceae; genus Aquipseudomonas. The sequence continues at coordinate 1,224,100 of NZ_CP022411.1, read as the reverse complement.
GAATGTAAATCCTTGAGCGACTTTCCCGTGGTCGCTTTTCGAAGCAAATCCGTGAAAACCGGCCGACCGATAATTCGTCCCAACGCCAGGGCAACTTCAGTTACCGGTTGTCGCTGACGAATATTTGAAGCGGGCATAGGCACTACAAACCCGACCTGATTCAATTTTGGGAACACATTTGTCGCTACTGCCTGGGCAAGTGGACTGACCTGAGTCCAATCCTTCTGGTATTTGAGCTGGTAGGTCGCCTCGCCAATCTCTGTGCGCTGATTATCGAAGCATGGGTGTCCGCGATCATCGTTGCCAAGAAAGGTACTACTTACCATGTGTTTGTCCAGCACCCAGCCCTGATCCCAAGGGCCGTTGATCTGCTTGAGAGACACCTTCATTGAATTCTCCTTTATTCGTCACAATCCTTTGAGCCCTAAAACGACGGGCCGGCATCTGCAACGATGCGCAAGATTCAAACAAATAACGGAAAAAACACTGGTGAGGGGCGGGCTCGCTGGCACCTGTGCAAAAACAGGCATTTCCTACAGATACGACCCTCAGAGATAAATCCTCTTTCCTACAGAAGGTATCGATATAGCCGACTTGGCGTCGTAGGTTGCTAGCCGATAGGCTTTCTCTCGGCAGCGAAATCAGCGGCCCGGTGTCGAAGCCGGAAGAAAATCAACATGGCGCAACCGCGCTCATTTGAGTGGCGGCTCTATTCTCGATATTGGAGTCGACAAATGCCTAACCACGTACAAATTCCTTCTGAAACCTCTGCTTTCTTCACCCCCACCATCTTCACCCGCCACAACCGTTTCCTCCACGCCTTCATGCAAGACCACGAAGCCTGGTTCTGTGTTCAGGATCTCGGTCGCTTGATGGGCTATCCGCTAAACGAACGTCTCACCCTGAAACTCGATCCCGACCAGCGTCGCCATGTCCTTCTGCGTCGGGACGGCGAAATCATCGATTGCGCGATGGTCAGCGAGTCCGGCCTGTTCGCCCTGCTCGTCCATCACTTCGTTCCGGAAAACCGTCACCTGCGCCAATGGTTGAGCCATGAAGTCATCCCGATGCTGCGCGAAACCCAATCAAGCCCTGTGGAAAACCACCCGAGCCTGAGCTCGATGCATTGGGCGGGCGTCACCGTGCCGCTGCTGCACTGGCAACAGCAGGCGTGGGTCAAATGGCGGGATGTGCCGGAGTTGATGCAAGGCCAGCGGCCATATCCCGTACTGGAAACGTAAAGCTGATTCCATAAAAAAGGGGCGGACTTCTCAGTCCGCCCCTTTTTATCTTCTCTTAAAACCGCGAAACACTCCGCATCGCATCCACCAGATACCGCATCGCGATCCGGTCACTTTCCGAAAGCTCTCGATAGCGCTCCACCAGTTTCAGTTCGTCAGAGCTGAGCCGACGCCTTCTGCGGCCGCTGCCCAGGCAAGGAAAGATGCCCAACATGTCGGTGATGCCTTGGATTTTTGCCATGGACGATGTCCTTCTCTAATACTGCAAAGAATTGCTTAAACACCACATCGCCCTGCCCCTTACAGCAGCGCCGTGTGCCCTACCGGTCAGATGGGTCGCACCGGTCATGCCCATAGAATAGAAATTAATTCGGCGCTGAAAAGCGGTTTTTAGAGTAATTAGTCGAGAAAAGCAGATATGCCGTGTAAATCAGAAATTCCCGTAAGACTTTTAACCGACATGTCTTGTTTCATTGACACACTCGCGCAGTGAATCAACGAATTTTGCATTGCGAGCGAACGGTTTAAGCTAGCGGGTATCTGTTTATAGTCCGTTGCGTTTGGCCGAAGGCATGTCCGAACCGTTATTTCTGATCCAGCACGTGCCAGGAACGGCGCGGGATTGCACACGACAGGTTGTATTTATGCACCGCAGGAATTTGCTCAAAGCGTCCATGGCCATTGCGGCTTACACCGGTCTTTCGGCCACTGGCCTGCTGGCTACCCGCGCGTGGGCGGCCAGTGGCGGCGCCGCTGATGGCGAGGCGCAGGCGTTCGATTTCGAGGCGCTCAAGCGCCAGGCCAAGCAGCTCGCTGGCAGCGCCTATCAGGACACTAAACAGGTGCTGCCGCCGACGCTGGCGACCATGACTCCGCAGAATTTCAATGCGATCCGTTACGACGGCGACCATTCGTTATGGAAGGAAAACAAAGGCCAGCTCGACGTGCAGTTCTTCCACGTCGGCATGGGTTTCCGCCAGCCGGTGCGCATGTACAGCGTCGACCCGAAGACCCGCACTGCACGCGAAGTGCATTTCCGCCCGACGCTGTTCAACTACGAGAACACTTCGGTCGACACCCAGCAACTCAAGGGCGATCTGGGTTTTGCCGGCTTCAAGCTGTTCAAGGCACCGGAACTGGATCGCCATGACGTGGTGTCGTTCCTCGGCGCCAGCTATTTCCGTGCGGTGGATGCGACTGGCCAATATGGCCTCTCCGCTCGCGGTCTGGCGATCGACACTTATGCGAAGAAACGCGAAGAATTCCCTGACTTCACCAAGTTCTGGTTCGAGACCCCGGACAAGAACGCCACGCGTTTTGTGGTCTATGCCCTGCTCGACTCGCCGAGCGCGACCGGTGCTTACCGCTTCGACATCGATTGCCAGGCCGAGCGCGTGGTGATGGAGATCGATGCGCACATCAACGCGCGCACCGCGATCGAGCAACTGGGCATCTCGCCGATGACCAGCATGTTCAGCTGCGGCAACCACGAACGCCGCATGTGCGACACCATCCATCCGCAAATCCACGACTCGGATCGCCTGGCCATGTGGCGCGGCAACGGCGAGTGGATCTGCCGTCCACTGAACAACCCGGCGACCTTGCAGTTCAACGCGTTTGCCGATACCGATCCGAAAGGTTTCGGTCTGGTGCAGACCGACCACGAGTTCGCCAACTACCAAGACACTGTCGACTGGTACAGCAAACGCCCAAGTCTATGGGTAGAACCGACCACCGCGTGGGGCGAAGGCTCTATCGATCTGCTGGAAATTCCTACCACCGGCGAGACCCTCGATAACATCGTGGCGTTCTGGACACCGAAAAAACCGGTGGCTGCCGGCGATTCGCTGAACTACGGCTACAAGCTTTACTGGAGCGCACTGCCGCCGGTGAGTACGCCGTTGGCGCGGGTGCAGGCAACCCGTTCGGGCATGGGCGGTTTCGTCGAAGGCTGGGCCCCGGGCGAGCATTATCCGCCGGTGTGGGCACGTCGTTTTGCCGTGGACTTCACCGGCGGCGGGCTGGATCGATTGCCACAGGGCACCGGGATTGAGCCAGTGGTGACGTGCTCGAACGGTAAGGTGCAGGACTTCAGCGTGCTGGTGCTGGATGACATCAAGGGTTACCGGATTCTGTTCGATTGGTACCCGACCAATGACAGCGTGGAGCCGGTGGAGCTGCGGTTGTTTATTCGCACCAATGACCGCACGTTGAGCGAGACCTGGTTGTACCAGTACTTCCCGCCGGCGCCGGACAAGCGTAAGTACCCTTGAGGATTCTCTAGCGTTTGGGCAGGCCTCTTCGCGAGCAGGCTCGCTCCCACAGTTGATCTCGGCCGATCACAAAAGTCATGACCGGCATTGATTCAATGTGGGAGCGAGCCTGCTCGCGAAGTCGGCCCAGGCAATACAACATTCAGCAGACAAAAAACAAAGCCCCGGCCATCACTGACCGGGGCTTTTTTGCTTTACCGCTACCGACTCAATCGCGCAAATCAGACTCATGAATCGGCTGATCACGATGAGTCGCACGCTGATACTGCGCCGGCCACACCGCTTTGCGTCCACCCAGATCATCGTCGGCATGCAGCGGCCAGTACGGATCACGCAACAGCTCGCGGGCAAGGAAGATAATGTCGGCCTGACAGGTGCGCAGAATGTGCTCGGCCTGCGCCGGCTCGGTAATCATTCCCACAGTGCCGGTGGCGATGCCTGACTCTTTGCGTACGCGTTCGGCGAAACGCGTCTGATAACCCGGCCCGACGGGGATTTCAGCGTTGGCCGCCGTCCCGCCCGACGATACGTCGATAAGATCGGCGCCCAGAGTGTGCAGACGTCGCGCCAGCTCCACGGTTTCGTCCGGATTCCAGCCGTCTTCCACCCAGTCAGTCGCCGACACGCGAACAAACACCGGCAACTCCTCAGGCCAGACCGCCCTCACCGCTTCAGTGACTTGCAGCACCAGACGAATGCGGTTTTCAAACGAACCACCGTACTGATCGCGGCGTTGATTACTCAACGGCGAGAGAAACTGATGCAACAGATAACCATGCGCCGCATGCACCTCAACCACACTGAAACCGGCCTTCAACGCGCGTTTCGCGGCATCGACAAAGGCCTGAATGACGTCAGCAATCTGCCCTTCGTCGAGCTGTTTCGGTTGAGTGTGTTGCGGGTCGAAGGCAATCGGCGACGGCCCGACCGGGGTCCAGCCGCCATCATCGGGTTTAACGCTGCCATGCTTGCCGATCCATGGCCGATGGGTGCTGGCCTTGCGCCCGGCGTGGGCCAGTTGAATACCGGCGACCGCGCCTTGGGACGTAATGAATCGGGTGATGCGCTGTAGAGGTTCGATCTGTTCGTCGTTCCACAGGCCAAGGTCTTCGGCGGTGATCCGTCCGTCGGCCGTGACCGCCGTGGCTTCGGTGAAGACCAGACCGGCGCCGCCCACCGCACGACTGCCTAAGTGCACCAAGTGCCAGTCGTTGGCCAGGCCATCGACGCTGGAGTACTGGCACATCGGTGACACGGCGATGCGGTTGGGCAGGGTCAGTTGGCGCAGGGTGAAGGGTTCAAGCAGCAGACTCATGGGGCACCTCTCAAATCAGTGGGCAGGCTCCAGGGTTCTGTTTGAATAGTCGACGAGTGACAGGAAAAATGTGCAGCACCCGCCCCCGCGGGCAAAAAATTCGACAAGACGTCACAAGGCCAATCAAGCAGTGCTTAGAGCCTAGTCGACAACGGGGGATGAGGGAGGGTTCAGAGTGATTCTGTGTGTGAAAGTCCGCCTTCGCGAGCAGGCTCGCTCCCACAAGGACAACACCGTACCTGTGGGAGCGAGCCTGCTCGCGAAGGGCTTAGCGCGGTTCGATGTGGGCAATCATCAACTGAACCGTCTCATTCCCACGAAACTCATTAACGTCGAGCTTATAAGCCAGTTCAACCCACTTGATTGTCGGATTCGGCCAGATATCCCGGTCAATACCAAACGCAATACCGTCCAGCTTCACCGAGCCACATTCGCTCTTCAGCACCACTTTGAGGTGCCGCTCGCCGACCACCCGCTGTTCGACCAACTGAAACACACCATGAAACAGCGGCTCCGGGAAGTGCTGCCCCCAAGGCCCGGCGTGGCGCAGTGCGCGGGCCAGTTCGAGGTGGAACTCTTCAACCGCCAGCGTGCCATCGGTCAGCATGCGCCCGGTCAGGTCGTCTTCGCGAAGTTGCCTACGCACTTCGGCGTCGAATGCTTCAGCGAAAAGCGGAAAATTCTCTTGCGGCAAGGTCAGTCCGGCCGCCATTGCGTGGCCACCGTATTTGGCGATCAGGTTCGGATGCTGCGCCGCGACCACACTCAGGGCATCACGAATATGGAAGCCCTGAACAGAGCGGCCGGAGCCCTTGAGCAAACCATCGCCCGCATCGGCGAAGGCAATGGTCGGGCGGAAATAACGCTCTTTCATGCGTGACGCGAGGATGCCGATCACGCCCTGGTGCCACTCCGGATCGAACAGGCACAGACCAAACGGCATCGACTCGACCGGCAATTCCTTGAGCTGCGCCAGCGCTTCACGCTGCATGCCCTGCTCGATGGATTTGCGGTCCTGGTTCATGCCGTCGAGTTGCGCGGCCATTTCCCGGGCCAGATTGGCGTCGGCGGTGAGCAGGCATTCGATGCCCAGACTCATGTCATCCAGACGCCCGGCGGCATTCAGGCGCGGGCCGACGATAAAACCCAGATCCGTGGAGGTAATGCGTGCAGCGTCACGCTTGGCCACTTCAAGGATCGCTTTGATCCCCGGCCGTGCGCGACCGGCGCGAATTCGCTCAAGACCCTGATGCACCAGAATCCGGTTGTTGGCGTCCAGCGGCACCACGTCGGCAACGCTGCCCAGCGCCACCAGATCCAGCAGTTCACCGATGTTCGGCTGCGGCTTGTTCTCGTACCAGCCGAGGCTGCGCAAACGCGCGCGCAACGCCATCAACACATAAAAAATCACCCCGACACCGGCCAGTGCCTTGCTCGGAAACTCGCAACCGGGCTGATTCGGATTGACCAGCGCATCGGCCAGTGGCAGTTCATCGCCGGGCAAGTGGTGGTCGGTGATCAGCACTTTGAGGCCATGGCGTTTGGCGGCGGCCACGCCTTCGACGCTGGAGATGCCGTTGTCCACGGTGACCAGCAAATGCGGCTCGCGGGTCATCGCAACTTCGACGATTTCCGGGGTCAGGCCATAGCCATATTCAAAGCGGTTCGGCACCAGATAATCGACATGTGCGGCACCGAGCAAACGCAAGCCAAGCATGCCAACCGTGCTGGCCGTCGCACCGTCCGCATCGAAGTCGCCGACGATGAGGATGCGCTGGCGTTGCTCCAGCGCCGTCACCAGCAAGTCCACCGCCGCATCAATGCCCTTGAGCTGCTGAAACGGGATCAACCGCGCCAGGCTCTTGTCCAGTTCTGCCTCGGATTGCACGCCCCGCGCCGCATACAGGCGGGTCAGCAGTGGCGGTATATCACCGAGAAAGGGCAGAGTGGCAGGCAGTTGACGAGGTTCGATACGCATGGGGTGACGGAGACTTCTCTTTAATACGTGGGGTTAATCAGTTGAGGGCGCAGGATCAGCCGCGCTCACCTTGCAGCCATTGCAACTGGACTTCGTGCTGACCACGGTCGTCGGTGACGAAGATCGTCCCTTCGCTGATCATCACGTCCCACTTGATGACGCGGGGCATGTCCTTGGCCAGCGTCTCCAGCACTTCCTGCGGGACGGCGGCGATGTTGACGTTCTTCAGGTTCTTGATCGCCGGGATCACTTTGGTTTCCCAGACGCGCAGGCTGCCATAGGCCAGCAGGCTGGTGCGCTCGGTGCGACGCGAGCACCAGGTCAGACGGTCGGCGTCTGGCTGGCCGACTTCGATCCAGTGCAGAACACGGTCGTCCAGGCTCTTTTCCCACAGCGCGGGTTCGTCCACGTCTGACAGACCGCGACCAAACGACAACTGCTCGTTGTACCAGAGGGCGTAGGCCAGCAGGCGCACGGTCATGCGCTCTTCGGTTTCCGAAGGGTGACGGGCGATGGTCTGCTTGACGCTCTCGTAGACACTGCGGTCGAGGTCGGTGAGGTTCAGTTCAAACTTGTAGGTAGTGGACGGCTGGGCCATGAACGGGCTTCTTGATACGAGGAAAGTCGGCAAGTCTAACCGATGCGGTAGGCAATCATCGAATTGATGGCGATCAACCTGCGGCGTCTGACAGCCGGCTATGTTAAAACGCTGTATCTGCTTAGCCTTGTCCTACAGGATTCAGTATGCCGTTCGCCAACAAACCGCTCAGCGGTGTGAAAGTCATAGAATTGGGTACATTGATTGCCGGGCCGTTTGCCTCGCGTATTTGCGGCGAGTTCGGCGCTGAAGTGATCAAGATCGAGTCGCCAGACGGCGGTGATCCCTTGCGCAAATGGCGAAAACTGTACGAAGGCACGTCGCTGTGGTGGTTCGTTCAGGCGCGCAATAAAAAGTCGCTGACGCTGAACCTCAAACACGCTGACGGCTTGGCGATCCTGAAAAAACTTCTCAGCGAAGCCGACATCCTCATCGAGAACTTCCGCCCCGGCGTGCTGGAAAAGCTTGGCCTGAGCTGGGAAACCCTGCACGCGCTGAACCCGAAACTGGTGATGGTGCGCCTGTCCGGTTTCGGTCAGACCGGACCAATGAAAGATCAGCCAGGCTTCGGCGCAGTTGGCGAGTCCATGGGCGGTCTGCGCTACATCACCGGTTTCGAAGACCGGCCGCCGGTGCGCACCGGCATTTCCATCGGCGATTCGATTGCCGCGCTGTGGGGCGTGATCGGCGCGTTAATGGCGCTGCGTCATCGCGAAGTCAACGGCGGCCTTGGCCAAGTAGTTGACGTGGCGTTGTACGAAGCGATTTTCGCGATGATGGAAAGCATGGTGCCGGAGTTCGATGTATTCGGTTTTATCCGCGAACGCACCGGCAACATCATGCCGGGCATTACACCCTCTTCGATTCATACCAGCGCTGACGGCAAACATGTGCAAATCGGCGCCAACGGTGACGCGATCTTCAAACGCTTCATGCTGATCATCGGCCGCGACGATCTCGCCAACGATCCGACGCTGGCCAGCAACGACGGACGCGATAATCGCCGCGACGAGCTGTATGGCGTGATTGATCGCTGGGTCAATTCGCTGCCATTGCAAACCGTGCTCGACCTGCTCAATCAAGCCGAAGTACCGGTCAGCCGGATCTTCAGCGCCGAGGACATGTTCAACGATCCGCAGTACCTGGCCCGGGAGATGTTCCTGCAGGCCAAACTGCCCGACGGCAAAGATTTCAAGATGCCGGGCATTGTGCCGAAACTCTCTGAGACACCGGGCAGTTCAGAATGGGTCGGGCCGCAATTGGGTGAACACAATGCGCAGGTACTTCACGACCTTGGCTACGACGAGCAACAGATCGCCAAGCTGCGCGAAGACGGAGCCATTTAAGCTGAAACGTCGGCCGCCATCGCACGCCAACCGCGCCCATCATTGGTGGACGTGGCGGCTGTTCGGCCTGTTGTTTTTGCTCGTCCTGTCGACGGGAGCGCAGGCGAAGCCGACGCTCATATGGCTGCTGCGCGACTTGCCTCCACTGACCATTTTCGAAGGTCCGAAAAAGGGTCAGGGGGTGATTGACCAACTGATGCCGTTGCTGATCGCCGGCATGCCGCAATACGAACACACGCTGATGCGGGTCAATCGCGCCCGTGGTCTGCAGATGCTTCATGAAAACCCGTTTGCCTGTGATCCCGCACTGCTGTGGAACAAGGAGCGCGCGCAGTGGGTTGCGTATTCGATTCCGGCGATCCGCGCCGTGAGCAATGGTCTGGTGGTGCGCCTGCAAGATCGCTCGGTCCTTGAACCTTATCTGGTGGACGGCGAAGTCGACCTGTCGGCGTTGCTGACCGCCACCGACAGAAAAGTCGGCGTGGTCGCTGAGCGCAGTTATGGCGAATTTATCGACAACATTCTGCATCAGGCACCCAGCGGCGCACTGACGCCCCATTACGGTAACGAGGCACTGACCAATCTGCTGTCGATGCAGCGTCTGGGCCGGCTGCAGGTGGTGCTGGGTTACTGGCCGGAAATCCGCTATCAGGCCAGGCAGGCGCAGATCGCCGAGGATGAACTGGAGTTTTATCCGATTCGCGGCACGGGAAAATATCTCTCAGGCTACGTGGCGTGTTCCGACACCACCCAGGGACGCCAGGCCATCAGCGAGATCAACCAACTGCTGCGCACCCTGCCCCACGAGCATCTCAATCAGCTCTACGCCGCATGGCTGGACCCCGAGCGACAAGCGGATTATCTGGAACAGGCCCGCGCGTTCTTCGAACGCCAGGCCGCGCAGTAGGCAAATCGCAGACAAAAGAAACCCCGAGAAGTGGGGAGACGACTCGGGGTTAAACGTGGCCTACATAAAGACCAGTAGCAGCAAGCGACAAGCACCGGAGCACAATGCTTGATCCTGCTGTTACGGGGTCTGACTGACAGGGATGCAGGAAGGTTCCCACAAAAAATATTTCATCTTTACAGCGCCGCACGTTTATCCAGTGCCGCGTTGCGCAATGCCGCGATCACACAAGGCTCCAGCCGTCCTTCAGCGATCAGCACGTCACGGTGCAAGCCGTCGACGACGTCGGTCAGCTGCCGCTTGTCGTTGAGTTGCGCGTGATTGAATTCGCGTTCCACCACAATGGCGCCGCTGCTGTTCTTCAAGGTCAACAGGCATTCGCCATGGCAACCGCTTGGAGACAACGAAACCTGATACGGGCTCAGAGCCTCACCGAGCAATAGACTGATACTTTCCATCTCGATCTCCACTCAATAGTCCGAAAACTGTGTGCCTGGGGCGTGTTCACAATAAATGACCACCGGCCCGAGAAGAAAGTTCTGCATACCGATCGCCCCCACCCTGGAGTGTCACCGGTCTGTCAGAGCATGCACGGCGAAGATGACAGTAAAATAACGGCCCTCGTCAAATCCCGAGCGGTGGCGAAGCAGCGATCAGGTAACTGTCGAGCAAACCGCGCATGAGCACCGCCGACACCGGGGTTTGCAGACGCCCCAGCAGCCGCAGGTGGTGCTCGCACAGCAAGGGTTCGAGATCGTTCAGCAGGCTCGGCGCGACCGTTCCCAGCAGGATCAGTGCACGCGCCTCATGCTGAACCGCCAGATGATGGATCAGCGCCAGACCATCGCCACCCTTGAGCTGCGGATCGCAAATCGCAATGTCGACCACGCCACGATGGCTCAGCGAAGACAGGGCCGATGCCAGCGACGGCGCCGTCAGTACGTCATAGATGCCAATGGCATTGAGCATTTGATGCAATGCCATCAGCTGGAACGGATTGGGTTCAAGTATCAGGACTTTAAGCGAGCGCATAAGCGACCTCTGAAGCGACAATCGCGGACTCTCACCGCAGTGGTTGTCACTCTAGGGCAGCCGTCCTAAGCCTCCCATCGGAAAAGTAGCCGCGTCGTATAGGACATTTCCCATCTTCAATGCGGACATCGACACCCGCTCTCTGTGCGACGCTGAGTGATGTCCGTCCAGCCACCCAAAAGCCCGCGCAGTTGACCGTCGGCACTGTAGAACGGCACCGTCCACTGATACACCTCACGGGGACCGCTATTGAATTGCAATCGCCGTTTGCTGAAACGTGATTTGCGCGTGCGCAATTGCACCATGAACTCGTCGTGCAGCATCAGCGCCGTCGCCTCGGGCAACGCATCGACTTCGATCAGCAATCGGCCCAGCACCTGATCCAGTCGCACCGATAACGCCTCCTCACAGCTGCGATTGCACATGATCAGCCGCCCTTGCAGATCACGGACGAATACTGGGTCCGGCATGGAGTCGATCAATGCATGCTGGAATGCGAGTTGATCGCCCAGATCCTTTTCCGCCACGCGCCGCAGTTTGATCACCGCTGTCAGTCGCCGATTCCACACCAGCGACAGCAGACCGAACACGCCAAGTCCGCCCATGCCCCAGCAACCCCATTCGAGCAGCTGCTGCCAGAACGACGGCACCGGCGCCGGCGCAATACCTTCCAGCCACTTCAGGCGGATCGCCCGCAGTTCCGCCGCAGGAAATGCCTCAAGGGCCTTGTTGAGAATACTCAGCAGCACTGGCATGCCTTTGCGTACAGCGAGGTTATCGGCCTCCCATTTGCCTTCGACCAGCCCGCCTACCTTGAGCAAGCCCAAGGGATAAAGCTGCGCACCGATTTCGTTTTCGATGGTGGCGTAGGCCTCACCGCTTTCGACCAGCGCCCGCGCCTCGGCATAAGTCTTGACCGAGCGGATCTCGATCGAGGGAAAGTCACGCCTGATCATGTCTTCCAGCGCATGCCGGGCCGGCAACACCAGCACTCGTTTGCTCAACTGCTCGAACGATTCCAGCCGGGGCGCGTCAGCACGACCGACGAACACCCAGCCCGCGCCACCGAATGCGTGACTGTAATCCAGAAACGTCTTGCGCTCTTCGCTCATGGCCAGGGTCGTACTGATATCCGCCGCCCCACTCTCGAGGCGTTCGAGCATGTGATCGGTGGAAAACGACTCCTGATGCACGAACTGCAGCCCGGTCATTGCCGTCACACGCTTGAGCACATCGTTGTTCAAACCGCTCCACTGCCCATGCTCATCCTGAAACAGATACAACGGGTACTGCACCGACGTCACCGTCACCTTGGGATTGTCGCGAATCCATTGACGCTCGTGCGCGGCCAACTCGATCGGCTGGACCTTGAACGCCACGGCATCGTCGTGCAACGCCAATTGCGCCGCCACACTGCTGCGCGTCAAAGCCAGCAATCCGAACAAGAACAGTCCACTCAGTGCCGGTTTCAAACCTCTATAAAACAGCATTGCCACTTCCTTCGTGATCGACTCACCCGTCCTTCGTGGGTGAAAACCCGAGCAGTGTGGCAGCAGAAACAAAAAAGCCCGTCAGGAGACGGGCTTCAAAATGTGACAGCTTTTACGGGCTTAAAGCGGCTTGCCGCGGTTGCCATGCTGGCTGACAAAGGCTTGCACGGCTTTCAGCTCATTTGGCAGAACGGTGCAGCGCTCGTTTCGCTCAAACAAATCAGAAAGATGTGCAGGTAGCTCGAGCGCTTTTCCTACACCGGCTTTCTCCACTGCATCCGGGAATTTCACCGGGTGGGCGGTGCCGAGGATGACCATCGGGATGTCCAGGCTGCGTCGGCATTCGCGCGCAGCTTTGACGCCAATGGCGGTGTGCGGATCCAGCACTTCGCCGGTCTGCTCGTAGACTTCGGCGATGGTTTCGCAGGTCTGCGCGTCATCCACGGCCAGCGAGTCGAACAGTTTGCGCGCTTCGGTCCAGCGCTCTTGCTCGACGCTGAAACCGCCGCCCTGCTTGAACGAGTCCATCAGGCCGGCAATCGCTGCACCGTTGCGACCGTGCAGGTCGAACAGCAGGCGTTCGAAGTTCGACGAGACCATGATGTCCATCGACGGCGACAGCGTGGCGTGCAGGGTTTCCTTGACGTACTGATTGCCGCTCATGAAGCGGTGCAGGATGTCGTTGCGGTTGGTGGCGACGATCAACTGGTTGATCGGCAGGCCCATGTTGCGGGCCAGGTAACCGGCGAAGATGTCGCCGAAGTTACCGGTTGGCACCGAGAACGATACCGAACGCGCCGGGCCGCCCAACTGCAGGGCGGCGTGGAAGTAGTAAACGATCTGGGCCATGATCCGCGCCCAGTTGATCGAGTTCACCGCGACCAGACGCGTGCCTTTGAGGAAGCTCTGGTCGGCGAAACTCGCCTTGACCATTTCCTGGCAGTCATCGAAGTTGCCTTCGATGGCGATGTTGTGGATGTTCTCGCCGAAAATCGTGGTCATCTGGCGACGCTGCACTTCAGACACACGGTTGTGCGGGTGCAGGATGAAGATGTCGACGTTTTCGCAATGCTTGCAGCCTTCGATGGCGGCCGAGCCAGTATCACCGGAGGTGGCGCCGACGATCACTACGCGCTCACCGCGTTTTTCCAGCACGTAGTCGAGCAGACGACCGAGCAGTTGCAGGGCGAAGTCCTTGAACGCCAGGGTCGGGCCGTGGAACAGCTCCAGCACCCATTCGTTGCAGTTCAGCTGACGCAGCGGCGCCACGGCGCTGTGGGCGAACACACCGTAGGTTTCTTCGAGAATCTTTTTGAAATCGGCATCCGGGATGCTGCCGGTGACGAACGGGCGCATGACGCGGAAAGCCAGTTCGTGATACGGCAGGCCGGCCCAGGAAGCGATTTCTTCCTGGGTGAAACGTGGCAGGTTTTCCGGAACGTACAGACCGCCGTCGGTCGCGAGACCGGCCAGCAGGACGTCTTCGAAATTCAGGGCCGGTGCCTGGCCGCGGGTACTGATATATCGCATAAGGGCAAACCTTCGGTTTGGGCCTCAAGCTACGAGCTACAAGCTGCAAGTAAAAGCCAGACCGCTTTTCTCTTGCCGCTTGCAGCTCGAAGCTTGCAGCTGCTTCTGTTTAGTTCAGGTGCTCGACGCGGATCCGTACAACCGGACCATTGACGCCGGCCAGCGCTTCGAGGGCGGCGATGGCATCGTTGATGCGCTGCTCGACCACGCGGTGGGTCAGCAGGATCATCGGCACCAGACCGTCGTGTTCCTCGACTTCCTTCTGCATGATCGACTCGATGTTGATGCCGCGCTCCGAGAGGATGCTCGCCACCTGAGCCAACACACCCGGATGGTCCTTGGCCTGAATGCGCAGGTAGTACGCGCTTTCGCAGGCTTCGATCGGCAGGATCGGATGGGCCGACAGCGAATCCGGCTGGAAGGCCAGATGCGGCACGCGGTTTTCCGGATCGGAAGTCATCGCGCGAACCACGTCGACCAGATCGGCGATCACCGACGAAGCGGTTGGCTCCATGCCGGCGCCAGCGCCGTAGAACAGCGTCGAACCGGCGGCGTCACCGTTGACCATCACTGCGTTCATCACGCCGTTGACGTTGGCGATCAGACGATCGGCCGGGATCAGTGTCGGGTGTACGCGCAACTCGATACCGGCGGCAGTGCTGCGCGCCACGCCGAGGTGCTTGATGCGGTAGCCCAGCGCTTCGGCGTAGTTGACGTCAGCGGTGGTCAGTTTGGTGATGCCTTCGGTGTAAGCCTTGTCGAATTGCAGCGGAATGCCGAACGCGATGGAGGCCAGAATTGTCAGCTTGTGCGCGGCGTCGATGCCTTCAACGTCGAAGGTCGGATCGGCTTCGGCGTAACCCAGTGCCTGCGCTTCGGCCAGCACGTCTTCGAAGGTACGGCCTTTCTCGCGCATTTCGGTGAGGATAAAGTTACCGGTGCCGTTGATGATCCCGGCGACCCAGTTGATGCGGTTGGCGGACAGGCCTTCACGGATCGCCTTGATCACCGGAATGCCACCGGCCACGGCCGCTTCGAACGCCACGATCACGCCTTTCTCGCGAGCCTTGGCGAAAATTTCATTACCGTGAACGGCAATCAGAGCCTTGTTCGCGGTGACCACATGCTTGCCATTCTCGATGGCCTTGAGTACCAGCTCGCGGGCAACGGTATAGCCGCCCATCAGCTCTATGACGATGTCGATCTCAGGGTTCGTGGCCACTTCGAAGACATCGTTGGTAATCGCAATACCGGTCGTCTGGAACTGAGGCTTTGGCGTGCGCATGGCAATTTGTGCCACTTCGATTCCACGCCCGGCACGACGAGCAATTTCCTCGGCGTTGCGCTGAAGTACGTTGAAGGTACCGCCACCGACGGTCCCTAACCCACAGATGCCTACTTTGACCGGATTCACTGTGAACTCCCCATAAAACGGCCGACGCGGGGTCGGCCGGAAAACAACCGCGTGCTCGCGGCTCTCTATTAATGGCCCGGCGATGTCGCTGCCTGACCATGATCGTCACGGCTGACCGTGACGATGCGAATTTACTTCGCGCCCAGCGCCAGTTTGGCGACTTGTGGCGCAGGCTGGTAGCCCGGAATCACTTGTCCGTCGGCCAAAACGATGGCCGGTGTGCCGTTCACGCCGATCGACTGACCGAGGGCGAACTGCTTGGAAACCGGGTTATCGCATTTGGCGGCCTTGATTTCCTTGCCATCGACCATTTTGTCCATGGCGGCTTTCTTGTCTTTCGAGCACCACACGGCTTGCAGTTGCTCGTCACCCGGCGAGTTCAAACCCTGGCGCGGGAAGGCGACATAGCGCACTTCGATGCCGCGCTTGTTCAGCTCAGGCACTTCGGCGTGCAGCTTGTGGCAGTACGGGCAGGTGGTGTCGGTGAACACGGTGATGTGCGATTTGGTTTCGCCCACGGCCGGGTAGACCACGGTTTCGGCAACCGGAATGGCATTGATCAGCTTGGAGATGCCCAGGCGTTCGGTCTTCTCGGTCAGGTTGACCGGTTTGCCGTCCTTGAGCTGAAACAGGTAGCCCTGCACGATGTACTGGCCATCGGCACTGGCGTAGAGCACGCGGCTGCCCTTGAGCTTGACTTCGTACATGCCTGGCAACGGGCTGGCACTGATACTTTCTACCGGAACCTCGAGTTCGAGTTTTTCCAGGCTTTGACGAATGGCTTTGTCGGCCGCGTCATCGGCGACGGCAAAGGTGCTGACCAACGCAATGGCTGCGGCGGCGAAAATCTGGGTCAGACGCATGAGAACTCCTGAAGGCGGACAAATGGAACGATCAGAACGCCCGTGCCGGAACACCGGGTCATAACCGTCCATCGTGCAAACCGGCAAAGCCTAACACATAAGGCCACGGTGGCCGAATGCGCCTGTCGCCATAGATTTTGAGAGCACTGAAGAACCCGTAGGAGTGAGCCTGCTCGCGATAGCGGTCCTTCATTCAGCACTGTGTTGTGAGGAATACCGCTATCGCGAGCAGGCTCACTCCTACAGGGACTTTTTTCAGCCGCGCGGGTGGTGTTTGGCGTGCAGGTCCTGCAATCGAGCGCGGGCGACGTGGGTGTAGATCTGCGTAGTAGAGAGGTCACTGTGGCCGAGCAGCATCTGCACCACACGCAAATCCGCGCCGTGGTTGAGCAGGTGCGTGGCAAACGCGTGACGCAAGGTGTGCGGCGACAGCGATTTGCCGATCCCGGCAACCTTGGCCTGATGCTTGATCCGGTGCCAGAAGGTCTGGCGAGTCATCTGCTCGCCGCGCTGACTGGGGAACAGCACATCACTGGGCCGGCCACCGAGCAGTTCGCCGCGACCG
This sequence comes from Pseudomonas sp. RU47, assembly GCF_004011755.1. Lineage (GTDB taxonomy): Bacteria > Pseudomonadota > Gammaproteobacteria > Pseudomonadales > Pseudomonadaceae > Aquipseudomonas. The sequence goes on along the minus strand of NZ_CP022411.1, from coordinate 1,207,548 downwards.
TCACGCATATAGCGCTCGACCCAGACAATTGCCTCCTCGCCCATCGGCACCAACCGCTCCTTGCTGCCCTTGCCCATCACCCGCAACACACCTTGACGCAGGTTGACCTGTTCCAGCGTCAGGCTCACCAACTCGGTCACGCGCAAACCACAGGCGTACAACACTTCCAGCATGGCGCGGTCACGCTGGCCGATCGCTTCGCTCAGATCCGGTGCTTTGAGCAGCGCCTCGACATCGGCTTCCGACAGGGATTTGGGCAATGGCCTACCGAGTTGCGGCATGTCGACGCGCAATGTCGGGTCAACGCTGATCAGCTTTTCCCGCAACAGATAGCGATAAAAGCCACGCACACCGGAGAGAAATCTCGCAGTCGAACGCGGTTTGTAGTTCTGCTCCAGCCGCCAGGCCAAGTGATCGAGGATCAACTCGCGTCCGGCATTGATCAGTTCCAGGTTCTTCTCCTGCAACCAGCCATTGAACAGCGCCAGATCACTGCGATAAGCGCCACGGGTATTATCGGACAGGCCTTTCTCCAGCCATAAAGCGTCGAGGAATTGATCAATCAGCGGATGGTCGATGGCAGGCATGGGCGCTCAAGTCACACAGCCTCAAAGACTGTGCGCAAATGTAGAGTGAACTGTAGGAATGGGCGCTAGTCTTTCATAGCCCGCTATTTCAAGGAACAGGGAGCTTCAATGAACGAGCAGCAAATTCTCTTGGCGTTTGGCGGGATTGGCGCGGCGGCACTGGGTTGCCAATGGCTGGCCTGGCGCCTGAAGTTGCCAGCGATCCTGTTTCTGTTGCTGACCGGCATTCTGGTCGGCCCGGTGCTGGGCTGGCTTGATCCGCAGGAAATGTTTGGCCCACTGCTGATGCCGCTGGTGTCACTGGCGGTGGCGCTGATTCTGTTCGAAGGCAGCCTGACGCTCCACCTCTCGGAGTGGAAGGAGATCGGTAGCGTCGTCCATCGCCTGGTAACCATCGGTGCGATCTCGACCTGGGTCGTCATCGCGGTCGCCACGCATTTCCTGCTCGGCTTCGACTGGATGCTGGCCATTCTGTTCGGCAGCCTGACGCTGGTGACCGGCCCGACAGTGATCGTGCCGATGCTGCGTGTGGTGCGGCCGAAAGCCTCGATCGCCAACATTCTGCGCTGGGAAGGCATCGTCATCGACCCGATCGGCGCGCTCCTCGCCGTGGTGGTTTACAGCTTCATCATTGCCAGCGCCGAAGGCCATGGTCTCAAGCAGAGCCTGTTCACCTTTGGCGGCGTGATTCTCTGCGGCGCTGCGTTCGGCATTCTCGGTGGCTGGCTGCTCGGCACGGTGATCCGCCGGCAATGGCTGCCGGAATATCTGCATAACCTCGCCTCGCTGGCGGCGGTGCTGGGGATTTTCATTACCTCCAACGCAGTGATGCACGAGTCCGGTCTGCTGGCGGTAACGTTGATGGGCATGTGGCTGGCGAACATGAAGGGCGTGGATGTGCGGCACATCCTGCACTTCAAGGAAAACCTCAGCGTGCTGCTGATTTCCGGACTGTTCATCTTGTTGGCGGCGCGCCTGGATTTGTACGCGCTGATCGGACTGGGGCCGCTGGTGCTGATTCTGCTGCTGGTAATCCAGTTGATTGCCCGGCCGCTGAACGTGTTGCTCAGCACAGCTGGTTCCAGCCTGAGCTGGCGTGAGCGTGCATTGCTGTGCTGGATCGCGCCACGCGGGATCGTCGCGGCGGCGGTCTCGGCGATTTTCGCGATTCGCCTGCATGAAGCCGGGCATGAAGGTGCATTGCTGCTGGTGCCGCTGACGTTTGCGGTGATCATCGGCACTGTTGTGCTGCAGAGTGCGACTGCGCGACCACTTGCACGACTGCTCAAGGTCGCGGAGCCAGCGCCGAGTGGATTCCTGATCGTCGGCGCCAACGGCCCCGCGCGGGAGCTGGGCAAATCGCTGCAGCAACTGGGCAGCCGCGTGCTGTTGACCGATTGAGTTGGGAAAATATTCGCGCGGCGCGGATGGAAGGCTTGCCGACATATTTCGGCAACCCGGCCTCGCAACATGCCGATGCGCATCTGGATCTGGTCGGGCTGGGGCATTTGCTGGCGCTGTCGCCGTCGGGCGAACTCAATACTCTGGCGGCGATGCGCTTTCGGCATGATTTCGGCCATCAACGCTTGTTTGGTCTGGCCAGCGGTCATGAGAGCCGGCGTAGCGACAAACACCGCGCCAGCCTTGAGCATCGCGGCAATCAGTTGGGTAGCGAGGCATTCACTTACGCGAAGCTGGCCAGCCAGATGGGCCAGGGTTCAGAGTTGTACAGCACGACGCTGACAGATGGATTTGGCTGGGAGGATTACCGGGCGCTGCATGGCAATCGCGCCACGTTGTTGTTCATGCGCGATGACAGTGGCTGGGTGCATGTGGTGACGCCGGAGACGGCGTTGAAGCCTGGGGCGGGGTGGACGCTTCTGGCGTTGATTCAGCCGGAGACTTCCAGCGCCTGAGCTGACGCCTTCGCGAGCAGGCTCGCTCCCACAGGTTCTATGCCGGACACAAATTTTGTGTTCACCCCGATCACTGTGGGAGCGAGCCTGCTCGCGAAGGGCGCGACGCGGTTTTTGATCAGGCCGCAAAACCCGGCAGCACCGGCACCGGCCGCTTGTCATCATCAATGGCAACAAAGCTGAACTGCCCATGAATCGCCTTCTCGCGACCATCACTGCTCATGCTTTCGACAAACACTTCCACTTCGACCTTGAGGCTGGTATTGCCGACCTTGATCACCTTCCCGACCAACTCGACGATGGAGCCGGCCGGGATCGCATGATTGAAGTCGATGCGGTCGGTGGACACGGTCACCAGCGGCAACCGGCAGAAGCGCGTGGCGGTGATGAACGACACTTCGTCCATCCATGCCAGCGCGGTGCCGCCGAACAGGGTGTTGTGGTGGTTGGTGGTCGGCGGGAAGACGGCTTTGGTTACGCGAGTCACCGAGAGTTCGGTGCGGCGCTGGATTTCCTGGTCGCGGGTGGTCATGGTTCTGGCCTGAAACGAAAGTACGGTGAATAAATTGCAGGCAACAAAAAAGCAGCCCGTAGGCTGCTTTTTTCTGCATCGGAAGCTGGACTTAAGCCAGTTTTTCCTTGATGCGAGCTGCTTTACCCGACAGATCGCGCAGGTAGTACAGCTTGGCTTTACGTACGTCACCGCGACGTTTAACAGCCATGCTGTCGATCTGCGGGGAGTAGGTCTGGAAAGTACGTTCTACGCCAACACCGTTGGAGATTTTACGAACGGTGAACGCACTGTTCACGCCGCGGTTACGCTTGGCGATTACAACGCCTTCGAACGCTTGCAGACGGGAACGATCGCCTTCCTTCACTTTCACCTGAACGACAATAGTGTCGCCTGGGGCGAAGGTAGGGATTTCTTTGGTCATCTGCTCTGCTTCGAGTGCAAGGATGATTTTGTTGGTCATGCTGTGCTCCTAAGGTAAATCGTTCGATCTACCATCGATACGTTGTTAACTATCGTCCCGCTCGCGGATGTATTCCTCGAGCAGCTTCTTCTCTTCTCCAGAAAGCGAGCGGCTTTCCAGAAGATCGGCGCGTCGTTCAAAGGTCCTACCAAGGGACTGCTGTAAACGCCAACGCCGGATATGCGCGTGATTGCCACTCAGCAACACGTCGGGAACACGCTGATCCGCATACACCTCAGGTCGGGTGTAGTGCGGGCAATCCAGCAGACCATCCGTAAAGGAATCTTCCTCAGCGGAATCCGCATGCCCTAAAGCTCCAGGCAGCAGTCGTGTAACCGCATCGATCAGGACCATCGCCGGCAGCTCGCCGCCAGACAGTACATAGTCACCAATCGACCACTCTTCATCGACATGAGCCTCAATAAAGCGCTCGTCAATGCCTTCATAGCGGCCGGCAATCAGGATCAATGCATCCGATTGTGCCAGCTCGCGTACCGCCGACTGAGTCAGTTGACGGCCTTGGGGGGACAGGTAAATCACCTTCGCCGCCTCCCCGGCTGCTGCCTTGGCCTGAACCAGAGCATCTTCCAGGGGCTTGATCTTCATCACCATGCCCGGACCACCGCCAAACGGGCGATCGTCCACAGTGTGATGCCGATCCGTCGTGTAATCTCGCGGATTCCAACAGGTCAGCTGCAAGAGCCCCTGTTTGACCGCACGACTGGTGATGCCGTAGTCGCCGATGGCGGAAAACATTTCGGGAAACAAACTGATCACTTCTACGCGCAAATTAGCCACGTTTAGAAGTCCGCGTCCCAATCCACCTTCATCTCGCCCGCTGCCAGGTCGATGGCCAACACGCATTGCTCCGTATAGGGCAACAGACGTTCGCGATCATCCAGGCTGCCAGCGCAAGGCTTGACGACCATTACATCATTGGCGCCGGTTTCCAGAAGATGATCGATTTTCCCGAGCAGTTGCCCGAGCGTGTCGATGACCTTCAGACCTTCCAGCTGGTACCAGTAGTACTCACCGTCGGTCAATTCAGCGAACAGATTGCGCGGCACGCAGATCTCGTAACCGGCCAGAAGACGAGCTTCTTCACGATCATCAAGACCCTTGAGCTTTGCGACCAGGAACTTGTCGCTCCCGCGTCCACTGACCAGCTCGACCTGTTTGACATTGCCTTCGCGCTTGAGCGTCCAGGTTTTGTACTGCAACAGGTTTTCAGTCGGATCAGTAAAGGAATAAACCTTCACTTCGCCGCGAACGCCATGAACAGAATAAATTTTGCCAATAACGATCAAATCATCGGCAACAGCAGGCGTCGCGTTCATATTGCTCAGGCCGCAGCCTTTGCAGATTCCTTCAGCAACTGAGCAACACGCTCAGAAGGCTGTGCACCAACGCTCAGCCAGTAGGCTACGCGCTCTTGGTTCACGGACAGACGAACTTCCTGACCACGGGCAACAGGGTTGAAGAAACCAACCTGTTCTTTGTGGGAGCCGTCACGCGGGTTACGCGAGTCGGTTACGGTCAGGTGGTAAAACGGGCGCTTTTTGGAGCCGCCAAGGGCAAGACGGATTGTTAGCATGTGAACATCGTTCCTGTAGTCGGTGCTGCAAATCTAAATGCACAGCGGGCATGGGTGCCCGAAAGGCCGCATATTCTAAGGAATATCCGGACTTTTGCAAATGACTTTTTCCGGCGCCTATGGCATGCCGTGCAGATCTGCATATAGAGCCGTCGATGAAAACGGCCAGTCAGCTCCCGCCGAGTGCGGGTTTGCTGTTGATCCTGCGTCCTTGCAGGGTCTGCGCCGGTGCGACGACCGGCGCGGATTCTTTACATCTTTGGCATGCCGCCGCCGGGCAACATTCCGCCCATGCCGCGCATCATTTTCGCCATTCCGCCCTTGGCGGTGAATTTCTTCATCATCTTCTGCATCTGCTTGTGCTGCTTGATCAAGCGGCCGATGTCCTGCACCTGAGTGCCGGAACCCATGGCGATACGACGTTTGCGCGAACCGCTGATCAGCTCAGGGTCGCGGCGCTCGGCCGGGGTCATGGAATTGATGATGGCTTCCATCTGTTTGAATTGTTTCTCTGCGGCGTTCTGGGCGTTGCCCATTTGCGACAGGTTGACGCCGCCGATGCTCGGCAGTTTGTCCATGAGCCCGCCGAGGCCGCCCATGTTCTTCATCTGTTGCAGCTGATCGCGGAAGTCTTCGAGGTCGAAGCCCTTGCCCTTCTTCAGCTTCTTGGCCAGTTTGTCGGCCTTGTCCTTGTCGAGGGTCGCTTCAGCCTGTTCGATCAGGCTGAGCACGTCGCCCATGCCGAGAATACGCGAGGCAATACGCTCAGGGTGGAACGGATCGAGCGCTTCGCTCTTCTCGCCCATACCGATGAACTTGATCGGCTTGCCGGTGATAGCACGTACCGACAATGCAGCACCGCCACGGGCGTCGCCGTCGACCTTGGTCAGGATCACACCGGTCAGCGGCAGCGCATCCCCGAAGGCCTTGGCCGTGTTGGCGGCGTCCTGGCCGGTCATGGCGTCGACCACGAACAGGGTCTCGACCGGGTTGATCGCGGCGTGCAGCGCCTTGATCTCGCCCATCATCTCTTCGTCGATGTGCAGACGACCGGCGGTGTCGACGATGACCACGTCGATGAACTTCAGTTTTGCTTCTTTAATAGCTGCGGTGGCGATGTCGACCGGCTTCTGGCTCAGGTCGGACGGGAAGAACGTCACGCCGATGTCGTTGGCCAGGGTTTCCAGCTGTTTAATAGCAGCCGGACGATAAACGTCCGCCGACACGACCATGACCGACTTCTTCTTGCGCTCTTTAAGGAAGCGCGCCAGTTTGCCGGCGGTGGTGGTTTTACCGGCGCCCTGCAGACCGGCCATCAGAATGACGGCTGGCGGTACGGCGCTCAGGTTCAGATCTTCGTTGGCCGCGCCCATCAGGCTTTCGAGTTCAGCCTGGACGATCTTCACGAATGCCTGGCCCGGCGTCAGGCTGCGCGACACCTCGGTGCCGACAGCGCGCTCCTTGACCGAATTGACGAAGTCCTTGACCACCGGCAGGGCGACGTCGGCTTCGAGCAACGCCATGCGCACTTCACGCAGGGTGTCTTTGATGTTGTCCTCGGTCAGCTTCGCCTTGCCGGTGACATGGCGCAGCGTCTGCGAGAGACGGTCGGTTAAGTTTTCAAACATTGCGCGATCCTTTCAGGCCCTGTGTAGACCGGGATAATGGCGGCCCAGACCGGAATCAACATGTGCTCGGCGAGCCTGCGGCGTGGGCAGGTCGCGGATTATAGCGAAGACTGCGGCTGGCGGACACCTCGCTGTCAGCTTCCTGAGTCTTTCGTGCCATGGCGGTTCTATGCCAAACTCAGCCCCTTTCGGGCTTGCCTAACAGGATTTATGCTCCCCTTGTCACCGAGTTTGCTGACCACCCTCGCCGCCGCCCTTCTATATGCCGCTGCGACCCTTTATCAGAGCACCCGCTTGGCCACCGGCGCCAAGGCGAACAAGCGCCTGCTGGTTAGCCTCGGCGCTCTCGCCGTGGTAGCCCACGCCGCCAGCCTGCTCACCCACTTGCTGACACCCATCGGTCTGGGCCTGGACTTCTTCAGCGCCTCCAGCCTGATTGCGGCGGCGGTGATCGCCCTGACGCTGATCGCCTGCTCGCGCATTCCGGTGGAAAACCTGCTGGTGCTGCTGTTCCCGCTCGGTGCGGTCACTGTACTGCTCGCGCAGTTCGCGCCGACCGGCACGGTGCAGATCATCGATGAAGAGCCAGGCATCCTTGCGCACATTCTGTTGTCGATCCTCGCCTACGGCATGTTCACCATCGCGGTGTTCCAGGCTTTGCTGCTTTTGGTGCAAGACCACCAGCTCAAGCACAAGCATCCGTCCGGGCTGATCAAGAATTTCCCGCCGCTGCAAACCATGGAAAGCCTGCTGTTCGGCTTCCTCTGGGCTGGCTGGACGCTGCTGTCGCTGTCGCTGATTTCCGGCTGGCTGTTCGTCGAGAACCTGTTCGCCCAGCATCTGGTACACAAGACCCTGCTGGCCTGCCTGGCGTGGATCGTGTTCAGCGTGCTGCTGTGGGGCCGCAACCGTCTCGGCTGGCGCGGTCACAAGGCGATTCGCTGGACCCTCGCCGGTTTCTGCCTGCTGATGTTGGCGTATTTCGGCAGCAAACTGGTTCGTGAATACATCCTGCACATCTGACGGGCGGCATAAATGGACGGTTTGCCCTTAGGGCCGATGCTCGCGGTGTTTGTCCTGCTGATTTTGTGGTCAGGGCTGTTTACCGCCGTCGAAATCGCGCAACAGCACCTGCTTGCGCAACGCACCGCCTCGCGCGCCAGCGACAAACCGCTGGCGAAGCTGAGCTTTCCGCTCGATAGCCTGATCCTCTGCAACACCTTGTGCCGTGCGCTCGCCGTGGTGATTGCGACGCTGCTGGCGATTTTTCTCTGCGAAGAAAACGGCCCGTGGGCGGCATGCCTCGGTGCTGGCGCAATCCTGCTGGTGTTTGCCGATTATTTTCCACGTACCGTCGCCCAACGGTATCCCGATGCGGTGCTGGCGTTCGGCAATACATTGCTGGCCGTGCCGCTGAAGATTGTTTATCCGTTTGCCTGGTTGTTCAGCCGTATCAGCGGCTTGCTGATGAGTCCATTTGCTCGCAAAGTTCAGGTCGTGCAGCAAAGCGAAGATGACTCGCCCGCCGATCGCTACGACGATCCAGAGCATCCAGTGCGCGCGCACCCGGTCTCAGGCATTCATGCGCTGGACAACATTACGGTCAATGACATTCTGGTGCCGCGCAGTGACGTCGACGGCATCAACCTCGACGATTCGATCGACGAGATCATCGAACAGCTACGCCACAACAAGCGCACGCGCCTGCCGGTGTTCCACAGCGACATCAATCAGGTTGAAGCGGTGCTCAACACCCGGCAGATCCGACATTTGCTGAACAATGGTGATTTGACCCGCGAGGCGCTGCTGGCGGCGAGTTACGAGCCTTACTTCGTGCCGGAAAGCACACCGCTGCAACTGCAGTTGCTGAATTTTCACAAGCAGCAGCGCCGACTGGGCATGGTGGTCGACGAGTACGGCGAAGTGCTCGGCATCGTCACGCTGGAAGACATTCTCGAAGAAATCGTTGGCGAATTCGAAAGCGAGCACAGCATCGATAATCCGCACATTCATCCGCAGGGCGATGGCCGCATGGTCATTGACGGTGCCGCGTCGATCCGCGAATTGAACAAGTGTTTGGGCTGGCATTTGCCGAGCGATGGTCCGAAAACGCTGAATGGTCTGGTGACTGAGGCGTTGGAGACTATTCCGGAAAGTGCGGTTTGCTTGAAGATCGGGCGTTATCGTCTAGAGATTCTCGAGACTGAAGAGAACCGGGTTAGCAAAGTGCTGATTTGGCATACCTCTTCTGTGCCTGCTTTGGTGCCTGCCAGGTAAAAGATCAAAAGATCGCAGCCTTCGGCAGCTCCTACAGGGGAACGCATTCCAAATGCAGGACCTGCCGAAGGCTGCGATTTTTTGCTCTTGTTTGATTGTTAGCCCCCTTCCTATAATCGGAACGCTTACCCAAGCCCCGCCGAACCTTGTGCTTACCCCGCGCACACCAGGTTTCGGCCATTTGCGCTGTACTCCGGCGACTGTTCCTACCTGAAGCAGCGACCGCGCCTCATCCCACATCCCTGGGTGTTCGACCATAATAATTCGCTCCAATGGAGCTCATGACTGTCAGGGATCACCGCATGACAACCAGTACCGCTATCAGCGACACCGCGCCTGCCCAACCGACCAATTCCGCCACCCGCGTGGCGACGGCGAGTTTTATCGGCACCGCGATCGAGTTCTATGACTTCTATGTTTACGCCACCGCGGCTGCGCTGGTGATCGGGCCAGTGTTCTTTCCACAGACCTCCGGCACCGCGCAGATGCTTTCGGCGTTCCTTACCTTTGGTATCGCATTTCTGGCGAGGCCACTGGGCTCGGCGTTGTTCGGCCACTTTGGTGACCGCATCGGGCGCAAATCGACGCTGGTCGCATCCTTACTCTTGATGGGCGTGTGCACGACACTGATTGGCGTGCTGCCGGGTTATGACAGCATTGGCGCCTGGGCACCGATTCTGCTGTGTGTGCTGCGTTTCGGCCAAGGTTTGGGATTGGGTGGTGAATGGGGCGGTGCCGCCCTGCTCGCCACGGAAAACGCGCCGAAAGGCAAACGTGCGTGGTTCGGCATGTTCCCGCAGCTTGGGCCTTCGATTGGTTTTCTCGCAGCCAACGGCTTGTTCCTGACACTGGCCATGACCCTCAATGACGAGCAGTTCCGCAGCTGGGGCTGGCGGATTCCGTTTCTGCTCAGTGCCGTGCTGGTGATGGTTGGCCTGTATGTGCGTCTGAAACTCCACGAAACGCCAGTTTTCGCCAACGCCATCGCCCGTCAGGAGCGGGTGAAAGTGCCGCTGGTCGAGCTGTTCAGCCAGTATTGGGCGCCAACCCTGCTGGGCGCGGCGGCTATGGTGGTGTGTTATGCGCTGTTCTATATCTCGACGGTGTTTTCCCTGAGCTACGGGGTTTCCACGCTCGGCTATAGCCGCGAAACGTTCCTTGGCCTGCTGTGTTTTGCCGTGCTGTTCATGGCCGCCGCCACGCCGCTGTCGGCTTGGGCGAGCGACCGTTATGGGCGCAAACCGGTGCTGATCATCGGTGGTGTGCTGGCGGTTCTTTCCGGTTTTCTGATGGAGCCGTTGCTGACTCAGGGCTCGACCTGGGGTGTGGCGCTGTTTCTGTGCATCGAGCTGTTTTTGATGGGCGTGACGTTTGCACCGATGGGCGCATTGTTGCCTGAGCTGTTTCCGACCCACGTGCGTTATACCGGTGCTTCGGCGGCGTATAACCTGGGCGGCATTGTCGGAGCCTCGGCGGCGCCGTTCTTTGCGCAGAAACTGGTGGCGATGGGGGGGCTGAGTTATGTCGGCGGGTATGTATCGGCGGCGGCGGTGCTGAGTTTGATTGCGGTGCTGTGTTTGAAGGAAACCCGCAATAACGACCTGAATCAGATTGCCTGACAGATCGCTATCGCGAGCAGGCTCACTCCTACAGGGGAACGTATTCCAACTGTAGGAGTGAGCCTGCTCGCGAATGTCGCGACTCGGTTTACAGCTCTACAACAACAGCCTGAGCAGCACGGGTCGCCTTGGCACGCGCAGCCTCGATCGACTCATCCCGCGCCAGCGCCACACCCATGCGGCGCTGACCATTCACCTCTGGCTTACCAAACAGACGCAACGCCGTGTCCGGCTCGCTCAACGCCGCGCCGAGGTTGGCGAAAGCGGTCTGAGTCGACTGCCCTTCCACCAGAATCACCGCCGAAGCCGATGGCCCGAACTGACGGATCAGCGGTACCGGCAGGCCCAGAATTGCGCGAGCGTGCAGGGCGAACTGCGACAGATCCTGCGAAATCAGCGTTACCAGACCAGTGTCATGCGGGCGCGGCGAAACTTCGCTGAACCACACCTGATCACCCTTGATGAACAGCTCAACGCCGAACAGACCGCGACCACCCAACGCTTCAGTCACCGCTTTGGCAACGCGCTCGGATTCAGCCAAAGCAATCGGGCTCATGGCTTGTGGCTGCCACGATTCCTGATAGTCGCCCTTCTCCTGACGGTGACCGACCGGCGCGCAGAACGTGGTGCCACCGATGTGACGCACGGTCAGCAGAGTGATTTCGTAGTCGAAATCGATGAAACCTTCGATGATCACCCGACCTTTGCCAGCGCGACCGCCCTCTTGCGCGTAATCCCAAGCTTTTTGCACGTCATCGACGCTGCGCAGCAGGCTCTGGCCTTTGCCCGACGAGCTCATGACCGGTTTGACGACGCAGGGGAAACCCAGGTCCTCAACGGCTTTGCTGTAGTCCTCGAAGGTGTCGGCAAAATGGTACGGCGAGGTCGGCAGGTCCAGCTCTTCAGCGGCCAGACGACGGATGCCTTCACGGTTCATGGTCAGTTGCGCCGCGCGCGCGGTCGGGATCACGGTGAAGCCTTCAGCTTCCAGTTCGACCAGCGTGGCGGTGGCGATGGCTTCGATTTCCGGCACGATGAAGTGCGGCTTTTCAGCTTCGATCACCGCACGCAGGGCGGCGCCGTCGAGCATGTTGATCACGTGGCTGCGATGGGCGACTTGCATGGCCGGCGCGTTGGCGTAGCGGTCGACGGCAATCACTTCAACGCCCAGGCGTTGCAGCTCGATCACCACTTCCTTGCCCAACTCACCACAGCCACACAGCAATACGCGGGTCGCGGTTGGCGACAATGGAGTTCCGATACGGGTCATCTCAGGTCCTCAAAGAAGCGGATCATCGAGGAAAGCAGCGCCTGACGCGCTTTCCATGGGGAGAAAGCGCGGCATTTTACATGAACCTGAGGCTTTGGCTTCAGCCGGCGACGGCCTGTTTGCGCTCACGCCAGGCCATGATCAGCCAGACGGCAGTGACGCCGGCAAATTTCGAGGCCAGCGCGGTGATGATCACCGGCGGCGTCAGCAAGTCGATCATGCCGAAAAAGATGAAGGTATCGAGAGGAATGCTCAGCGCCGAACTGATCCACAAGCGGTCGCGCAACGGGCGCTTGGTGATGCTGAACACCAGCCAGTCAATGCACTCGGAGACCGCGAACGCCGTAGCGCTGGCCAGTGCAATGGAAGGATCGGAGGTGACGTAAGACAGCACCAGCGCCGCCAGCATCGCGACGATCGCGCCGTGACCAAAGCGGGTTTGCACCATGTCGCGCAGCACGAACACCAGACCACCCCAGGCCGACCAGATGATGTCCAGATGCGGCGCGGTGGAGAAGGCGAAGTTGATCAGCACGACGCTGCTGATGTAGGCGATGAGGAAAATCATGGAGGCGACCTGGCAGATTGGCGCACAGATTACTGGACCCGCAGATCAAGAGCCACCCCCTCACCCCAGCCCTATCCCCCAAGGGGGGCGAGGGGGAAAGGGAGCAGATCTTCGTTGAATCGACTCCCGAGTTCGACTCGATAACCCAAGTCGGTGCGACCCGAACAATCAACCCGGTCGCTCCCTCTCCCTTCAGGCGAGGGGGAAAGGGAGCCTATTGGGGGCCTTTCAAATCTTGAGTCCGACTCGACATGTCAGGTCGGCGTATAGCGTAAGACACCTCGGTCAGTCCCCTCTCCCCCTGGGAGAGGGCTAGGGTGAGGGCCATCCCAAGCCGATCACGACTTCGAAGGGATCATCCACACCAACCCACTCGCCTTAGCCCGCTCATGACACAACCCCAACACCACCCGACGCTCGTCATTGCTCATGCGGCCCCAGCGGGTAATCTCCTCGACCGTACGCTGGCAGCCCGTGCAGATGTCAGCCTCATCCAGCGCACAAATATTCACGCACGGCGAGGCGACCGGTCTTTCGAGCGTAGTCATTCTTCCTGCTCAACCAGATCGCGCGCATAACGCTGAGAGTTATGCACATAGTGGGCGGCGCTGGCTTCAAGCATCTTCTTCTGCGGCTCGGTCAGCTCGCGCACAACCTTGCCCGGCGAGCCCATCACCAGCGAACCATCGGGAATTTCCTTGCCCTCGCCGATCAGCGAATTGGCGCCGATGATGCAGTTCTTGCCGATCTTCGCGCCGTTGAGAATCACCGCGTTGATGCCGATCAGACTGTAATCGCCGACCGTGCAGCCATGCAGCATGGCGTTATGGCCAATGGTCACGCCGGTGCCGATGGTCAGCGGATAGCCCATGTCGGTGTGCATCACGGTGCCGTCCTGGACGTTGCTGTTCTTGCCGATCAGGATCAGTTCGTTATCGCCACGCAGCACGGCGTTGAACCAGACGTTGGCGCCCTCTTCCAGTTTGACCTTGCCCACCAGCACGGCATTGGGGGCGACCCAGCTCTGTGGATGGGTCTCGACACGGGCGTCGCCCAGGCGGTATTTCATCTTGTTTTCCTCAGGGCTCACGGTGAATGGCCGTTCGAACGACGGCTTCAGGTGTTGATAAAGCTTTTCGGCGGCTCATGCAGACTGATTTTCGCGTCATAGAGCAGGTTGATCAACTCGACAATCATGATCGCCGTGAGGCCCCAGATCTTGTACTCACCAAATCGATAACTCGGCACGTACCAACTGCGCCCCTGATAGTCGATGCGATGGGTATGCTCGCGAGGGTCCTTGCGGAAGAATTCCAGCGGAACGCTGAAGACGGCTGCGATTTCGGCATCGTTGGCGCGGTATTCGACAAAATCGGGGATGACGCCGACATAAGGCGTGACCTTGATGCCGTGCAGGGAAATCAGTGGGCTGAGCGGACCGATGACTTCGACCAGTCCGGGTGGCAAACCGATTTCTTCTTCGGCTTCGCGCAGCGCCGTGAAGATCAGATCCGGGTCTTCCGGATCGCGGCGACCACCAGGAAAAGCCACTTCGCCGCCGTGGGTCGAGAGCCCGCTGGCGCGCAGGGTCAGCACCAGTTCCGGCTCATCACTGCGGGTGATCGGCACCAGAACGGCAGCCTCGGGGAAACGTGTGTCGGTCTCCAGCGTGCGCGGTGTGTGGTTGCTTACCCTATGCAGTAGCTCGTCCAGCATGAGTGTTCTCGATCTGTGCCTTACCCTGCATCATGCACCAATCAATGCAGCCGCCCAAGCCCCCGAATCTCGCCATGTCGCGAAACGACAACTTGCCGACCGGCACCGCTGCACGCCAAGATAGGCGCAGCATTCAGGAAGCCCAGCATGAAATTTTGCAGCCACTGCGGTAACCCGGTCACCCAGCGCATTCCCGAAGGCGATTCGCGGCTGCGATTTGTCTGTGACAGCTGTCAGACCATTCACTATCAAAACCCCAATATTGTCGCCGGCTGCGTGCCGACCTGGGGCACGAAAGTGTTGCTCTGCCGTCGTGCCATCGAGCCGCGTCTCGGTTACTGGACGTTGCCCGCCGGATTCATGGAGAACGGCGAGACCATCGAACAGGCCGCCGTGCGCGAAACTGCCGAAGAAGCCTGCGCCCGGGTGCGTAACCTGAGCATCTATACGCTGATCGACGTGCCGCACATCAGTCAGGTGCATGTGTTCTTCCGCGCCGAACTGGTGGATCTGGACTTTGCCGCCGGCCCCGAGAGCCTCGAAGTGCAACTATTCGACGAAGCCGACATTCCCTGGGACGAGCTGGCTTTCCGCACAGTGGGGCGTACCTTAGAATGCTTCTTCGCTGATCGGCGCGTCGAGACGTATCCAGTGCGTTCGGAATCGATTCCGCCGCTTGCTCAACCTGCCATTACTTGATTTCGTCGCCGGCCAGCCGATAACCCGAGCACGTCTGCACAACACCTATAAATCATGTATCTGCGTCATTCCTGGGGAATCGTTTCAATGCGCTGGTTGCTTGCCCTGTTCTGCCTGTCGTTCGTTACCGTCTCCCAAGCGTCATTCGTGACCACCGTGGCGCCTGCGAATACCCCGCTCATCGAAAAAGTCCTGGTGCTCAAGTCAGCGCATCAACTGCAACTGATCGCCGATGGCAAGCCGCTGAAGACCTATCGCATTTCCTTGGGCAAGGGCGCGAAAAAGGGCCCGAAACTGATCGAAGGCGACAAACGCACGCCGGAAGGTTTCTATTGGATCGACTGGCGCAAGACCAGCGACAAATTCAATCTGTCGATGCACATTTCCTACCCGAACATCAGCGACTCGGCCCGCGCCCGGCGTGAAGGTGTCGAGCCCGGCGGGATGATCATGATCCACGGCACGCCAGATTCGGAAGAAACCCCGGAAGACCTGTTCCACACCCTGGACTGGACTGACGGCTGCGTCGCCATGCGCAACGTTGATATGCGTGAAGTGTGGAATCTGGTGCCGGACGGCACGATGGTCGAAATCCGCCCTTAACCAGCGACCGCTGGTCACCCGCAAAAAAATAAATCAAAAGATCGCAGCCTGCGGCAGCGCCTACAGAGGTGATACCACTCTCAACTGTAGGAGCTGCCGCAGGCTGCGATCTTTTGCTTTTTATAGGCCGACACTAATACCACTTGAAACCACACCCCCTTAAACCCGCCATCCTACTGGGCCAAAGCCCATTTCAGCGCGTTGACATGGTATTCAAGTGGTATTAATTTCCGCCCCACAAGCGAGCCACAACAATCCTATACTCGCGTCGGAAATGACCTACATGAACGACTTCCAGGCCCTACGCCCAGACGACTCCCAGCCGACGCCGCTGTACCTGCAACTGGCGCGCAATCTGGAAGCAGCGATTCATGCCGGGCAGTGGAAGTCCGAGCAGGCGATGCCGTCCGAGCGCAATCTCAGTGAAATGCTCGGTATCTCCCGGGTTACCGCGCGTAAAGCGCTGGAAGTGCTCCTCGATCAAGGCCTGATCCGCCGCCTGCAAGGCTCCGGTACCTTCATCACCCCACGCCTCGAACAGCCGTTGTCGCGCCTTTCGGGCTTCAGCGAAATGCTCCGCCTCAAAGGCTTCGTACCCAGCTCGCAATGGCTGGAACGTGAAATCACCCTGCCGACTCATGAAGAACTGATCCGCCTCAGCCTGTCGCCGAACGACAAGGTCGCGCGCATGAAGCGTCTGCGCAAAGCCGATGACACGGTCATGGCCATCGAGATGAGCACCCTGCCCGCCTCGATCATGCCCAAGCCGCAACTGGTCGGCGATTCGCTCTACGAATACCTCGACGGCATCGGCAAACCGATCGTCCGTGCCTTGCAGCACATTCAGGCGATCAACGCCTCGGACGAGTTCGCCGCGCTGGTCGGCATCGCCCCCGGCACCGCCATGCTGCTGATGACCCGGGTCGGCTACCTGGAAGACAACACACCGATCGAAGTCACCGACACCTATTGCCGCAACGACTACTACGACTTTGTTGCAGAGCTGCGCCGCTAGGCGGCCCGAAGCGAGAACCAAAATGTCCGAAGACAACATCCTCACCGCCAGCGGCTGGGTTCGCGGCCGGCTGATCCACGAACACGGCAAAGTCGTGTCGATCGAAGGCGTACCCTGCGATCCGGCGAGCAATGACCTGCCGTATCTGCTGCCGGGCTTCATCGACCTGCACGTTCATGGCGGTGGCGGCAAAGACATCATGGAAGGCGCCAGCGCCTTCGAGACCATCACCAGAACCCACGTGCGGTTCGGCACCACCTCGCTGCTGGCCACCACCATGACCGCGCCGAGTGCCGAGATCTCTAGGGTTTTGAAGGAAGTCGGAGAGTTCTGCGAGCAGCGTCCGAAAGGCGCCGCGCGCGTCCTTGGCGTCCACCTCGAAGGCCCGTACATCAATCCCGGCAAACTCGGCGCGCAACCGAACTTCGCCCACACCGCGTTGATGGCCGAAGTCGAAGAATATCTGGCACTGGCGCCGATCCGGGTGATCACCATCGCCCCGGAAATCGCCGGCCACGACGGTTTGATTCGTGAACTGAGCAGCCGTGGCGTGCGCATGCAGATCGGCCACACCCTCGGCAGTTACGAAGAAGGCGTCGCCGCACTCGATGCCGGCGCGACCAGTTTCACCCACCTCTACAACGCCATGAGCCCGCTGCATCACCGCGAGCCGGGCATCGTCGGCGCCGCACTGGCCCACGCCAAATTCGCCGAGCTGATTCCCGACTTGCTGCATGTGCATCCCGGCGCCATTCGCGTGGCCCTGCGCTCGATCCCGTGCCTGTATTGCGTGACCGATTCGACCGCTGCCGCCGGCATGCCCGACGGTGAATACAAGCTCGGCAGCCACATCGTGACCAAATGCCTGGGCGGCGTGCGCCTGCCCGACGGCACCTTGGCCGGCAGCACCCTGACCATGGACCAAGCCCTGCGCAACCTGGTGAAGATCGGTTTGCCGATCGCCGAAGCCTCGCAGCGCCTGTCGCAATTCCCCGCCGACTACCTCGGCATCACCGAACGCGGGCGCCTGCAACCAGGTGCCTGGGCCGACTGCGTGCGGCTCGATCGCTCACTCACACTGACCGCCGTCATGGTCGAAGGAGAAGACATTGACTTCAAAAATGCTTGAAGAGGCGCTGTCCTCGTTCGAGGCCGTGCAAGCCCAACTGCAACAGCTCGACGCGCCAATGATCGAGATCGCCGGGCGCCTGCGCCGTCAGCCACCGCAAGTGGCGATGACGGTGGCGCGCGGCAGCTCCGACCACGCGGCGAGCTACTTCGCTTACCTGACCATGCAGCAACTGGGTGTACCGGTGGCGTCGTTGCCGATGTCGGTGGTGACTATGCAGCAGGCGCCGTTGAAGGTCAGCGGTCAGGTGGCGTTCGCGTTTTCACAATCGGGGCAGAGCCCGGATCTGGTCAACAGTCTGCGTCTGTTGCGCAAACGTGGCGCGCTGAGCGTGTCGATGGTCAACGCTGCCGACTCGCCACTGGAAGCGGCGTGTGAATTCAGCGTGCCGCTGCTCGCCGGGACGGAAAGCAGCGTCGCGGCGACCAAGAGCTTTATCGCCACCCTCAGCGCCAGCGCCCGGTTGATTGCGCATTGGAAAGAGGACAGCGAATTGCTCGAAGCGGGCAACGCCCTGCCCGAAGGCCTGCGCGAAGCGGCGAAACAGGACTGGAGTGTGGCCATCGAAGTGCTGCGCGATTGCGAGCGTTTGATGGTTATTGGACGTGGCGCCGGTTTTGCCATCGCGCAGGAGGCCGCGCTGAAATTCAAGGAAACCTCGGCGATTCAGGCCGAAGCGTTCAGCAGCGCGGAAGTCCGTCACGGCCCGATGGCACTGATCGACGAACACTATCCGCTGCTGGTGTTCGCTCCGCGCGGCGCCGAACAGGCTGGCCTGCTGAGTCTGGCCGCAGAAATGCGTCAACGCGGCGCCCGCGTGTTGCTGGCCGCGCCGGACGATGTGAGCGAACGCGACCTGACCCTGAGCCGCGCCGAACATCCAGCGCTCGATCCGATTCTGGCGATCCAGAGCTTCTACGTGATGGCCGCAGGTCTGGCCGTGGCCCGAGGCATGGACCCGGATCAGCCGCGCCACCTGAGCAAAGTAACGCGTACGCACTAAGCCCCGAATGACTGCAGACCTGATGAGACCGAGCCATGCACAACAACAATAAAGAGCTGACCCTCAGCGCCCCGCTCAGCGGCCCGGTGCTCACGCTCGCCAAAGTCCCGGACGCAGTGTTCGCCAGCGGCGCGATGGGCGACGGCATTGCCATCGACCCGATCAACGACACCCTGTACTCGCCATGCGCCGGGGTGATCATTCACGTCGCGCGCACCGGCCACGCACTCACTGTGCGTGCCGATAACGGCGCGGAGATTCTTCTGCATCTGGGCCTGGATACCGTTGAACTGAACGGCGAAGGCTTCTCGATGCTGGTCAAGGATGGCACGCGTGTCAGCAAGGGTCAGCCGTTGTTGCGCTATGACCTCGACAAGGTCGGTCAGCAGTGCAAAAGCCTCGTCAGCTTGTTGATCCTGACCAACAGCCAGGATTTTCAGGTGCGTCCGATCACGCTCAAAGCGGTGAAAGTCGGCGAGCCGTTACTGCACATTGTTGCGCGCAACAGTTCGACGGCGAATGTTGCAGACGTGGGCGGGCCAGAGGTTCATGGCCATGTTCTGGTGGCGCATCGCGGCGGATTGCATGCGCGCCCTGCGGCACTGATTCGGCAGACCGCGCAAGGTTTCAAAAGCCGGTCGCAACTGCACTTCGCCGGCAAATCGGCGCCGTGCAACAGCCTGATCGGTTTGATGGGTTTGGCGGTTGGCGAACAGGATCAGGTGCAGGTCAGCTGTCAGGGGCCGGATGCCGAAGCGGCGCTGCAAGCGTTGCTCACCGCGTTGGCCACAGCGCTGCCGGATGATTGTCACGCTGCGGCGCCGGTGAGTGTCGCGTCGGTTAAACGCCCGGCCGAGGCTGGCGTGTTGCACGGTGTGTGCGCTGCACCGGGATTGGTTGGCGGGCCGCTGTTTCGTTTGAACGCGATCAGTTTGCCAACGGATGCGGGCAATCATGATCCGCTGCAACAACTGCAGGCGCTCGACACTGCACTGAATCAGGTGCGCAGTGAAATCGACGGCACCCTCGCCCAAGCGAAAAAACACAAAAATGCCGATGAAGAAGCGATCTTTGCCGCGCACTTGGCACTGCTGGAAGATCCGGCACTGCTCGATGCCGCACAGCAAGCCATCGAACAAGGCACTGCAGCGACTCACGCCTGGAGCCAGTCGATCGATGTGCAGTGCGAAGTCCTGCAACACACCGGCAGCGCGCTGCTGGCCGAACGCGCCAATGATCTGCGCGACCTCAAGCAACGCGTGTTGCGTGCAGTGCTCGGTGAGGCGTGGAATTACGACGTACCGGCCGGCGCCATCGTCGCGGCACATGAACTGACGCCGTCGGATCTGCTGCAACTCAGCGCGCAAGGTGTCGCCGGGTTGTGCATGGCCGAGGGTGGCGCGACTTCGCACGTGGCGATTCTCGCTCGCGGTAAAGGTCTGCCGTGCATGGTGGCGTTGGGTTCGGCGCTGCTTGATCAGCCGCAAGGTCAATCGGTGGTCCTCGATGCCGATGGCGGTCGTCTCGAACTGATGCCCAACGCTGAACGTCTGGCCGAAGTTCGGCAAGCGCAAATCGACCGGCAGCAGCGCCGCGACGCGCAACAAGCCAAAGCTCATCTGCCCGCCGAAACACGTAATGGCGTGCACATCGAAGTCGTCGCCAATGTCGCCTCCAGCGCTGAAGCGGCGGACGCCTTCGCCAACGGTGCCGACGGTGTAGGCCTGTTACGAACCGAGTTTTTGTTCGTCGATCGCCAGACCGCTCCGGACGTCGAAGAGCAGCGCAGTGCTTACCAGGCGGTGATCGATGCCATGGGCGATAAATCCGTGATCATCCGCACCATCGACGTCGGCGGCGACAAGCAACTCGACTACCTGCCACTGCCCATCGAGGCCAACCCGGTACTCGGTCTGCGCGGCATTCGCCTGGCTCAGGCGCGTCCGGAAATCCTCGATCAGCAACTGCGTGCGCTGCTGCAAGTCAGCCCGTTGCGTCGTTGCCGGATCCTGTTGCCGATGGTCACCGAAGTCGATGAGCTGCTGCAGATTCGCCAACGCGTCGATGCGTTGTGCGTCGAACTGGGCGTGAGCCAGCGCCCGGAAATCGGCGTGATGATCGAAGTCCCTGCCGCCGCGCTGCAAGCCGAACAACTGGCCGAACACGCCGATTTCCTCTCGATCGGTACTAACGATCTCTCGCAATACACCTTGGCCATGGATCGCGACCACGCTGGTTTGGCCGCTCGCGTCGACGCTCTGCATCCGGCGCTGCTGCGATTGATCGCCATGACCTGCGAAGGCGCGGCGGTGCACAAACGTTGGGTCGGTGTCTGCGGCGCCCTCGCCTCTGATCCGCTGGCCACACCGGTGTTAATCGGTCTGGGCGTCACCGAACTGTCGGTCAGCCCGGTGCAGATCGGCGAAATCAAGGATCGCGTGCGCCAGGTGCACGAGGCCGAGTGCCAGCGTCTCAGCCGCGACCTGCTCAAACTGAGCAGCGCCGCCGCCGTGCGTCACGCCTGTCATCAACATTGGCCTCTGCGCTAACAAAAACAACAAGGACAAACGCCATGTACCAACTCTTCATCGAAGGACTGCAACGCCTCGGCCGTGCGCTGATGCTGCCGATCGCAATCCTGCCGATTGCCGGTCTGCTGCTGCGCCTGGGTGACACCGACCTGCTGAACATCGCGATCATTCACGATGCCGGCCAAGTGATCTTCGCCAACCTGGCAATGATCTTCGCCATCGGCATCGCCGTCGGTTTCGCCAAGGACAACAACGGCACCGCTGGCCTCGCCGGGGTGATCGGTTATCTGGTGATGATCTCCACCCTGAAGGTGCTCGATTCGACCATCAACATGGGCATGCTCGCCGGGATCGTCAGCGGTCTGATGGCCGGCGCGCTGTACAACCGCTTCAAGGACATCAAGCTGCCGGAATATCTGGCGTTCTTCGGCGGGTGGCGCTTTGTGCCGATTGTCACCGGGTTTGCAGCGGTCGGTCTGGGCGTAGTGTTCGGCTATATCTGGCCGCCGATCCAGCACGGCATCAACGCCTTCGGTGCGTTGATGATGGAAAGCGGCAGCATCGGTGCGTTCGTGTTCGGCGTATTCAACCGTCTGCTGATCGTCACCGGCCTGCACCATATCCTCAACAACATGGCGTGGTTTGTGTTCGGTAACTTCACCGATCCGACGACTGGTGCGCTGGTGACCGGTGACCTGTCGCGCTACTTCGCTGGCGATCCGAAGGGTGGCCAGTTCATGACCGGCATGTTCCCGATGATGATCTTCGGCCTGCCGGCGGCCTGTCTGGCGATGTACCGCAACGCCCTGCCGGAGCGCCGCAAAGTCATGGGCGGGATTTTTCTGTCGATGGCGTTGACCTCGTTTCTGACCGGGGTAACCGAGCCGATCGAATTTGCCTTTATGTTCCTCGCACCGCTGTTGTATCTGCTGCATGCGTTGTTGACCGGGTTATCGATGGCGATTACCAATGGCTTGAATATTCATTTGGGCTTTACCTTCTCCGGCGGCTTTATCGACATGGTGCTGGGTTGGGGGCGCTCGACCAATGGTTGGCTGGTGATTCCGGTGGGCCTCGCCTACGCGGTTATCTATTACGCCGTATTTGATTTCTGCATTCGTCGCTTCAATCTGAAGACGCCGGGGCGCGAGGATGTGGCTTCTGCTGAGAAAGCAGTGCTCACGGAAAACGAACGTGCCAGCGCTTACATCAAGGCCTTGGGCGGCGCCGAAAATCTGCTGACTGTTGGCGCTTGCACCACGCGCCTGCGACTGGAGATGGTCGATCGCAACAAGGCATTGGATGCTGATCTGAAAGCGCTGGGCGCAATGGCGGTTGTGCGTCCGGGTAAAGGTGGCAGTTTGCAGGTTGTGGTCGGGCCGATGGCGGACAGCATTGCTGACGAGATTCGCCTGGCAATGCCTTCTCTCGGCCATGCGGTTCTGCTTGAAAATGCTGTGGCTGTCGAGGAACCGAAAGCGCCGGTGGTCGCCGGCTCCGAGGCGCAGCAATGGCTGAATGCCTTGGGCGGTGGCGGCAACGTACTGCAACTGGACTGCATCGCGATGACGCGGATTCGCCTGCAATTGGCGGATGGCAAGGCGCTGTCGGAAGCGCAGTTGAAGGCGTTGGGGTGTCATGGCGTCAGCCAGTTGGATGGCGGGGTCTGGCATTTGCTGGTGGGGGATAAGGCCGCGAGTTTGAGTGGAGCGCTGGAGAGCCTGGTGAATCGCAGCGAGGTCAGCGCGAAGGTTTGAAGCAATAGTGTTTGAGTCGACTGTATCGCTGGCAGGCTCGTTCCCGTAGAGGAATGCATTTCACATGCCCTGCTGGCGATCAACGATGCTGCAATTCTCCGGTATGTGGATCGAGTCGAGCCTTTCACGCCTCCGCCTGCACTGCACACCCACTACATATGTACCACCTTCGATCGAATCACCCTCGCCATGCTGAAGGCTCTTCCCACCAGCATGGAGACTGTGCCGATGAGCACTCCCACCGCCCCCACGGTTGAAGAGATCAGGAGCGATCTCAACCAGATCGCCCAGTATCTTTTCAACATCGATACCCCGTTGCTTGCCGAACAGGCACCGACAGCGGAGCAGGTTTACCTCAAACGCCTGAACAGCCTGCTCAAAGCTCACCGCGAGCAGTTCTTGCAAAAAAGTCGGGCGATCTACCAGATCCTGGAAAACAGCGACCTGCACAGTGACCAGGGCAAAAAACTGCTCGCGACCACCAAAGCCAAGCTCGACACGGCGTTGCTCGACATGGATCTGCGCGATCTGATCGATAACAAATCGGCCAGAACCTTTCTGACCTACGAAGCCGGTTTCACCGCGATCGGCCACGAGGCGCGACAGGCCGTCAAGGATCGCCTGCTGCATCCCCAAGCCGCTGCGCTCCTGGAACAGCTGACGCTGGGGCCGACGCTACGTCCGGCCGCCTACGCGCTGCAGTTCAGCTTTCAGGAACACACCGTCGAGCTGGCTGGCGCCTTTGTCGTCACGGAAAAGAACAAGTCCGCGCTCACCGATCTGTCGACGGCCAGGGACGGTGGTTACGTCCTGTTGTTCACCCCGAGCCGGGGCATCGAGTACTTCGATTCAGCAGCGGCTCTCGACGTCCATTTGCTGCAATACCTGCAACATCCCGCCAGCCACACTGAATTCATGCAGATGTTGCCGGCGCGCTATCACGACTTGAGTGCAGCGGGGATCTGGCCGTTGCAGTGTTCGCTGATCGATAGCCAACCGCTGTTTGAACATATCTGCGATGCCCTGATCGACAAGCGCACACAAGACATCGATCGCGCCTGGAGCTACGACGACAACCCGCAACAAGACTCGGCGCAGTTGCTCGCGGCCCTCGACCGGGCCATTGCAGGAGCCCTGCCGGATCTCGCCCCGCGCCTGGAACTGCAGGCGCAAACCTTGTTCGAACGCCACCTGCGCGACAGTGCACCGCAGTGGTACCGCAGCGCCAGCGCCGCCAGGCAGACCGAGCTGGCGCAACAGGTCGGTATTTACCACAAGGCGCGGCAAAAACTGCTCGACCTGATGGGGCCGGCGGCCAGTCTTCTGACCCTCGCCCGGCATCAATGGCTGGAGCGTCTGAGCGAAGATCTGGAGATTGATGATCTGGAGCCGCAGAAGCTGCAAATCACCACGCAACGTCGGGTGCCCGGATACGGTGTGTATGAGCATCAGCGCAATTTGCTCGATCTGTCCTTGCGTGGCCCGCACACGGGAGACGAATTGCCGGACTCGGAGTTTCTTCGATATACCACCCTCACCTATGACGATGCGCCTTTGGCCGATGCCTACGCAGACCTGACACCGCAGTGGCTGGTCAAGCAAGGGTTGAGCCTCAAGCCGCGTATCGAATTCGACCGTTTGCAGAAAGACATGCATGCCGGCCCAGCCATCAAACCCGCGATCGAGGACATGCTCGATCAACGTATCGTCGCGCTGGCTCATACGGCAGTGCTGCAAGGCCATCTGCTCGAGAGTGACCTGCAACTGATCCAGCGCTTGCGCAGCGACAGCGATCCACACCTGCGCGCCGCGACCCTGTCCGTGCACGGTGCGCAACTGCAGGATCTCTGGGTGTTGCGCCAAAGCGACGCCGAGGGCGTCCTCAAACGCATGTTGCTGTGCACGCCACAAGCGCCGCGAGAGCAGCAGTTCCAGGTCTTCGCCAGTGAGCTTGAATGTCAGACCCACCTGCTTGGCTGGGCCACGCACAGCGAAGACGCCAATACCATGACCGGCTACCTGATCAGCCGTGCACCTCTGCGTTTTCGTTCAAGCCTGCGCAAAGTGCTCTCCAGCCTCAGTTTCAAGCTTGAGGATCAGGAGCACAGAAAAGTCACCTTCGAGAACATCGGCAAGCACCTCGATTGCCTGCAAGTCATGGCCGAGCACGTGTTGGCCACGCGAGTCGACGACTACGATTTCGGCACCCCGCTGTGGTATCGCACAACCACCGACGAAAACCGCAGAAAACTGTCGACGCTGAGCGAAGACGCCGAAGGTGCATTGCAAGGCTTCGACCGACATCAACTTTCGGGCAGCCGCTTTCCGGCGTTCGACGATTACGTGCACGAGCAGGCGAAAAAACAACTGAACCAGTTGCTCAAACGCCCGGCAAATGACGTCGACCCGGATACTGTCATCGCTTACTCGCCCATGTCGGTCATTCCGGCCCTGACACCAAAACCGTTAACGTACACACGGCTGTATCGCGACGGGTATGCCGACGGCGTCGGCTTCCTCGACGAAAAATTCTCTCGTTCGGCACACTTCAAAGGGCCGCCAGACATCGATATCAGCAACCTGAGCGCAGAGACTGTCGCGCGCTCGATTACCGGTGTGTGGATAGGCAAACGCTACACCGACAAGGTCAGACAAGAACTGCAAAGTGACGCGAGTGAGGGTTACGCCTTCAGGCGCAATACAATCCTGGCCATTACTCAACGCCAGATGAAATGCGCAGCGCTGGAATGCCAGTTGCAGGGCCATATCGCCAGCAGTGACCGGCAATGGCTTGAGCAGAGCATCGACAGCATGGAGGACATATCGGCGCCACGGCAAAAAAAATACCCGGTCCATCGACTGATGATTGAGGGTGAGTGGGTGCTCGACAACTGGCTGTTCGGCCACGACAAAAACCCGGTGCTGCTCTACACCCCCGACGCGCCTGACGGCGTGAGTTTTCGCGAAGCACGGCTGTTCAATTACCTGCTGAAACAGCAGCCCGGCATGATCGAATACTTCACCCGGCGGGTGGGCATTCAATCGCAGACCCGGGTGCGCAAATTCCTTGAAACCGCCAAAAAGCAGCTGCCCAAAGACATCGACAAAACCACCTCCAGCCCGGCACGCTACGACTCGACACAGCAGAAAACCCCGATCAGCGACATGCGCGACGCGCTGTATGACATGAAGCTGCAGCGCAAGATCGACGATGTCCACGCGACTACCAGCAGCCGCGCCCAGATGATTGCCGGCCTGATCTGGACGTGCGTCGAATGGATCACCGCCATTGCCACCGCACCGTTTCCACTGTTGAGTCTGAGCACCGGGCTGCTGTTGGCATTCAAGGATGGCATGCTCGCCCTGCACGCCTATCGGCAGGGTAACAACGCCGAAGCGCTCAACCATTTGCTCGGCTACATGCTCAACAGTACCGGTGCGCTATTGACCGACCTGCGTCCAGCCCTGCGCTCACTTCAGCCAGTCAGCCGTCCCCTGCGCCATGCCGCCGTCAGCAGCGCCAGCGAGCAGCAACGCGTCATGACTCTGATTGAGCAACTGGAACCCAGCGTACCCCCGGCGGACATGCGGCCGGTGAACTACAAGGGCCAGACCTTGTGGGCAGCGAATACGCCCGACGTTATTGGCCGATACCTGCTGCATCGCCTTGACCCTGACACCGGCAGGCTTCTGTCGACCGGGATTCTGGCCGTGCCCAATGGCGAAGGTGTGATGGTGCGCAGCGGCGTGGCCGGCGGCGCGCCGAAATACGACGCCTTGCCGGATACCCCCGGCCCGCACAAAGACTACGGCGTGCCGTCCAAATATCGGGACAGGATTGCAATGGTGATCAATCCAGAGTCCCGAGAGGAACTCATTTTGCGCAGCCAGGACTACATGGGAACGTCCTACGCTCACTCCAGCCTCTTCGCCGCTGCCGACCAACTGGCTTCCACACGCACTGCCTACCTGCAACAGGTCGAAAAGCTGACCACGGACGCGACCCGTCATTTTGCCGAACTGGCCCCTTTGCCTGCGCGCATCGAAGTGCCGGCCATCGCCGCCGACACGTCATTTACGCAACTGATCGCCAGCGACGCGTTGGCCGGCAAGAATCTGGTCATCGGCGCCCAGCCTGGCTCCATCGCCAGTAAACAGGCGCTGATCACTTATATGGACGCGTTGCTCAAGAGTGGTTTCAAACACCTTTATATGGAATATCTGCCGGCTGACGTCTTCCATATCAAGCTGGCAAAATTCAACCGGGGCGAATCATGGCGCGGTATCAAACGACATTTGAAAGCCGTCGACAAAGCCTTTGGCCACGGATCCGACGCGCCGTTCTCGTACCTTGCGCTGGTTCGCACGGCTCGGGAAAAGGGTCTGAAAATCCACGCGCTGGACGCCTCCACCAGCTATAAGCTGGACGGAGCCCTGGTGATGGCCGATGTTTCGCCGCTGACGCCCCGCAGCAACAGCATCAGAAATTTCTACTCGCTCAAGGCCATTGCCGCCGATGCCATTGAGGCGCCCGCCGAGCGCTGGATAGCCCTGACGGACGCTTCACGCATGAGCACGTTCGACAAGACGCCTGGTCTGGCCGACCTGCACGAAGCCGTTGCGCTGCGCATCGACGACGTGGCTGTGGGTCAACCGACGCGCATCGGCGTGGACTCACCCGGCGCGATACCCGGTGACGCAGCGGCCAAGGGCGATTACCTCGTGGCATTGCCGACATCCTACAAAGCGCCCCAAGTACCGGCTCAGCCTCCGGCGACGGCGAGTCCGGGCGTTCAACATTTCGACGAGTTCGATGTTCCGACGGCGTTCCGTGACGAAATTGCTCGCATGCAATTCCGCCCCCGAGCACTGGACTCTCGCTTCCCCTTTACCTCCTTGCGTGGTCAGGCCGGCCGCGACGCGCAGGCTGCCTATGACGCGTTTATTGCTCAACGCAACCGCCTCGAGAAAAAGGCCCGAGACGCCTTTACCGACTACACCCCGGCCCCCGCTGCGACCCTTCCAGACATCGCTGCCGATAGCTCATTCGAAACATTTTTGAGCCAACTGGTCGACAGTCGTCTGAGCCTGCTGATCGGCGAATCAAGACTCACAGTGTCGAGCAAAACACTGCTGAAAAAACACATGGAAACACTCAAGTCGTCAGGCTACGACACGTTGTATATGCAACATCTGCTGACCGACCTGCATCAGGCCGAGCTGGACATTTTTTTTCAAACCCAACGCATGCCCGACCGCCTCAGAAGCTACTTGCGGATACTCGACTCCTCACTCATGGGGCGTTCGGGCGGTGTCGCTCTCTACACCGAACTGGTCCACGCGGCGGCGAAAAACAACATCCGCATCAGGGCGCTCGATTGCACGGTGAGCTATTACCTGGACGGCTTGGCTGACAAGAATATTTCGCGAAACCAGATGTTCAGTTACTTCGCTACCCAGCTGATCGAGGCTGACCAACTGGCACACGGACCGCATAAGTGGGTGGCGCTGATCGACAGAACGAACACCCACTATAATCTGGGCGTACCGGGGCTGACCGATACGCTTGGTGCTGCCAGCCTTCATGTGCGCGACACCCCGCAAGAACTGGCCAAAGGTGTCTATCAAGGCACCTGGGAAGTGGTGAACTCGGAAGTCAATTCCGGCGTGTTCGCACTGCGCAGCGATTTCAATCTGGACATCGCGGTTTCCCGAGCAAAAAAACTGCCACCCATTCCGTCTGTCAGTCGGACCAGACTCACCCAGGCCGGACACTTTCTGATCGAACGTCCTGACCCGAGCGAAATCAATCTGGTGCATAAGTCCGCAACGGGGGACATTGTCAGCACGCCAATCCAGGTGGATGACAAAGGGTTGTTCTTCATTGACCGCTGGAACAGGAAGGAGCAGCGGTTCCAATACTTGCCCGAATTGATCGAAATGCTTGTCGACCAAGTCAAACTTTCGGCTGTCAGTTGAACGCCTTCGAGAGGGCGTAATCACGCTGAAAACCACTGGACTTGACGGCCCAGTGGTTTTCTTCTCGCCGTTTTTGGGGCCAGCCCCCACAACTTCGATTTGCGAACATACCCGCAGCGAAGCCGCCCGACTCAAAAGGATGAGCGTTAGCTCGGCTGCAGTTTTTGATCTTGATCCACCAGCCTCGTCGGCAGGCTGAGCGGATGGATCCCGGAGCGAAGGAACCCCGAGCTTTAGCGAGTGGGCCGAACGTTGGGACAAGCCTTTTGGGTTACTTTTTCGGCGTTTGGAAAAGGTGACCCGCCGTAAGGGCGGAACCCTAAGAAGCCGTTACCGCAGCAATGGATATGTACTCGGTCAGTCAGAACATTATTGCCTGAGCCGGCGCCTTCGCGAGCAGGCTCGCTCCCACATTGGATTCCCATCGCCCGGAAAATCGGGGGGCAACAAAAAACCCGCAGACAATCACTCATCTGCGGGTTTCCTGTTTAAGCGGCTATCAGAAATCTTCCAGCCGCCACACTTCATAAGCCGGTGTCTCGTACGGATGACTGAGCTTCAACGCCGCCACAACAGCAACGATCAGCTCATCCGCCACTACAAGCTCAACCTTCCATTCCTCAACCCGCTCGACCTGCCCAGCCTCACCCATAAACGGCTGACTGCCGTCCAACGGTCGAAACTGGCCCAGACCGAGCACCTGCCACGCACAGTGATCATAGTCACCGATCCGCCCACCACCGGCAGCGAACACAGCGCCTTTGACCACTTCGACATGACTGTCGGGAACAAAAAAGGCGAGCTTGTACACAGGGCTCAGTTCACCCAGACGCGCGCGTTACGGAACATACGCATCCACGGTGCATCTTCGTTCCAGTCTTCCGAACGCCACGAGTTCTGCACCGCGCGGAACACCCGCTCCGGGTGCGGCATCATGATCGTCACGCGGCCATCACGGCTGGTGAGACCGGTAATCCCGCGTGGCGAACCGTTCGGGTTGGCCGGGTAACGCTCGGTGACCTTGCCGTGGTTGTCGACGAAACGCATCGCCACGCAACCCGACAGATCGGCTTCCAGCAGTGCCTCTTCGCTGGAGAACTCGGCATGACCTTCGCCGTGAGCAATGGCGATCGGCATACGCGAACCGGCCATGCCCTGCAGGAAGATCGAGTTCGACTCCTGAATCTGCACCATCGCCACGCGCGCTTCGAACTGCTCGGAGCGGTTGCGCACGAAGTGCGGCCAGAATTCGCTGCCCGGGATCAGCTCGTGCAGGTTGGACATCATCTGGCAACCGTTGCACACGCCGAGGGTGAAGCTGTCGTTGCGCTCGAAGAAACCCTGGAACGCATCGCGGGCACGGCTGTTGAACAGTGCCGACTTGGCCCAGCCTTCACCGGCGCCGAGCACGTCACCGTAGGAGAAACCACCACACGCCACCAGACCTTTGAACTCGTTCAGGTCAACACGGCCGGCGAGAATGTCGCTCATGTGCACGTCGATCGCGTTGAAACCGGCGCGGTCGAACGCCGCCGCCATTTCCACCTGACCGTTGACGCCCTGCTCACGCAGCACGGCAACCTGTGGGCGGATGCCTTTCTTGATGTAAGGCGCGGCGATGTCCTGGTTGACGTCATAGCTCAGCTTGACGCTCAAACCCGGATTGTCTTCTTCCAGCAGCACGTCGAACTCTTGCTCGGCGCAGTCGGCGTTGTCGCGCAGACGCTGGATCTGGTAGCTGGTCTCGGCCCACTGACGTTGCAGCAGACGACGCTGGCCTTCGAACACGGTGTCACCGTTGAAGGTGATGTTGATCTGACCATTGTTGATCGGCTGACCGATCACCGACACGCAGTCGCCCAGACCGGCCGCGCTGAATTGCGCGAGGATGTCCGGCGTGGCGTCCTGACGGACCTGGATCACCGCACCCAGTTCTTCGTTGAACAGGATCGCAGCGATTTCTGCCGAGGACTCGGCAACGCTGTCGAGGTTCAGGCTCAGACCGCAATGACCGGCGAAGGCCATTTCCACCACGGAGGTCAGCAGACCACCGTCGGAACGGTCGTGGTAAGCCAGCAAGTGACCGTCGGCGTTCAAGCCCTGGATCACCGCGAAGAAGGCTTTCAGGTCTTCGGCGTCATCGACGTCCGGCGCGTGTTTGCCGAGCTTGCCGTGTGTCTGAGCAAGGATCGAAGCGCCCATACGGTTCTGCCCGCGACCGAGGTCGATCAGGATCAGGTCGGTGGTGCCCTTGTCCATGCGCAGTTCCGGGGTCAGGGTCTGACGGATGTCAGCCACTGGCGCGAAACCGGTCACGATCAGCGACATCGGCGAGGTCACGGTTTTTTCTTCGCCGTTGTCATTCCAGCGAGTGGCCATGGACATCGAGTCCTTGCCCACCGGAATGGTGATGCCCAGCTCAGGGCACAGTTCCATACCGACCGCTTTCACGGTGTCGTACAGACGCGCGTCTTCGCCCGGGTGGCCGGCCGCCGACATCCAGTTCGCCGACAGTTTGATGTCGGAGATCTTGTTGATGCGCGAAGCCGCGATGTTGGTCAGGGTTTCGCCGATGGCCATGCGGCCCGACGCCGGAGCGTCCAGCAATGCCAGCGGAGTGCGCTCGCCCATCGCCATCGCTTCACCGGTGTAGACGTCGAAACTGGTCGCGGTGACGGCAACGTCAGCCACTGGAACCTGCCATGGGCCGACCATTTGGTCACGGGCCACGAGGCCGGTGATGGTGCGGTCGCCGATGGTGATCAGGAAGCTCTTGCTCGCCACGGCCGGGTGATGCAGAACGCGCTCGATGGATTCGCTGATGTCGAGGTTCGACGGATCGAAGTCATCGCCCAGTTCAGCTTCACGAACCACCGAACGGTGCATGCGTGGAGCCTTGCCCAGCAACACTTCCAGCGGCATGTCCACCGGATTGTTGCCGAAGTGGCTGTCGGTCACGGTCAGTTGCGGCTCGGCGGTGGCTTCACCGACTACGGCAAACGGGCAACGCTCACGTTCGCAGATCGCCTGGAAGCGCTCGAAATCTTCCGGGCCGACCGCCAGAACGTAACGTTCCTGGGATTCGTTGGACCAGATTTCGTGCGGGGCCATGCCCGGCTCGTCGTTAGGAATGTTGCGCAGTTCGAAACGGCCACCGCGGTCGCCGTCGTTGACCAGTTCCGGGAAGGCGTTGGACAGACCGCCCGCACCCACGTCGTGGATGAAGCTGATCGGGTTCTTGTCACCCAGTTGCCAGCAACGGTCGATGACTTCCTGGCAACGACGCTCCATTTCAGGGTTTTCACGCTGAACGGAAGCAAAGTCGAGATCCGCCGAGCTGGTGCCGGTGGCCATCGAGGAAGCGGCGCCGCCGCCCAGACCGATCAACATCGCCGGGCCGCCGAGGACGATCAGCTTGGAGCCGACCACGATCTCGCCTTTCTTGACGTGTTCTTCGCGGATGTTGCCCATGCCACCAGCGAGCATGATCGGCTTGTGGTAACCGCGAACTTCGTCACCGTGCGGGGTGGTGATCGATTGTTCGAAGGTACGGAAGTAGCCAGTCAGGGCCGGACGACCGAATTCGTTGTTGAACGCGGCGCCGCCGAGCGGGCCTTCGATCATGATGTCCAGCGCGGTGACGATGCGCTCAGGCTTGCCGTACGGCACTTCCCACGGCTGTTCGAAGCCCGGGATCTGCAGGTTGGATACAGTGAAACCGGTCAGGCCAGCCTTAGGCTTGGCGCCACGGCCGGTTGCACCTTCGTCACGGATCTCGCCGCCGGAACCGGTCGACGCGCCCGGGAACGGAGCGATCGCGGTCGGGTGGTTGTGGGTTTCAACCTTCATCAGGATGTGCACCGGCTCCTGCACCGCGCTGTACTGGCGGGTCTCAGGATTCGGGAAGAAACGGCCGGCAACGTTGCCGACGATCACCGAGGCGTTGTCCTTATAAGCCGACAGAACGCCTTCGCTGTGCATCACGTAGGTGTTCTTGATCATGCCGAACAGGCTTTTTTCCTGGTTCTCGCCATCAATATCCCAACTGGCGTTGAAGATCTTGTGACGGCAGTGCTCGGAGTTGGCCTGGGCGAACATCATCAGTTCGATGTCGTGCGGGTTGCGCTTGAGACCGTTGAAGGCGTCGACCAGATAGTCGATTTCGTCTTCGGCGAGGGCCAGGCCCAGCTCGGTATTGGCTTTTTCCAGCGCGGCGCGACCACCACCGAGGATGTCGATTGCAGTCAGCGGCTTCGGCTCGGCGTGGCTGAACAGACCGGCGGCCTGCTCGAGGTTGGCCAGCACGATCTGGGTCATGCGGTCATGCAGCACGTCGGCAATCTGCTGGGCTTCGGCTTCGCTGAACTGACCGGCCACGTAGAAGGCGATACCGCGCTCCAGACGCTGGATCTTGCTCAGGCCGCAGTTGCGGGCGATGTCGCTGGCCTTGCTCGACCATGGCGAGATGGTGCCGAAACGCGGCAACACCAGAAACAGACGTCCGGTCGGCTCTTGAACCGGAACACTTGGACCGTACTTCAGAAGGCGCGCTAGCACCTGCTGTTCGTCGCCGGTCAGGACGCCGGTGACTTCGGCGAAGTGAGCGAATTCAGCATACAGGCCACTGACAGCTGGAACCTTCTGGCTCAGTTGCTCAAGGAGTTTGCTGTGGCGAAAGGCAGAAAGGGCAGGAGCGCCGCGCAGGATCAACATCTTCGGGACAGCCTCGGGAAGGGGTGTGCTTTGAGGCCGTGCATTCTAGCCTAAACCGCCCTCAACATCACCCGAAACGCTACGCACGGTTGCACTCGAGTATCAATCTGTGTTTCCGACTTCAGAGTCAGGTAAATCAGCTATTCGGAGGCCGCTTATTTTTACTGTAACAAAAAGCCGTAAAGGCCCGTTTCTGCGGGGTTTCGCTCGGTTTTGTGATCGCTAGCAGACTCGCCCTGCACTGTCGAGATATGGCGCCCGCGGCCGTTTGCGTATACTGCGCAGATGTTTTTCCCAACGGCTTTGCGTCCGCGGTACGCCAAATGGCTGATCGCAACCGGACTCTTCCTGATGCTCGGTGGCTGTGTTGATAAACCCAACACACTCGAGCGCGTAAAGGAGGATGGTGTGCTGCGGGTGATTACCCGTAACAGCCCCGCCACCTACTTTCAGGATCGCAGCGGTGAAACCGGCTTCGAATACGAGCTGGTGAAGCGCTTCGCCGACGATTTGGGTGTCGAGCTGAAGATCGAGACCGCCGACAACCTCGACGACCTGTTCGATCAGATCGGCAAGCCGAACGGCCCAGTGCTGGCCGCCGCCGGTCTGGTCAGCAGCGAACAGCGCAAGAAGCAGGTGCGCTTCTCGCACTCCTATCTCGAAGTCACCCCGCAGATCATCTACCGCAACGGCCAGTCGCGGCCAACCGATCCCGGCGATCTGGTCGGCAAGAAGATCATGGTGCTCAAGGGCAGCACCCACGCCGAACAACTGGCCGAGCTGAAAAAGAAATTCCCCGGCATCGAATACGAAGAGTCCGACGCGGTTGAAGTGGTCGATCTGCTGCGCATGGTCGATGAAGGGCAGATTGACCTGACCCTGGTCGACTCCAACGAAGTGGCGATGAATCAGGTGTACTTCACCAACATTCGTGTGGCCTTCGACCTCGGCGATGCGCGCAGCCAGAGTTGGGCGGTTGGCCCTGGCGAAGACAACAGCCTGCTCAACGAAATCAACGCGTATCTGGACAAGGTGCAGAAGAACGGCACCCTGCAACGCCTGAAGGATCGCTATTACGGCCACGTCGATGTCCTCGGTTACATGGGCGCCACGACCTTCGCCCAGCACTTGCAGCAGCGCCTGCCGAAATACGAACAGCACTTCAAGAATTATGCGAAGAAAGAGAAAGTCGACTGGCGCCTTCTGGCAGCGATCGGTTATCAGGAATCGCTGTGGCAGCCGACGGTTACCTCGAAGACCGGCGTGCGCGGGCTGATGATGCTGACCCAGAACACCGCGCAGGCGATGGGCGTGTCCAACCGCCTCGACCCCAAGCAGAGCATCATGGGTGGCGCCAAGTACCTGGCTTATATGAAGGATCAGCTCGACGATTCGATCAAGGAACCGGATCGCACCTGGTTTGCCCTGGCGGCGTACAACGTCGGCAGCGGTCATCTGGATGACGCGCGCAAACTGACGGCCAAGGAAGGGTTGAACCCGGACAAATGGCTGGATGTGAAGAAGATCCTGCCGCGCCTGTCGCAGAAGCAGTGGTACAGCAAGACGCGTTATGGCTACGCCCGCGGCGGCGAGCCGGTGCATTTTGTGGCGAACATTCGTCGCTATTACGACATTCTGACCTGGGTGACGCAGCCGCAGCTTGAGGGCGATCAAGTCGCTGAGGGCAATCTGCATGTGCCCGGCATCGACAAATCAAAGCCCACTCAAGAACCTGCCCCGCTCTAACCAACACCCCAAATCAAATGTAGGAGTGAGCCTGCTCGCGAAAGCGTCGTGTCAGTCGACATCATCTTTGACTGATACAACGCTTTCGCGAGCAGGCTCGCTCCCACAAGTTGTTATGCGGTGACCTTTAGTGCTTGGCAGCAGCCAGGATCAGCGCCTTCATTTCCGATACGGCAGACTTGAAGCCGACGAACAACGCATGTGCCACCAGCGCATGGCCGATGTTCAGTTCGTTGATGCCCTTGATCGCCGCGACGGCTTCAACGTTGTGGTAATGCAAACCGTGACCCGCGTTAACGATCAAGCCTTGGGCCAAACCAAACGCCACGCCATCGGCAACGCGCTTTAGTTCTTCAGCCACTTCGGTCGGGGTTTCGGCATCGGCGTAGCGCCCGGTGTGCAGTTCAATTGCAGGCGCACCGACGCGCTTCGACGCAGCGATCTGACGCTCGTCCGCATCGATGAACAACGACACTTCACTGCCGATCTTCGACAGACGCTCGACCGCTGCCTTGATCCGCTCTTCCTGCCCCGCGACATCCAGACCACCTTCAGTGGTCAGTTCCTGACGGGTTTCCGGAACCAGACAGATGTGTGCCGGGCGAATACGCTCGGCGAACGCCATCATTTCTTCGGTGACGCCCATTTCGAAGTTCATGCGGGTTTGCAGCACGTCTTTGAGCAGCAGAACGTCGCGCTCCTGAATGTGCCGGCGGTCTTCACGCAGGTGCACGGTGATGCCGTCGGCACCCGCCTCTTCCGCGTCCAGCGCAGCCTTGACCGGATCCGGGTAGCGCGTGCCACGGGCCTGACGCAGGGTGGCGACGTGGTCGATGTTCACGCCAAGAAGAATGCGATTGCTGGTGGTCACGGATGCGCGCTCCTGAAGGAAAAGATTCGGCGCACAGCATACACGGGGCTAGGGCTTGCGAAACAGCTCGCGACTGACGAGAGGGCGACCGCCCAAATGAACGGCCAAGGCCTGCCTCATCAAGCGCTTGGCGGCGGACAACGCGCCGGGAGCGCTCCAGTCGGCTTCGGCCATGGCCAGTAATTCGACGCCGTTGAACAGGCCGGGTTGCAATAGGAAAACCCGCTCAAGCCCCGCATCCACTTGCAGACGATAGAGACCGTCTGGCGCGACGGGCTCGCCGTGGATATCGGTGTTCAGCGAGAAGCCATAACCGAGATCGTCCAACAGTCGCCATTCGAACGAACGTAGCAACGGCTCCAGCGGACGGCCTTCAGCCAGTGCCAGCAAGGTCGCGGCGTAGTGATCGAATACACCCGGGTGCGGATCTTCAGCGGGCAGCAGACGGATCAGCAGCTCATTGAGATAGAGACCACTGAACAGCGCCTCGCCATTGAGCCACGCCGAAGTGCCAGAACTCTCCATACGTCCGACATTCTTCAGCTCCCCCTTGCCACGGAATTCGACTTCCAGCGACACGAACGGCCGCGCCAATGTCCCGGCCTTGCCCCGCGCACTGCGCAACACCGCCCGCAGCCGACCTTGCGGCGTGAGGAAATCCACCAACGCACTGGTTTCGCGATAGGCGCGACTGTGCAGGACGTAGGCAGGTTGGGCGGGAGGCGGGTTTTGCGACATTGAGTTCTCGATGAAGAAACGCAGATTTACACACAACCCAAAAACCACTGTGGGAGCGAGCCTGCTCGCGAAAGCGGAGTGACAGTCAACATCAATGCTGAATGTTACATCCCTTCGCGAGCAGGCTCGCTCCCACAGTGGGTATCGGTGTTCTCTGGAACGGTGATTACAGGTCGCCGTAACCCAGCGAACGCAGCGCACGCTCGTCGTCAGACCAGCCGCCCTTCACCTTGACCCACAGGTTGAGCATGATCTTGGAGTCGAACAGCAGCTCCATGTCCTTGCGCGCTTCGGTGCCGATGCGCTTGATGCGCTCGCCCTTGTCGCCAATGATGATCTTCTTCTGGCCGTCACGTTCAACGAGGATCAAAGCGTGGATGTGCAGTGTTTTGCCCTGCTGCTTGAACTCTTCGATTTCGACGGTGATCTGGTACGGCAGCTCGGCGCCCATCTGGCGCATGATTTTCTCGCGCACCAGTTCAGCAGCGAGGAAACGGCTGCTGCGGTCAGTGATCTGGTCTTCCGGGAAGAAGTGATCGTTCTCCGGCAGATGATCGGCAATCACTTTTTCCAGCGCTTCGAGGTTGTGCCCGTGCTGCGCGGAAATCGGAATGATCTGCGCGTTCGGCAGCTGTTCCTGCAACCAGCTGAGGTGCGGCATCAGCTCGGCTTTGTCTTCGATGCGGTCGGTCTTGTTCAGCGCGACGATCAGCGGGCCGGTCACGTACTGCACGCGCTCGAGAACCATCTGGTCTTCGTCGGTCCACTTGGTGCGGTCAACGACGAAAATCACCACATCGACGTCTTTCAACGCCGCCGAAGCGGTTTTGTTCATGTAACGGTTCAGAGCCTTTTCGCCACCCTTGTGCATGCCGGGGGTGTCGACGTAGATCGCTTGCACGTCACCTTCGGTCTTGATCCCGAGCATGTTGTGGCGGGTGGTCTGCGGCTTGCGCGAGGTGATCGCGAGTTTCTGGCCAAGGATGTGGTTCAGCAGCGTCGACTTACCGACGTTGGGACGGCCGACGATGGCAACATAGCCACAGCGAGTTGCATTTGTATCAGTCATTGCCATTCTCCACGCCCAGGGCAATCAGTGCTGCGGCGGCCGCTACCTGTTCGGCAATACGACGGCTCACACCCTGACCTCGGCTTTTTTCATTCAGTAAGACAACTTCGCACTCGACGAAGAAGGTTCGGCAGTGCGGCTCGCCCTGGATATCCACCACTTCATAGCGTGGCAGATCGCAACCGCGCGATTGCAGGTGTTCCTGCAGGCGGGTTTTCGGATCCTTGTTGGTGTCGACCAGCGTCAGGCCTTCGAACTCGCCGGCCAGCCAGGCCAGCACGCGCTCACGCGCCATGTCCATGCCGGCATCAAGGTAGATCGCACCGATCAAGGCTTCGAGGGCGTCGGCCAGAATCGATTCGCGACGGAAGCCGCCGCTTTTCAACTCACCGGAACCCAGTCGCAGGTAATCGCCAAGGTCGAAACCGCGCGCCAGTACGGCCAGCGTCTCACCTTTTACCAAGCGTGCGCGCAAACGCGACAACTGGCCTTCGCGGGCCAGCGGGAAGCGATCGAACAGTGCCTCGCCGGCAACGAAGTTGAGGATGGCATCGCCGAGGAATTCCAGGCGTTCGTTGTTACGCCCGGCAAAACTGCGGTGCGTGAGGGCCAGCAGCATCAGCTCCTGATCCTTGAAGGTGTAACCGAGCTGGCGCTCGAGACGGCTTAGAGAAACGCTCACGGTTTACCCACGCTGAGTTCGTGGCTGGATTCCACTGCCATCGCCGGGATGCGGTGCAGGCTTGGGACAATTAACGCTGTGTTCAAAAATTAAATCCTGGCGATTGCGAAGCCGATTGTGCCGGCTCCAGAAATGCATTCGGCGCTGTGGTCAACAGCGCCGTGTGTGATTACTTGATCAGGCCAACCCGCGAGAAATTCGGCAGGTGACTGAGTTTCGGTTCCGGCCAGCTCATCCAGACCGCGAAGGCCTTGCCGACGATATTCTGGTCGGGAACCATGCCCAGCAGATCCTTGGGAATGTTCGGATCATCCCAATAGCGACTGTCGTTCGAGTTGTCGCGGTTGTCGCCCATCATGAAGTAGTGCCCGGCGGGTACTGTCCACGAGCGGTCCGGCGTGGCGCGGTAGCGGCTCATTTCCTTGCGGATCAGATGCTCGGCGGCGCCCAGTTTCTCTTTGTACAGTTCGGCACTGCCCAGCGTGCCCGGCTCGGCGCCGACCATCTGCTCGGCAATCGACTCGCCATTGACGAACAGACGCTTGTCGGCGGTGTAGCGCACCGTGTCACCCGGCAGACCGACCACACGTTTGATGTAGTTGACGTTCGGATCGCTCGGGTAGCGGAACACCATCACATCGCCGCGCTGCGGATCACCGACTTCGATGATTTTCTTGTCGACCACCGGCAGGCGGATCCCGTAAGAAAACTTGTTCACCAGAATGAAGTCGCCGACGTCCAGGGTTGGCTTCATCGAGCCCGAAGGAATCTGGAACGGCTCCACGAGGAACGAACGCAGCACCAGAACGATGAACAACACCGGGAAGAACGACTTGCCGTATTCAACCAGCAGCGGTTCTTTGTTCAGTTTTTCAACGACCACCCCGTCAGGCTGGCTGACGCTGCCTTGATAAGAGGCAATGGCAGCACGCCGACGCGGTGCCAGGATCAACAGATCAAGCAACGCCAACAGGCCGCAGACGAACACGGCGATGACCAGCAACAGCGGGAAATTTAGTGACATAGGACCTAACTATCCAACCTGAGCACGGCAAGGAAGGCTTCTTGTGGAATTTCCACGTTGCCGACCTGCTTCATGCGTTTCTTACCGGCCTTTTGCTTCTCGAGCAGTTTCTTCTTACGGCTGACGTCACCACCGTAGCATTTGGCCAATACGTTCTTTCTGAGTGCCTTGACGGTTGTCCGGGCAACGATCTGACCACCAATGGCAGCTTGAATCGCCACGTCGAACATCTGACGAGGAATCAGTTCTTTCATCTTCTCGGTCAACTGGCGACCTTTGTAGTGCGAGTTGTCACGGTGCACGATCAGTGCGAGGGCATCGACCTTGTCGCCGTTGATCAACACGTCCAGTTTCACCAGATTAGCCGATTGGTAACGGTCGAAATGGTAATCCAGCGAAGCATAGCCGCGACTGGTGGATTTGAGACGGTCGAAGAAGTCCAGGACCACTTCGTTCATCGGCAGGTCGTAAGTGACTTGCACCTGATTGCCGAGGAACAGCATGTCGACTTGAACGCCGCGCTTCTCGATGCACAGGGTGATGACGTTGCCCAGGTGTTCCTGCGGCACCAGAATATTGGCGCGCACGATCGGCTCGCGCATGTCTTCGATCGACGAGACATCCGGAAGCTTGGATGGGTTATCGACGTAAATCGTTTCACCGGTTTTCAGTACCAGCTCGAAGATTACGGTTGGCGCGGTGGTGATCAGGTCCAGGTCGTACTCGCGCTCCAGGCGCTCCTGAATGATCTCCATGTGCAGCATGCCAAGGAAGCCGCAACGGAAGCCGAAGCCCAGTGCGTCGGAGCTTTCCGGGGTGTACTGCAGCGACGAGTCGTTGAGGGTCAGCTTCTGCAGCGCTTCGCGGAAATCTTCGAAGTCATCGGAGCTGACCGGGAACAGACCGGCGTAAACCTGTGGCTGGATGCGTTTGAAGCCGGGCAGCACTTCAACGTCCGGGGTCGAGCTCAGGGTCAGGGTGTCACCGACCGGTGCACCGTGAATGTCCTTGATGCTGGCGATGATGAAGCCCACTTCGCCGGCCTT
This sequence comes from Pseudomonas sp. RU47, assembly GCF_004011755.1. Classification (GTDB taxonomy): domain Bacteria; phylum Pseudomonadota; class Gammaproteobacteria; order Pseudomonadales; family Pseudomonadaceae; genus Aquipseudomonas. The sequence goes on along the minus strand of NZ_CP022411.1, from coordinate 1,166,794 downwards.
CAGGTCAGACGTGGCGGTGTGCTTCGGGTTGAACACGCCAACGCTGTCGACCAGATGGATCTTGCCGGTGGACTTGACGAGGATCTTGTCGCCCTTCTTCACGCGGCCATGACGCACGCGCACCAGGGAGACAACGCCCAGATAGTTGTCGAACCAGGAGTCGATGATCAACGCTTGCAGCGGATCTTCGATGTTGCCGGTCGGCGCAGGAATGGTGTGCACCAGACGCTCAAGCACTTCGTCGACACCCAGGCCGGTCTTGGCGCTGCAGGTGACGGCGTCGGTGGCGTCGATGCCGATGATCTTCTCGATCTCGTCCTTGACGCGATCAGGATCGGCCTGCGGCAGGTCGATCTTGTTCAGTACCGGCATGACCTCAAGGCCCTGCTCGATCGCGGTGTAGCAGTTGGCCACGGACTGGGCTTCAACGCCTTGACCGGCATCGACCACCAGCAACGCACCTTCACACGCGGCCAGGGAACGGCTGACTTCGTAGGTGAAGTCGACGTGGCCCGGGGTGTCAATGAAGTTCAGCTGGTACTTGATGCCGTCTTTGGCCGTGTAATAAAGGGTGACGCTGTGGGCCTTGATGGTGATCCCGCGTTCACGCTCCAGATCCATGGAATCCAGTACCTGGGCTTCCATTTCACGCTCGGCCAGGCCGCCACACATCTGGATGAAACGGTCAGCCAGCGTCGACTTGCCATGGTCAATGTGGGCGATGATGGAGAAATTGCGGATATGACTCAAATCACTCACGGATCAACACTCAAAAAGGCTGCAGGCATGGCCCGCCGAAAAATAGCCGGGAATTGTACCTGATACACGGCGCAAGCGTCACGTTCACCTGTCACCCGGATTGCATGCAAAAACGCCTCGATCTGTCGACCGAGGCGTTCTCAAAGCTGAAACATTGGCAGAAAAGAGCCGATCAACCGGCTCTTCGCAGCAGCCAGACACCCGCCAGCGCACAAACCCCGGCCGGCACCAGTACCGCGAACAGCGGCGAGAAACCGAACACCAGGCTCGACGGGCCCAGCAAATCCTGGACGATGCGGAAGGTGAAACCGACCAGCACGCCGGTGAACACCCGCTGACCGAGGGTCACCGAACGCAGCGGACCGAAGATGAAGGAGATCGCCATCAGTACCAGCGCGGCGGTCACCAGCGGCTGCAACACCTTGACCCAAAATGCCAGCCAGTAACGGCCGTTACTCAAACCTTGCTCGGACAGATAGTGGATGTAACCCCACAGGCCGCTGATCGACAGCGATTCCGGGGCCATGACCACGGTGCTCAGCAATTGCGGGCTCAGGGACACGTCCCAGCGCTCGGTCGGCATATTCACCACTTCAGTGCTGCGCTCATTGAATTTGGTCGTCGCCACATCGGTGAGCTGCCAGTGATTGCCATCGAACTCAGCCTTTTTGGCGAAGCTCGAACTGAGCAGATGGCGCTCCTTGTCGAAGTGATAACGGGTCACGCCATACAGCAAGCCGTTCGGTTGCACGGCGTTGATGTGGATGAACTCTTCACCCTGACGGTGCCACATACCGTGCTTGGCGCTTTGCGCGTCGCCGCTGCCTTGCGCCAGCGACCGGTTGGCCTGCGCCATGCTTTCGGTCGCCGGAGCAACGTATTCGCCGATCAGCACGCCAGCCAGCATCAGCACCAGCATTGGCTTCATCACCGCCCAGACGATCCGGCCGATGGACACGCCAGCGGCGCGCATGACGGTCAGCTCACTGCTGCTGGCCAGACTGCCGAGGCCGATCAGGCAACCGATCAATGCGGCCATTGGCAACATTTCGTAGAGACGGCGTGGCGCGGTCAGCAACACGAAGCTGAGAACATCAACGAGGGTGTAGGTGTCGCTGACATCCCCCATCTCATCGATGAACGCGAAAAGCGTTGCCAGACCGAGGATGATTGCCAGCACAGCGATGATCGCCATGAACACGCTGCTGCCGATGTAGCGGTCGAGTTTAACCACGGGCCACCTCCAGCGCAGCGGCGCGACGGCTGGCCATTTTCAGACGCAGCGGCTCCCAATAGAGCAGGCCGAGACCGATGAACAGGAAGATCGCGTGCACCCACCACAGGCCAAGGGCCGGTGGGATCTTGCCTTTTTCAAGGGCGCCGCGCGCGGCAATCAGGATGGTCAGATAAGCCATATAAAGAAGAATCGCCGGCAGCAGCTTGAGGAAACGCCCTTGGCGCGGATTGACTCGCGACAGCGGCACCGCCATCAGGGTCACGATAAACACCAGCAGCGGCAGGGACAAACGCCATTGCAGTTCGGTTTTGGAGCGGATGTCATCGCTGCCCAGCAGAGACGAGGTCGGCATGGCGTCACGGTCGGTGACTTCTTCGCTGACGTCCGGCTTGGGCAGCAGCACGCCGTAGGTTTCGTAATGAATGGCACGGTAATCGGCCTGACCCGGGCTGCCGTCGTAGCGGTAGCCGTTATCGAGGATCAGATAGCGGTTGCCGTCGGGGCGCACTTCCTGGCGACCACTTTCGGCCACCAGCACGGAAATCCCGCGATCCTTTTGATCGGCTCCGAGGTTCTTCTGCGAAATGAATACACTGCCCAGATTGACGCGATCGTCGCTCAGGGTTTCGGTGTAAGTCACCCGAGTGCCGTCACGCAGGGCCTGGAAACGCCCCGGTTCAAGGGTATCGAATTCAGTCAGTGCATCCTGCTTGTTCAGGAGTAACTGAAACTGATTGGCGCCTTGCGGGGCCAGGCCCAGGCTCAGCCATGCCACGACCAATGCAACCAGCGTCGCCGGAAACAGGGTCATGCGAAACAGCTTCTGCTGGCTCATGCCGGTGGCCGACAGCACGGTCATTTCGCTTTCAAGATACAGGCGACCGTACGCCAGCAGGATGCCGAGAAACAGGCCCAGCGGCAGAATCAGTTGCAGGAAACCCGGCAGACGAAAGCCCATGATCAGGAACAACGAGCCCGGATCGAGCTGGCCGGCAGCGGCCTGCGCCAGGTATTTGATGAAGCGACCGCTCATGATGATGACCAGCAGCACGGCACTCACGGCGCTGAGGGTCAACAGGACTTCGCGGGACAGATAACGGAAGACGATCAAACCAGACACTCCAGGGTTGTCAGGCTAAGGCGGCCAAACAAGCAAACACATCGACCGGCCCGCAACGCAGAGCCGTCGAAAAAAGATGCGGCATTATCCTGTGATTGGGGGCGCCTGTCACTGCGCACACTCATCCATCGTTGTAATCCTTTGCAGATCGTACAACCTAGGGGGCGTTCTCAATTAGTTTTCACACCGCGCCGGGTCTGCTGTTGTGCAGGGCAAGGCGCGAGAAGCGTGGTTTGGTCATTCCAAATAAGCTTCGAGCAACGCAGCCCTGCACAACAGCAGGCCCGGCCCTTCGGGTTGTGCCTTAAAGCCGGCCAGTCTGCGTTGCAGGCCTTGGAAAGGGAACAACCATTCCCAGCGGCCTGCGCCTTGCCTGGCTGACTTTAAGGCGACAACGCGGCGTGGAAACTAATTGAGAACGCCCCCTAGGGTTGTCAGGTGCGGGGAGCGGGGTTCAAACTGCGGCCCTTGTCGCAGGCTTTGGCCTGCGCCTCTTCTATCTATAAGCAGGCGACTGCGGACACCGTCGAACGCCTGCGTGTTGACCATTCATTCAGGGATCCGGACATGGAACTGGTTGTAAAAAGCGTTAGCCCAGAAACGTTGAAAACCGCCACCCTGGTGGTTGCCGTCGGCGAAGGCCGCAAACTCGGCGTCGCCGCCAAACAGGTCGACGAACTCAGCGGTGGCGCGATCAGCGCCGTGCTCAAGCGTGGCGATCTGGCCGGCAAGGTTGGCCAGAGCCTGTTGCTGCACAGCCTGCCGAACCTCAAAGCCGAACGCGTGCTGCTGGTCGGCGTGGGCAAGGACGAAGAACTGGGCGACCGTCCGTTCCGCAAAATCGTTGCCGGCATCCTCAACACCCTCAAGGGTCTGGGTGGCAGCGACGCCGTGCTGGCGCTGGATGAAGTCATTGTCAAAAATCGTGACAGCTACGGCAAAACCCGCCTGCTGGCGGAAACTCTGGTGGACGGCGAATACACCTTCGACCAGTTCAAGAGCCAGAAAGCCGAACCGCGCGCGCTGAAGAAAATCACCCTGCTGACCATCAAGGCCGCGCAAGCCGAAGTGCAGCGCGCCGTGAACCACGCGACCGCGATCGCCAATGGCATGGCCTTCACCCGCGACCTGGGCAACCTGCCGCCGAACATCTGCCACCCGACGTTCCTCGGTGAACAAGCCAAGAATCTGGGCAAAGAATTCAAGGATCTGAAAGTCGAAGTCCTCGACGAGAAGAAGATCAAATCCCTCGGTATGGGCTCGTTCTACGCCGTCGGCCAAGGCAGCGAGCAACCGCCGCGCCTGATCGTGATGCAGTACAACGGTGGCAAGAAATCCGAGAAGCCGTACGCACTGGTCGGTAAAGGCATCACCTTCGACACCGGCGGTATCAGCCTGAAGCCAGGCGCCGGCATGGACGAAATGAAATACGACATGGGCGGCGCGGCCTCCGTGTTCGGCACCCTGCGTGCCGTGCTTGAACTGAAACTGCCGATCAACCTGGTGTGCATCCTCGCCTGCGCCGAGAACATGCCGAGCGGCAATGCAACCCGTCCGGGCGACATCGTCACCACCATGAGCGGCCAGACCGTGGAAATCCTCAACACCGACGCCGAAGGCCGTCTGGTGCTGTGCGACGCGCTGACCTATTCCGAGCGCTTCAAGCCGCAGGCAGTGATCGACATTGCCACCCTGACCGGCGCTTGCGTCGTTGCCTTGGGCGCCCACACCTCGGGCCTGCTGGGCAACAACGACGAACTGATCGGCCAACTGCTCAGCGCCGGCAAAGCCGCTGACGACCGCGCCTGGCAACTGCCGCTGTTCGACGAGTACCAAGAGCAACTGGACAGCCCGTTTGCCGACATCGCCAACATTGGCGGGCCGAAAGCCGGCACCATCACCGCCGCGTGCTTCCTGTCGCGCTTCACCAAGAACCTCAACTGGGCGCATCTGGACATCGCGGGCACCGCATGGACCAGCGGCGGCAAGGACAAAGGTGCAACCGGCCGTCCGGTGCCTCTGCTGACCCAGTACCTGCTGGATCGCGCCAAAGCCTGAACCCGCTGACGGGCGGCGTCACTTTCGGGTGACGCCGCTTGCTGCCCTGGAACCGCAATGACCAAAGTCGACTTCTATATCCTGCCCAGCGCCGACCCTTCGGCTCGTCTGGACTTTGCCTGCAAGCTCACCGAGAAAGCCTGGCGCATGGGCCACCGCATCTACCTGCATTGCAGCGACGCGGCTCAGCGTGACGATCTTGATGCGCGCCTGTGGGCATTCAAGGGCGAAACCTTCGTGCCGCATGGCCCGGCCGACAGCGAACCGGACGGTTTGATTGTGTTGGGATTGGGTGAGGACTGCGGTCAGCATCAGGATTTGCTGGTCAATCTCGACCTGAAAGTCCCGGGCTTCGCCAGCAAATTCGCCCGAGTGGCGGAAGTGGTGGTGGAAGATCCGACGATTCGAGCGGCCGCGCGGGAGAGTTTCCGTTTCTACCGCGAACAGGGCTATCCTCTGCAAGACCACCGTTTACAGCGACTCTGAGCATTCCAATGGACACTCCGAAACCGCAACAAAAGTCCGCGCACCTGTTGGATGATCTTGAATCGATCCGCCAGTTACTCGGCGATGACAACCTGCAACCACCGCTGTTGACCGACACCGTCGACGACGGTGAACAGGAACAGATTCCGATGTTGTTTGATTCGGTCGGCGCCGAACCCGCCGCTGTCGAACCACCACCCGCGCCAGCTCCGACACCCGCCGCACCACCGGCTGCGACCGCCGCTAAAGGCCCGGACGCCCTGCTCCACCTCGACAGCGAACTGCGCGCCGCCGCGCAATTGATCATGCAAGACGTGATCGACGACTTCGCGCCGCACATCGAAACCGAAATCAAACGCCGCCTCGATGCGCGCATGGAACGGCTCCTCAGCCAGTACGAATAACGCGCCCCGTGTAGGAGTTGCCGCAGGCTGCGATCTTTCGATCTTGTTTTTAAAAACCAAAGTCAAGGGATCGCAGCCTTCTGCAGCTCCTACATTTAGATCCCCTCCGGGCCCGCCCCGCTCGCCCTCGGCCCCATGCCCCGCTATACTCGTCGGCTTTTCCTGAATTAATGCCAATAGGGTCCCGCCGCGCATGGATAAGACCTACCAGCCGCACGCCATTGAAACTTCCTGGTACAACACCTGGGAGTCCGAGAACTACTTCGCCCCGCAAGGCGCGGGCGACTCCTACACCATCATGATCCCGCCGCCGAACGTCACCGGCAGCCTGCACATGGGTCACGGTTTCAACAACGCGATCATGGACGCCCTGATCCGTTTCCGCCGCATGCAGGGTCGCAATACCCTGTGGCAGCCGGGCACCGACCACGCCGGCATCGCTACGCAAATGCTGGTGGAGCGTCAACTGGAAGCCACCGGCCAGAATCGTCACGATCTGGGCCGCGAGAAATTCCTCGAGAAGGTCTGGGAGTGGAAGGATCAATCCGGCGGCAACATCAGCCGTCAGATCCGCCGCCTCGGCTCGTCCGTCGACTGGAGCCGCGAGCGCTTCACCATGGACGACGGTCTCTCGGAAGCGGTCAAAGAAGCCTTCGTGCGCCTGCACGAAGACGGCCTGATCTACCGCGGCAAGCGTCTGGTCAACTGGGACACCAAGCTGCACACGGCGATTTCCGACCTCGAAGTGGAAAACCACGACGAGAAAGGTTTCCTGTGGAACCTGAAGTACCCGTTGGCCGACGGCGCGAAAACCGCTGATGGCAACGATTTCCTGATTGTCGCGACCACCCGTCCGGAAACCATGCTCGGCGACTCCGCCGTTGCGGTGAACCCGAACGACGAGCGCTACCAGGCCCTGATCGGCAAGTTTGTCGAGCTGCCACTGGTTGGCCGCCGCATCCCGATCATCGCCGACGATTACTGCGATCCTGAATTCGGCACCGGTTGCGTGAAAATCACCCCGGCCCACGATTTCAACGACTACGAAGTCGGCAAGCGCCACAACCTGCCGCTGCTGAATATCTTCGACAAGAATGCCAACGTGCTGCCGGCAGCCCAGGTGTTCAACCTCGACGGCACGCTGAACGACAGCATCGACGGCGCGATTCCAGCTGAGTACGCCGGTCTTGAGCGTTTCGAAGCGCGTAAGCAAATCGTTGCTGCGTTCGACGCCGCCGGCCTGCTGGTCAGCGTCAACGACCACGGCCTGAAAGTACCGAAAGGCGACCGCTCCGGCACCATCATCGAGCCGTGGTTGACCGACCAGTGGTACGTGTCGACCAAGCCTTTGGCCGAGCCTGCAATTGCCGCCGTTGAAGACGGTCGCATCCAGTTCGTACCGAAGCAGTACGAAAACATGTACTTCTCGTGGATGCGCGACATCCAGGACTGGTGCATCAGCCGCCAGCTGTGGTGGGGCCACCGGATTCCAGCCTGGTACGACGAGTCGGGCAAGGTCTATGTAGGTCGCGACGAAGCCGAAGTGCGTGCCAAGCACAACCTGGGTCCGGACGTTGCACTGCAACAGGACAACGACGTACTCGACACCTGGTTCAGTTCTGGTCTGTGGACGTTCTCCACCCTGGGCTGGCCTGAGCAGACCGAGTTCCTGAAGAAATTCCACTCCACCGACGTACTGGTGACGGGCTTCGACATCATTTTCTTCTGGGTTGCCCGGATGATCATGCTGACCATGCACCTGATCAAGAACGAAGACGGCACGCCACAAGTTCCGTTCAAGACCGTTTATGTGCACGGTCTGGTGCGCGATGGCCAGGGCCAGAAGATGTCCAAGTCCAAGGGCAACGTCCTGGACCCGCTGGACATCATCGACGGTATCGAGCTGGAAGACCTGGTGCAGAAGCGCACCTCCGGCCTGATGCAGCCGAAACTGGCGAAGAAGATCGAGAAGCAGACCCGCGACGAGTTCGCCGATGGCATCGCCAGCTACGGCACCGACGCCCTGCGCTTCACCTTCTGCTCGCTGGCCTCGACCGGTCGCGACATCAAGTTCGACATGGGCCGCGTTGAAGGCTATCGCAACTTCTGCAACAAGATCTGGAACGCCGCGCGTTATGTTCTGGACAAGGGCGAAGACTGCGGCCAGAACGGCGAAGCCTACGAGCTGTCGCTGGCAGATCGCTGGATCATCTCGCAGTTGCAACGCACCGAAGCCGAAGTGACCCGTCAACTCGATCAGTTCCGTTTCGACCTGGCGGCGCAAGCGCTGTACGAGTTCATCTGGAACCAGTACTGCGACTGGTACCTGGAATTGTCCAAGCCAGTGCTGTGGGACGAGAACGCGCCGGTTGAACGTCAGCGTGGTACTCGCCGTACGCTGGTACGCGTACTGGAAGTGGCGCTGCGTCTGGCGCACCCGTTCATGCCGTTCATCACTGAAGAAATCTGGCAGCGCATTGCGCCGCTGGCCGGCATTCAGGGCAAGACGATCATGCTGCAAGCGTGGCCAGTGGCCAACGAAGAGCGCATTGATCCGGCCGCCGAAGACGACATTGAATGGCTCAAGGAACTGATGCTCGGCACACGTAACATCCGTGGCGAAATGAACATCGGCCCGGGCAAGCCACTGCCGATCTACCTGAAGAACGTCAGCGCTGAAGACCAGCGCCGCCTGACCGAGAACGAAGCGCTGCTGAAGAAACTGGCGCGTCTGGAATCGATCACCGTTCTACAGGCTGGTGAAGAAGCACCGCTGTCCGCCACTGCTCTGGTTGGCGAGATGGAAGTGCTGGTGCCGATGGCCGGCCTGATCGACAAGGGCGCCGAGCTGGCACGCCTGGACAAGGAAATCCTGCGTCTGCAGGGCGAAGTCCAGCGGGTTGGCGGCAAACTGTCCAACGCCGGTTTCGTCGACAAGGCCCCGGCCGAAGTCATCGAGAAGGAACGCGCCAAACTGGCCGAGGCTGAACAAGCCCTGGGCAAACTGGCCGAGCAGCATGCGCGGATTGCCAGCCTGTAACGGCAAATCGCTTTAAAAAGGGCGGCTACAAAGGCCTAATGCCAGTCAGTTAAGCTGACTGGCATTTTTTTTGATCGGATACTTCGGTGATTTCAGCCGAATCGCCCGAGGATATGCGCGCTCCTCACGTCGATGCGGCAGCACGTAGTGCGGCGCTGAAGCATGCCGTTCGGCCAAAATTATTGGCAATGTTCCCGGAGCGGTCGACGGAGACGCCCATCGGATGGGAAATGCAGCGGATCGGCCATCGACGTCAAAATCTGACAGACCTTGCCCTTGACGGTTTTGCTCAGGAGTCTTGCGGTCAGGCGTTCTGGTAATCCCGGCCATTGCTTGCGGGCCTGCGGCGAATTGCTTAACGAGACCACCGCATCCTGACGTCCCAAACGCTGAATAACTTCGTACTGCGTCCCTTTGCGTAACGGCATCAGCCAATGCCGCTCAGTGCCTTTCCAAGGGCAACCGCCGCTTGCGCAGGGTTGCTAAGCCGGCCTGTTCCAGTGCCTGCTCGACCAGTGCAGGATCGAGCAAAGAATCCACCCCTCAATGGCGCTAGGGGTAGAGGCGATGTTGTGGGTCAGTTCCAATGCCCGAGCGAGACGCATAAAAAAATCCAATGCCGGTTACAGGCATCGGATTTTGATTTCTTGCGGCCAAAGGTCAAGCAAAGAGGCTTAACTGATCGGCATCAGGCCTGATGGCCTGCTTCTTTCTCAATCTGTTACCTCATCACAGAAATCACCTGACGGGTATATCAAGTAAACCCTAAGACTTGCGTCAATAATTCCAGCACCATTAATCGTATAGGAGGCCTTCCCCCAGCCACTCCGGATAGGTTTCAGGTGCTGAAAATAATCGCCTATCTTCACGACAAATCCTTTCTCGCGATCATCTTCGGTTACGAAATGAGTCACGGAATTCAATGTTCCCTTAACAGGTTTCGTTGACTCTTTGTCTTCGAACCCCTCCCAGGAAATATTCAATACCGCGCCGACCTGTACATCTCTGAGGGGGCCGATTGCAACTTTTAATCCCTGCATGGGATTCGAGTTGCAATTGAGATATGGCTGATTAGGGTCAACGTCGAGATCTGCATCCGGAAATGTGATTGCGCCAGTCATGATGGCTTCCTTGTGTCATTGGATTTTATTTGCACTGGTTTGTGCAAATTCAGTAAACAAGGAGCGAAAGCGCCTTACAACTGTCAGAAATGACAGTTATTCATATGATTTAGCTATATAAAAGAACATCCACCAACATTACGGACTGGCTTGTTATTAGATGTGGGACAATACCCGCCACTTTCAGCCATACCCGAATCGACCACGCCCATGAACGCCCCCCGCACACCCAAACCTGCGCGCAAGAAGCCTGACACCGCGACCCCGGCCAAGACCGCCGAGCCGCGTGAAAAGGCCAGCCTGCACCCGCGCAATCGCCATCAGGGTCGTTACGACTTCCCGGCGCTGATCAAGACCACGCCGGAACTGGCGAAGTTCGTGATCACCAACCCGTACGGCAAGGAAAGCATCGACTTCGCCAGTCCCGATGCGGTGCGCGTGTTCAACCGGGCGCTGCTCAAGTCGTTTTATGGCATTCAGCATTGGGACATTCCGGCGGACTACCTCTGCCCGCCAGTGCCGGGCCGTGCCGATTACGTGCACTTCCTTGCGGATTTGCTGGCCAGCATGAACGACGGCAAGGTCCCACGCGGCGCGATCGTCAATGTGCTGGACATCGGCATGGGCGCCAACTGCGTGTATCCGCTGATCGGCAATAGCGAATACCGCTGGCACTTCCTCGGTTCGGAGATCGACCCGACGGCCGTGGCTGCCGCCCGAGCCATCGTTCAGTCCAACGATCTGAGCAAGGTCATCCAGTTGCGCCAGCAGGAAAACCGCAAGCACATCCTGATCGGCTTGCTGGAACCGGGTGAGCGCTTTGACCTGACCATGTGCAACCCGCCTTTCCACGCTTCGATGGACGAAGCGACCAAGGGCAGCGAGCGCAAATGGCGTGCACTGGGCAAGGCCGACCCGAAACGCAAACTGCCGGTGCTGAACTTCGGTGGCCAATCGGCCGAGCTGTGGTGTGAGGGCGGTGAAGCGCGCTTCGTGACGCAACTGATCGCTGAGAGCGCGAACTTCCAGCATAAGGTGCTGTGGTTCAGCACGCTGGTGTCGAAAGCCTCGAACCTGCCCGCCATCGAAACCGCACTGAAAAAGGCTGGCGTGCTGGAAAGCCAGGTCGTGGAGATGTCCCAAGGTCAGAAGCAAAGCCGTTTCGTCGCCTGGACCTTCCAGACCAAGTCCGAGCAGCAGATCTGGCGCCGCGAACGCTGGGTTCGCTGACACACAACAGATTCACCTGTGGGAGCGAGCCTGCTCGCGAAAGCGGTAGGTCAGTCGGTATTGAAGGAGACTGAACCACTGCATTCGCGAGCAGGCTCGCTCCCACACTGGCCCTGCGATTCAGCCACCAAATCGCAGACACAAAAAACCGTGCCCGGATCACTCCGGAGCACGGTTTTTTTATCGCTGCGTCTTACTTGTTCACAGCGTCGGTCAGGCCTTTGGCCACAACCAGCTTGATCACTTTCTTCGCAGGGATTTCGATGGCAGCGCCAGTCGAAGGGTTACGGCCAGTGCGGGCAGGACGCTCGGTCACTTTCAGCTTGCCGATACCTGGCAAGGTGATTTCGCCGCCGTTTTCCAGCTGATCGGCAACGATTTGGCCCAGCTGGTCCAGAGCGTTACGCGCGGTGGTTTTCGGCGCGTCGATAGCTTCAGCGATGTCGGCGATCAGTTGGTCTTTAGTAAGAGCCATGTAGTGTTCCTTCCCTATCAAATTCATATGGATTGCAGAGTGCAGTGTCAGCCATCGAGCCCGATCTTCTGGATCTGGCACCCTCGGCGATAACCACGACGAGTCGGGTTATAGATACCGAAATCAGGGTTTGGTTCGACCTGACAAATGCTGATTGCACGCTTAACGCAGTGACTTCGCGTAAGACCGGGCAAAACTAGCACAGAGACGGGGAAATATCCGCCTCTAGCTACCCATTTGGTCAGCTTTATTGCGCTAAATCGGTAAAAAACTGCATATGCGTCAGTGCGCGCCCCGGTTTTGCCCTACAACCCGCGCCAAAACCAGTGGTTGCGGTACACTGGGCGCTTTTTCGGGGGAGCCTGCCCTCCTCCCTTCCAACAGCCGAGAAGCCCATGCCGATCCGTCATTGCATCGTCCACCTGATCGACAAAAAACCCGACGGCACACCCGCAGTTCTGCACGCCCGTGACACGGAACTGGCCGAGTCTGCAGCCATCGAGAACATGCTCGCCGACCTCAACGAGAACTATAACGCCAAACAGGGCAAAGCCTGGGGTCTGTTCCACCCGGAATCCGGTGCATTCCCCTTCAGCGGCTGGCTGAAGGAATACATGGAAGGCGGCAAGGACTTCACCGCGTTCAGCAAGGTCGCGGTCGAGCACCTGCAAAAGTTGATGGAAGAATCGAACCTGTCGGTCGGCGGCCATGTACTGTTCGCCCACTATCAGCAAGGCATGACCGACTACCTGGCCATCGCCCTGCTGCACCATAGCGAAGGCGTGGCGGTGACCGATGAGCTGGACGTGACCCCGTCGCGCCACCTCGACCTCGGCCAACTGCACCTGGCGGCGCGGATCAACGTCTCCGAGTGGCAGAACAACAAGCAGTCCAAGCAGTACATCTCGTTCATCAAGGGCAAGAACGGTAAGAAGGTGTCGGAATACTTCCGCGACTTCATTGGCTGCCAGGAAGGTGTCGACGGCCCGGGCGAGACGCGCACGCTGCTCAAAGCGTTCAGCGACTTCGTCGAGAGCGAAGACCTGCCGGAAGAATCCGCTCGCGAGAAGACCAAAACCCTGGTCGATTACGCCAGCAGCCAGGCCAAACTCGGCGAACCGATGGGTCTGGAAGAGTTGTCCGAGCTGATCGACGAAGAACGCCCGAAAGCCTTCTACGATCACATCCGCAACAAGGATTACGGCCTGTCGCCCGAGATTCCGGCGGACAAACGCACCCTGAATCAATTCCGCCGCTTCACCGGGCGCGCCGAAGGCCTGTCGATCAGCTTTGAAGCGCATCTGCTGGGTTCGAAGATCGAGTACGACGAAGAGGCGGGCACGCTGGTGATCAAAGGCCTGCCAACGTCGCTCACCGATCAGCTGAAGCGCCGTAACTGATGCTCGGCAAAGTGCTGAAGAAGGTTGCGCTGGTTCTGCTGGTGGTCGTGGTCTATCAGAACTGGGGCAAGATCGAGCGGGTGTTCAATCCGTCGCAGATGGTTGCAGAGCAGACGCGGGCCCAAGCCAACGTCGTGCTCTACGCCACCGACTGGTGCGGCTACTGCAAGCAGACCAAACGTTTTCTCGACAGCAAGGGGATTCCCTTCCAGGAGTTCGACATCGAGAAGGATGCCGAGGCGCGCAAGGCGTACGAGGCATTGGGTGGGCGCGGGATTCCGTTGATTGATGTGAACGGTACGTTGATTCGCGGATTTGACCCGGACGAAATCCTCGCCGCCCTGAAGTAACCAATGTGGGAGCGAGCCTGCTCGCGAAGACGGCTGATCATTCAACACTGTTGTTGTCCGACATACCGCTTTCGCGAGCAGGCTCGCTCCCACAATGGAGCTTTAGCGGGCTTCGATACGGAAACCAAAACGCGGAAAGTGCACATGCACCACGCCGCCACGCTCGTCTTCGCGACGAATGATCAACTCTTCGCTACCGGCAAACAGCAACTCACCCACCACCGGATCAACTCCGTAATCGGTCGCGGCGATCGCCACCTGCTGCCCAGCCTTGAAGCCGTTCGGATCTACGAACTGCTCATCCGGCAATGCCGCCGGTGTCGCGTTGCGTGCCACCTCCAGCGCTTCTTCCGAGGTCATCGCGCTCGCCGCGCCATGGCCAAAGCCCAGCACTCGGCCCAACCAGGCTGCAACCGCCGGATACTCATCCACCAGCGGTGCAGTGACGTGAGTCGCTTTCAGGAACCACATGGGATGCGCCAGTGCAAAGTCGGCAATCGACGGTTCGCCGAACAGGAAGTCGCCCTGCTCGCGCTGCAACTGCTGCTCCAGCCGCGCCATGATCGTCGGCCACTGGTGCTTGGCTTGTTCAGCAGACAAACGCGTGGCGCTGCCACCACTGAACAGACCAGCGCGGTCGGCAATAAAAGCTTTGATCGCTTCCGGCGGCAACTTGGCGAAGCGCACCGCCACCGATTCCGGTTGAAACACCAGGCTCACCGCATGTTGAAACACCACCGAGTCAGCCCATGTGGCAAAACTGGCGGCGGTAAACTCCTGACCTTCGGGGAAGAACGCCGGCAACGCCTTTTCCTGCTCCAGACGACGGGCGATCAGCGAGGTGTCGCAATAGATATCAGCGCCAATCTGCAGCACCGGGGTCTTGCGATAGCCACCGGTCAGGGCGGTCAGATCCGGTTTCGGCATCACCGGCGAAATATGCACCGAGCGCCACGACAAGCCTTTGAAGCCCAGCAGCAGGCGGGCCTTCTCGGCAAATGGAGAGGTCGGGTAATGATGCAGAATCAACTCGGACATGCTCGGCTCCGCCGCTCAGATAGTGAGCCAGCAGCTTAGCGTGCATTTGCTTAGCAGCCTACAGATCTGCCTGATGGGAACTGATCAGTCAGATTGATAAGAGCTCTGCCGTGATCGCGGTACCGAGACATGGCATCAGGGCATTGCCTGACAGATAAAGTCTTGGAACTCGTCGGTAATTACACGCTATTTTTATAATTCGTTTAAAGACACTCAGTGTTACGCGCAAAGGCCCACAAATTCTTGCGCCGCTGCCTACGCGTACGCCAGAATCCGCCGGCTTGTGCGCCTTGGACTGGCTGCGTAACTTGGAACCGTCACTGATTTCCAGTGATCGAGCTTAGCGGCTCAGCTAGTCACTACGGTTGCACATGTCTATCCAGTCGGGCATTCGCCTGCACTTGATGGTGGCTGTGCGCATGGCACCTTCGGGTGCGCCGGGTTTTGGTGACTACCGGTCCGCTAACTTGCGCATAGCCGCCACCCTTTCGCTTAGCGGCTTAGGGCTTGCGGCCTCAAAGAGGTTAGTCACCATGTTTAAAGTAACGCCAAACCCACCGGTCATAGACTCGGCAACCATCACCCATCCGACGTCGCCATACGAATCCCCCGATTCGAGAAAACTCAACGAAGCCGCCGAACGCGCACTCGACCATTATTTAGGTCCACCCACGGCCCGGATCATGGACACCCCCTATCAACCCAACCGCCTCTACATGGCCAACCCGCAATCGGACGCCGAATCCCTGTTGGTCGACGCGTGCGAAACCTTGGGATCGGCGAGTGTGATGCTCAATGATTTTGCCGGCCAGTTAGAAGGGCCCCGCCGTAAAACACTGCAAGGCATAGCGCAAATCGTCATGGTGGCCGAGATGGCAGTCAATCAGGTTGTGGATAAATTAGTACCCACTGAGTAAATGAAATTAGTGGCGAGAGGTGTACTCTCGCCACTATAGTAAAGACCTAAGTTGCTCAAATAAATCATGTTGTTTTTTCGCGTGGTAAAGCTCGTAGTCGGTCGAACAGTAGGCGATCAACTGCTTGAGCAGGCGGATTGAGTGTGTGCGTAAAAATGTAAGATTAGTGACCCAAGTATGCCCACATGCAGTCGAACCGCACTGACAGTAAAGTCGAGCGAACTCCAATGAAAGCTCTTCTCGAGAAACAATCCGACCTTTCTCATCACAGGCTTTGCAGTTCACCATCATTTAGACCGACTCAGACGTGACCAAACCTAAATTCTAACACCATTAAATCCACTCCTCGTCAACTTACCCCTAAAGCCTTTAAAAACAGCAGCACACGCTAATTGATAAATGCAAACTCTGCACCCACCGACAAACCAACACTAAAAGACAAGAATACAATCATCTTTTGATAGTTGTCGTTTTTTCTATTGAGGACGCGCTGTAAGTTCCAACTCCACGCGCGCTAAGCTGAATATCATCATAAACAACCGTGGCCATGTTTCGCGCCCAGTCGAGACGAACCTTAACTATTGGAGTAGACACCCCATAGTCTTTCGCAAACTTATCCCTAACGGACACCTCCGTATCAACTGTTTTCACGATCGGAAACTCTGCTGTCTTCGACATTTTGAAGCTCCTAAGCACTAGCCAGTTAAATTAAAGTCTTAGTATTGGTAAGACTGGAGCCTTTAGCCTGTCATTAAAAGAAGATCAAAACCACTGTCAAACCTGACAGGTCTTTAGTTGATTTTGCGATTTAAATTTCTATTAATATAATTGATTTACTATAAATCCGACCAATAAATTTGCCTGTCATGTCGCAGAGATCTGTTCATCTGCTTGAACAACTGGCTAATCGGTCGTATCTAATTATTTATATAAACCCGATCTATTTTCTCGATATCACCAAACCCCGCCGCATTCTCTGGCATCCCCCCCAGCGCTGCGTTCATTCGCCACGCCGCGATCACGTCATTGCGCGTGATGTTCTTGATGCGCTCGAACTCGTCTTTTGTTGCAATCAGTCAGACTGATAAGACGCGACCAGACATTCCTTGGCGCTCTTGCGCAGCTTTTTGATCAGCCGCTCCTGGCGCAGCGCATCGCTTTTATCGCGACACAACTCGGTATAGACCAGCGCCATTGCCGGGCTGGAGAGGAAGAACCGCGCGCCTTTGCCGCTTTGATGCTTGGCGAAACGGCGCACCGGATCATCGCTGATCCCGCAGTACAACGAACCATTGGCGGCGCGAACGAGGTAGACGAACCAGGACTTGCTCACCGGTTCGGCGACATCGACAGATTTTTCGCTAAGACTGGTCACTTCGGGATCAAGACGTGTAGGAAACAGGCGGCGATCTTATCAGCGACCGGCCTGAAATGCCTTCAGTCCCTTCAATGCCTGTGCACGCACGGCGTTGCGCACCAACGGCGTCCAGCCCAGCAGCAGGCCCTTGAAACCCAGCGCCTGACGCGACCAGCGCCACAGGTCGAAGTGATCGTGGTGCTCGCAGATCTTGCCGTCACGGAACACGAAGCGGGCCTGGATATCGTTGACCACGACGTTGCCGGTCTGGCTGAACAGGTAGGTCGCGACCCAATGCGCGCCGCCGCTGCGCTCATCGGCGCGGACGTTGTCGAAGGTCAGGGAGAAGTCCTTGGCGCGAGTGGTGAGCATGCGCCACATGTCGCCGGCATCGCGCCCGCGCAGTTCACCGAAGGCCGGATCGCTGAACACTACGTCATCGGTGTAGCAGGCGGCCATGGCTTCGGCATCGAGGCGCTGGAAGGCCTGGTAGAAGCGGGTGATCAACGCGGCGTGGGCTTCGCTCATGGGCAATCTCCAAAATAGGTACAGATTGCCAGCACGATAATCTGCAATGCGCAGAAACACTATCGGCATTCGCACACCGAATACCTGCAGCACGCAAAACCCATGTGGGAGCGAGCCTGCTCGCGAAAGCGGCGTGTCAGTCGACACAGATATTGAATGTAAAATCGCCTTCGCGAGCAGGCTCGCTCCCACATTTAAAATCAGTGCATTCAGATTTTTTCGCTTTGCACTTGCACGTACAGCGCACGCCCGGCGCCAAGCCCGGCGATGATCGCACCAGTACCGATGATGCCAAAGATCCAGCCCACCGCATTCCAACCGCCGGTCCAGTCATGCACCACGCCGACCGCAAACGGCCCCATGGACGCGAGGGTGTAACCGAAGCCCTGAGACATGCTCGACAGGTTCGCCGCGACATGGGAATCCCGCGAGCGCAGCACGATCAGCGTCAACGCCAGACTGAACGTACCGCCCTGCCCCAGACCCAGCAGAATCGCCCAGCCCCACAGGCCTTCGATCGGCGCATACAGGCAACCGAACAGACCGCCGAGGGTCAGTGCCATAACCACAACGATTGCCAGACGCTGATCCTTGCCACGCGTGGCCAGCCATGGCGCGGCCAACGAGCTGGCCAGTTGAATGATCACCGAACCGGACAACACCAGACCGGCCTGAGTCGGTGTCAGTCCACGCCCAATCAGAATCGACGGCAACCAGCCGAAGACGATGTAGGCCAGCGACGATTGCAGGCCCATGTACAAGGTCACCTGCCAGGCCAGCGGATCACGCAGCAGACCGCGCACGCGATAGGCGACATTGTGCGCGCCATGTTTCTGCCCGACTTGCGGCAGCCAGAACACCGCTGCAACCAATGCCGGAATCACCCAGAAGCCCAGGCCCATCGCCCAACTGCCACCAAAATGCTCACTCAACGGCACGCTGGAACCGGCCGCCATCGCCGCGCCCAGACACAACGCCATGGTGTAGACGCCCGTCATGGTGCCGGCGTGTTTGGCGAAGTCGCGTTTGACGATTCCCGGCAACAGAACACCGATGATGCCGATGCTCGCGCCACCCAATACGCTGCCGGCGAACAAGCCGATCTCACCGAAGTTGCTGCGCAAAATGATACCGCCGGCCAACGCCAACAAAATCCCCAGCACCACCCGCTCAGCGCCAAAACGTCGCGCCAGAATAGGCGCCAAGGGTGCAAACAAACCGAGGCAAAGCACCGGCAACGTGGTCAGCAGACCGGCCTGAGCCGCCGACAAGCCGAGGCTTTTGGATACGTCGCTGAGCAGCGGCGCCATGCTCGACAGCGCCGGGCGCAAATTCAGCGCCACCAGAATCAGACCCAGCAGCAACAACCACGGCCGGCGCACCAGCGGATGGCTTTGTTGCACTTGTTCGTCATCGGCCTCGGCGTCGATCAGCAGTTCTTCAAGTTCTGCCGTGCGCTTGGGGGTTGTGGATATCTCGTTGCGGGACATGGATTTTTCGGTTTCAAGGTTCATTGATCAACTGCCTCGACAGGGCTTTGGCCCGTTCCGGGTCGCTTTGCTCGACCGCATCGAGCAACGCGATGTGCAGGTCGAACACTTCCTGACGGCGCGGGACGATGTTCAGGGTCTGGCGCAATTGCGCGCCGACGATGCTGGAGAAATAGCGATACAGCTCGCTGAGGGTCGGGTTGTGCGCGGCGTCGACCAAACGGCGGTGAAACACCAGATCGCAAGCAATGTAGGTGTCGAGATCGCCGTGGTAGTGACTGCCGCTGGTGCCGAGCGCCTCGCGCAATGCGACGAGGTCTTCTTCGGTACGACGTAACGCCGCCAGGCCGATGGCCTCGACTTCGAGGATGTGGCGGGTTTCCCGTGCCTGTTCCAGCGAGCATTGCGACAGCGCTTTCAGGGTATCCATCGGATCGACCACTGCGCGCAGGTAACTGCCATCGCCCTGACGAATCTCGATCAGTCCGGAAAACGCCAGCACGCGCATGGCTTCGCGCACGGTGTTGCGGCTGATGCCCAACTCGGCGCAGAGCTCGGGTTCTGTCGGCAATCGCTCGCCGACCTGCCAGGCACCGCTGTTGATGCGCTGACGAAGTTGATCCAGGGCCTGATCGACCAGGGATCGTTTGATGAGTGGAGAAATGTCTGACATAGGATTCGCCCTTTCATCCAATCATAGGATGAATTTTCTGACATGTTAGTCAGACCCGTGTAGGACGGCAACCACCTAGGGTCAATCGGAGACACATGAAGCGGTATTTTCGATTGGTGAAAATTACCCTTTAAGGGTAATTTCAGGGACAGGGTTTTGGTTTCTTATGGAAAAGAACACACCCCATTATGAGCTGGCGGTGATCAAGGCTGAGGTGAGGCGGTTAGGTCAAAAAGCTTTCACCAAAGCTTCGGTCAAATCAGCGGAGAAGCTCGGCTTCAACCTCAGCGAAATGCTAGAGATCGTTTTCGAGCTACAAACCAGGATGTTGTACAAATCGATGACTACTTATGACGATCATCGAATCTGGCAAGACGGGTATCACATCAATTCACGAGATCAGGAGATTTACATCAAGGTGACCTACCGCCCCGGCGGCAGCCCACCGGTAATCTCCTTCAAGGAGAAAAACCCATGAAAACCCAGCAATGTGTCAGCTGCGGTGCACGTGAGGGAATGAGGCATTTCCAGGGTCGCGGAGAAACCCTGAGTGTCAAAGGCATGGAGCGCCGAGTAGACGATTTATCTGGTTGGGAGTGCCAGAAGTGCGGTGAAGTGGAATGGGATTTCGACACCGATAGTGCTGAGCGTTATTGTGATGCCGGTGACGAGCTGGTTCTCGCTGGCAGACAAATGATCGGCGCCGAGATGAAACGTATTCGACGCAAATTGCACCTGACGCAGAAAGAGACGGTGCAACTGCTCTCTGGTGGCGGGCATAACGCATTCTCTCGCTACGAACGCGGCGAGTTACTTCCACCCAAAGCATTGGTGCTGCTGATGCGTCTATTGGATCGTCATCCCTACATGCTCGTCGATATCCAGACCTTGGCTGAAGGCGCAGACCTGCGAGGTTTCACGCACACCGTACACAAGGAACACGAAACCCTCACCGTTTCCTGACCCACAAAAAAACAAACCCGGCACAAGGCCGGGTTTGATTTACACACAAACCATCAATGCAAAATCTGACTCAAGAACAACTTCGTCCGCTCATTCTGCGGGTTATCGAAGAAGTCATTCGGCGCCGCCTGTTCAACGATCTCACCCTTGTCCATGAAGATCACACGGTTCGCCACAGTCCGGGCAAAGCCCATTTCGTGAGTCACGCAAAGCATGGTCATGCCGTCTTCAGCCAGACCGATCATGGTGTCGAGCACTTCCTTCACCATCTCCGGATCGAGCGCTGAAGTCGGTTCATCGAACAGCATGATTTTCGGCTTCATGCACAGGGCACGGGCGATTGCCACACGCTGTTGCTGACCGCCGGACAATTGCCCCGGGAATTTATGCGCCTGCTCTGGAATGCGTACGCGTTCCAGGTAATGCATGGCGATTTCCTCGGCCTTGCGCTTGGGCATCTTGCGTACCCACATCGGTGCCAGGGTGCAGTTCTGCAAAATGGTCAGGTGCGGGAACAGGTTGAAGTGCTGGAACACCATGCCGACTTCGCGGCGGATCGCTTCGATCTGCTTGAGGTCGTTGGTCAGTTCCACGCCGTCGACGACGATGCGGCCCTGCTGGTGTTCTTCCAGACGATTGAGGCAACGAATCGTGGTCGACTTGCCGGAACCCGACGGCCCGCACAGGACGATACGCTCGCCCTGTTTGACGTTGAGGTTGATGTCTTTGAGCACGTGGAACTGGCCGTACCACTTGTTGACGCCCTGCATCTGAATAATGCCTTCAGGACCTGCAGGCTTTTTGATTGCTTCACTCATTTACACAACTCCTAACGCTTGTGGCCAGTGTCGAGCTTGCGTTCCAGATGCATGGAATAGCGCGACATACCAAAACAGAAAATCCAGAACACCAGGGCGGCGAACACGTAGCCTTCGGTGGCCATGCCCAGCCATTTCGGATCGGCAGCGGCTTGCTTGACGCTGTTGAGCAGGTCAAAGAGGCCGATGATGATCACCAGACTGGTGTCCTTGAACAGCGCAATGAAGGTGTTGACGATGCCGGGAATCACCAGCTTCAGGGCTTGCGGCAGAATCACCAGGCCCATCGAGCGCCAGTAACCGAGGCCCATCGCCGCAGCCGCTTCGTACTGACCTTTGGGAATCGCTTGCAGACCGCCGCGCACCACTTCGGCGACATAGGCCGACTGGAACAGGATCACGCCGATCAGTGCCCGCAGCAGCTTGTCGAAGTTCATGCCTTCCGGCAGGAACAGCGGCAGCATCACCGAAGACATGAACAGCACCGTGATCAACGGCACGCCGCGCCAGAATTCGATGAAGGTCACGCAGACCACACGAATCGCCGGCATGTTCGAGCGTCGACCCAGCGCCAGCACAATCCCCAGCGGCAACGCACCGGCAATACCGACTGTGGCGATCACCAGAGTCAGCATCAGGCCGCCCCACTGGCTGGTCGCCACCGGGGTCAGACCGAAACCGCCGTGCAGCAGGGTGAAAGCAATGATCGGGTACAACACCAGGAAGCTCAGCCCGTAGATCGCTTTACGCGGCACACGCGAGATGAACAATGGCGCCGCGCCGATCACCGCCAGCCACACGGTCAGGTCGACGCGCCAGCGCAGTTCCGTCGGGTAATAGCCGTACATGAACTGGCCGAAACGCTGCTGAATGAACACCCAGCAGGCGCCCTCCTTGGTGCAGTCGGCGCGGGTGGTGCCGACCCAGTTGGCATCGACAATCGCCCAACTGAGGATCGGAGGCACCACGAGGTAGATCAGGTAAAACGCAAACAGCGTCAGCAGGGTGTTGAGCCAGCTGGAGAACATGTTCGCGCGCATCCACGCCACCACACCGATGCTGCTGTTCGGTGGGGGCATGTCGGGTTTGAAAGTATGAGTACTCATGCGCTTTTCCTTACCGCTCGATCAGCGCAATGCGCTTGTTGTACCAGTTCATCAGCAGGGAAATGCTGATACTGATCGCCAGGTACACGCTCATGGTGATGGCAATCACTTCGATCGCCTGACCGGTCTGGTTAAGCACCGTGCCGGCGAACAGCGACACCATTTCCGGGTAACCGATACCGGCCGCCAGCGAAGAGTTTTTCGCCAGGTTGAGGTATTGGCTGGTCAGTGGCGGAATGATCACGCGCAGGGCTTGCGGAATGATCACCTTGCGCAGGGTCGGGCCGTTGCGCAGGCCGAGGGAACGCGCCGCCTCAGTCTGGCCATGGCTGACCGACTTGATCCCGGAACGCACGATCTCGGCGATGAACGCCGCGGTGTACACGGTCAGGGCCAGGGTCAAGGCAAGCAGTTCCGGGATCAGCACCCAGCCGCCAACAAAGTTGAAGCCTTTGAGCTCGGGCATTTCCCAGTGCAGCGGTGCGCCAAAGATCAGTGCGCACAAGGTCGGAATCACCAGCAGAATCGCCAGGCCGACCCAGAACTTGTGAAACGGCACGCCGGTTTCTTCAAAGCGCTTGTTGGCCCAGCGCGTCATCAGCACGATACCGACGATGGCGACCACGATGCTGATCACGAACGCCCAGAACCCGTCCGCAGCCAATGCGGCCGGCATGTTCAGGCCACGGCTGCTGACGAAAAAGGTGTCGCCGAAGTTGTGGCTGTTGCGCGGCCCCGGCATGGTCAGGAACACCGCGAAGTACCAGAACAGGATTTGCAGCAGCGGCGGAATGTTGCGGAACACTTCCACATACACCGTCGCCAGTTTACTGATGATCCAGTTCTGCGACAGCCGCGCTACACCGATGATGAAACCGAGGATCGTCGCCAGAACCACGCCAATCACAGTCACCAACAGGGTGTTGAGCAGACCGATGACAAACACACGGGCATAGCTGTCCGCTTCCGTGTAGTCGATCAGGTGTTGAGCGATGCCGAACCCGGCACTGCGCTCCAGAAAGCCGAAACCGGAGGTAATGCCCCGGTGCTGAAGGTTGGTTTGCGTGTTGTCGAACAGGTACCAGCCCAGCGAGACCACCGCCACAACGGTGATGATCTGGAATAGCCACGCACGCACTCGTGGATCGCTGAGGCTGAGCCTCTGCTTTGGTGCGCCGATTGAATTTTGCATGAAGTGCCCCGGAAAAAATGGAACAAGAACATCACCCGGCGGTTGGCCCGCCGGGCGATAGAACCATTAGCGCACTGGTGGTGCGTACTGAATGCCGCCGTTGTTCCACAGGGCGTTCAAGCCGCGGTCGATTTCCAGCGGAGTGCTCTTGCCGAGGTTTTTCTCGAAGATTTCGCCGTAGTTGCCGACTTGTTTGACGATCTGCACCACCCAGTCTTTCGGCAGCTTCAGGTCTTTGCCGTACTCGCCGTCAGCGCCGAGCATACGGGCGACGTCCGGGTTCTTGGTCGACTTGGCTTCCGCTTCGACGTTCTTCGAAGTGATACCGGCTTCTTCGGTGTTGAGCAGCGCGTAGCCTACCCAACGGACGATGGCCAGCCACTCGTCGTCGCCATTACGTACGACCGGGCCCAGCGGTTCTTTGGAAATGGTTTCCGGCAGAACCACGTAGTCCTTCGGCGAAGCCAGCTTGCTGCGCTGGGCGAACAGCTGGGACTTGTCGGAGGTCAGCACGTCGCAACGACCGGATTCCAGCGACTTGGCGCTTTCATCGGAGGTGTCGAAAGTGATCGGGGTGTATTTCAGACCGTTGCCACGGAAGTAGTCGGAAACGTTCAGCTCGGTGGTGGTACCGGCCTGGATGCAGATGGTTGCACCGTCCAGCTCTTTGGCACTTTTCACGCCCAGCTTGTTGTTTACCAGGAAGCCGATGCCGTCGTAGTAGGTAATGAAGCCCGGGAATTTCAGGCCCATGCCCGCGTCACGGGAACTGGTCATGGTGGTGTTGCGCGACAGGATGTCGATCTCGCCCGATTGCAGCGCGGTGAAGCGCTCTTTGGCGTTCAACTGACTGAATTTGACTTTGGTCGCATCGCCGAAGACGGCAGCGGCCACAGCGCGGCAGACGTCAGCGTCGATCCCGAGGATCTTGCCGGTCGCGTCCGGTACCGAGAAGCCCGGCAGACCGTCGCTCACGCCACACTGCACGAAACCTTTCTTCTTCACGCCATCCAGGGTTGCACCCGCCTGAGCGAACCCGCTGACGCCGAGAACTGTTGCTGCAGTCACGATCGCCAGAGTGGATTTCAACATCTTCATTCAAACCTCCAGTTTTGCTCTTGTTGTGTCGGAGCTTGAGTCCAGTCGCACCCTTTTGAGGCGTTGTTGACCCGTGTTGGCTTTTTTTGGGGTCAACCGACGTAAGACCTTCGCTATGAGTCTAGTAGGAGAAAATCCACATCATGGACAACTCACTTCTCACCAATCGGCCGAACGGGCTGTAGCCCTTTCACGTTCGCTGCGCCCGTAGCGGCCATTGGCGAACATCCATCACCGGATTCTTTGCCATCCCGTCGCGGGTCGTACACTGATAGTGTTACCGCCACGCATAGGATGCTTCGTACAGAACCTTCCATAGCAAAGCCCGTACCACACCTGTCGCGGAATCGATTCGGCGACAGGTCAATAGCAAAACTTGTAACCTTGCGACATCTTCTTAACGGATCAACCGGACGCGCACTCGAACCACGCACTTAATGAGAGCGCCCGCACATTTTTGGAGCAGACATGACCGAGCCCTTGATTCTTCAGCCTGTTAAGCCCGCAGATGCCTGCGTGATCTGGCTGCACGGCCTCGGCGCCGATCGCTACGACTTTCTGCCGGTGGCCGAGGCGCTGCAGGAAAGCCTGCTGAGCACGCGCTTCGTGCTGCCGCAGGCGCCCACACTTCCAGTGACGATAAATGGCGGATATGCCATGCCGAGCTGGTACGACATTAAAGCCATGAGTCCGGCGCGGGCGATTGACCGTGACCAGCTGGAAGCGTCGGCGGATCGCATCATCGAATTGATCGAAAACCAGCGCGCCAGCGGAATAGACGCTTCGCGGATTTTCCTCGCCGGGTTTTCCCAGGGTGGCGCGGTCGTATTGCACACCGCATTTGTGAAATGGCAGGGGCCGTTGGGTGGCGTGCTGGCGTTGTCGACGTATGCGCCGACCTTCAGTGACGAGATGGAGCTTTTAGCCAGTCAACAGCGGATTCCTGCGCTGTGCCTGCACGGCCAGTTCGATGGCGTGGTGCAAAACTCGATGGGCCGCAGTGCCTACGAGCATTTGGTGAAGCATGGTGTCACCGTGACATGGCAGGAATACCCAATGGAGCACGAAGTGTTACCCGAGGAAATTCGCGACATCGGTGTCTGGTTGAGCGAGCGCCTGCGCTAAGCGGCGAGATTAAAATCGCCCTTTGATCCCTCCCCCTACGCCGCGCCCGTTTCTTGCATTACACTGGCCGGCGTACATTCCTTAACCAATTGATGAGATGACCGTGCTCAAAGCACTCAAGAAGATGTTCGGTAAAAGCGAGGCTGAGCAGCTCGCGCCAGTTCCCAGTGCGCCGTCGCACGCCCCCGGTCATCGCACCGATGCCCCACAGGCCGACCGCCCCGCTCCCGTAGCGGCACCGAAGCAGCCACCCAAACCTGCACCGGCCGCACCCGTCGCCGCCGAACCTGCCCGCAGCGAAGCGCCGAAACCGGTCAAGCCACGCCGCGAACCGAAGCCCAAGGCGCCGGTCATTGCGTGGAAACTCGAAGACTTTGTCGTCGAGCCACAGGAAGGCAAAACCCGCTTCCACGATTTCAAGCTGTCTCCAGAACTGATGCACGCCATCCAGGATCTGGGCTTCCCGTATTGCACGCCGATCCAGGCGCAGGTGCTGGGCTTCACCCTCGCCGGCAAAGACGCCATTGGCCGCGCGCAGACCGGCACCGGTAAAACCGCCGCGTTTCTGATTTCGATCATCACCCAGTTGCTGCAAACTCCGCCGCCGAAAGAACGCTACATGGGTGAACCCCGTGCGCTGATCATCGCGCCGACCCGTGAGCTGGTTGTGCAGATCGCCAAGGACGCCGCCGACCTGACCAAGTACACCGGCCTCAACGTCATGACGTTTGTTGGCGGCATGGACTTCGACAAGCAACTCAAGCACCTCGAAGCGCGCCATTGCGACATCCTCGTTGCCACCCCGGGCCGTCTGCTCGACTTCAACCAACGCGGCGACGTGCACCTGGACATGGTCGAAGTGATGGTGCTGGACGAAGCCGACCGCATGCTCGACATGGGCTTCATCCCGCAAGTACGGCAGATCATTCGCCAGACCCCGCCGAAGTCCGAACGCCAGACCCTGCTGTTCTCCGCGACCTTCACCGAAGACGTGATGAACCTCGCCAAGCAGTGGACCACCGATCCTGCGATCGTCGAAATCGAAATCACCAACGTGGCCAACGAAAACGTCGAGCAGCACATCTATGCGGTGGCCGGTGCCGACAAATACAAACTGCTCTACAACCTGGTCAACGATAACGGCTGGGAACGTGTGATCGTGTTTGCCAACCGCAAGGACGAAGTGCGTCGCATCGAAGAGCGTCTGGTGCGCGACGGCATTAACGCTGCGCAACTGTCCGGCGATGTGCCGCAACACAAACGCATAAAGACCCTGGAAGGTTTCCGCGAAGGCAAGATTCGCGTACTGGTCGCCACCGATGTGGCCGGTCGCGGCATCCACATCGACGGCATCAGCCACGTGATCAACTTCACCCTGCCGGAAGTCCCGGACGACTACGTGCACCGCATCGGCCGGACCGGTCGTGCTGGCGCCGATGGCGTATCGATCAGCTTCGCCGGTGAGGACGACTCCTACCAGTTGCCGTCCATCGAAGAAAAGCTCGGTCGCAAGATCAGCTGTGAAACGCCGCCGACGCATCTGTTGCGTGCGGTTGAGCGCAAGCGTCCGCAGTAAACGACGTTTAAAAGAAAAGCGCAGCCGGCAACGGACTGCGCTTTTTTTTCGTGCGGATTTTCATCAGGTGCTTGCCCGACAAAACTAAAAGTCCATAATGGACAAACGAGTTTAGATTTCCATTTTCGGAGCCTGACATGTCCAGTACGCCCCACGTGATCGACCAAGCCCAGGCCCGCGAGTTACTGGCGCGCATTGATGTGCCGCAGATCCTGCGCAAGCTGTTCCGAGACCTGGCTGCCGGAAACGCCGTGCAGCCGGCGCAGCAACTGGTGGAATTCCCGCAGGGTGCCGGCGACTTCATCAACTATCTGGGGGTGCTGGCAGAGGACGGCGTGTACGGTGTGAAGACTTCTCCTTATATCGTTCGCGAGCAAGGCCCGTTGGTGACGGCGTGGACACTGCTGATGTCGATGAAAACCGGCCACCCGCTGCTGCTCTGCGATGCCGGTGAACTGACCACCGCGCGCACCGCCGCGACCACCGCCGTGGCTGTCGACGCCCTAGCGCCGCTGAATGCCTCGCGACTGGCGATCATTGGCAGCGGCAAGGTTGCCCAGGCGCATCTGCACTACGTGAAGTCGCTGCGCGACTGGCAGAGCATCAGCCTGTATTCGCCAAGCCTGTCCGCCGACGCGCAAACCCAGGCACTGTTGAAAGCCATTACGCCCAATCTGAAGATCGCTGACAGCCGTGATGCGGCCATCGCCGAGGCCGATGTGATCATGCTCTGCACTTCGTCCGCCGGACCGGTGATCGATCCTGCCGCATTGAGCAAACCGGCGCTGATCACCTCGATCAGCACCAATGCCCCACGCGCCCACGAAGTGCCGCCGCAGAGCCTCAACGGCATGCAGGTGTTCTGTGACTATCGTCTGACCACGCCGGGGTCGGCCGGTGAGATGTTGATTGCCAGTGAACAACATGGCTGGAGCAAGGATTTAATTGTTGGTGATCTCGCCGATCTGCTCAGCGAAAAAGTGCAGCGCCCGGATTACGATCGTCACGTGTTCTTCCGTTCAATCGGCCTTGGCCTGGAAGACATTGCCCTCGCCAATGCGGTTTACCACCTAACCCACTAACACCAAAATTCCCCTGTGGGAGCGAGCCTGCTCGCGAATGCGGTCTGATATTCACCGAAGATGTCGACTGACACACCGCTTTCGCGAGCAGGCTCGCTCCCACAGGGGACTAGCGAACGCCTTGATATTGCGTACCCACTGGAGAACCTCATGAGCCAGGCAGATTTCATCATCATCGGCGGCGGAATTGCCGGCGCTTCCACCGGGTTCTGGCTGTCGCCGCACGGCAAAGTGGTCGTGCTCGAACGTGAATCCCATCCGGCCTATCACTCCACCGGACGCTCCGCCGCGCTGTTCACCGCAGCCTATGGCACACCACAAGTACGCGCGCTGACCCAGGCCAGCCGGGCGTTTTTCGACAACCCGCCCAGCGGTTTCTGCGAACACCCACTGCTGACCCCGCGCGGAGAAATGACCGTCGATTTCACCGGTGACGCCGCCGAACTGAACAACCAATACCTCAGCGCCAAAGCCACCGTGCCGGAAATGCAATTGCTCAGCGCCGACGAAGCCTGTGCGCGGCTGCCAATCCTGCGTCGGGAAAAAGTCCACGGCGCGATCTACGATCCAAGTGCCAGCGACATCGACACCGACGCCTTGCATCAGGGCTACCTGCGCGGCATCCGCCGCAACCACGGCGACGTGCACACCGACTGCGAAGTACTCGGCCTGAACCGCGACGTCGACGGCCTCTGGCACGTACAAACAAACGGCCAGACTTTCAGCGCACCGTTGATCATCAACGCCGCTGGCGCCTGGGCCGACAAAATCGGCGTTTTGGCCGGTGCCAAGCCGCTGGGCCTGCAACCGAAACGCCGCGCCGCATTTATTTTCGCCGGCCCCGAAGGCGTCGACATTCATCACTGGCCGATGCTGGTCAGCCTCGACGAATCCTTCTATATGAAGCCTGACGCCGGCATGTTTCTCGGCTCGCCGGCCAACGCCGACCCGGTCGAACCCCACGACGTGCAGCCGGAAGAGCTGGACATCGCGATGGGCATCTACCAGATCGAAGAAGCGACCACGCTGACCATCCGCCGCCCGACCCGCACGTGGGCCGGGCTGCGCAGTTTCGTCGGCGACGGTGATCTGCTCAGCGGTTTCGATCCGCAGGTGGCGGGGCTGTTCTGGGTCGCGGCGCAAGGTGGTTATGGCATCCAGACTTCGCCAGCCATGGGCCAGGCCAGTGCGGCATTGGTGCGCGGCGAGCCTTTGCCCGAGCACTTGCGTGACTTCGGCCTGAGCAGCGCCATGCTCTCCCCTGCCCGCCTCGCCTGATCGTCCATCCGGATGACGCGCCCAACGGATTGCGGCACACTCGCAGCGCCTCCTGATCACGGGGGCGTTGACGCTGCCTGGAGCTCCACTGTCATGACCGCCCCTGAGTTCGACCCGGCGCTGGATAACTTCCGCGCCATCGCCGATGCCATCGCCACACTGTTCTTTCCGCACGCCGAAGTGGTGCTGCACG
This sequence comes from Pseudomonas sp. RU47, assembly GCF_004011755.1. GTDB lineage: Bacteria > Pseudomonadota > Gammaproteobacteria > Pseudomonadales > Pseudomonadaceae > Aquipseudomonas. The sequence goes on along the minus strand of NZ_CP022411.1, from coordinate 1,136,680 downwards.
ACCTGCGCACGCAGAAGGTCGATTACATCGCCAACAACCTGTCCAAACGCGAGATCGGTGACGACTCATCGCTGGAAGACATGCTCAGCGAGGATGTCAGCGACCGTAATATCGGTCCGTACGAAAAGCTCAATTGGGACGGCCAGAAGATCCGTAGCCTGAGCAGCGTCCTGCGCGACAACGAAGGCCTGCCGCTGGCGGTGCTGTGCATCAACTTGAATATTTCGCTGTTCGAAAATGCCAAGGCGGCGCTGGACCTGTTCCTCTCACCGAGCAAACTGATCCCGCAACCGGACTCACTGTTTCGCGATGACTGGCAGGAGCGCATCAACACCTTCCTCCACGCCTGGCTGCGCGAACGGCAGCTGAGCCTGAATCTGCTGACCCGCGATCACAAGCGTGAACTGGTGCTGGCACTGCACGCCGAAGGCGCGTTCAAGGGCAAGAGCGCCTCGAACTATGTGGCCAATGTGCTGAACATGGGGCGGGCGACGGTGTACAAGCATTTGAAGGAAATGAAGGGCTAAAGGTTTGCGGTGATTTCTCTGACGCCATCGCGAGCAGGCTCACTCCTACAGGGGAGCGCATTCCAAATGTAGGAGTGAGCCTGCTCGCGATAGCGGACTATCAGTCGCCGTAAATGTCGGACTTGAAATACTTCTCGGAAATCTTCTGATATTCGCCACTCGCGCGAATGCCATCAATGGCCCCATTCAACTGGCTGACCAATTCGGCATTACCCTTGCGCACTGCAATCCCCGCCCCCTCGCCCACGTACTTCGGATCCTTCAACTCAGGCCCGACGAACGCATAACCCTTGCCACGCGGCATCGATAAAAAGTCATTCAACGGAATGGTGTCGGCAAAAATCGCATCCAGCCGCCCTGCCGCCAAATCCATGTAGATCTCTTCGTTGTTGCTGTAGCGCTTGACGTTGATGCCCTTCGGCTCGAACACCTCGGTGGCGTAACGATCAGTGGTGGTCGCGCGCTGCACGCCGACGTTCTTGCCCTTCAGGCTGGCGTATTGATCGTCAACGCTGGCGCCTTCTTTCATCACCAGCCGCGACGAAGTGAAGTAGTACTTGTGGCTGAAATCCACCGACTTCTTGCGGTCTTCGTTGATGGTCATCGAGGACAGCGCCATATCGATTTTCTTCACTTTCAGCGAAGGAATCAGACCGTCGAACTCACCTTCGACCCACACGCACTTGACCTTCATTTGCGCGCACAGGGCATTACCGATGTCGTAGTCGAAACCGACGATTTCGCCCTTGTCGGTTTTCGAGGCGAACGGCGGATAAGCGGCTTCAATGCCGATGCGCAGGGTTTGTTCGGCGGCGAACACACTGGCGGAGGCCAACAGGCTTAGGGCAAGACCGGTGATGAGGGGGAGTTTCTTCATGTTCGTTCTCTCGCGGGTTGTTGTTGGTTTGGCAAGAAAGAGCTGAAACGGAGGGAAATACTTTTTTTGTACTTATAAATCCATATTGGACTTATATGTATAGGCAGTCAATCAGGCAAAGACAGAGGTTTTTGGTGTTGCAGATGACGTCATCGCGAGCAGGCTCACTCCTACAGGGGGAACGCATTCCAATTGTAGGAGTGAGCCTGCTCGCGATGGCGGACTAGAGGGCGACACAGGGTTTATTTCTTCCAGCGATCCGCAGCCGCGTGATCACTGTCCCGCCCCTCAACCCAACGCGGCCCGTCGCTGGTGTTTTCCTTCTTCCAGAACGGTGCACGGGTTTTCAGGTAGTCCATGACGAAGGCGCAGGCATCGAACGCGGCCTGGCGATGGGCGCTCGCGGCACCGACGAAGACGATCGGTTCGCCCGGTTCCAGTGCGCCGATGCGGTGCAGCACTTCCAGTTTCAGCAGCGGCCAGCGCTGTTCGGCTTCGATGGCGATCTTGCCGAGGGCTTTTTCGGTCATGCCCGGATAGTGTTCAAGGAACATCCCGGCCACATCCAGGCCATCATTGAAGTCGCGCACATAGCCGACAAAACTCACCACCGCGCCGACGCCGACATTGGCCGCGTGCATCGCGTTGACTTCAGCGCCCGGGTCGAACGGCGTGGCCTGCACGCGAATCGCCATGGCTCAGCCTCCGGTCACGGTGGGGAAAAACGCCACTTCGTCGCCATCGACCACTGGCTCGTCGAGCTGGCAGAGGTCTTCGTTGCGTGCGCACATCAGATTCTGCTCGCTCAGCACATCAGCGCCATCACGCTGCACCAGCAACGCTCGCACGTCGTCAACAGTAGCGAAATCACCTTCAACCTTCACCGAATCCACGCCCAGCGCTTCACGGTAACGGGCAAAAAACTTCACGGTCAGGTTCATGGCTGCTCCGCCTGAAAGTGCCCGCTCTTGCCGCCGACCTTCTCCAGCAGGCGCACGCTTTCGATGGTCATGCCGCGATCGACAGCTTTGCACATGTCGTAAATGGTCAGCGCGGCGACGCTGGCGGCGGTCAGCGCTTCCATCTCGACGCCGGTCTGCCCGGACAGTTTGCAGCGGGCGACGATGCGCACGGTGTCTTCACCATCGGCACTGAGTTCGACTTTGACGCCGGTGAGCATCAGCGGATGGCACAGGGGAATCAGATCACTGGTTTTCTTCGCCGCCTGAATGCCGGCAATGCGCGCCACGGCGAACACATCGCCCTTGGGATGGCCGCCGCTGACGATCATCTGCAGCGTTTCGGGGAGCATGCGCACCAGCGCTTGGGCCGTCGCTTCACGGAACGTCACGGCTTTTTCGGTGACGTCGACCATGTTGGCGCGACCTTGGGAATCGAGATGAGTCAGCACGGGATTACTCCTGATCAGGAGCGTGGATTGTAAACCTGCGGGTCAAATTTCCGCATCACTGATTATGAAATCACCGTTGCCCCCTGTGGGAGCGAGCCTGCTCGCGATAGCGGATTCAGATTCACTATAAATGTCGACTGATACACCGTATTCGCGAGCAGGCTCGCTCCCACAGGGGATATGCATTTATCCATAAAAAAACCGGGCGGCTTTTGGGCCGCCCGGTTCTGGGTGAAAGGTTACAAATGGGTTTCGGCGTATTCAGCCAGAATCGAGCGAGGCACCCCTTGCAGGGTGATGTGCACACCGTTGGGGAAATCCTTGAAGCGTTCGGTCAGATACGTCAGCCCGGAGCTGGTCGCGGACAGGTAAGGGGTGTCGATCTGTGCGAGGTTGCCCAGGCACACCACTTTGGAACCGGCGCCGGCACGGGTGATGATGGTTTTCATCTGGTGCGGCGTGAGGTTCTGGCATTCGTCGATCAGGATCAGGCTCTGCTGGAAGCTGCGCCCGCGAATGTAGTTGAGCGATTTGAACTGCAACGGCACTTTGCTGAGGATGTAATCGACGCTGCCATGGGTGTTTTCGTCATCCATGTGCAAGGCTTCGAGGTTGTCGGTGATGGCGCCCAGCCAAGGCTCCATTTTTTCCGCTTCGGTGCCGGGCAGGAAACCGATCTCCTGATCCAGACCCTGCACGCTACGGGTGGCGATGATGCGGCGATAACGCTTGCTGACCATGGTCTGCTCGATCGCAGCGGCCAGTGCCAGAATGGTTTTACCGGAACCGGCAGCACCCGACAGATTGACCAGATGAATGTCCGGATCGAGCAGCGCGTACAGCGCCAGGCTCTGGTAGATGTCGCGCGGCTTGAGCCCCCAAGCCTCTTGATGCAGCAGCGGTTCCTGGTGCAGGTCGAGGATCAGCAGCTTGGCCTCGTCAATCTCCTTGATCCAGCCGACAAAGCCCTGTTCGTCAATGATGAACTCGTTGATGTGCACCGCCGGCAGGTTGTCGATCAGTTGCACTTGATGCCAGGTGCGGCCGTGGTCCTGACGGGTGTCGACCTTGCTCACGCGGTCCCAGAAAGAGCCGGTCATGTTGTGGTAGCCGTTGGGCAGCAGGGACACGTCATCGACCAGTTGGTCGGTGCTGTAATCCTCGGCATCAATGCCGCAGGCGCGCGCCTTGAGGCGCATGTTGATGTCTTTGGTGACCAGCACCACCGGTTTTTTCGGGTCGCGGGTGTGCAGGTCGATCAGTTGGTTGATGATTTTGTTGTCGTTCAGATGCTCGGGCAGAATCAGGTTAGATTCGGCCTGCTTGCTCATCAGAATTGACAGCAAGCCCTTCGGCCCGCCCTTGCCGCGCTGGATCGGCACACCCAGTTCGACATCTTCCGGGGACGCATCGCCCAGGGTCTTGTCGATCAGCCGGATGGCCTGACGGCACTCAGCGGCCACGCTGTGATGCCCGCTCTTGAGCTTGTCCAGCTCTTCAAGCACGGTCATCGGGATCGCGACGTGGTGTTCTTCGAAATTCAGCAGGGCGTTTGGATCGTGAATCAATACGTTGGTATCGAGTACATAAAGGATTGGCTGGTTGGAGGAAGGGCTACGTCCGTGATCATCCATACTCGGTCACCTTTGTCAGAGCCAGTAGACGCAATACCTTGACGGTGCTGCGCCTCGAAGTGACTGCCGAAATCTCACCTGCGGAGATTCAAGTGACTGCAAACAAACGGGTCTTGGAAGACGCCACCTGTGTTGCAGGTTTCGGCGGTCTGTCTTCGTAATACTCCAAAACCGATGACATAAAAAAGTACTTTGACGGTTTTTTTAAGTTTATTTTGCAGAGTGACGAAAAGCCCTTGGCGGACTGTCCATAGCCCGCTAAAGTCGGAAGTCCGCCTGCACCGAAACCCCGTAAAAAATCACCCCAAGCCCAATGTTTCCGGGCTTTTGCCGTTTCTCAGCGAAACGCGTCCTGACAATCTTCCCAACCGATGCCGCTCTGCGCGGTTTGCGTGATCAGCCACGGCAACGAGGTCTTCACCGTGTCCTGTTTCATGTTGAAATTGATCACCCCGTGCCGCCACAACAGCATCAGGGTCAGTACCCGCTGCGCGCTCGCTGAGCCCTTGAGTTTGCCGGCGCTGTCCTGGGCGTCGATATCCCACAACGCCACTTGCAGGCCCTGGGTATTGAAAAAAACCTGCGCATCGCTGCGACGCTGCCCTTCCGGCGGACGGAACAGCGGCACGTAGTTTTCCGGCAATTTGTTTTTCACCAGATCAGCACTGCGTCGCACCGAATCCTGCCAGTCCTGCCAGTGGCTGTGGGAACGGAACTCCCAACCCTGCACGCCGACGCACTGTCTCGAGAAACCGGCTTGCAGGCTGCTCACCGAACGATCAGCCAACCGCGCCTGAATATCCTTGCCCAACACGAAGAAGGTACCGCTCAGGTTGGACTTGCGCAGGTATTCGGTGAGCCAGTCAGTGTTGTCCGGTTGCAGGTTGGCGGCGCTGTCGAAGGTCAGCAAAAACAGCCGGTCATGCATCTCGTCGCCGTTACGCTCGTAGTCGCCGAAACGATCGATTTCGCTGCTGGTCTGCGGTGACAGCGCCGCCTTGCGCATCAGTTCGTCCAGATACTGCAAATGGAAGATCCGGCTCGGCTCGGCCCACTTGGTGTAATAGCTGTCGTCGCTGACCACGAACTTGGCCGCTTGCTCACGCAAGGTCGGCAGGTCTTCGACGAGGAAACAGAACGAGGCGTCCTGATCGCAGCTTTGCTGGGCGTAGTTGTAGTTGGCCAACAGGCGCTGCCAGAGGCGCTGGCGCAGGCTGTTGATCGCGTCGATGTTGATCGTGCGCAGGCCCAGACGCTGAGCCAAAGCGGCATCGTCCATCGATTCGGTGCCGAGCAGACCACGGGCGAACATGAGGATTTCTGCCCGTGAAGCCACATCAAACAGCGTCGGATTGCTGAGCTGCTCCGGCCAGGTGCTGCGATCCAGCGTCGCCACATCACCCGGCGCCGCGACAGCACCAAAGCTCAACAGCCACGCGGTGAATAAAAGAACAATGCGCAAAAGGGATGTCTCCATAACAAAACCCGCGCGGCACTATAGCTGATGTGCAAGGCTGAAGGACGCCGCCCTCACCCCAGCCCTCTCCCGGAGGGAGAGGGAGCTGACCGAGTATCGCTTTCGATATCCGCCAATCGGAACTACCGAGTCGAACTCAAATTTTGAAACCAACGAAGATCGGCTCCCTCTCCCTCCGGGAGAGGGCTGGGGTGAGGGAAAAAATCCACCAGCCGTCGCAAATGCCGGTACTTACACCTGCCTATAACCCCCATAGCTGGAGTCAACACCGACAACCCCCTAGAATCGCCCCCACGATTAAAGGAGACGACTTCATGCTGATGGTGATTTCCCCCGCCAAGACCCTCGATTACGAAACACCGCCGGCGACCCAGCGCTTCACCCAGCCGCAATACCTCGACCATTCCCAGGCGCTGATCCAGCAACTGCGCGACCTGACGCCGGCGCAGATCAGCGAACTGATGCACGTGTCCGACAAGATCGGCGGGCTCAACGCCGCACGTTTCGGCAGCTGGACACCCGCCTTCACCCCGGACAACGCCAAGCAGGCGCTGCTCGCGTTCAAGGGTGACGTCTACACCGGTCTCGACGCACAGTCCTTCAGCGAAACCGATTTCGACTACGCGCAAAAACACCTGCGCATGCTCTCCGGCCTGTATGGCTTGCTGCGCCCGCTCGACCTGATGCAACCGTATCGCCTGGAAATGGGCACCAAATTGGCCAACGCTCGCGGCAAAGACCTTTATGCCTTCTGGGGCACGCGCATCAGCGAATGGCTGAACGAAGCGTTGGTCGATCAAGGCGACGACGTGTTGCTCAACCTCGCGTCCAACGAATACTTCTCGGCGGTCAAACGCACGGCCCTGAACGCGCGGATCATCAATACCGAGTTCAAGGATCAGAAGAACGGCCAGTACAAGATCATCAGCTTCTACGCCAAGAAGGCCAGGGGCCTGATGAGCCGTTTCGTGATCCAGGAAAAAATCAACGATCCGGCCCTGCTCAAACAATTCGATGTGCAGGGGTATCGCTACAGCGCCGAGCAGTCGAAACCCGACAATCTGGTATTTTTGCGCGACCACGCCCCCGAATAAAGCATGCCTATTGCACGACTCTTTCTATAAAGAGTCGTGCAGCCTGCACGCTGTCAAAAATCCCCCGCCATATTTCGCCATTTTACTGGCGCCAAAAAAACCTCCCTGTCTTTTCTAAGATTAGTTTCACTCGACACTGATCATTTTTTTCAGTAGTGGCACCTAAATTTTTTCACCGTAGTGGCACAAAACTATCTAACGTGATTTTTCGCCTGTTATTAAAGGTCGAAAACGAAAGTGCTATCAAATTGAGACTAGTGCCATCTCTGACAATATTTCAAGAAATTTCAGATTTCGCGATGAGCGGACAGGAACTTCGTCCGAATGCATAGCTCATACCACCGGTAACGATTCTCGCCGAGTTTGTACGAGATAACTTACGCGGAGCAGATAGCCATGTAACCAAGTTGTCACAGCAACTTGCCTAGATGACTAACTAGTCTCAAAACAGACGATGGACAGGAGATACGCACCATTAATATCCCCTACAAAGGCCATGACCGCGCCCTTATAAACGTGCTCGCCTGAGCACCCAACCGCTTGATTCACGGGACTTTCATCCTGACATCGAGCGCGCAGGACGATTGCACAAGAGTCTTCTCCAAAGAAGATCGGCTGCATAACAGGGCAAGTCATAACAACAAAGCCTGGTTGCGCACATCTTGAGTGCACTTATTTAGACACTCGAAACTTAGTATGCCTGCACACGGCATTGTGGCGCCTGTATGCCGCACTTTCGAGTGCACTAATGAACGCTGAACACCATTAACTCCGGCCTTCTAAGGCCTGATATATACAGAGGTAATTGCGATGCGCATCAGCATATTTGGTTTGGGTTACGTTGGCGCAGTATGTGCCGGTTGCCTGTCTGCACGGGGCCATGACGTAGTTGGCGTCGATGTTGCCAAAGACAAGATCGACATGATCAACGCCGGCAAATCGCCGATTGTAGAACCAGGCCTGGGCGAACTTCTGCAACAGGGTATTCAGACCGGTCGCCTGCGTGGCACGACCAACTTCGCCGAGGCGATTCGCGACACCGACCTGTCGATGATTTGCGTCGGCACGCCGAGCAAGAAGAACGGCGACCTCGAACTGAACTACATCGAAGCGGTATGCCGCGAGATCGGTTTTGTCCTGCGTGAAAAAACCACTCGCCACACCATCGTCGTACGCAGCACCGTACTGCCGGGCACTGTTGCCAACGTGGTGATCCCGATTCTCGAAGACTGCTCGGGCAAGAAGGCCGGTGTCGACTTCGGCGTTGCGGTCAACCCTGAGTTCCTGCGTGAATCCACCGCGATCGCCGACTACGACCTGCCACCGATGACCGTTATCGGCGAGTTCGACAAGGCCTCGGGCGACGTTCTGCAATCGCTGTACGAAGAACTCGACGCACCGATCATCCGCAAGGACATCGCCGTTGCCGAGATGATCAAGTACACCTGCAACGTCTGGCACGCGACCAAAGTGACCTTCGCCAACGAGATCGGCAACATCGCCAAAGCGGTCGGCGTCGATGGCCGTGAAGTGATGGAAGTGGTCTGCCAGGACAAGACCCTCAACCTGTCCCAGTACTACATGCGCCCGGGCTTCGCCTTCGGCGGTTCGTGCCTGCCGAAAGACGTGCGTGCGCTGACCTACCGCGCCGGCTCCCTGGACGTCGAAGCGCCGCTGCTCAACTCGCTGATGCGCAGCAACGAATCGCAAGTGCAGAACGCCTTCGACATCGTGGAAAGCCACGACAAACGCAAAGTCGCCCTGCTCGGCCTGAGCTTCAAGGCCGGCACCGACGACCTGCGTGAAAGCCCGCTGGTAGAACTGGCCGAGATGCTGATCGGCAAGGGTTACGACCTGAGCATCTACGACAGCAACGTCGAGTACGCCCGTGTTCACGGCGCGAACAAAGACTACATCGAGTCGAAAATCCCGCACGTATCGTCCCTGCTCAACGCGGACTTCGATTCGGTGATCGACAACTCCGACGTGATCATCCTCGGCAACCGCGACGAGAAGTTCCGCCCGTTGGCCCAGCAAGCGCCGCACGGCAAGCAGGTCATCGACCTGGTCGGCTTCATGGCCAAAGCCACCGACGCCGGTACGCGCACCGAGGGTATCTGCTGGTAATGCAGACCTAAGCGACAGGCTTCGAGCTGCAGTACTTGCAGCTCGAAGCTTGCAGCTTGAAGCCTCCCTTACCTTCGGAAGACGCTGATGAGCAAGCTCAAACATTTTTTTCTGCAATCAGCCGGCTGGCTTTTTTATCTCAGTCTGCTGATGGGCCTGGCCTTGATGCTGCCCACGTCCACATTCGACTCCGAGTCGAAGGACTTCATTTTCCTGATTGGCGCCGTGGGTATCTGGCGCTACTCGATGGGTGCAACGCACTTTGTGCGGGGCATGATTTTCCTCTACATCGTTTACCCGCACTTGCGCCGCAAAGTGCGCAAGCTGGGTAAGGCGGCGGACCCGTCGCATGTGTTTCTGATGGTCACCAGTTTCCGTATCGATGCACTGACGACTGCGCAGGTCTACAGCTCGGTGATCCGTGAAGCCATCGACTGCGAACTGCCGACCACCGTGGTCTGCTCGATCGTCGAAATGTCCGATGAGTTGCTGGTCAAGGCGCTGTGGGCGCGAATGAATCCGCCAGAGCGTGTCAAGCTCGACTTCGTGCGCATTCCCGGCACCGGTAAACGTGATGGCCTGGCCTACGGTTTCCGCGCGATCTCCCGTCACCTGCCGGACGACCGCGCCGTGGTGGCCGTGATCGACGGTGACACCGTGCTCGGCGAAGGCACCGTGCGCAAGACCGTGCCGTGGTTCCAGCTGTTCGGCAACGTCGGCGGCCTGACCACCAACGAATTCTGCGAAGTGCGCGGCGGCTACATCATGAGCGAATGGCACAAGCTGCGTTTCGCCCAGCGCCACATCAACATGTGCTCGATGGCCCTGTCCAAACGCGTGCTGACCATGACCGGTCGTATGTCGGTGTTCCGCGCCACTGTGGTGACCAACCCGGAATTCATCGCCGACGTTGAAAGCGACTCGCTGCAACACTGGCGTCTGGGCCGTTTCAAGTTTTTGACCGGCGACGACAAGTCGAGCTGGTTCAGCCTGATGCGCCTCGGTTACGACACCTTTTACGTGCCTGACGCGGCGATCAACACCGTTGAACACCCGCCGGAAAAAAGCTTTATCAAGGCCAGCCGCAAACTGATGTTCCGCTGGTACGGCAACAACCTGCGCCAGAACTCGCGAGCACTGGGCCTGGGTGTGAAACGCCTCGGCGCCTTCACCTCGGTGGTGCTGTTCGATCAGCGTGTATCGATGTGGACGTCCTTGCTCGGTCTGACCGTGGCGCTCATCGCCAGCTTCAAATACGGCACCGCGTTCATCCTCGTTTACCTGCTGTGGATCGGCATCACCCGCCTGATCCTGACGTTGCTGTTGTCGTGTTCCGGTCACCGCATCGGCCCGGCTTACCCAGCGATTCTGTATTACAACCAGATCGTCGGTGCACTGGTGAAGATCTACGTGTTCTTCCGCCTCGACCAACAATCCTGGACTCGCCAACCCACATCCCTGACCCGTGATCTCGCCAGCTTTCAACGTTGGTTCAACACCTGGTCGTCTCGGACCATGACCTTCTCCGCCGGCAGCATTTTCGTCGCCGTGCTGCTGATGATGGTCTGACCCGCCCCTATTGAATTAACAAGGAAATCGCCCCTATGAATACCGCCGTCAACGCCAACGTAGTGCATGAATCCGAAGCCCAGCGCCAACACGCCCGCGTGAAAATCCCGGCCAAGCTGCGCTTCTTCGGTCCAGACCGGACGCCGGTTGAAGCGCGGGTCATCGACCTGTCTGCCGGTGGTCTGGCGTTTAACGCCGGGCAACTTCAGCTGACCATTGGCCAGGTGTACAAGGCGCGTCTGCAATTCGTCATCGACAACCTCGGCATCGCCATGGACGTTGAACTGCAAGTACGTTCCTTCGACCGCCAGACCGGCCGCGCCGGTTGCCAGTTCCAGAATCTGGAGCCGCAGGATATTTCCACCCTGCGCCACTTGATCACCTCGCACCTGGCCGGCGACATCGTCAGCATCGGCGAAGTGCTGGCGACCCTGCAGCGCGACAACTTCACCAAGGCACGCAAGGTCAAGGACGGCGGCTCCGGCATGACCCCGTTCGGGCGCCTGAAAGCAGTGACCTTCAGCGCCGGTATCTTCGCGGTCGGTCTGGTCGCGGCGGGGTTCATTTTCAAATCGGTATACGGCATGTACTTCGTCAGCCACGCGCAGGCCGGTCTGGTCAGCGTGCCGGGCATGAACATCACCATGCCGCGCGACGGCACCGTGCAGAGTCTGGTCAAGTCCGACGGCGTCGCGGCCAAAGGTGCGCCACTGGCGACCTTCAGCACCAGCATGCTCGATGTGCTCAAGGGCCATCTGGAAGAGGATCAGCTGTCGCCGGCCAAGGTTGAAGAACTGTTCGGCAAGCAAATGACCGGCACGCTGACCTCGCCGTGCGATTGCACCGTGGCCCAGCAACTGGTGGCGGACGGTCAGTACGCAAGCAAAGGTGATGTGATCTTCCAACTGGTGCCGCGCAACACCCAGGCCACCGTCGATGCGCGCTTCTCCTATCGCCAGTTCGGCGACGTGCGTCCGGGTACTCCGGTGAGCTTCCAGATCGCCGGCGAAGACAAGACCCGCACCGGCAAGATCGTCAGCAGCACCAGCCTGAAAAGCGCCGACCTGTCCTCCGATATCCGCGTACAGATCCAGCCTGACGAGCCGCTCGACAGCAGCCTCGCCGGCCGCCCGGTGGAAGTGAACAGCGACCGTGGCCCGAACCTGAACTGGCTGATCGACAAAGCCATGGCTGCCGGTCTTTAAGTCGAGGACATGCCTGTGACTACTCCACCCATCCTGAAAACACCGCGATCCCTGTGGGAGCTGGCCTGCCAGCGATTGGATCAGCGCGGTGTGTCTGATGTACCGCGTCGGCTGAATCGCGAGCAGGCTCACTCCTACATGGGAACGGTGTGTGCCTTGGCTTTGGCAGTCAGTCTGGCCGGTTGCGCCGGCCTGCCCGATCAACGTCTGGCCAACGAAGCGCTCAAGCGTGGCGACACCGCCACCGCTGCGCAGAATTATCAGCAACTGGCCGATCTGGGTTACAGCGAAGCGCAAGTCGGCCTCGCCGATATCCAGGTCGACAGCCGCGACCCTGCGCAAATGAAACAGGCCGAGGCGACTTACCGCGCCGCCGCCAGTGTTTCGCCGCGTGCTCAGGCGCGTCTGGGCCGCCTGCTGGTGGCCAAACCGGGTTCTACCGAAGCCGAACACCACGAAGCCGAAACCCTGCTGAAAAAAGCCGCCGCCAATGGCGAAGGCAATACGTTGATCCCGCTGGCGATGCTCTACCTGCAATACCCGCACAGCTTCCCGAATATCAACGCGCAGCAGCAGATCGATCAGTGGCGCAAATCCGGCTACCCGGAAGCGGGTCTGGCGCAGGTGCTGCTGTATCGCACTCAGGGCACTTACGACCAGCACCTGGATGACGTGGAAAAGATCTGCAAAGCCGCGCTCAACACCACCGACATCTGCTACGTCGAACTGGCCACCGTGTACCAGAAACGCGCGCAGCCTGAGCAACAAGCCGAGCTGATCAAGCAGATGCAGGCCGGTTACAGCCGTGGCACCGTCACCGCGCAGCGCGTCGATTCCGTGGCCCGTGTACTGGCTGATTCAACCCTCGGCAAGCCCGACGAAAAAACCGCGCAGTCGCTGCTCGAGCCGATCGCTCCGGGCTACCCGGCGTCGTGGGTGACCCTCGCGCAACTGCTCTACGACTACCCGGAACTGGGTGACGTCGATCAGATGATGAAGTACCTCGACAACGGCCGCGCCGCCGACCAACCGCGCGCCGAGTTGTTGCTGGGCAAGCTCTACTACGAAGGCAAAATGGTCCCGGCCGACGCCAAAGTCGCCGAAGAACATTTCCAGAAAGCCGTTGGCCGCGAAGTCGCCGCCGACTACTACCTCGGCCAGATCTATCGCCGTGGCTACCTCGGCAAGGTCTATCCGCAGAAGGCTCTCGACCATCTGCTGACCGCTGCGCGCAACGGCCAGAACAGCGCCGACTTCGCCATCGCCCAACTGTTCTCCCAAGGCAAGGGCACCAAGCCCGACCCGCTCAACGCCTACGTGTTCAGCCAATTGGCCAAGGCACAAAACACTCCGCAAGCCGATGAGCTGGCGACCACCCTCGCCGCGCAACTGCCGCCCGAGCGTCTGGCCGAAGCGCAACGTCTGCTGCAACAAGAGCAAGCCAGCCGTGGCGCTCTGAACCCGAACACGCTGCAACTGCACGCCCTGCAAGAAGAAGACGGCGAGGAAAAACTATGAAGCTGAATCCATTCGTGAAGGCCGGTATTGGCCTCACTTTCGCGCTGATCTGGTCTTGCCCGACACTGGCCGCGATGACTGAAAGCAAAAACTTCGGCCTGGAAGTGAAAGTCACCGGCCAGTCCGAAGATGACCGCGACCTCGGCACCGCCAGCGGCGGCGACGTCAACGGCGTCGGCCTCGACCTGCGTCCTTGGGTCTACGGCGAAAGCGGCGCGTGGAGTGCCTACGCCATGGGCCAGGCCGTGACCTCGACCGACATCATCGAGACCGACACCCTGCAACAATCCGACGGTGAACAAGCCACCGACAACGGTGATCGCAAAACCAAGAAAAACTACCTGGCGATGCGCGAGTTCTGGGTCGGCTACAGCGGCCTCACGCCTTACCCGGGCGAGATGCTCAAGTTCGGTCGCCAGCGTCTGCGTAATGACGACGGCCAATGGCGCGACACCAACATCGAAGCGCTGAACTGGACCTTCGACACCACCCTGTTGCGCGCCAACGCCGGTGTTGCCGAACGCTTCAGCGAATACCGCACCGACCTGAAAGAGCTGGCGCCGAAAGACAAGGATCGCCTGCACGCCTACGCCGATGCGGCTTATCAGTGGACGCCGGGCAACTGGGTCGGCATTCGCGGTCATCACACCCATGATGACGGCAAACTCGATTACGCCGAACCGGGCGTGCCACGCGACTCGCTGGATAAAACCGAGAACGGCGACATCAGCTGGATCGGCCTGACCGCCGACAGCGACGCCTACAACTGGCGCAACACCAACACCGTCAACTACTGGGGCAGCATCACCGGCATGAGCGGCGACCGCGACACGGTCAACGCCTTGAACGCTGATGGTTCGCGCCCGGCGCAAGCCAAGCGTAGCGACGACGTCAACGGCTGGGCCACTGACATCGGTGTGCGCCTGCGCCTCGATCCGCAATGGCAAGTCGGCGGTGCCTATGCCCGTGCCAGCGCCGATTACGAGCAGACCGGTCTGGAGAGCAACCGCTCCAACTACACCGGTACCCGCTCGCGTGTGCACCGTTTCGGCGAAGCGTTCCGTGGCGAAATGAACAACATGCAGACCGCGACCCTGTTCGGTTCGTGGATGGTCAACGACGAGTACGACGCCAGCCTGATCTACCACAAGTTCTGGCGTGTCGACGGCAACAAGCCGGTGGGCAGCAACGGCATCAACGCCGTGGAAAACAACACCGACGACGCCACCGGCGCGATCCTCTCCAGCACCTCGCTGCCGCTTGAAGACGGCAACAAGGACCTCGGTCAGGAGATGGACCTGGTCGTCACCAAGTACTTCAAGCAAGGCCTGTTGCCGGCGGCGCTGAGCCAGTCGATCGACGAGCCTTCGGCCCTGGTGCGCTTCCGTGGCGGTGTGTTCAAACCGGGCGATGCCTACGGCAAGCAGGTTGATTCGTACATGCACCGCGCGTTCATCGACGTGATCTGGCGCTTCTGATGCAAACCGCCAAGGGAGTGCCCGACATGATCAGCACCAGGATAGGCTCACTCAGCCTGCTGGCCGGCGCGATGCTGCTGGCCAGCGCTGGCGCCTTCGCCAACGTGGAGCCGGCCAAGCCTGCGACCACGGCCAAGGAGCTGCAACAAGCCAAGACCTACACCGTCAGCAGCGCACCCACCGAGGCGCTGAATCTGGCCGCACCGAAACTGCCCGACCTTTCCGGCTTCACCGCCGAGGCCGCTGCGGCGAAAATCGTCCGTAGCAAACCGGGCAAGATCAGCGTGCGCCGGATGATGCAGGAAGACGCGCTGAAGGACTTCATCGGCGGCGACAACAAGATGGCCGAATGGGTGGTGCGTCAGCACGGTATCCCACAGGCGATCTTCGTCGACGACGGTTACATGAACCTCAAGGATCTGGCGCAGAAACTGCCCAAGCAGTACTTCAGCGAGACCTCGCCGGGCGTGTACCTGTCGAAGCTGCCGATCGTGGTTGGCCGTAAAGGCATCCTCGAAATCGACGGCCAGACCCAGGAACTGCGCCTGTCGCAAGAGGCCGGTGCGTTCATGGTCAACGACGGCCAGCTGTTTGTGCGTGACACCAAAGTCACCGGCTGGCGCGAAAAGGAAAACGGCCCGGCGACCTTCCGTTCGCCGAAGGAATTCCGTCCGTTCCTGCTCGCTTGGGGTGGCACCGAGACCTACATCGTCAACAGCAAGATGGCCAGCTTCGGCTACGCCAACAGTAAGTCGTACGGCGTGAGTATTTCCCAGTACACGCCGAACATGGCCAAGGTCCTCAAGCGCCCTGAACCGACCGGCTGGATCGTCGGCTCCGAGTTCTCCGACATGTGGTACGGCTTCTACTGCTACGAGACCCGCGACTTCGTGGTCAAGGGCAACACCTACAAAGACAACATCGTCTACGGCATCGACCCGCACGACCGTTCCCACGGCCTGATCATTGCCGAGAACACCGTGTACGGCACGAAGAAGAAGCACGGGATCATTATTTCCCGTGAGGTCAACGACAGCTTCATCTTCAACAACAAAAGCTTCGACAACCATCTCTCGGGCCTGGTGATCGACCGTAACAGCGTCAACAACATCATTGCCTACAACGAGATCTACAAGAACCACACCGACGGCATCACCCTCTACGAGTCCGCCGACAACCTGCTGTGGGGCAACAAGGTCATCAGCAACAAGCGCCACGGCATCCGCATTCGTAACAGCGTGAATATCCGCCTCTACGAAAACGTCGCCATGGCCAACGGTTTGACCGGCGTCTACGGCCACATCAAAGACCTCACCGACACCGACCGTGACATCAAGCTCGACCCGTTCGATGCGCAGGTGTCGCTGATCGTCGTTGGCGGTGAACTGGCGGCCAACGGCAGCGGCCCGCTGTCGATCGATTCGCCGTTGAGCGTCGAGCTGTATCGCGTGTCGATGCTGGCGCCGACCAAATCCAGCGGCATCAGCTTCAACGGCATCCTCGGCGAGCGCCAGGATGAAATTCTCGACCTGCTGGTGCGCCAGCAGAAAGCCGTGCTGATCGACCCTGTCGAACGCCAGACCGAAATGCAGGACTGAGGATAATTTTATGCACCCACACTTGATCAGATTACTCAGCCTGTCGGCCCTGACCGTGGGCATTCTCGCGGCCAGCAACGGTGCGCGCGCCGACGAAGGCGCCGCTGCCACGCCACCAAAGTTCAGCGCCGAACCGTGCTGCAACCTGTGCCCGGCCGCCCATGACGCGAAGAACTACACCACGCGTTATCAGCAGAACTTCACCACCCTGGTGCAGGCACAAGGCGACTGGCTGTTCCGGACTCAGGAAGATTTGCGCACCGAGTTCAACACCACCCCGGCCGGCTACAAACGCCTGCAACAGCTGCACGATGCGTTCAAGGCCAAAGGCGTCGAACTGGTGATCGTTTACCAGCCGACCCGTGGCCTGGTGAACCGCAACAAGCTCAACCCGCAGGAAAAAGCCGCGTTCGATTACGAGAAAGCGCTGGGCAACTACAAGACCATGCTTGGCCGTTTCGCCAAGATGGGTTACGTGGTGCCGGACCTGTCGCCGCTGACCAACGAATCGCTGCCGGACACCCTGCCCGCCCACGATTTCTACTTCCGCGGCGACCAGCACTGGACGCCATACGGTGCGCAGCGCACGGCGAAAATCGTCGCCGAAAAGGTCAAGCAGATCCCGGCCTTCGCCGACGTGCCCAAGCGTGAGTTCGAGACCAAGCGCTCCGGGCGCATGGGCAAGACCGGTACCCTGCACAACATGGCCGGGCAACTGTGCGGCACCAGTTACGCGATCCAGTACATGGATCAATTCACCACCGAGCCGAAAGGCGAAGCAGGTGACGGCGATCTGTTCGGTGATTCCGGCAACCCGCAAATCACCCTCGTCGGCACTTCGCACAGCGGCAAGAACTACAACTTCGCCGGCTTCCTCGAAGAAGCCATCGGCGCCGACATTCTCAACGTCGCCTTCCCCGGCGGTGGTCTGGAAGGTTCGATGTTGCAGTACCTGGGCAGCGACGAATTCCAGAAGACGCCGCCGAAGATTCTTATCTGGGAATTCTCGCCGCTGTACCGCCTCGACCAGGAAACCATCTATCGCCAGATGATGTCTCTTCTCGACAACGGCTGCGAAGGCAAAGACGCGCAAATGTCCGCGAGCACCACGCTCAAGCCGGGCAGCAAACAAGAACTGCTGGTCAACAGCAAGAACCTGAACCTGCAGAACAGCAGCCATCAGGTCGACATCCGCTTCGCCGACCCTTCGGTGAAAACCCTGCAAGCCACCCTCTGGTACATGAACGGTCGCCACGAGGACATCAAGATCGAGAAACCGGAAACCTCCGACACCGACGGTCGTTTCGCCTTTGAGTTGCGCACGGACGAAGACTGGGCCTCGCAAAACCTGCTGGCGGTCGAAGTCCAGGGCCCGGAAGCGGGCACCGCGCCACAGAAAGTCGAAGCGAAAATCTGCAAACGCAACGTATTCCCGGGCGCTGGGCAACAAACCGCTCAGGTCGGGCAATGAGGTCTGCTATGCGAAACTCGAAACTGAAAACTCTTTTAGCGCCGACGCTGCTCGGGCTGGCGATCTTCGCCGGCACCGCGCAGGCCGCCGCGCCACTGCGTCCACCTCAGGGCTATTTCGCGCCTGTGGATAAATTCAAGACCGGTGACAAAAGCGAAGGCTGCGACGCGATGCCGACGCCGTACACCGGGCCGCTGCAATTTCGCAGCAAATACGAAGGTTCGGACAAAGCCCGCGCAACGCTGAACGTGCAGTCGGAAAAAGCCTTTCGCGACACCACCAAAGACATCACCACGCTGGAACGCGGCACCGCCAAACGGGTGATGCAGTTCATGCGCGATGGTCGTCCGGAGCAGCTCGATTGCACGCTGAACTGGCTGACCGCGTGGGCCAAGGCCGATGCGTTGATGTCCAAAGACTTCAACCACACCGGCAAGTCGATGCGCAAATGGGCACTGGGCAGCATGGCCTCTTCGTACATTCGCCTGAAGTTCTCCGACTCGCATCCGCTGGCCCAGCATCAGCAGGAAGCGCAGTTGATCGAGGCGTGGTTCAGCAAAATGGCCGATCAGGTCGTCAGCGACTGGGACAACCTGCCGCTGGAAAAAACCAACAATCACTCGTACTGGGCTGCATGGTCGGTGATGGCGACATCGGTCGCGACCAACCGCCGCGACCTGTTCGATTGGGCAGTGAAGGAATACAAGGTCGGCGTCAATCAAGTCGATGCCGACGGCTTCCTGCCGAACGAACTCAAGCGTCAGCAACGCGCCCTCGCCTATCACAACTACGCCCTGCCGCCGCTGGCGATGATCGCCAGTTTCGCCCAGGTCAACGGCGTTGATTTGCGTCAGGAAAACAATGGCGCGCTGAAGCGTCTCGGTGATCGGGTGTTGGCGGGGGTGAAAGACCCGGATGAATTCGAGAAGAAGAACGGCAAAGAGCAGGACATGACCGATCTGAAAGAGGACATGAAATTCGCCTGGCTCGAACCGTTCTGCACGCTCTACACCTGTGCGCCTGATGTGATCGAGAAGAAGCACGGCATGCAGCCGTTCAAGACTTTCCGGCTTGGCGGCGACCTGACCAAGGTCTACGACCCGTCGCATGAGAAGGGCAACAAAGGCTCATAAAGCAAAAGCCCCTCACCCTAACCCTCTCCCAAAGGGAGAGGGGACTGACCGAGGTGGCTGTGCGAGTTACGCCGAAATGAAATACCGAGTTGATCTCAGGCGTTGAAAAACAACCGAGATCAGGCTGCACAGAAATATCGGGTCGATCTCCTTTTCTGAAAACCATGGAGATCAGGCTCCCTCTCCCTCCGGGAGAGGGCGGGGGGTGAGGGGAAGATTTCAAGGCCCGGCACAACCCTGACAGAAACACCGTTTCACCCCTCCACTACCACGGGGGGTTTGGGGGGGCTTTGGCCCTTGACTGTTGGTTCAAACATGGAGAGATCGGGATGGTATTTTCATCCAACGTGTTCCTGTTTCTGTTCTTGCCGATCTTTCTCGGCTTGTACTACTTGAGCGGGCAACGCTATCGCAATTTGCTGCTGCTGATCGCCAGCTACGTGTTCTACGCCTGGTGGCGTGTGGACTTCCTCGCGCTGTTCGCCGCCGTCACATTGTGGAACTACTGGATCGGCCTCAAAGTCGGTGCCGCCGGCGTACGAACCAAACCGGCTCAGCGCTGGCTGCTGCTCGGTGTCGCAGTCGACCTGTGCATCCTCGGCTACTTCAAGTACGCCAACTTCGGCGTCGACAGCATCAACGCGATGATGACGTCGGTCGGTCTTGAGCCGTTCATCCTCACCCACGTGCTGTTGCCGATCGGTATCTCGTTCTACATCTTCGAGTCGATCAGCTACATCATCGACGTGTATCGCGGCGATACCCCGGCGACGCGCAACCTGATCGACTTCGCGGCATTCGTGGCGATCTTCCCGCACCTGATTGCCGGCCCGGTGTTGCGTTTCCGCGACCTCGCCGATCAGTTCAACAATCGCACGCACACCCTCGACAAGTTCTCCGAGGGCTGCACGCGGTTCATGCAGGGTTTCATCAAGAAGGTCTTTATCGCCGACACCCTCGCGGTGGTCGCCGACCATTGCTTCGCCCTGCAAAACCCGACTACCGGTGATGCCTGGCTCGGCGCGCTGGCCTACACCGCGCAGCTGTATTTCGACTTCTCCGGTTACAGCGACATGGCCATCGGTCTGGGCTTGATGATGGGTTTCCGTTTCATGGAAAACTTCAAACAGCCGTACATCAGCCAGTCGATCACCGAGTTCTGGCGCCGCTGGCACATCAGCCTGTCGACCTGGCTGCGTGACTATCTGTACATCACCCTCGGCGGTAACCGTAAAGGCACGCTGATGACCTATCGCAACCTGTTCCTGACCATGCTCCTCGGTGGTCTGTGGCACGGCGCGAACATCACCTACATCGTCTGGGGCGCATGGCACGGCATGTGGCTGGCGATTGAAAAAGCGCTGGGCCTGAACACCTCGCCACGCAGCCTCAACCCGATCCGCTGGGCGCTGACCTTCCTGCTGGTGGTCATGGGCTGGGTGATTTTCCGCGCCGAGAATCTGCACGTTGCCGGGCGTATGTACGGTGCGATGTTCAGCTTTGGCGACTGGTCGCTGTCGGAACTCAATCAGGCCAGCCTCACCGGTCTGCAAGTGGCGACCCTCGTGGTGGCGTACGTGACGCTGGCGTTCTTCGGCCTGCGTGATCTGTACACCAATCAGCCGCCGGCCAAGAGCAAACCTGAAGTCAACGTCGAGGCCAACGGCCCTGCCACGGCGACTCCGGGAATGATCAAAGCCGCACCCGGCGAAAACCCGGCGAGCATCCATGAGCCCGGCTACACCGTCGGCGTCGAAGCCCAGGTGCAACCGGCCTACTGGAGCGCGGACTGGTCGCGCTACGTGATGCGCGGCTTGATCCTGCTGCTGTTCATCGCCTCGATTCTCAAACTCTCGGCGCAAAGCTTCTCGCCGTTCCTTTACTTCCAGTTCTGAGGGATCTGACATGACCCGCTCATTACGCATCTTCTACATCGCCCTGTTCCTGGTGACCCTGTTGGTCCTCGGTCTGTGGTCGGTTCGCAGCTTCTTCGGCTTCAGCACCAACGCCGATGCGACGGTGCTCAACGGCCGCTGGACCAAGGCTGTGGAAACTCATTACGACGAAGAATTCCCGATCAAGCGTCTGGGCACCAACCTCTGGGCCGCGCTGGATTTCAAACTGTTCAACGAAGGTCGTCCGGGCGTGGTGCTCGGTCGCGATCAGTGGTTGTACAGCGATGAGGAATTCAACCCGATCGTCAACGAAGAGCTGAACCTGCAAGGCAACTACGCGCTGGTCGAAGGCGTGCGCCAGACCCTCAAAGACAAAGGCGTGAAACTGGTGATGGCGATCGTGCCGGCCAAGGTTCGTTTGTACCCGGAACATCTGGGTGAAGTGAAACCGGCGAGCATTCACGAAAACCTTTATGAGGATTTCCACGCCCGTGTTGCGGCCGACAAGATCCTCGCCCCTGACCTGCTCAAGCCATTGCAACAGGCCAAGCAGAACGGTCAGCAAGTGTTCCTGCGCACCGACACCCACTGGACGCCGGAAGGCGCCGAGATTGCAGCCAACACCCTGGCGAAAACCATCGCCGACAAGTTCCCGCTCAGCGGCGAGCCCCAACGCTTCGTTACCACGCCGGCGGAGAAGGTCACGCACAAGGGCGACCTGCGCTTGTTCCTGCCGCTCGATCCGTTGTTTGAAAACCTGATGCCGGCGCAAGAGCCACTGCAAAAGCGCAACACCGTCGCAGCCGGCGATCAGCCTGCTGGTGATGACGCGCTGTTCGCCAGCAATGAAGTGCCAGTGGCACTGGTCGGCACCAGCTACAGCGCCAACCCCAACTGGAACTTCGTCGGTGCGCTGAAACAAGCGCTGCACAGCGACGTGGTGAGCTACGCCGAAGACGGCCACGGCCCGATCCTGCCGATGCTCAGCTACCTGAAAAGCGATGACTTCAAGAACAGCCCGCCACAGGTGCTGATCTGGGAGTTTCCTGAACGTTATCTGCCTGTGAACAACGAAATCGGCGACGCCGACCCGCAGTGGGTCGCAGAGCTTAAACAAGCCGGCGCACGCCAACAAAACGTAGCAATCAACACTAAATCCGAGACGCCCGATCGGGCGCAAAACTGAAAGAGAGGTACACCATGACTTTCACTACTACTCCTCGTCGTCTCGCTAAAAGCTTCGCTCTGGTTGCTGGCCTCAGCGTGCTTTCCGTCCCAGCCTTTGCCGGTGGCGACGCCGCACTTTATGGCCCGACTGCACCGAAAGGCTCGTCCTTCGTGCGCGTCTACAACGCCAGCAACGCTGAAGTCAGCGCCACTGTCGGCAGCACTAACCTGAGCGACGTTGCGCCACTGGCCAGCAGCGACTTCAGCTTCATGCCGGGCGGTGATTACAGCGCCAAGGTCGGCAGCCAGACGCTGCCGGTGAAACTCGCCGGTGACCACTACTACACCCTGGTCAACA
Organism: Pseudomonas sp. RU47; assembly: GCF_004011755.1. Classification (GTDB taxonomy): domain Bacteria; phylum Pseudomonadota; class Gammaproteobacteria; order Pseudomonadales; family Pseudomonadaceae; genus Aquipseudomonas. The sequence goes on along the minus strand of NZ_CP022411.1, from coordinate 1,114,141 downwards.
ACGCTTCCGGCGCGCCGCAACTGATCGAAGAGCCGCCGTTCAAGAACAAGCAGAAATCCCTGGTGCGCGTGCAGAACCTCAGCGACAAACCGCTGACCCTGAAGACTGCTGACGGCAAGACCGACGTGGTGCCTAACGTGGCCGCCAAGGGCCGTGGCGAACGTGAAATCAACCCGGTGAAAGTCAGCCTCGCGCTGTACCAAGGTGACAAGAAAGTAGGCGACGTGAAGCCGGTTGCACTGGAGCGCGGTGAGGCAGCGGTGCTGTACGTCACCGGCAGCGGCAGCAGCCTGTCGCCAGTCTGGGTGAAACGCCCGGTATCGACTCGCTAACGATTTTTCCGAACTGACGCAGTGCCCCCTGTGGGAGCGAGCCTGCTCGCGAATACGGTCCGACATCCAACATCAATGTCGACTGATACGCCGCTTTCGCGAGCAGGCTCGCTCCCACCCTTGACCGGGTTGTCAGTTCGGGTACGAGACAAAAACAAGAGTGAAACGACACAGCGTTCGTACCTCTAACCAATCGATTTTATGGAGTAAACAATATGATTCCGGTGATCTTGTCAGGTGGTAGCGGTTCGCGTCTCTGGCCGCTTTCGCGTAAGCAGTTCCCTAAGCAATTCCTCGCCCTGACCGGCGAACACACCCTGTTCCAGCAGACCCTCGAACGCCTGGTGTTCGAAGGCATGGACACCCCGATCGTGGTCTGCAACAAGGAACACCGCTTCATCGTCAACGAGCAGTTGGCCAATCGCAACCTGGAATGCCAGCGCATCCTCATGGAACCGTTCGGCCGCAACACCTCGCCGGCCGTGGCGCTGACCGCGATGATGCTGGTCAATGAAGGCCGTGACGAGTTGATGCTGGTGCTGCCCGCCGACCACGTCCTCGAAGATCAGAAAGCCCTGCAACGCGCGCTGGCCCTGGCCACCGTCGCCGCCGAAAACGGCGAAATGGTCCTGTTCGGCGTGCCGGCGACCAAACCGGAAACCGGTTACGGCTACATCAAATCCACCGGTGATTCGCTGCTGCCCGAAGGCGTCAGCCGCGTTTCGCATTTCGTCGAAAAACCTGACGTCAAACGTGCCACCGAGTACGTCGAATCCGGCGGCTACTACTGGAACAGCGGCATGTTCCTGTTCCGCGCCAGCCGCTTCCTCGAAGAGCTGAAAAAGCACGATCCGGACATCTACGACACCTGCCTGCTGACCCTCGAACGCAGCCAGCAAGACGCCGACACCATCACCTTCGACGAAGCCACTTTCGCCTGCTGCCCGGACAATTCCATCGATTACTCCGTCATGGAAAAAACCCAGCGCGCCTGCGTCGTGCCGCTGACCGCCGGCTGGAGCGATGTCGGTTGCTGGTCGTCGCTGTGGGAAGTCAACGAGAAAGACGCCAACGGCAACGTCACCAAGGGCGATGTGGTGATTCAGGACAGCAAGAACTGCATGATCCACGGCAACGGTAAACTGGTGTCGGTGATCGGTCTGGAAAACATCGTCGTGGTCGAAACCAAAGACGCCATGATGATCGCCCACAAAGACAAGGTTCAGGGCGTCAAGCAGATGGTCAACACCCTCAACGAGCAGGGCCGCAGCGAAACCCAGAACCACTGCGAGGTTTACCGTCCGTGGGGTTCGTATGACTCGGTGGACATGGGCGGGCGCTTCCAGGTCAAGCACATCTCGGTGAAACCGGGCGCGTGCCTGTCGCTGCAGATGCACCACCACCGCGCCGAGCACTGGATCGTGGTCAGCGGCACTGCTGAAGTGACCTGCGATGAAAACGTGTTCCTGCTCTGCGAAAACCAGTCGACCTACATCCCGATCGCCTCGGTGCACCGCCTGCGCAACCCGGGCAAGATCCCGCTGGAAATCATCGAAGTTCAGTCGGGTTCGTACTTGGGTGAAGACGATATCGAACGCTTCGAAGATATCTACGGTCGCTCCACCCCGATCGAACGTGGCGTGTCGGTGAAGACCATCGCGCAATAACTGATCGATAAAACAAGAAGCCCCCGTCCAGCCCGCTGCGTCCCCTATCCGCAGTGGGTTGGGTGGGGGCTTTTTTTGTTCGAAGTCTGTGTCGTCTGAACCGGCCTCTTCGCGAGCAGGCTCGCTCCCACAGTTGTCCGCATTCCAAAAGTGGGAGCGAGCCTGCTCGCGAAGAGGCCCGGTCAGACACCGCAAGTCCCGATGCCCATCGCCAACCTCACCTACGCTTAGGTAGGATGACCCTCTCTCTCCTCGAGGTTGTGCGCATGTTCATCGGCATTCTGCTGGTCATCACCTGGTTGATCCTGCTGTTGCGCTACCCGGCCAAGGCCTTGCCGGTCTCGGTGGCGGCGGCGATTGGCCTGGGTTTTGTCGCCATGTGGGTGGTGTGGCTGGACAACCGCGAGATCAAACAACTGGCGCGCCTTGAGATGCGTATCAGCTATGCACCGGAGCAATGCCCGGCCGATCGTCCGTTGCAACTGAAAATGAAAAACGGCAACGACGTGCCCCTCACCGAGCTACGCTGGCGCATTGCAGCCTATGCGCCGGGCGACACGGTGAATCTGGCCGACAACCAATACACCGCGCCACGCTATCGCGGCCCTGGCGAACTGCAAGCCGGCGGCGAATGGGAAGACTGTCTGCCGATGCCGCCGCTGCGCCCCGGTTATCGCCCGCAAACCCTGGAGTTTCGCGCCGAGCGATTGCAAGGCAGTTTCTCCGACTGATCCCCTTCACCACTCTATTTGCACAAGGAATGCGCCATGCCCGTTGCGTTGATTACCGGTTGTTCCAGCGGCATCGGCCGTGCCCTCGCCGATACGTTCAAAGCCGCCGGTTTCCAAGTCTGGGCCAGTGCGCGCAAGGCTGAAGATGTCGCGTTGCTGGCGTCTGCCGGGTTCACCGCCGTGCAACTCGACGTCAACGACAATGCGGCGCTGGAGCAACTCGGCGAGCGGATCAACCAGCAACACGGCGGCCTCGACGTGCTGATCAACAACGCCGGTTACGGCGCCATGGGGCCGCTGCTCGATGGCGGCGTGGCGGCCATGCAGCGCCAGTTCGAGACCAATGTGTTTTCGATTGTCGGCGTCACTCGCGCGTTGTTTCCGGTGCTGCGCCGGGCCAAGGGTCTGGTGGTGAATATCGGCAGTGTGTCCGGTGTGCTGGTCACGCCGTTTGCCGGTGCTTACTGCGCCTCGAAAGCAGCCGTGCACGCATTGAGTGATGCCCTGCGCATGGAACTCGCGCCGTTTGGTGTACGCGTCATGGAGGTTCAACCGGGGGCGATTCAATCGAGTTTCGCCAAGAATGCAGGGCATGAAGCCGAGCAGTTGATCAACGAGCAGTCACCGTGGTTTCCACTGCGTGAAGGCATCCGGGCACGGGCCAAGGCTTCACAGGACAAACCGACGCCGGCCAATGAGTTTGCGGCTGTGTTGTTGAAGGCTGTACAGCAGAGCAAACCGCCGCGCTTGATCCGCATTGGTAATGGCAGCCGGGCGTTGCCGTTGCTGGCGGCGTTGTTGCCCAAGGGCTTGCTCGAATCGACGTTGATGAAGCGGTTCGGGTTGCGCGCGAAGCTCTGAGACCGGGTTCACGCTTTCGCGAGCAGGCTCGCTCCCACATTGGATCTCTGTGTGGGAGCGAGCCTGCTCGCGAAGAGGCCAGATCAGCCAACACTCATCCCCAGCCCTTCATGAAATCAATGAACGCCCGCACTTTCAGCGGCAAATGCCGGGTGTCCGGGTACAGCGCATACACCCCTTGCGGCGCAAACCGGTAATCCACCAGCAAACGCTGTAACCGTCCGGCATCAAGATCGTCCTGAATCAGCCATTGCGGCAAAATCGCCACGCCTTGCCCGGTCAACGCAAACGCCCGCAGCGTCGCCGAGTTGTCCGCGACGATGGCAGTGGTTCCCGGTTTTGGCTGGTAGAAATGCTCCACGCCGTGCGGGTCGGTTATGGTCATTTCCGGCACTCGTCCATGCCCTAACGTCGGCATCGACTCCAGCGTTGCCAGCGTGACCACCGGCGCGAAGCGCTCGATCAACCCTGGCGCCGCCACGGCAAATATTTCGAACGTCGACAACTGCACCGCACGCAGATTGGAGTCGTGCATGCGCCCCAGCCGAATCGCCATGTCAAAGCGCTCGGAAATCAGATCGGCATGGGTCGAAGACGTCGACAAATGAATGTTCAGTTGCGGTTGCTGCTGGCGAAACACCTCCAGCGCCGGCACCACCTGAGCCAAGGCAAACTCGACAGTCGTGGTGATGCGCAGTGTGCCTTTGAGTTGTGCGTGTTCGGAACGCGCCTCTTCGATCGCCAGCCGCGCCTCATCCAGCGTGCGCAAACAGCGTCGATAAAAGCGTTCACCGGCATCGGTCAGCGCCAGTTGCCGGGTATTGCGCGTGAGCAAGGTCACGCCCAGTTCTTCCTCCAGGCGTTTGAGGTTGAAGCTGACCACCGCGCGCGTTTGCCCCAGCGTATCGGCGGCAGCGGTCAGAGAACCGGCCTCGACCACAGCTTTGAAGGTGTCAAAACGATCCAGGCTGACCATATCCACGGCACTCCTTGTCAAAATAATTTTGACAAACTAGCAGGCAAACCAGCGTTTTCCTACGACCGGAAGCGCCCTACCCTGCACGTCTCATTACAGGGAAGCTGCCATGGCTTATCGCTCGAAAGTCGCGCTGGTGTATTTGTTGGGCTTCGCGCTCGACCTGCTGAACATGTTCGTCGCCAGCATCGCTTACCCCGACATCGCTCAACAACTGCACGCCTCGGTGACGCAACTGGCGTGGATCAGCAACGCCTACATGCTCGGCCTGACGCTGATCATTCCGCTGAGCGTGTGGCTGGCGACACGGGTTGGCGAGCGCCGGCTGATCCTCGCGTCGCTGCTGTTGTTCGGCGTCGGTTCGGCACTGGTGGCGCAAGCGGGATCGATTGAAAGCCTGATTGCCTGGCGACTCCTGCAGGGGCTCGGTGGCGGACTGCTGCTGCCGGTGGGCCAAGCCCTGGCGTATCGACAGTTTCCGGCGACGCAACGCGCGCACTTCACCGGTGTGGTGTTGCTGGTGGCGCTGCTGGTGCCGGCACTGTCGCCAGCGGCCGGCGGACTGATCGTTCAGGCGCTGTCGTGGCGCTGGATTTTCTACCTGAATCTGCCGCTGACACTGCTCGCATTCGGGCTCGGCCTGCTCTGGTTGAAAGCCGATCAGCCCTTGCATGAGCGCCCGACGCTGGACGCCCGTGGCCTGTTGCTGGCGGCGTCGGCACTGAGTTTGTTGTTGATCGCCGTCAGCCTGGTAAGCGACGCCAGCACCCGAGCACTCGGCATCATTGTGCTGATACTCAGCCTCCTGATCCTGGGCTTTTACCTGCGCGATGGCTGGCGCAAACCCGGCGCGATCCTCGACCTGCAACTGATCAAGCACCCGTCGCTGCGTCTGGCGATGTTGATCTACTTGTGTGTGCCCGGGGTGTTCACCGGCACCCACATGATTGCCGTGTTGTACCTGCATACCCTCGGTGTCGGCGCGGCGCAGACCGGCGCATTGATGCTGCCGTGGGCCGTCGGTTCGGGCGTGGGGATCATGCTTGGCAAACGCAGTTTCAACCGCATCGGCCCCAAGCCATTGCTCAGCGCCGGCATGCTCCTGCAATGCGTCGGCATCGTTTTGCTAATGCGCATCGAACAACCGGCCAGCACGCCGCTGATCATCGCCTACGCCCTTATGGGGTTGGGCGGCAGCCTGTGCAGCGTCACCGCGCAGAGCTTGGCGTTCGTCGGCATTACGCCAGAAAAAATGGGCCACTCCAGTGCCCTGTGGAACATCAATCGCCAACTCGGTTTCTGCCTCGCGGCGGCGCTGCTCAGCTCACTGCTGGGCGCGTTGGGTGGTGACGGTTTCAGTGCCTGCTTTATCGCCGCCGCGCTGCTGACCCTGTTGCCAATGGTCGCCGTCCTGCGTTTTGACTCGACCCACGTGCTCGCGCTATTGAACCCACCTGCCCTTGAGGAAAAAACTGCATGAATGACGCCACGCCCTACCTGGACGAAGTGATCCAGGCGCACGAAGCCATCGAACGATGGTTTGCCGTAGAAGAAGATGACGCCGCGCTGCAGCGATTGCTGGCGCGTTTTTCACCGCGTTTTACCATGGTGACGCCGTTGGGCCGAACACTGGATGTCGATGCCTTGCGCCTGCTGTTCCGAGCCGCAGGCGGGCAGAAGAAAGGCTTCAGAATCCAGCTCAGTGAGTTACGCGTGATTGCCCTGCATCAGCGCGGCGCGACCGTGAGTTACCGCGAGCAGCAGACCGACGCGAGCGGTGTGCACACGGATCGGCGCTCGACGGTGGTGTTTGAAAAACTCGAATCCGGGCGAGTGTTCTGGCTGCATTTGCAGGAGACGTTTTGCGCTGAGTGATTGCTCGTTATCAGTCTGGAAATACCGAGTCGCCCCATTCGCGAGCAGGCTCGCTCCCACATTTGAAATGCATGACCTCTGTGGGAGCGAGCCTGCTCGCGAAAGGAGCGACACGGTCTGTCAGTTGTCCACTGCGCTCTGATTCACCACCACCGTGCAGGTAATCCCCGCCGCCAGCAGCACACCTTCCGGCACTTCATCAATATGAATGCGCACCGGCACCCGTTGCGCCAGGCGCACCCAGTTGAAGGTCGGGTTCACATCGGCAATCAGCTCGCGGCTTTCCGGGTTATCGCGGTCATAGATACCGCGCGAAATGCTTTCCACATGGCCCTTGAGCACTTCGCCGCTCATCAACTGCATGTCGGCTTTGTCACCGACTTTGACGTGGGGCAGTTTGGTCTCTTCGAAGAAGCCGTAAACCCAGAACGAGTTCATGTCGACCACGGCCATTTTCGCCTCGCCGATGCGTGCGTAGTCACCGCGATGCACGTTGAGGTTGGTCACATAACCGTCGACCGCCGCGCGCACTTCGGTGCGTTTGAGGTTGAGTTCAGCGGCTTCCAGTTGCGCTTGGGCGTGTTGGTAATCGGCCAGCGCGGCGTCGGCGATGTTGCTGGCGTCATCGCGGTTTTCCTTGGAGATCACCAGGTTGTCGAGGTCGGCGCGGCGGTGGGCGTTGACCTTGCGCATCTCCCAGGTCGACTTGCGCGAAGCGACCAGCGACTGCGCCTGCTTGACCGCGATGCGGTAGTGCTCTGGGTCGATCTGCATAAGCAAATCACCCTTCTTCACCAGTTGGTTGTCGCGCACCGGCACATCGATGACTTCACCGGTAACGTCGGCGGCGACATTGATGATGTCGGCGCGCACGCGGCCATCACGGGTCCACGGCGTGTTCATGTAGTGCTCCCACAACGTGCGGCCGATCCACAACGCCAGGGCCAGCACCAGCAGGGTCGCGAGCAGGCTGAAAAACTTTTTCATCAAGATAGTCTCAACGGTAGACAGTCAGCGCCATGGCGCCGAACAGACAGGTAAACAGACTCAGACGCAGCAGCGCCGGGTGCCAGAAAAAGCGGTACAGGTCGAACCCGGACAGGAACCGGTCCACCGCCCAGGCCAGCGCCGCAGCGATGAAAAACATCAAAGTCATGGTCGGCATGTACACGCCGTGGAAGGCGATTTCACGAGGCATGGGCAAGTCCTTCCGGCTTGGCGATGGCGTAGGCAGCAAGCGGTGATTGCGGGTCGAGCAGCGAGGTACGGATGAAGTGCAGATAGCTCTTCACCCGGCGCAACGCCGAGGTGTCGAAGTGTGGGGCGAACGGTTCGTCAGTGGCCGCTACGCGACTGATCGCATGGTCGACCGCGACCAGTGCGCGTTCGAGATTGCTGGAGTTCGGTTGCAGAAACAGTCGCACCAGCGCGCGGCCCATCACGCGGATTGCCTGGCGCCACGGCTGCGATTCGGCATAGGCCGGGTGCACCGGCAGGATCGCCTGCTCCTTGCGCAACTCGATGATCGCGTGGCCGACTTCCAGTACCACGAACATCCAGCGCAGCAGGTTCTTCTGCACCTTCGGTTGACCGGCCGCGAGACCGTAGGCCTGGTGCAGCAAATCGCGGGTACGGCTCTCGAAACTCGAGGCCAGACCTTTGAGTTTGCCGCTGATCGCATAGACCACTTGACCACGCAGATCCTGCTCCAGGCGCTTCCACAACCAGCGACTGTTCGGCGGCAGAATAATCGCCCCGGCAGCGGCACAGACCAGCATGCCCATGACCATGGCGATGTAGTCGTTGATAAAGGTGTAAGGGTTGTAAATGGTCAGGTTGTCCGGCACCGAACCGGTGCTGAAGAAGATCAGCAGACCGAGGCCGACCCCGGCGTATTGCGGGCGCGACGTGAGGAACGAGCCGAGGACGATCACCGGCGCGAGCATCACGCACAGCAGCGGAAAACCATCGATCCACGGGAAGATGAAAAACATCTCGACGAAGCCGATCAGCGCACCGAGGAAGGTCCCGCACGCCATCTGAAAGGCCATGCGTTTCGGGTTCGGTGTGGCGGCGGAGAGGCCTACGGTGGCGGCGGCGATCAGGGTCATCGTCGCGCCGCTTGGCCACGCTGTCGCGACCCAGTAACTGCCCAATACAACGAGGATGAACGAGGCGCGAATGCCCGATGCAGCAGCTGCCCACCAGTTGGTTTGCGGGGTGAACGGCTCGTCCCAGCGCTCGCGCTCGTGGCGGTGATCGGCCAAGGATGCGTGGGTCTGTGCATAACTGTGCAAGTCGTCGACGAAGCGATAGAGCAATTCGTACGCGGTGTGGAAATCCAGTTGCTCGGCGTCGCTCGGCTCGCTCTCCTGGAAGATAGCGCGCAGGCTGCGCACGCGTGCCGGCAGGCCTTCCTTGTAGCTCGCAAGCGCTGTCGCCAAGCGCGCGGCATCGGGGCTGGTCAGGGCGCGACCACTGAAGCCGTCGAGCACTTCGGCGAGATCCTGCAGGCCCGGTCTGATCGCCGCGACCACATGTTCTTCGCCATTGCCACGCAAGCGTTCAAGCAACTGATGCAAAGCGTTGAACCGCGTGGTGATGCCCATGAATTCGCTGTTCAAACGGCTCAGGCGACCGTTGCGCCGACGCATGTGCGGGTCTTCAAACACGGTGACACTGCGCAAGCCTTCGAGGCCCACGGCTTCGGCGATAAAACGCACGTTGCTCGCCTCGAAAGACTCGGCTTTGCTGCGCCCGCGCAGGCCATCGGTGACGAATAAAGCGAACACACCGAATCGCTGATACAAGGCATTGCGCATGGCGGCGCTGGCGGTTTGCGGCAGGATCGCGGCGCTGATCAGGGTCGAGCAGAGAATCCCCAGCGAGATTTCCAGCACCCGCCACACCGCTGCCATAAATGCGCCGTCCGGGTGCGCCAGCGCCGGCAGCCCGACCATCGCGGCGGTATAGCCTGCGAGGACAAAACCGTAAGCACGGAAGTTGCGGCAACGCGCGGCTCCGGCCGAGCAGATGCCGACCCAGATCGCCAGCGAGCCAAGGAACAGTTCGGTGTTCTGCGCAAACAACGCGATCAGCGTGACCATCATCGCCGACCCGGCCAGCGTCCCGAGGAAGCGATAGAAACTCTTGGCAAACACCTGGCCGCTCTGCGGCTGCATGACGATGAACACGGTGATCATCGCCGTGCGCGGTTGCGGCAGTTCCAGGCGCATGGCCAGCCACAGCGTGAGGAAAGCGGCGATCAACACCTTGAAGATGTAGACCCAGGTCACGCCATCGCTGCGCGCCCAGTCGAAGAAACCACGGCGCCATTCCAGGGAGTAGAGCCAGCGCAGCGGTGCGGGCAAGGGAGTCATTTAATTGTGCTCATGGATTCAGGCAAGACGCGGTCCCTGTAGGAGTGAGCCTGCTCGCGATAGCGGTGTGTCAGCCAACATAAATGCAGACTGACAGGCCCTCATCGCGAGCAGGCTCACTCCTACAATGGGTTGTGTGTTCAATGCAGGAGTGCCGGGGTTTTCGGTGCCTGGGTTTTCTCGGCCGCCGGCACATCGTTGCCGGCACCGAGGCCACCACCCAGCGCAGTCACCAACTCGGCATGCGCACTCAACCGCGCCGCCTGCACCTGCTGCTGAACTTGCTGTTGCTTGAACAGCAACGTCTGCGCATTGAGCACGTTGAGGTAATCGGTGAGGCCGCGCTGATACGCGATCATCGCGATGTCGTAAGTCTTCTGCGCCGTGGCCACCGACTCGGCGGCAAAACCTTGCTGCTTGTCCATCGACTCGCGGCGGATCAACTGGTCGGAGATATTCTTCAGCGCATTCACCAGCGTCTGGTTGTAATGCGCCACAGCGATGTCGTAACCGGCGGAGGCTTCACCGAGTTCGGCACGCAGTCGGCCACCGTCGAAGATCGGCAAAGAGATCGCCGGACCGACGTTGTAGTTGAGTTTCTTGCCGGTCAAAAACTCCAGCGCGCCACCGCCGGTGGCCATGTAACCGAGACTGCCGACCAGATCGACGTTGGGGTAAAAACCGGCGTGCGCCACATCGATACCACGCGCCTGCGCCGCGACCTGCCAGCGACTGGCAACCACATCCGGACGCTGGCCGAGCAGTTCGGCGGGCAATGCCGACGGCAGTTTCAGCGCAGCACCGAGGGACAATGTCGGGCGCTGCAACTGCGCGCCCGCCCCCGGCCCTTTACCCGCCAGCGCGGCAAGTTGATTGCGACTCAGGGCGATCTCTTCATCCAGCGCATCGATTTGCCGATGGGTTTCCGGCAACGGCGTTTCGGCCTGACTGACTTCGAAGTGTGTGCCGATGCCACCATTCAAACGCTTCTGTGCCAGATCGAGAATCTGCTGTTGCTGCTTGAGCGTCGCCGCGACGATGTCGCGCTGGGCGTAATGCAGCGACAGTTCGATGTAGGCGCGAACGATGTTGTTCTGCAATTCAAGCTGCGCCAATCGCGCCTCGGCCGCGCTCATGTGCGCAAGGTCCACCGCACGTTCGCTGGCATTGCTTTCACGGCCCCAGAGGTCGAGCGCGTAGCTGAAACCGAGCGCGGCGTTGTTGTCCCAGGTCGTGGTGTTGGCCAGCTCGCCCGGACCGTAGAACTGATCGGTCGGCCAGTTGTGCCGCTTGATCGTTGACTCGCCATTGATCTGCAATGACTCGGCGGATTCGGCGACGCCGGCCATGGCTTTGGCTTGACGCACTCGCGCAGCAGCCATGGCCATGGTCGGACTGCCTTGCACGGCGAGGTCGATCCAGCGATTGAGTTGCGGGTCACCGTAGGCTTGCCACCATTGCGCGGTGGGCCAATTGGCGTCACGGGCGGCATGGGCGATGGCGTCGTCGGTGGCCAGTGAATTGGCTTCCAATGCCTTGCCCTGCGGGGCAATTCCTTCGGTTGAGATGCAGCCGCCAAGACCCAGGGTAAAAGCCAGAACACTGAGCGGCAAAAGCGCTCTGTTGATGCGACGCGGCACAGCTGCGAATTCCTGAGAGAGGGGTAGATCGAGGACCCGTGCAGGAGCTGCCGCAGGCTGCGATCTTTTGATCTTGATTCCCTTAAAACAAAATCAAAAGATCGCAGCCTTCGGCAGCTCCTACCGGGATCGGCGCAATTCTAGGGGGCGCCCTCAATGGCGATAAGCTGGGAATTCTGTGAATCTTTGTTACGGTTAACGAGATAATCCCTTGGTCGGGGGTCTCGCCCCCGAAACTTCGTGTCACAATTTGCCATCTCCCTTGAGAGCACCCCATGGACACTTTGCAAAACATGCGCGCCTTCAGTTGTGTCGCCGAAGCCGGCAGCTTCACCGCCGCTGCCGTGCAGCTCGACACCACCACCGCCAACGTCTCGCGCGCGGTCTCCAACCTGGAAGCCCACCTGCAAACCCGCTTGCTCAACCGCACCACGCGGCGCATCGCCCTGACCGAAGCGGGCAAACGCTACCTGCTGCGCTGCGAACAGATTCTGGCCTACGTCGAAGAGGCCGAAGCCGAAGCCAGCGACGCCCACGCGCGCCCGGCCGGGCAATTGAAAGTGCACACCATGACCGGCATCGGCCAGCACTTCGTTATCGACGCCATCGCCCGCTACCGCAAGACTCACCCCGACGTCACCTTCGACCTGACCCTGGCCAACCGCGTGCCGGACCTGCTCGACGAGGGCTACGACGTGTCCATCGTGCTCGCCAGCGAATTGCCGGACTCGGGTTTCGTCTCGCAACGGCTGGGCATCACCTACAGCATCGTCTGCGCCTCGCCGGCCTACGTGAAAGCCAACGGTGCCGCGCAAAAGCCCAGCGACCTGCTCAACCACGCCTGCCTGCGCCTGGTCAGCCCGGTAATTCCCCTGGAAAAATGGGCCTTCGACGGCCCGGAAGGCCAGGAAATGGTCACCATCAACAGCTCACCGTTTCTGGTGAACTCCGCCGACGCGATGAAAACCGCGATCACCAGCGGCATGGGCGTTGGCGTGTTGCCGGTGTATGCGGCGATCGAAGGCTTGCGCAACGGCACACTGGTGCGGGTCATGCCGAACTACCGCTCGCAAGAGCTGAACCTGTATGCGATCTACCCGTCGCGGCAATATCTGGATGCGAAGATCAAGACGTGGGTTGAGTATTTGCGTGGGTCGTTGCCGGAAATTCTCGCGGCGCATCAGGCGGAATTGGCGGCGTATGAGTTGAGTGGCAGCCTCGCCGGCGTGCGTGTCGCCAACTGAATGTAGCGTTCTGCCGACGTTACTGAACCGGGGCAATTGGCGTTGGCAGTCCCTCTGACGTTCAATTCTCCTCTACTGTCAACTGTCAACTCTGACAGTTGACAGTGTTCCCCCCCACTCCTAGCTTGAAAACGTCGCCAGACCTTGTCTGGTTCACGGAACGATCAACGCCAAGGAGTTCATCATGTTCACCAGGCATCAGTTTCCCATTATCAAAACCTCTCCCAGCATCGGTCGTATGACGGCCCGCATATCGGGTGATCTGGACTTCACCTCGCAAAACTCAGGCTTCGCCTATGACCACTACACCACCGACAACAAACTGCACTTGTCTTTAAACACGGTACAGCTCACTACCGATGCAAATAGAAACGAAATCGAGCGCGGCATTGAAATAGTGTTCCCACCCGACATCTCGAGCGGCACCTATAACTTCGAAGATAAAAAGGTCTGTGCGACTTTTTGGAAGATATGGCAAGTGGAGACCCATATCCGCTTTGAAACCTACAGTGCTGATACAGGCTCCATCACCTTGAGTTTTGATCATGATCAAGAACTGTACAAGGGGAGCTTTCAGTTCAAATCTGCTGGCGCTGAAGGTAAGGAGCTGGAGGTCAATGGTGGTACGTTCTCCATCAAAGGGCGGGACAGTATTTCGCTCTGAATCTGCCGCGGCCTGTGGCAGAAGAGCAAAAGCTGACCCTCTTCGCCGCGCAGACTTTTGACCCACGGCTCTCTTCATCGCCCCAACTGTCTCCTAAACAAAACGCCTCACCTCCAGGAGCTGCCGCAGGCTGCGATCTTTTGATCTTGCTGTTTAAAAATCAACAGATCGCGGCCTACGGCAGAGCCTACAAAAACAGGGATTTCGCGGATGTTTCCGACAGGTTTTGCAGGTTGTCCGTCGGAAGTGCGGTGGCTAGGATTTGGGTGTCGCTGACGAATCAGCGACCGGACTTGGTCGTCCGGGTTTAGAATGGCGCACTTTTTCAGCTTGCTTAATGGCGAACTGTGCGTGGGAGGGCTTTGGCCCTGCCGGGTTTCCATTCCCTGGTCGACCAACCCGCGTACAGTTCGCCACCCTACTGCTTGGTCGCAGTGTGTGACGAACTCCACATCCCGAATGGAGTTTCACCATGATCAAACCAACGCCTAATCCGCCCGAAGCGGAGAACACCACCCCCTACGAATTCCCCGGCTCGAAGAAATTTCACGAAGCCGCCGAACGCGCCCTCGACCACTACCTCAAACCCAACGCGCTCACCCTGCGCTTCCACAAATCCAGCACCATGTTCCAGGTCGCCCCCGATCAGGACAGCGAAAGCCTGCTGGTCCACGCCTGCGAATCACTGGCCCAGGCCAGCCTCATGACCAGCGACATCGCCGCCTACATCGACCTGCCGCAACGGCGGACGATTCTGGCGATTCAGCAGATCATCATGCTGGCTGAACTGGCGGTGAATCGAGTGCTGGATAACCACGAAATCTCCCAATCCCCTTCACAAAGCTAAAAGCCCCTCACCCTAACCCTCTCCCGGAGGGAGAGGGGACTGATCAAGGTGTTTGGCAGGGCTACACCGACGTGCGATACCGTGTTGAACTCAGATTTTGAAATGCCCAAAAATCGGCTCCCTCTCCCTCGGGAGAGGGCTGGGGTGAGGGGTAAATTCACCGCAAAACAAAAGCCAAGCGCGTGTCTTCCCATCCAGCGGACAGGACGTAAGTTCGGCTGCGGCCATCGGGCTGACTTTAAACAGAACGTCATATTCGCGCAGATCAGCCACAGCCTGCGACCGAGGGACTTTCTGTTTAAAAATCAAGCAATCCACACCTACAACAACTCCTACGAAAACCAGGAATCTGCGGATGTTTCCGACAGGTTTTGACGGTTGTCCGTCGGAAGTGCGCTGGCTAGGATTTGGGTGTCGCTGACGCATCAGCGACCGGGTCTGGAAAACCCGATTTCAACTACCAAAGCTCATGGCATACTGCGGCGCTTTTTCTGCTCGCAATGTTATGGCGGCTGTACGCGGGAGGCCCTTGGGCCTGCCGGTTTTGGCAAGTTGACCGGTTTTTCCAGTCTGCGTACAGCTGCCACCCTTTCGCCTGGAAAACGAAAAGTGGCAGCTTCAACTCAACTTGCCACGAGTATGTTTCCTATGTTCAAACCAACGCCCAATCCGCCCGAAGCGGAGAACACCACTCCTTACGAATTTCCCGGCTCAAAGAAATTCCACGAAGCCGCCGACCGCGCCCTCGACCACTACCTCAAACCCAACGCACTGACCCTGCGCTTCCACAAACCCAGCACCATGTTCCAGGTCGCCCCTGATCAGGACAGCGAAAGCCTGCTGGTCCACGCCTGCGAATCACTGGCACAGGCCAGCCTCATGACCAGCGACATCGCCGCCTACATCGACCTGCCGCAACGGCGCACGATTCTGGCGATTCAGCAGATCATCATGCTCGCCGAACTGGCGGTGAATCGCGTGCTGGATAACCACGAAATCTCCCAATCCCCTTCACAAAGCTAAAAGCCCCTCACCCTAGCCCTCTCCCAGAGGGAGAGGGGACTGATCGAGGTGTTTGGGTGAGCTACGCCGACGTGCGATACCGAGTCGAATTCAGATTTTGAATCAGATCAAAAGCCCCTCACCCTAACCCTCTCCCGGAGGGAGAGGGGACTGACCGAGGTGTTTGGGAGAGTTACGCCGACGTGAAATACCGAGTCGAACTCAGATTCTGAAACAGATCAAAAGCCCCTCACCCCAGCCCTCTCCCTCGGGAGAGGGCTGGGGTGAGGGGCAAATCCACCACAAATCCAAAGCCGACCACGCCCCGCTCTTCACCACTCAATAGGCCGAGTGTCAGCTCGCCTGCTTTTGATCTTGATCCACGGGCGACGTCGGAAGGCTGAGTGGAGGGATTGATCCGGGCGTGGGAGCGCAGCGACCGTTTGGCGCAGCCAAACACAGCGAGAGGAGGTGCAGCGAAGCAAACCGGAGACGCTGCGCCCGGATCGATCCCGCAGCGAAGGAACCCCGAGCCCCAGCGAGCGGGCCGCACGTAGGAGCAAGCGTTTTTTTGCTTACTTTTTTGAGGCGTTTGTCAAAAAAGTGAGTCGCCGTAAGGGCGAAACCCTAAGCCGCCATCACCCAAAAAACGGATATACACCCAACACCACCCAAAACCTGGTCGGCCCAGAGGCCGCCAAGACAACCCCAAGCCAGAAATGTTAGCGTGCTTGGTATCAAGCCCGAACAAGAGCCAAAAACGATGAAAAAAACTGTCCTGGCCTTCAGCCGCATCACCCCGCCCATGATCGAACGCCTGCAACAAGAATTCGACGTCATCGTCCCCAACCCAAAAAACGGCGACATCAACGCCCAATTCAACGAAGCCCTGCCCCACGCCCACGGCCTCATCGGCGTCGGCCGCAAACTCGGCCAGGCCCAACTCGAAACCGCAACAAAACTCGAAGTGGTCTCAAGTGTCTCCGTCGGCTACGACAACTACGACCTCGCCTACTTCAACGAACGCGGGATCATGCTCACCAACACCCCGGATGTGCTCACCGAAAGCACCGCCGACCTCGCCTTCGCCCTGATCATGAGCAGCGCCCGCCGCGTCGCCGAACTCGATGCCTGGACCAAGGCCGGCCAATGGCAAGCCAGCGTCGGCGCGCCCTTGTTCGGCTGTGACGTCCACGGCAAAACCCTCGGCATTGTCGGCATGGGCAACATCGGCGCCGCCGTCGCCCGCCGTGGCCGCTTCGGCTTCAACATGCCGATCATCTACAGTGGCAACAGCCGCAAAACCGAACTGGAGCAGGAACTCGGCGCGCAATTTCGCAGCCTCGATCAACTGCTCGCCGAAGCCGACTTCGTCTGCCTGGTGGTGCCGCTCAGCGACAAGACCCGCCATCTGATCAGCCACCGTGAACTGGCGCTGATGAAACCCGACGCCATTTTGGTGAACATATCGCGTGGCCCGGTGGTCGATGAACCGGCCCTGATCGAAGCCCTGCAAACCAAGCGCATTCGTGGTGCCGGCCTCGACGTTTACGAAAAAGAACCGCTGGCCGAATCGCCGCTGTTCCAGTTGAGTAACGCCGTGACCCTGCCGCACATCGGCTCGGCGACGAATGAAACCCGCGAAGCCATGGCCAATCGTGCACTGGCCAACCTGCGCAGCGCCCTGCTCGGCGAACGTCCGCAGGATCTGGTCAACCCGCAAGTCTGGCGCGGATAAAAAAATACGGGCAAGTGCGCTATCGCACTTGCCCGTTAGTTATGCCTTACACAACTTGAAATTGAACAACAAAGCCAGTTAAACAACAGCATTATAAGCTCTGCCTGCCTGTCGAATAATCGACAAACGCTATGGAGAGCCAATACCTTGAACACCCTGACAACCGACAAGCTCATTCGTTACAGCAAAGTCATATTGATGGCTTACATCAGCTTCTTTGGCGTGCTGGTGATGATCCACAACTTTACCGACTACAACTCAAACTACACCTACGTCGCTCATATCCTGAGTATGGACACCACCACCGCCAGTGAAACCATCAAGTACCGGGCCATTGAATCACCGATGATCCATCACCGGATCTACTGGTTCATCATCACGCTGGAAGTCACGTATACCGTGCTGTGCCTGATAGGCACCTATCAGTTATATCGCCACATCGATGCTTCCGCAGAGATATTCCACGAGGCAAAAAAGTTCTCGATCATGGGCATATTGGCAGCCATTTTCATTTATTACGTGTGCCTGCAAACCGTGGGTGTGGAATGGTTTGACATGGACACTTCGCAATCATGGAATGCCAAGGACTGGGCGCGACATATCGTTGACTTCATCTTCCCGGTAATGATTTACATCACATTGAAAGTCGAGCGCTGAAGTTCAGCGCTCGTTTATTTCAAGCCAGCTTTCCCTGTACCGGCGCCACCACCGCTTTCGGTTTACGAAACACCAATACGTTGCCCAGCATCACTAACACCAGTCCGACCAGCGCCGGCGCTGTCCACTGATAACCCTCAGCAAATGCCGAGACGTTCAGCGCCACAACCGGGAACAGCACGGTGCAGTAAGCCGCGCGCTCCGGGCCCATGCGTCCGACCAGCGTCAGATACGCAGTGAAACCGATCACTGAGCCCGGGATGACCAGATACAGCAGCGCACCGACGTAACGCGGGCTCCAATCCATGTCGAACGGAATACCCTTGACCAGACACCACACCGACAGCATCGCCGCGCCGTAGGCCATGCCCCAGGCGTTGGTGGTCAGCGGCTTGAGACCCGCTTTCTGCTGCAGACTCGAGAGCATGTTGCCCGCCGAGAAACACAAGGTGCCGCACAACGCCAGGCCGAGACCGAGCAAGGTTTGCGGGCTGGCCTGATGCCCGGCCAGTTCCGGCCAGAACAACATACCCAACCCAAACAACCCGAGCCCGCCACCCAGTAGCACATTGCGCGCGATACGTTGACCGAAGAACACTCGCGCATTCAGCGCGTTCCACAGTGTTGCGGTAGAAAACACCACCGCGACCAGACCGCTGGGAATCCACTGACTGGCGGTCAGGAAGCACATGAAGTTGACGCAGAACAGACACACCCCCTGCGCCACGCAGATGAGATGCCCACGGCGGTTCATCGGTTGCAGGCGACGGCTGAGCAGCAACAGCGCAAACAGCACCAGCGCGGCGAGGCCGAAGCGATAGACGATCGATACGGGAATCGCCACCACGCCCAATTGCCATTTCAGGGCAATCCACGTCGTGCCCCAGATCAGCACGGTCAGCAAATACAACGACAGGTTCATGGCACACACTCCTCGATAGGCCTTGAGTGTCTGCCCGGGCGTTCATTGCGCGCTTGCAGATTCTTGCGCTTTTGTCGGGCGGCAGGCTGGCAGCTCGGCGTCTACGGAGTAGGATGCAAGGCGTTGAAGAGAACCGCTCATGGCCGCCATCGATACCTTGCAAGTCTTTCAAGCGTTGAACAGCTCGCCGAACGCACGCCTTGTGCACAGCGCCGAGCTCGGTGACGGCTTGTCTGCGGCTTTGTGGACCAACCACCACGATGCGCAGGAATACGCAGCGCCGAGCCACCACACGTTGTCCTGTTACATCGCCGGTGGCACCGGCACCTTTCGGCGCGGGCAACCCGGACAAAAAGGCGGGCCAGACAAGCTGTGCATCCTGCCCGCCGATCATGAGTCGGGCTGGGTGATCAACGGCGATATCCGTCTCGCACACTTGTATTTCAGCGCCGAACAATTCGCCCTCGGTTGCGTCACGCTGCTGGATCGCGAACCGCGGGAAATGCAGCTGCACGAGCAAACCTTTCTCGAAGACCCGCAACAGGCGCAGCGCTTTCGGCAGTTGCTGAGCCTGAACTGGGACGAACCCGCCGAACGCTTGCTGACCAGCAGCCTCGCCCATGAACTGATCAGCCACACCTTGCTCAGCCAGGTGGGTGCGCGTCAGGGTTTGCGTTTGAAGGGTGGATTGGCGCCACACCAGCGGCGGCAATTGGTGGAGTTCATCGACACTCAGTTGGCCGAGCCGATCAGCCTCGGTCAACTGGCCGGGTTGTGTGCGTTATCGGAATACCACTTTGCGCGGATGTTCCGGACGAGTTTCGGCTTACCGCCGCATCAATACGTGCTGGCGCGGCGCTTGAGCCGGGCACGGGAGTTGTTGCGCGGGACGGCGTTGCCGTTGGGTGAGATTGCGCTGGCGTGCGGGTTTGCCAGCGCGAGTCATTTCACCAATCGGTTCAAGCAGGTTTTGGGGGGGACGCCGGGCGAGTATCGGCAGGCGTTTTTGCGTTGAGCCCTTTTCCCCTCACCCCAGCCCTCTCCCGGAGGGAGAGGGAGCCGACCGAGCTGTCTGGCGCTATACGTCGACCTGAAACACCGAATCGATTATGGATTCGGTAAAGATCGATCACGTCGGCGGAGCTCTCCAATATCCCACGGTCAGTCCCCTCTCCCTCGGGGAGAGGGTTAGGGTGAGGGGCTTCTGATCTTGCCTTAAAACTCCAAAGTGCTGGACAGCGAAACCTGCCGCGAATCGCCCATCGACACAAAGAACCGGCTCGCCGCCGAGGTGTAATACGTGCGGTCAAACAGGTTCTTCACATTGAGCTGAAACTTGACCTTCTGCCCTTCGACTTTGGTGTCGTAAGTGGCAAACGCATCGGCCACGGTATAGCTCGGCAGATCAAAGTCATTCACCGCGTTACCCGCACGTTCACCGACATAACGCGCTCCAGCCCCCACGCGCAATTGATCGCCGCCGATCACGCTGCCGAAGTCATACACCGCCGACAACGAGCCGGAATTCTTCGCCACGTTTTGCAGGCGCTTGCCTTTGTAATCCGGGTCTTCGGTCACTTCGGCATCGGTGTAAGCGTAGCTGCCGATCATGCTCCAACGGTCAGTCAGTTGGCCGGTCAAGTCCATTTCCAGACCGCGCGAACGCACCTCGCCAGCCGCGCTGTAGATCGTCGTCGGGCCTTCGGAATTGGCCACCAGCACGTTGCGCTTCTTGATGTCGAACAACGCAATGTTGCCAGTGACGCGCCCCGGCATATCCAGCCGCGCGCCGAGCTCCCATGACTTGGCTTCTTCCGGCGCGATGCTGCCGTCGAGCACGGTGCTGCTGCCGCTCAGCGGGGCGATGGTCGAGTTGGGTTTGAACGATTCGGTGTAGCTGCCGTAAAACGACAAGGCGTCGGTGTAGCGATACACCAGACCTGCGCGCGGGACGAACTTCTGGCCGTTGCTGTCGGTGTTGGCCTTGAACGGCACGCCTTTTCCGGCGTACTGGTCGTACTCCTGGAAGCGCCCGCCGGCGACCAGAATCCACTGGTCATTGAGGTGAATCGAGTCCTGCATGAACACCGAATCGCTGCGCAGTTCATCGGTCTGCGCACTGTCGGGGGCGCTGACGGTCGTGCCGGCGACTTCGCGGCCATACACCGGATTGAGGTAGCTGAACGTGGTCAGGCTTTTCTGGCGGATCAGGTCAGCGCGGTAGATCTTGCGGTACTCGTCGTCGACGCCGAACACCAGATCATGTTGCATGCCCAGCACGTTGACCTTGCCTTCGAGGCTGGCGGTGGTGAACCGGTCGGTGCTGATCGCGTTCTGGGTGCCGTCCATGCTGCGGGTCAGCGTGCCCTTTTTGGTGTCGATGGCGGTCACGCGGACCTGGCTGGCGTCGTAGGTTTCGCGGTTCCAGCTGTAACCGAAGTGGGCTTTCCAGTCATCATTGAGGTCGTGGTCGGCTTCAAAGTGATACAGGTCCGAGCGGCCTTCCATGTTGTTGAACGGCTCGTCCAGACGCTCCTTGCGCGAGATATCCAGCGGGTGATTGGTGCGCGGATCGATCAGCGTGCCACGGTCGAACGGCGTGAGAAATTCGCGGTGCTCGTAGGCGAACAACAGCTTGGTGCTCTCGCCGAACCAGGCCAGCGACGGGGCGATCAGGGTTTCACGATGGGTGCCGAAGTTGCGCCAGTAATCTTCGTCTTCGTGGTCGAGCACCATGCGATAGGCCAGCCCGGAATCGCCCAACGGGCCGGTGCTGTCAAGGGTGCCGCCGCTGCCATTCTTGCCCTCGCCGTAAGTCGAGCCACGCAAGGTCAGCGCATTGTATTGGGTGAGTTCCGGCTTCTTGCTGACCATGTTGACCACGCCACCGGGGTCTTGAATGCCGTACAGCAAAGAGGCCGGACCTTTGAGCACTTCGACGCGATCAACCGTGGCGTTCATGCCACGGCCCTGCACGATCGGCATGCCGTCGCGCATGATCGAGCCGTTGCGGTTGTCACCGAAACCGCGGGTCATCACCGAATCCTGAGTGCTGCCCAAGGTGTTGCCTTGGGTAATGCCGCTGACATTGGCCAGCGCGTCATCCAGATTGCGCGGCGCCTGATCGCGGATGACTTGCGCCGGGATGACGTTGACGGTCTGCGGGACTTCCTGCAACGACGCTGAGGAACGCATCACCGAACTGGTTTCCGGTGGTTGATAGCTCATCGATTCGTCGCGGGTCGAGGTGATGGTGGTGGCGCCGAGGTTCAACGCGCCTTCGGTGGGTTTGGGTTCCAGTGCCAGCGTGTGGCTATCGGTGCGGCGGAAGTTGAGGCCGGAACCGCTGAGCAGGCGTTGCAGGGCCTGTTCGGCACTCATCTGGCCATTGACGGCCGGCGCGGTGAGGCCGTACGGCGCTTCGTCGGTGTAGACCACGCTCTGCCCGGTGACGCGGCTGAAGTCGCTCAAGGCTTGCGGCAGCGGTTTGGCGGCCAGGGAAAAATTGAACTGCTTTTGCGCCTGGCTGCTGACGGCTTCAGCGGCGAGCGCGACGCTCATCGGCAACAGCGCCAATGCCGAAATGCTCAGTGCAGACACGCCTAACCATTGTTTGACCGAACCCGATTTTGCCCTGGACTTCATTGCTCAATGACCTGTGTAGAACCGCAACGGATGCGAATGACTCGCAGTTTCAGTCACTACACGGATGGGGCAGATGTTTACCTCACCAACATTTGAAAATTATTTTTTGTGGTGTTCGATCGGGCGCCATCGCGAGCAGGCTCACTCCTACATTTGGAATGCGTTCCCCTGTAGGAGTGAGCCTGCTCGCGATGGCTTTAGCCGCCTCAACGCAAAATAATCAGATGCCCCAACACCTGATGCTGCTCAAACCCCATCACCCCTTGCAGTGAACTGAGCACCGCCTGCGGATCCTTGCTCGGAAAACTGCCACTGACCTTACGCGCCGCCAGCTCATCGTTGAGCAACACTATTCGCCCGGGGTAATAACGGCGCAGATCCTCGACCACATCGGCCAGCGTCGACTTGTAATAACTCAGCCAACCCTGACGCCAGGCCAGTTGCGCTTCGCTGTCCACCGCGTGAAGCTTTTGCGCCGTGCCTTCGCCGTAAGCAACCTGCTGACCAGCGGTGAGAATCTGCTGTTCGCCGTCGCGATCCGCCGTCACGCCAACGCGCCCGGACAACACCGTGACCTGCGCACCGTGAGGCTGCAGTCGCACTTCGAACTGCGTGCCGAGCACTCGCGCCTCGCCCTTTTCCGCCGCGACCACAAACGGATCCCCCGTATGTGTGACGCTGAAAAAACCGGCCCCCCGGCGCAACTGCACATGCCGTTCGCCATGGCTGAAATCCACGGCAATCGCACTGTCGGCATCCAGCGTCACCTGCGATTGATCGGCCAGCGTTACCGTGCGGATCTCTCCGGGCGCCGAAACATAATCGGCGCCCAGATCATCGATCCAGCGTTGCGGTTGCCAACCGCTGCCGAGGCTGACCATCAGCAACAGACTCGCCGCCATCGCCAGCGCCCCCGACCAACGCAAAAGCTGCGGACGGCGCGGGCGATCCATCGCATCGAGATAACCCTGCAACGCCAAAGCCTCTTCATCGGCCAGCGTGCGCGCCGGGCTTTCGCTCAACTCCCAGAGCACTTGCGCCTGCGCATACGCTTCGGCATGCGCCGGATCGGCGCGCAGCCATTGACTGAAGGTCAGTTGATCGCCGGCGCTCGGCCGGTCATGCAACAGGCTCAGCCAGGCAAACGCAGCCTGCTCTTGCGCGGGCGTCGGGGTGGTGGAATCGGATGGCTTCACGGTGCTTTCCCTGGCAGGCGTGGCGCGGGTTCGCGCAGGCTGGCCTTGCAGGCCTCGAGGGCGCGCATCATATGTTTTTCCACGGCACTTTGGGACAGGCCCATGGCTTTGGCGATGTCCGCGTACTTGCGGCCGTGGATGCGATTGAGCAAAAAGATCTGCCGGGTGCGTTCGGGCAACGCACGCAACGCCGCTTCGACATGGCGCAGATCATTGCCCGCTTCCAGCGCCGCTTGCGGTTCGCTGCCGTGGCTGTCCGGCGCGTCCGGTTGCCAGCCTTCGTTGACGCGCGTGCGGGTGCCTTCGCTGCGCAGATGATCGATGGCGATGTTGCCGGCGCAGCGCAGAAGATAGGTGCTGAGCTCTTCGACCTGCACCAGCGGCCGCCGCCAGAAACGCAAAAACAGGTCCTGAACCAGATCCGCCGCCGTTGCCCGGCAACCCACGCGCCGGCTCACCAGCGCTTCCATTTGCGAACGCTGAGACAGAAAAACCTGGAGAAAATGCGCACGCGCCCCGCGCGGCTCGTCGTCGCGGGATTCCGGCGGTAGACCGATCAGCACTTCAGCACTGCGCCCATGCGGCGACCGGGCTGGCCAGCAGGCTGACCCCGGCCAGTGCCAATGCGAAACGCGGGCGATACGGCAGCAGCAATACCAGAGCCAGAGCGCTGAGCATCAGCACGGCGAACCAGTCGACCAGGCCGAAGCTCCAGCCGTTCGCCGAGACGGCAGCCCACAGCGACAGGCACAACAGGAGCCAGCCACCGATTTTCAGTCCCTGTCGACGCGAGGTTGAAAGTTTTTCGCCGAGCAATTCATCGTGGTGCCGAGGCATCGACAAGCACAACGCGGTGAATCCGGTGTAGGTAAGCAACAAGGGCAACAGCATCAGTTCGTCCCTTGTTCAAGGGTGATCGGCGGAGCCTTTTCGCGTGGTGTTTTTTTCACGCTGACCGTGCTGCCGGCGCGCTGCATTTTCCACGCGGCCCAAGCCAGAAACAGCCCGGTTGCCAGGCACGTCAGATCAAACCCGGCCAATGCCCAATCGCCGTGCTTGAGCGTGACGCCCAGATTCCAGGAAGTGGTCAGCGCATTGATCAGCGGCACTGCGACAAACAGGCCAGCACCCAGGGCAAGCTGCTCAATCCAGGCTTTGCGCCCCGGCCGCAACATCGCGTGTGCCACGCTCAAGCCCCAGGCAATAAAGAATGCGTTCACCTCCCAATCGGCACGCCCGGCAAGGCTCACCGGCAACAGACGATTGGCCAGGAAGAACACCGCCACCGCCGACACCAGCCCGGCCATACTGGCGATGTTCAGCACTTCAACCAGCCGCAATTCGAACGGCATCACGCCGCTCTTGGCGTGTTTGAGTTGACGCTTGCCGAGCCAGATCACCAGCCCGGTGCCGATCATCGCCGTACCCGCCAGCCCGCAGATGAAGTACAGCCAGCGCAACACCGGCCCGGCGAAGTGGCCCATGTGCAAACCGTAGAACGCGCCACCTACCGCCATTGCTACCGGCTGCTCCGGTGTGCTGCCGAGCATCTGCCCGGTCACACCGTTGAAGGTCACGGCGCGGCCGAAATCATGCACGACACTGTCGCCGGCACGGGCCAGCACCACCGTGGCGTTGGCATCCCCCGGATTGCTCACCGACAGACGCGCGGTGTGGCCGCCCGACCATTGCTCGCTGGCCTTGCTCAACAGCGGCGCCATCGCCGCCAGCGGCGCTGCGATATCGGCGCGCTCCGGGGTTTTCGAGGCGGGAAAAACTTCGTCATAGAACGTGCGCACGTCACTGCCGTATGAAGCGACGATGCTCGCCGGCATGACCATCGACATGAAAATCACCAGGCTGCTGTAGGTGATCATCAAGTGAAACGGCAACACCAGCACACCCACCGCGTTATGCCCATCGAGCCAAGAGCGCTGGCCCTTGCGCGGGCGGAAGGTGAAGAAGTCCTTGAAGATTTTCTTGTGGGTGATGATCCCGGTGATCAGCGCAACGAACATCACCATGGCCGCAATGGTCGCCAGCCAACGGCCCCACGGATAAGGCATTTGCAGCTGGAAGTGGAAACGGTAGAAGAATTCACCGCCCATGCTTTCGCGACCCTGCACTTCAGCACCGGTTTGCGCATCGAGGGTTTTCGCTTCGAAACGCCCGCGCTCGCCAGGCTTCGCCGGCGCTGGCTGCCAACGCACGGTCATGCCGGGATCACGGGCATCGGGCAGGTCGATCAGCCAGCGCGAAGCACCCGCCGCGTGTTGTTGCAGATAATCCTGGGCCAGCGTCAGGCTGGTCTCGGCACTCACCGATCGAGCAGGGATTTCCGGCTGCATCCAGTGGCTGATCTCATCCTTGAAATAGGCCAGCGTCCCGGTCAGGAAAATCGCGAACAGCAACCAGCCGAACAGCAGTCCGGTCCAGGTGTGCAGCCAGGCCATCGCCTGACGAAAGCCCTCTTTCATGCCAGGCCCAATCCACGTGCCGCGCCGGAAATGGTTGCCAGAATCACGCTCGGCACCAGCAAGCCGACCCAGGCCGACCACGCCGTGCGGCAGGCAAAACACCAGAGCACCGCCACCAGATAGACCAGAAAGGAAATGGTCATGCCGGTCACCACCGCTTCGGCGCGGCTCAACGGCAGCCACAGCGTCAGGGTGACACTGGCCAGCGCCGCGACGAGATAGCCGCCAAACACCGCCGCCAGCACCCGAGAAGTGACGGCCAGACGATAGGACATGGGAAGTGTGGCGAGTTTGCCTTTCATGTTTCGACCCTGAAACGAAAAACGTCCGGCCGATCAGCCGAACCTACAGGCGAGCAATATTAATGATAAATATTCTCATACGCAAAAGCATCTGATTGCCGGTGGCGTATCTCGACCACTACAATGCGAACAGTTCTTGTTCTCTAACGTACTCTCTACCGCGTCAAGAAAGCGCCCGGAGTCCACCGTTGTCGTCCGCCCATCCCGTCGAATCGCTCTATCAGGCCCACCACAGCTGGCTGACCGGCTGGCTGCGGCGCAAGCTCGGCTGCCCGGACAACGCGGCGGATCTGGCGCAGGACACGTTCATCAAAGTGCTCACCGCCCGCGAACCACCGGTAATCATCGAGCCGCGTGCCTTCCTCACCACCCTCGCCAAGCGCGTTCTGTTCAATCACTACCGCCGTCAGGATATGGAGCGCGCCTATCTCGACACCCTCGCGCAGATACCGGAAATGGTCGCGCCGTCAGAAGAAGACAAAGCGATCATCCTGCAAACCCTGATGGAGCTGGACGAGTTGCTCGACGGTTTGCCGCGTCAGGTCAAACGCGCCTTTTTGCTGGCGCAGGTCGATGGCCTGACTTATCCACAGATTGCCGCCGAACTGGGCATTTCCGTGGCCACGGTTAAACGGCATTTGAACAAAGCAGCGATGCGCTGCTATTTCGCCCTATGAACCGCGTGCCGGATTTCTCCTCTCAGGTTGCCGAGCAGGCGGTGCACTGGCTGATGGAAATGCAGCAAGGCGCACTGTCGCCACGCCAGCAATTGGCAATGCAACAGTGGCTGGACGCGCACAGCGAGCACCGGCGGGCGTGGGAACACATTCAACGGGTCAACCAGCGCTTGCGCGGTGTGTCTTCGCCGCTGGCACACGCGGCGTTGAACGGGACGAGGTCCGGCAGTCGTCGTCAGGCACTGAAACTGCTGCTGATTCTCGGCGCCGGTTCGGCTGTCACCTGGGGCATGCGTGAGCACAATCCATTGCCGTCGCTGCTCGCCGATTTCCGCAGCCCGATCGGGCAACGGCGCAAGGTGGCGCTTGGTGCCGGCGATCAGTTGCAACTCAACACAGCCAGTGCCGCCGATGTGGATGTCTCGGCGCGACTGATCCGCTTGCTCGAAGGCGAAATCCTCCTGACTGCCGCGCAATCTTTCGAAGTGCGCACGGCTCAGGGCATTCTTGAAACTCACGGTGCACGTCTCAATGTGCGTCAGTTTGCCGATCGCACGCAGGTTGCGCTGTTTGACGGCCGCGTCGAACTGAGCAGCAATGGACGCGCGCCGATGCTGCTGCCGCTTGCACGGCAACTGAGTTTCACCTCGAAATCCATCAGCGAAGCCAAACCGCTGGATGCCAACAGCGGCGCCTGGGCCGACGGCATGCTGGTGGCCGCGCATATGCGTCTGGGCGACTTCCTCGATGAACTCGGCCGCTACCGTCGTGGCCAGCTCAATTGCGACCGGAACGTTGCCGACCTGCTGATTTCCGGGACTTACCCACTGGACGACAGCGAGCGGATTCTCGACCTGCTGGAAATCAGTTTGCCGGTGAAGGTGAAGCGCTTTACCCGTTACTGGGTGAGCGTCGAAGCGCGGGTTTAAAAAACATCAAAAATAAATGAGCCGTTTTTCAGATCTGGCGTGACAGAGAAGGAAAGCCCCCTTGATTCAACCTTCTCAGGATCATCCGACATGCACTCCACCCGCCTCACGCCACTGGCTCGTACCCTGCGCAATCTTGTCCTCGGCGCCAGCCTGAGTTTCAGTGCCCTGCCCGCCGCGCTGGCCGCTGATGCCAAGGCTTATCACATCGCGCCGTCGTCGCTGGAGAACGCCCTCAACCAGTTTGGCCGTGAAGCGGGTGTGCTGATTTCGTTTGGTTCGCAAGTCACCAGCGGCGTGCAAAGCCGTGGCCTGGAAGGCAGTTACACACCTGAGCAGGGTTTGAATGCATTGCTTGAAGGCACCGGTCTGCAAGCGCGCGCCGAAGGCAACAATGCGTTCAGCCTGCAACCGGTGGCGGATGCCGCGCTGGAGCTGGACACCTCGAAAGTCGTCGGCGACTGGCTCGGCGACGCTGCGCAAATCAATGTGTTCGAGCACCCGGGCGCGCGCGATGTAATCCGCCGCGAAGAGTTCGAACGCCAGGGCGCCACTCAGGCGCGGGATGTGCTCAATCGCATCCCCGGCGTCAACGCTCCAGACAACAACGGCACCGGCAGCCACGACATGGCGCTGAATTTCGGTATCCGTGGCTTGAACCCGCGACTGGCCGCGCGCTCGACCGTGTTGATGGACGGCATTCCGGTGCCGTTCGCGCCCTACGGCCAGCCGCAGTTATCGTTCGCGCCGATCAGCATGGGCAACATGGATGCCGTGGACGTGGTGCGTGGCGGTGGCGCAGTGCGGTATGGCCCGCAGAACGTCGGCGGCGTAGTCAACTTCGTGACCCGGGCGATTCCTGATGAACCGACAGTCAAGGGCGGCTTCCAGACGGAAACCAGCCCCTCGTCGAGCCATGACGGTTTCAAGACCAGCGCCAACCTGCTGGCTGGCGGCACCAATGCCAATGGTCTCGGCGGCGCGTTGCTCTACTCCGGGACGCGCGGCGGCGACTGGCGTGAGCACAGCGACACCGAGATCGACGACCTGATCCTCAAGGGCAAATACCAGCTCGACGAAGCCAACAGTTTCAACGCCATGGCCCAGTATTACGGAGGCAAAGCCGACATGCCCGGCGGTTTGAACGTCGCGGATTACGACGCCGATCCTTATCAATCGACTCGCCCGAAAGACCAGTTCTGGGGCCGGCGCACGATGTTCAATTTCGGCTATCGCTATCAGGAAGATCGCCGCGAATTCACCGCCAACACCTTCTTCACCAAGACCTTGCGCAGCGGTTATCTGGATCAGGGCAGCTTCTTGTCGCTGTCGCCGCGCGAGTATTGGGTGCGCGGCCTGGAAACCCGTTTCGCCCAAGGCTTCGACCTCGGCCCGACCAGCCACGAAGTCGGCGTCGGCTACCGCTACATCAACGAGGCTGGCCACGAACTGCGCTATCGCACGCCGATCGCCAGCAACGAATACCCGACCACCAACAGTCGCAATGACCGCGACACCCGTGGCGGCACCGAAGCCAATGCGTTCTTCGTCGACGACCGCATCGACATCGGCAAATGGACGATCACCCCGGGCGTGCGCTACGAGATGATCGAATCGCAGCAGACCAACAACCTGACCAACGTCAAATACAAGGGCGACTACAACACCGCACTGCCGGCTTTAAACGTGCTTTATCACCTGACCGACAGCTGGAACCTGTACGCCAACACCGAAGGCTCGTTCGGCAGCGTGCAATACAGCCAGATGCCCAACCGTGTGACCAGCGGCGAAGTGAAACCGGAGAAGGCCCGCACCTGGGAACTCGGCACGCGCTATGACAACGGCGCGTTGCGGGCCGAGATCGGCGCGTTCCTGATCAACTTCGACAACCAGTATGAAAGTAATCAGACCAACGACTCCGTGATTGCCCGAGGCGAAACCCGCCATCAAGGGATCGAGACCAGCGTCAATTACGCGCTGGATGACTTGAGCCCGGCACTCGCCGGCTTCGATGTCTACGCCACCTACGCCTATGTTGATGCGACCATCCGCGAAGACGGGCCGAACAAGGGCAATCGCGTGCCGTTCTCCTCGAAACACAAAGGCACGATTGGCGTCGGTTACACCGAAGGGCCGTGGAAGCTCAATCTGGACAGCAGCTTCCAGAGCGACCAGTTCGCCGACAACGCCAACACCTCGAAGGAAAGCGCCGATGGCAGCACCGGAAAAATCCCCGGCTACATGCTGTTCAGCAGCCGCGCCGGGTATGACTTCGGGCCGCAGTTGGCGGATCTGAATGTGGCGGTGGGGGTGAAGAACATTTTCAATACGCAGTACTTCACGCGTTCGTTTGATGACAACAACAAGGGCAAGTATGTCGGGGAACCGCGCACGGTTTATGTGCAGACTTCTGTAGCGTTCTGAGGATTGAGAAGCCCCTCACCCTAGCCCTCTCCCAAAGGGAGAGGGGACTGATCGTGGGATGCTTGCGAGGTACGCCGACCTGTACGTGCTGTGCCGAATCCATAATCGACTCGACCTGAAACCGCTTTGCCGAATCCATAATCGACTCGGTCTGTCAGGTCGATGTACAACGCCAGACACCTCGGTCGGCCCCCTCTCCCTCTGGGAGAGGGCTGGGGTGAGGGTTCTCGGCTACAGTGAAATATCAAACCAACTTCACAAGGATCGTGAAGCATGCAAACCCGCCTCACCCTCGCCCAATTCGCCCGCCAGCTCCGCGTCAACCAAACCGACTGCGAACACCTGCTCTGGCAAAAACTCCGCTCCCGCCAGATCGCCAATCTGAAATTTCGCCGGCAATTTCCGTGTCCGCCTTACGTGCTGGATTTTTACTGTGCGGAGTTGAAATTGGCGATTGAGCTGGACGGTGGTCAGCACTTTGAAACGCAGGGACTGATTCATGATCAGCGCCGGACACGCTATCTGAATCAAAAGGGGATTGAAATTGTGCGTTTCAGTAATCTCGAGGTGATCCAGCAGATGGACGATGTGCTGGAGCAGATCATAAGAATTGCAGCGAATCGAAAAATACCCTCACCCTAACCCTCCCGAAACGTCGGACCGCCCAGAGGGAGAGGGGACTGACCGGGGGATGCTTGCGAGCTACGCCGACCTGATTCTGCTTTGCCGAATCCATAATCGACTCGGTCTTTCAGGTCGACGTACCTCTTCAGACACCTCGGTCGGCCCTCTCCCGGAGAGAGGGGGGACTGATTGCGGGATGCTTCAGAAATACATCAACCTGAAGTGCTTTGCCGAATCCATAGTCGACGCTGTCTTTCAGGTCGATGTAACCCGCAACACACCTCGGTCGGCCCCCTCTCCCGGAGGGAGAGGGCTGGGGTGAGGGGGCGCTCTCTTATGCCCTGCGCAAATAACTCCACAAACAAAAACGGGCCTGCTTCCGCAGGCCCGTTCTCATTGGGTGGCTTATAAAGTCAGCGCATCAACTGTTGATCGCTGCCTGTTCGTTCTCAAGAAATTCTTCCTCCAGCAGAGCGTCATTCGCCTTGCTAAATGGCACGATGGCGGCACGTGGCTTGCCTCGCAGTTTGCCAAACAGGTGCTCCAGTGCATGCTCAAGTTTTTCGGCAGCGCCGTCGATCGCCAGTTCCAGCGAATCGGCCTTATGGGTCACGGAAATCGGTTGATGGCCTTTCGGCCGCGCTTCCAGTTGGCAGCGCAAGTCATGGGGACCTGGTTTGTCACCGTTCTCGTCGCTCAGGTGGACTTCGACACGGGTCAGGTCTTCTTCATAACGTTCGAGCGTGCTCTCAATGGTTGTACGTACCCACTCCTCCAGTCGTTGACTACTTTGAATATGGTTATCGCTGTTGACTTGGATTTGCATAGTTCATCCCTTATTTCAGCTAGCTCGTGAGAGGCCTTGAGTTGAATTTCCTGACCTCCTGGTTACAACAATCGGCCCGACCGGCGAACATTTCAACCCCTGAAAAAAGATAAATATTCATTCGCAAAAAAAGCCGGACAACCGAGCAAGGCACTGGTAAGGTCGGGAGTTGGGTCGCCTCGCAACCCGGCAAAATTTGCTCACAAATGCCCGTCGTTCAACGGGTGCAAACTACGAAATATCCCCGCCTCCTCGACCAGCCAATCATGCACCGCACGCACGCCCGGATGGCTCAAGGCCCCCGGCGCATACAGCAACACGTAGCGCTTGTGATTGGGCACCGACAGGCCAAACGGCACAATCAACGTCCCCCGCTCCAGCTCATCGTTAAGCAAGGTGCGGCGGGCAATCGCCACACCCATGCCGGCAATCGCCGCTTCGATGGTCAGGTGATTGCGGTTGAAGGTATGTCCACGCCGTACGTCGGCGCCTTCAAAGCCGATCGCGTTTAAATAGAATTCCCACTCCGCGTATTCATAACTGCCACGCCAGGCAGTGATGTCGTGCAGCAACGGAAAATGCACCAGATCCGCCGGCCCGTGCAGTGGCGGTCGCCCGCGCAACAGGCTCGGCGCACACACCGGGAAAATCTGCTCGTCGAGCAAGGCTGTGGATAACAATCCCGGGTAACTGCCGTCGTTCAAATCGATCGCCAGATCAAAGTCGCCTTCGTGCAACGGCACGCTACTGTCCTCGGCGACCAGCCGAAGCTGAATATCCGGATAGCGCTGTTGCAGGCGCGGCAAGCGCGGCGTCAGCCATTTGCTGAGAAACGAAGGAATCGAGCGCACACGCAAAATCCCGCTGATCATTCCGGCATCAAGTCGACGCAATTCCGCATCGATGCTGCCATACGCTTCATTAACGGTAATGGCCAGCCGCTGCCCTTCTGCACTCAATTCCACACCGCGCGCGCGCCGATGAAACAGGCGAAACCCGAGGCGTTCCTCCAACTGGCGGATCTGCTGGCTAACCGCCCCCGGCGTGATGTGCAGTTCCTCGGCACAACGGGTGAACGACAGATGCCGCGCGGCACAGGAAAACACCTGCAGCCAGACATAGGTCTGGGCATGCAATTGACGACTCATCGTTTAGTCCTGCTAAAGGCTTACTTAGGAAGTTTCGTTAGTCACGTAGGACCGAGGTAGGCAGTATCGCCGACATTGCGCTTGTCCTACAAAAAATGGCAGCGATTCCTACTCCATTGCTTGTAAGGGTTTAGCATGGCTATCAGTGTTTTCGATCTATTCAAAGTCGGCATCGGCCCGTCCAGTTCCCATACCGTCGGTCCGATGCGTGCGGCGGCAACCTTCGCTCAGGCGCTGATCGATCAGCATCTGTTGAACGATGTGCGCCGTGTGGAAATCCGTTTATACGGTTCGCTGTCGGCCACGGGTGTCGGTCACGCCACCGACCGCGCCACGGTCATGGGCCTGATGGGCGAATGGCCGGACAGCATTGATCCGTCGACCATCGATCCACGCATCCAGCAACTGCGCGAGACAGGCCAACTGTCTCTCGCCGGGCAAAGAGAAATTTCCTTCGACTGGCAGCGTGATCTCCTGCTGCTGGATGAGAGCCTGCCCTACCACCCCAACGCCATGTCGCTGACAGCCTTTGGCGAAACGGCCGAGCTGTTCGAGCAGACGTACTACTCGGTCGGCGGCGGTTTCATCATCGAAGCGGCGGAAGCCGAGTCCGGTGTCGCACCGGCCGGTGATGTGGTGTTGCCGTATGACTTCTCCAGCGCTGCCGAACTGCTGGCGTTGTGCCGACAGCACAATCTGCGCGTGTCCGAACTGATGATGGCCAACGAGCGCGCCTGGCGCACTGACGCAGAAATCCGTCAGGGCCTTCTGCACATCTGGTCGGTGATGCGTGAATGCGTCGAACAAGGCCTGCGCCACGAAGGCATTCTGCCCGGTGGTCTGAATGTGCCACGTCGTGCAGCGAAACTGCATCGCAGCCTGTTGGAGATCGGCAAGCCGAACGTGATAAGTTCGACGCTGTCGGCGATGGAGTGGGTCAATCTGTTCGCCCTCGCCGTCAACGAAGAAAACGCCGCCGGCGGACGCATGGTCACCGCGCCGACCAACGGTGCAGCGGGGATCATTCCGGCGGTTCTGCACTACTACATGAAATTCAATCCGGACGCGTCTGACGATGATGTCGTCGCTTTCTTCCTGGGCGCGGCCGCCGTCGGCATTCTCTGTAAGAAGAATGCCTCGATCTCCGGCGCTGAAGTTGGCTGCCAAGGTGAAGTCGGTTCGGCCTGCGCGATGGCCGCTGCCGGCCTGGCTGATGTACTCAGCGCCACCCCGGAGCAACTGGAGAACGCTGCCGAAATAGGCCTGGAACATAACCTTGGCCTGACCTGCGACCCGGTCGGCGGTCTGGTGCAAGTGCCGTGCATCGAGCGCAACGCCATCGCCGCGGTGAAAGCGATCAACGCCACGCAAATGGCCCTGCGCGGCGACGGCAAGCACTTCATTTCCCTCGACCGGGTGATCCGCACCATGCGCGATACCGGTGCCGACATGCACGACAAATACAAAGAGACTTCACGGGGCGGCCTGGCTGTGAGCTGGGTGGAGTGCTGACGCGCATTCCCTGACCGCCCCGGCAGACCGCACCCGACGGTCTGCCAACCGTGAGCCCGAGCAAAAATAATAACGAGGCGATACCGATGACCGATGTACGTACACCTGCTGCCGAAAATCCCGCTGTAGACCGCACACGCAATACAGAAACAGCCCACAAGGGCTGGAGCAAATTCGACACCACCTGGATGCTTGGGCTGTACGGCACTGCCATCGGTGCCGGTACGTTGTTCCTGCCGATCAATGCCGGTGTCGGTGGTTTCTGGCCGTTGCTGATTCTCGCCGTGCTGGCTTTCCCGATGACGTTTTTTGCCCACCGTGGCCTGACCCGCTTCGTGCTGTCCGGGCGCTCCGGGGATATCACCGAAGTGGTCGAAGAACACTTCGGCATCGGTGCCGGCAAGCTGATCACACTGCTGTATTTTTTCGCGATCTTCCCGATCCTGCTGGTGTACAGCGTGGCGCTGACTAACACCCTGAGCAGCTTCCTCGAACACCAATTGCACATCGCTCCGCCGCCTCGGGCGATCCTTTCGCTGGCGTTGATTCTGGGTTTGATGGCCATCGTCCGTTGCGGTCAGAGCGTCATCGTCAAAGCCATGAGCGTGTTGGTGTATCCATTCGTCGCCGCGTTGCTGCTGCTCGCGGTCAGCCTGATTCCGAACTGGAACGGCGCTTTTTTCGCCAGTGCTCAAGAAGCCATGCCGATGTCGGTTTTTCTCAAGACGCTGTGGCTGGCGATCCCGGTGATGGTGTTCTCGTTCAACCATTCGCCGATCATCTCCGCGTTCGCGGTTGAGCAGAAACAACGCTACGGCGAGCAGGCCGAACGCAAGAGCAGCGGCATCCTCGCCATGGCCCACGGCATGATGGTCGTGACGGTAATGTTCTTCTGCTTCAGCTGCGTGCTGGCATTGTCGCCGGCGGATCTGGCAGCGGCCAAGGCGCAGAACATTTCGATCCTGTCGTACCTGGCCAACCACTTCCAGACCCCGGTCATCGCTTATGCCGCGCCGCTGATTGCGCTGGTAGCGATCACCAAGTCCTTCCTCGGCCACTA
This sequence comes from Pseudomonas sp. RU47, assembly GCF_004011755.1. Classification (GTDB taxonomy): domain Bacteria; phylum Pseudomonadota; class Gammaproteobacteria; order Pseudomonadales; family Pseudomonadaceae; genus Aquipseudomonas. The sequence goes on along the minus strand of NZ_CP022411.1, from coordinate 1,078,785 downwards.
CATCGGCGCCAGCGAAGGCTTCCAGGGCATGATCGTGAAAAGCCTGCGCAGCCGTGGCCGTGTCATGTCAGCGAGCTGGCTGAACCGCGCGACCGCCGTGTTCATGATCCTCAGTTGCTGGGCCGTGGCGACTTTCAACCCGAGCATCCTCGGGATGATCGAGGCTTTCGGTGGGCCAGTGATTGCCTGTCTGTTGTTCCTGATGCCGATGTACGCCATCCGTCGCGTGCCAGCCTTGCGCCAGTATTCGGGCCAGGTGTCCAACGTGTTTGTGGTGCTGATCGGCCTGATTGCACTGTCAGCGATCATCTACTCGGTTCTGCCCTGAAAACGCGCCATTAAAAAAGGCGAGCCAAGCGGCTCGCCTTTTTTATGCCCGTGTTCATTGTTCGACAATTTTCCCGGCACAGCCCTTGCTACATACCTGCAGGGGCTGCCGCAGGCTGCGATCTTTTGATCTTCGTGACCGACATCAAAACATTGAAGAGCAAAAGATCGCAGCCTGCGGCAACTCCTATACGAAGCAACAACACAGACCACGGAATGGCCAGTGATCCGGTTTGGCGAACCAACCCGATCACGGCCGGTCAACAACTGCACGTTCAATCAGGCGGTGACGCATCATGGACAATCCTTTTCAGATCATTACCGATGCCTTCGCGCCGGACTATCAGATCAACCTGAGCATTCAGGGCCTGGACGGCAGCATCATGCTGACCCTGTCCAATAGCGGCCGGATCGTGGCCAAACGCATGATCAGCGCCGAGCAGCGCAACGACCCCGCGCGTCTCAAGCGACTGGTGCAAAGCATCCAGTTCGGCATCGCCATCGAACAGGGCCACAGCGCCATGGCGATCCTCGAAGCCATGACCAGCGGCAGCGGGCTGACCCCGCCACCGCCCCTCGTCAGCAGCCAGCCCCGACCAGCGGCCGGGCTTTAAAGCTCACCCTTCTCGACTTCAGGATGTTCGCTGGAACCGGTGCCCAGTGTGCGCTGCGGTTTCTCGATCTTCACCGAGGGAAATTGTGACGAGGCGTAACGCACCACCAGAATCGCCAGCGCCAGCAGCAGAATCCCGCCGCACAGATAGATGATGCCCATGTCCGGCGGGTTGTGGTGCGAGACATTGGAGATCAGCAGACGGGTCAGCGCGGTGATCGCTACATAGATCAGAAAGCGCACCGGCATGTGGTTGGTCTTGAAATAAATCCCGACCATCGCTCCCAGTTCGAGATAGATGAACAGCAGCAGAATGTCATCGATCTTGATGTGGCCTTCCTCGAGCATCCCGAGAAACTCCATCACCGCCGCGTATGCCGTCACCGCACCGATGGCAAACAGCGCCAGATAGTGGAAGGTCTCGACGAACAGGTTGCCCAGGGACTCGGCCAGTTGATGCACGTTTTGCCGTAGTTTCTCGGCCCAGTTTATTTTCACGATGATGTTCCTTAGCTCGAATGCGAGCGGATGATGCGTGTTGGACGTGACGGTTTTCTGCACGTAACGGTTTTCATGCAGAAAAGAGGCCACGCCATCATGGCGAACCGCCGCCAGACCCGCGCCGTGGCGTTTAGTCGCACCACCTCCGCCATGGTTGGAGCGAGCCTGCTCGCGAATGCAGACGCTAAGGTCCATCTGACAAACCCGAAATCCGGTCTACATTGAAAAGCCACTACCCATGGCGCAGGGATTCGCTTATCCTTTTCGCTGTATATGGATACAGTAGTCGTCAAGACAACTTAATGTGAAGGCATGTGAGGTGGTGAATGGCCGTCGAAGTGGTATACCGCAGCAGCCGAGATCTGGAGCGCTTGTTCATGGATAAAGCCGAAGCTGACCGTCATGACAAAATGCTCGAACTGGCCGAATATCTGGCCGATGTCCTGCAAAAAGCTGTTCCGTCCCTGACTGAACAGCAAGTGGAAGAAGCCGGGATCTACATGGCGAAGAATCGCGATGTGTTCGCCCGGGCGTTCAAGAGCCAGCCTGATGCATTGTCCGAGCTGCTCAATGCACCGGCCGAACCGGTCGATAATGCCGAAGCTGCAGAACCTGCTGAAACGCCGGTGAAGCCGGTCAAAGCGGCGAAAGCTGCAAAGTAAGCGATGACCGAATTGAATAGGCCCTGAGTCAAATGGCTCAGGGCCTTTTTCATGCCTGTGAAACTCAGCGATACAAAACTTTCTCCGCCAACTCATCCGCCACCCGCGCCGGCGAACGTTTTTCCGCCTGCGCATGGGCGAACACCTCGGTCAGCCGTGAACTGATCTTCGACAGGTGCGCAGTAATCGTCGGCAATTCCTCGCCACGGTGTTTCAGCGAGACGTAGATCAAACCACCGGCATTGATCACATAATCCGGCGCATACAGAATTCCGCGTCGCTCCAGTTGATCGGCGACATCCAGGTGCGTCAGTTGATTGTTTGCCGAACCGGCCACGGCCGAACACCGCAGTTGGGTGACCGTGTGGCTGTTCAGCACACCGCCCAGACCGCACGGCGCCAGGATGTCGCATGGCGTGCTGAGCAATGCATCGTTGGCGATCGGGTGAGCATTGAGTTGTTCCATCGCCAGTTGCACCTTGCCGTGGTCGATATCGCTGACCAGCAACTCAGCCCCGGCGGCGTGCAGTTGCTCGGCCAAGGCAAAACCGACATTGCCCAGGCCCTGAATCGCAATGCGCAAGCCTTCGAGATTATCGCTGCCCAGCCGGGCCATCGCCGTTGCTCGAATGCCAGTGAACACCCCCATCGCTGCGTGTGGCGCCGGGTCGCCGGCCGAGGTGGTGCTAGTGACATGCTGGGTCTGTTGAGCGATGCAATCCATATCCGCCACCGACGTACCGCTGTCGATCGCGGTGATGTAGCGGCCGTCGAGCTGATTGATGCAGCGGCCAAACGCTTCAAACAGTACCCCTCGGTTTTCCACATGCACCGGACGCACGATCACCGCAACCCCGCCGCCCTGCTGCAGACCCGCCAGCGCGGCTTTGTAGCTCATGCCCTGAGCGAGGCGAATGGCATCTTCAACGGCAGATTCGTCATTGGGATAGGCAAGATAACGACATCCGCCCAAGGCTGGCCCGAGGCGACTGTTATGGATGGCAATGACCGCCTTCAACCCGGAGACCGGGTCAACGCTAAGGTGCAGCGATTCCAGGCGAGTGCTTTGCATGAGCGCAAACATCGTTGGGCTCCCGAATCACTTCTTGTAGAACGCCAGTATAGGCCTGCGCCTGAAAATTGCTGGAGCGCACCGGAATAAGCGCCTGCACAGACCACGGCTTTGCGGCATAACCGTAAACCCGCGCAGCGGGGGTACTGGACGAATGGCACGGACCGGGCTAAAACGAGGCATTCCCCGGAGATTTCGATGAGTGCGCGTCAACGTTTTTTCGAATGCCTGCACCGTTCACCGCCCGCGCTGTTCGAAGCCGCGCTGTGGATGGCGGCCGAGCACGAAAAAGCGGTCGATCCCGAAGCCCTGCTGCTGGAGTTCAAGGATCTGCAGCAACGGGTCAGTTACGGTTTGCCGATGCTGCCAGTGAGTGAACTGGCACAACCCCTGTTACGCCGCATGACCGATCTGGGCTTTGCACAGGACGACTTTCTGCCGCTGCGCCCACAGGCTGCGTTGCTGCACAAAGTGTTGCAGACCCGTCGTGGACAACCGCTGGCATTGGCGCTGATTGCTCTGGAACTGGCGCGCAGTCTGGAAATTCCGCTGGTCGGGGTCAACTTCCCCGGACACTTCCTGTTGCGGGTACCCGGTGCCGATCACTTGCTTGATCCGTGTGGCGGCCGGCGTTTGTATCCCAATGATTGTCGCGAGCTGTTACAGCGCCAGTACGGGCCGAACATGAAGCTCAACGCCGAGCATCTGCTGACCGCCACACCGCAGCAGATGCTCCAGCGCCTGTCGCGCAACCTGCGCCAATTGCACCTGACCCATGATGACTTTATTGCTGCGCTGATCGACGCCGAGCGCGTCCTCGAACTGGGTGACGCTGGCGCCGCCGATTATCTGGCCCGTGCCAGTCTGTATCAGCGGCTCGACTGCCCGAATGCCGAGCGCTTCGATCTGGAGCATGCGCTGATGCTCAGCGATGACCCGATTCAACGCCTGCGCCTCACCGAGCGCCTCGGTCACCTGCCGCCCAACTCGGTCGTCCACTGATACCTTGTGAGAGCTAGCCTGCTAGTGATGCAGGCGGCTCGGTCTCTCAGTTAAACCGCGTTATCGTTCTTCGCTAGCAGGCTAGCTCCCACAGGGGATTGCGCTGTGTCGGTGGGCGAACGTACTTGAATAATCAGCAACGCGGCGATGACCGCCGGGATCGCGCAGAAGAAAAAAATCTGCGCCACCGGAATGTGCATCGCCAGCAGCAGGCTGCCGAACAGCGGCCCGAGAATCGAACCGAACCGCCCCACACCCAATGCCCATCCGGTGCCCGTGGCACGTACATGCGCCGGGTAGAAATTACTGGCGAACGCATTTAACGTCAGTTGCCCGCCGATGATGCAGAAGCCGGCGGCAAAAACGCAGGCCACCAGATAGCGTGGGTTGTCGTGATTGAGCCCGAGCAAAATCGTGCACAGCGCTGCGCCCGCCAGCACCGCTGACAACAGACGTACCTTGCGCTTCAAGCGGTCAGCGAACCAGGCCATGCAAATCGCGCCCAAAGTACCGGCGAAGAGGAACATCGACGTCACCAGATTGGCTTCGTTGAGTTTCAGGCCGCTTTCCAACAGCAGCGTCGGCAGCCAGCTGATCATGAAATACAGCAGAATCAGGCTGACGAAGAACGTCGCCCAGATCAGCAAGGTCGGCCGTGCGTAACCGTTGCGGAACAACTCGACCACGGTCAGTTTGCTGCCCTGCTCACGTTTGTTCTGCTCGACAGTCGCCACCGGCGGTTGCCAGTCAGGCAGCATGCGCGCGGTGACTTTGCGCAGTCGTGCATACGGCGGCGCATCACGCAGCAGGCGTGGCAGCGATTCCGGCAGCATCCACCACAGAAACGGAAACAGCAGCAACGGCGTGACGCCACCGGCGAGAAACACCGCTTGCCAACCGAATTGGTCGATGAACCCTGCGGCGACGAAACCACCGGCTGCCCCACCGAACGAGAAGCCACAAGCCGCCAGCGTCACCATCAAGGTGCGTAAACGCGGTGGCGAGTATTCCGACATCAACGCCATGGCACTGGGCATCGCGCCGCCCATGCCGATGCCGCAGATGAAGCGCGCGATCATCAGCGTATTGAGCGAGTCGGCGAAGACCATCAGCACGGTCAGCGTGGCGTAGATCAGTACGCAAGCGAGCAGGATCCGTCGCACGCCAAAGCGGTCAGCCAGCGGCGTGACCGCCAGTGAACCAAGGGTGAGACCGAGCAGATTGGCGCTGAAAACAGGTCCGAACGCCGACTTTTCCAGGCCCCAGTCCTGCGCAAGCGCGGGCACCACGTAACCGAGCACCTGAGCGTCGTAGCCGTCGGTGACCAGCAACAGCGCGAGCAGGATCAACAGTAACCACTGATAGCGGGACACAGGACGGGCGTCGAGCGCCGCCCGGAAGCTGGCAATCTGGTTGTGCATCGCAAGGTACCTGTTTTGTTTTTATGATTATGCGAATGGCGATATTCCCTTGTAGGAGTGAGCCTGCTCGCGATAGCGGTGGGTCAGTCAGAACATGAGTGACTGACACTCCCTCATCGCGAGCAGGCTCACTCCTACAGGGTTATGGGGTGTCTGGTTGATTGGCAGGATGGGCTTTGATGAACGCTGGATGTTCAGCCGCCAGTGCGGCGACCCGGCGGATTTTCGGGTAAGCCTCCAGCGAAACATTGAAGCGCTCTGCCGCATACAACTGCGGAATCAGGTACACATCAGCCACGCACGGCCACTCGCCAAAACAGAAGCCTTCGTCACCGATCAACTGTTCCACCGTCGCCAGCCCTTGGCTGATCCAGTGACTGATCCACTCGACCACCTGCGGCTCGTCCTGCCCCGACTGGCGCAGGCGATTGAGCACGCTGACGTTGTGCAGCGGATGCACATCGCACCCGATCACCGCCGCCACGCCGCGCACATGGGCACGGGCGACAAGGTCCTCCGGCAACAGTGGCCGCTGTGGATAACGTTCCTCCAGGTATTCGATGATCGCCGGCGACTGAATCAACAACTCACCTTCGTCAGTGCGCAAGGCCGGCACCCGGCCTTGCGGATTGATCGCCAGATACGCCGCTTGCCGATGCTCGCCACCCGGCGGTGCGATCAGATTGACCGGCAACGCCTGATAGTCGAGGCCTTTCAAGGCCAGTGCGATCCGTACTCGATACGACGAGGTCGAACGGTAATAGGTATAAAGATCCATAAGCAGCTCCTGTCAGCGCGCCGCCAGCACTTTGCCGCGGCACTCGCCGAAGCCGATCGAAGCAAAACCATCACGGGCACAACGTGCGCGCAAAATGATTTCGTCACCGTCCTCGAGGAATTTACGCACCTCGCCAGAGGCCAGTTCGATCGGTTTTTTACCGCCCTCGGTGATTTCCAGCAGGCTGCCGAACTGGCCGTTTTCCGGGCCGGACAAAGTGCCCGAACCGAACAGGTCACCGGCCTGCAACTGGCAACCGTTGACGCTGTGGTGCGCGACCATTTGCGCGACGGTCCAGTACATGTAGCGGGTGTTGCTCAGGGTCAGGCGATGGGCCGGCAGGTTCTGCTCGCGCATGGCTTCGGTGAGCAGCAGCACTTCCAGTTCGATGTCGAAGGCTCCGCCGTCCTGATCACGCTTGTCGAACAGATACGGCAAAGGTTGCGGATCACCATCAGGACGCTTCGGCTGCGCGGTGCGGAACGGTTCCAAGGCTTCAGCAGTTACAACCCATGGCGAGACGCTGGTGATAAAACTTTTCGACAGGAACGGCCCCAGCGGCTGGTATTCCCAGGCCTGGATATCGCGGGCCGACCAGTCGTTGAGCAGGCAGAAACCGGCGATGTGATCAGCGGCATCACCAATGGCGATCGAATCGCCCATCTCGTTGCCCTGGCCGATCCAGATGCCCAGTTCCAGCTCATAGTCGAGGCGCGCGCACGGGCCGAACGTCGGCTCGCTCGCACCCGCCGGCAAGGTCTGACCTTTCGGGCGACGCACATCGGTACCCGAGGCACGCACAGTGGAGGCGCGACCGTGATAACCGATCGGTACGTGCTTGTAGTTCGGCAGCAGCGGGTTATCCGGGCGGAACAGTTTGCCGACGTTTTGTGCGTGTTCAATGCCGACATAGAAATCGGTGTAATCGCTGATGCGTGCCGGCAGATGCAACTGGCAATCGGCGGCCAGTGGCAGCAGTTTCGCGCCTTGGGCTTCGATGTTGCCGCGATGCGTGCTGCCTTCGCTGAACAGTTCCAGCAGGCGTGTGCGCAGGGCCACACGTGCCTCGCTACCGAGGTCGAAGAACGCGTTCAACTGGCCGCCATGCATGGCTTCCACGGCGCTGCGCGCGGCACCGTCAAACAGCCCGGCCTCCAGCGCCACTTGCAGATCGAAGATGTGGTCGCCAATCGCCACGCCAGCGCGCGGCAGCGCACCGGCGATGCTGAACACGCCGAGCGGCAAGTTCTGCAGCGGGAAATCGGTGTGGTCGTTGGCCGAAGCGACCCAACTGCGGGTGATGGAATTCTGCGTCATGGGTTATCTCCGGGTCGGGTCGAACGTGGCGGGCAACGTGGCCCAGCAAGCGTCGTAAGTGGATTGCAGTTGCGGGCAGTCGAGGGCGAAGCGGCTTGGGCGCAGCACTTGGCTGGTCTCGAACATGAAGGCCATGGTGTTGTCGATCTTGGTCGGTTTCAGTTCAGCGTTGATCGCTTTGGTGCAGGTCTCGCCATCCGGGCCGTGAGCGCTCATGCAACTGTGCAGCGACGCGCCGCCGGGCACAAAACCTTCAGCCTTGGCGTCGTATTCGCCCTGGATCAGGCCCATGAACTCGTTCATCAGGTTGCGATGAAACCACGGCGGACGGAAGGTGTTTTCGGCGACCATCCAGCGCGGCGGGAAGATCACGAAATCGAGGTTGGCCAGACCGTGCACGCTGGTCGGCGAGGTCAGCACGGTGAAGATTGACGGATCCGGGTGATCGAAACTCACCGTACCGATGGTGTTGAAACGGCGCAGATCGTATTTGTACGGCACGTTGTTGCCGTGCCAGGCGACCACGTTGAGCGGCGAGTGATTGAGTTCGGTAGCCCACAACTGGCCGAGGAATTTCTGCACCAGCGTGGTCGGCTGTTGCAGGTTTTCGTAAGCGGCGACCGGGGTCAGGAAGTCGCGCGGATTGGCCAGACCGTTACTGCCGATCGGCCCCAGATCCGGCAGGCGCAGCGGCGCGCCATGGTTCTCGGCGACATAGCCACGTGCTTGCGGATCGAGCAATTCAACGCGAAATTTCAGCCCGCGTGGCAGTACGACGATTTCCAGCGGCGCCACGTCCAGCACACCCAGTTCGGTGGCGATGCGCAGACGGCCGAGTTGCGGCACCAGCAGCAGTTCGCCGTCGGCGTTGAAGAACACGCGCTCCATCGAACGGTTGGCGACGTAATTGTAGATGCTGATACCGGACGGTTTTTCCGCGCCGGCGTTGGCGGCCATGTTCACCAGTCCGTCGATGAAATCGGTCGGTTCGGCCGGGATCTCCAGCGGGTTCCAGCGCAGGCGATTGGGCGTCACTTCACCCATGGGGCCACCGGCCAGTTGCCGCTCCAGTTTGACGAAGGCCGGGTGATTGGCCGACGGCTGAATGCGGTACATCCAGGTGCGCCGCGCTTCACTGCGGGTCATGGTGAACGCGGTGCCGGAAAATAATTCGGTGTAGAGGCCGTACGGGGCTTTTTGCGGGGAGTTCTGGCCGACGGGCAGCGCGCCGGGCAACGCTTCAGTGCTGAATTCGTTGCCGAAACCGGACTGATACGCCAGCACCTGCGCGGTTGAATCGAGGTTCATGGAGCCTCCTGAACAGGGAGTCGGCAGTGGCCCATCGCTCTGGCTCAGAGGTTTCGGCACGCCGGGGTTGTTATTTTCGTAATTCGATTACGCATAACGTAATTTGCTCGCTATCCAGCGTCAAGCTATAAAGACGCCCATTCGTTTCGGAACCCGGCCGCACCATGGAAAAAACCAGCGACAGCAACGGCAAACAGAAAGTCCGCTCCGCCGAAGTCGGCACCGACATCCTCAAGGCCTTGGCCGAGTTGTCGCCATCGACTTCGTTGTCGCGTCTGGCCGAACATGTGCAGATGCCGGCGAGCAAGGTTCATCGCTATCTGCAAGCGTTGATCGCCTCGGGTTTTGCCGAGCAGAACACCGCGACCAACCACTACGGTCTCGGCCGCGAAGCGCTGCGTGTCGGCCTGGCTGCACTCAACAGTATGGACGTGCTGAAAGTCGCCGCCCTGCCGCTGGCCGAACTGCGCGACGAACTCAACGAAACCTGCTTTTTGGCGGTGTGGGGCAATCAGGGCGCAACGGTGGTGCACATCGAACCTGCAGTGCGCGCGGTGACGGTGGTGACGCAATTGGGTTCAGTGCTGCCGCTGCTCAGTTCATCGACCGGACTGGTCTTCAGCGCCTACCTGCCGCCTCGGGAAACCGACGATTTGCGCGAACTGGAAATCGCCGCAGTCGATCATCCTTTGAAGGACGAAAAAGCCTACACGACGCTGTGTGAACAGATCCGCGAACGCGGCCTGCATCATGTGCATGGTCTGCTGATGCCGGGGGTGGATGCGTTATCGGCCCCGGTGTTCAACGCCGTTGGCCAGGTCGCCGCCGTGCTGACCATCGTTGGCCCGACCTCGCTGTTCCATGCTGACGAAAACGGCCCGGCGGCGCAGCGATTGCTGGCGGCGACGCGGGCCGTGAGTTGGCGGATGGGTTATGAACGATAAATCCGCAGGCTAAGAGCGCTCGAAACGGCTCAACGAACCGTGGTCTTGCTCAATGCGGAACCAGCATCTTCCATCAGTGACTTGAAGAAACCGAGCAGCTCATCCTGAGGGTCCTGGTGGCCGGTGTAATACGTAACGAGTTCCGCGACTGTCCGAGCGTCTTCAAACAAACTGAGGAACGAGCGTTGCGCACGAGTAAGTTCTTTAACCGGTGCGCCCGCCGCCGCAGCCTGACCCAATGTCAGCAGTTCGCTCAATACATCCCGTACATGTCCAAGCGCAGCGGAGTAATCACCCCGTCGGTGCGACTGCGAAGCGTCGTAGATGCTTTTCATCATCTGCACAGCCACCACGACAGTGCCCACGGGAGGCACCAGCAGGCTTATGATGTTCGCGGCCTTCAACAGGTTGTCGTAAACAAGACCGGCGATTATTTCATTGAGACTGGTGGTGCGTTCGTCGATATCACTCAATACACGGCGCACTCGCTCGTCATGGAAAGTGAACAGATCAGGCAGCAATGAACGCCGCTGCGTGCGAATAACCGGTTTGGTATCGACGGTTGCGACCAGATTGTCGAAATAGTCGTTGATCACCTTTTGGTCGACCAGCAGTAACCGCTGGCTGTAGTAGTCCCGGAACGGGCCGTGTCGAAAACGAATCGAAGGAATGAACTCAGCGATTGGCCGGAAGCTGACCAGATCCGGCGCGTCAGGCGTATAGAGCAAATCGAGGAACCCTGAAGACAACTTCAGCCGGAAAATATAAACGCCGCCCACCGTGCGGTCCCAGGCAGTCGTCAAACCCAGCGTACCGATATTGAATTTATACAGCCCGACGTCACCTTCGGTAAGGCTGTCCACAATTGACTGATAGCCGCCACTTTCTTTCAGATTATCGATAGTCCGCTGGATAGCAGAGAAAGACTCTATTGACAGTCTGCCATTGGTAAAGTCGGCCAAAGCACCGCAGTACATTTCACAGCGAATTCTTCGCGCGTGTACTGCGCGCCTGAACGCGTAATCAGGATGAGCCTTGTTCTGATATTGCGCTTTCAGCATCGCGGCATATCTGTCGCCGGGACGGAAAGTTTTCGACAGCGAGGACAGGTCTCGGATATCCAGTTTTTCAACGCTGGGATGGCCATTCACCAAATAGTATTTCGGGCTGAATTTAGTTTCGTAAGCCGGATGCACCGCTTCAAAGGCGAGTCCCTCAAGCAAAACATCGGTAACGCTCTTACGAAACGCTTCGGTTTGAACAATGATCTGGTCGGGGTTGACCGAAACATTGCTCCCACGAATACGTAAAATGTCTTCTATCTGAGCTTTCACCGAGTCATAAGTAAACTGCTCGAATGTCGGAAAACCATTATCTCGTGCATCAATCGTAGACAGTGCCTTGAGTTCGGTTGTCAGACGCGAATAGCGCTTGCGGCCTTCGATACCAAGCGCCCGATAACTTGCCGGAGCAATGGCCTTGCGCAGGGCAACTTCGGCTCGGTAAGCGATATTTACGTAGTCTGCCAACGGTGCCTTGAGATTCAGGCCAAGATCGACCGGCCGGCCATCGAGCGTGTAGCGGTAGTTCAGCTGTCTGGAATCGCTGCCGAGCAACTTACCTGCTTCTTGCAGGTAGTCTGGATGGATCAGCAATGCAGCGTATTCACGATCTGCGGACAATGCTGTCTCCAGCCAGCGGTTCGCCGCATTAACATCGGAAAATTTTTGCAGTTCAAATTCACCGCCAGGCGTTTTCACCAACATCAGCGACGGTACATATTCTCTGGCCGAAATGATCAGAACATCTTTCAACGCGGGTACTTGTGATCTGATTCTCAATCCCTGAATAGTCACCGTTGAGTCATTGGCCATGGCTCGCGCGATGATATTCGCATCGGTGGAGTCCAGCTTTCCGGAGTGGCGAGCAACAAAAACTGCAAACGCTATCTGGCTGAACAGGTAGTTGCGGTAAGCCTCTTGGTAATCAACCGAGGGCGAGGATGCAAGGCCGCCGGTAAATGCCAGTCGCAGGTTACGATTTTCCAGCCACTGCTCAAGCGCCATACTCGTCAGCCGACTTCCCTCGGGAGCGCCAATGATAGTCAGAGTGGCTTTATAACCATTGTCATGCAGTCCAAAAACGAGAAATTCCGTCAGCGTTCGGGTGTCTTCCTGTTCGACAGTACGTCCGGCAATTTGCAGGGTGTACGAGCTATGGACACTAATTGTTTCTGGATCAAGCTGTTCCCCGAGCGTCCTGTCCGCCCATTCGGCGAACGTACGCACCACATAATCCTTAAACGAAAAGTACGCATCGAAGACGGTTGAATAAGCAGTCTGGTATTCATCCCTGGATTCCTCAAGCTCCTTGTATCGCTGTTGAATATCGCTACCGGCGGCATGGAGCCAAAGCGGCCAGTCGGTGCGTTTCAATGCAGCCCAAAGCAGATAGAAGCGAGTGTTGATACCGTAGCGCAGCACGTGCAAGCCTTGATTCTCCTGCAGCACGGAGGTGAGCGGACTTTCCAGTTGTTCCCGGCCACCGAGCAAGGATGACACGCTTTCCAGCTGGCCCTTGAGGTGCGTCTCTACGCAGAAGGCGTGAGGACTTTGTGTTGCTTTCAGGTATCGGATCTGGTCGCTACCCAAAGACAGCCGCTGCTGTAGTTTGCTGTGCAGCTCGGTATTTTTTTCAAAGAACTCGAAGCCGTTTTCCGGCGTGTGCATGAGGTAAGAGGTCGACTCGTTGACTAGCCGCATTTCTGCGTCCGGACGCTCGGCGTTGTCCAGAACGAAACAGGGCAGGAGCGACAGAAGGTAATCCTGCGCCGGTTGCAACTTCACTTCGAACACTGCGCGACCGGCGTTTGCGTCGAGCAGATGGGCGAATCGCTCACCCAACCGGGCATCAAAAATCCGGGCCATGACTGACAGGGACAGCTCTGCACTCGTGACTACGGCGTACGCTTCGATGAAAGTTTGCTTATTCGACAGCGGTGCAGTGTCCCGGCGAATGGTTTTCGCTGGCGCCGCCCAGAACTTTGCGATCTCGGTTCGCAACGTTTTTTCCAGTCCGGCAGCTACAGTAGCGATCAGGTCTTCGACAATAAGCGTATTCAGAACATTGACTTTGAATTGCTCACTGAACGTGTCCGGCAGAAAAAAAACGCCATCGCCGCCCATTATGTAAGCGGGGCTGACGTTATTATTCAGACAATGAACAGTGACGTCCCAAAGAGTGCCCGAAGGTCGATTTTCATTGGCGGGGAAAGCAGGATCCGTATTGACATAGACTTTGTCGATATCGACTGTTTTACCCAAACGCTTTAATTCACTTTCAAGCATGTTGCGAAGAATATCCAGCACGCTTGGCATGGCGTCGATGATCTTGAATAGACCTGCTTTTGCCTGGCTTGCCTTTTCCCACTCTTCAACCCACGTAACTTGTTCACCCAACGAACCACGCATCAAACTTTTAAATAACTTAGCCACAACATCTCCTTACTTGACTATCCAGAGCTGCGAGTGCAGCCACACAGAGGGTCGCAAGGTAGTTTCTTTTTCAATCAACATGAAGCTCGAACAATTTACAAAACATGCCAACAAACAACCACAACCATTGACACCATAAGAAAATCACAACACTAAACCAATATCCCCATAAACTTTGCTTTTGCCACAGCCTGAGTTCTGCGCTCCACACCCAACTTTCCGTTAATCCGTCTCGCATGTGTTTTTACTGTATGCAACGAAATAAAAAGTTGTTCTGCAACTTGCTGATTCGAAGCACCTTGAGCAATCAACATCAGCACTTCACGCTCACGCCGGCTGAGGCCCGACGTCAGATCACGGTTATCGCATTGCCTGGCAGGAAACTGCTTGGCAGGCACCGCTCCGAGACTGCCTCGGCGTAATTCCCACTCCCGCATGGCGTGCTGCAATTGGCAGCGTTCCACCAGCATTCCGGCACGCTGGAAAGCTTGCTGCGCCGCCTCCGTGTCACCGTTCGATTCGGCCAACTGGGCGAAGGCCAGCAGCAACTCCGTTTCCGCCGTCAACATGCCTCTGGCCTGGGCCTGATTCAGCAATCGTTCAATGGTTGGCAGACAGTTTTCATCCGGATTCAACTGCGTATGCGCGCAGGCCAGCAGGTATTCAATGCGGATAATCAGCTCGAATGTCGCGGGCGGCGCCTGGAGTGCAGAGGGTCCACGGTAATGCCGTAACAGCCGGCCCAACGCCTCTTGCACCAATTGCGGTCGCCCCTGCTGCAACCAGAACTGGCTGCTGACCTGAAGCACGACACCGCGATAGACCGTATCGGGAATCTGCCGCTGCTGCATGACCCTTTCGGCCTCGCGCAGGCGCTCGAAAGCGCAGGCATAATCGCCTCGATTGCCGGCCAATTGAGCCTGCCCGAGGTAGCCATACAAGACCCGCTTGTCTGCACTGCGCAAGCAATCTTCAAGGCCTCGGCTGAACAGATCCGCAGCCTGCTCTTCAAGCCCCATGCACAGCGCCAGCCGTCCTCGTCGCAGGGCAATTCGGCCCAGCAGCGGCGTGGGCACCAGGGTGCGCTGGCGCAGCAAATGCTCAATGTCCACCAGCAGACTTTCGGCACGCACGGGCGCTCCTCGCTGCTCGAGCCATTGCGCATGATCAAGCTCGAGCAACCCTTCGAACAACAAGGAGCCATGCGCGCGCGCCAGGCACAGCGCCTCGCGGTTGAGGGCATGGGCCTGATCGAGTTCACCGCACAGTAACGCCTGCTGCGTCAGTCCCGACAGACACATCAGACGGGCCTGCCAGGCATCGTCGGTCAGGGCTGACAATGCCTCCTGAAAACAGGCGCGCGCCGGCTCCATTTGCCCCTGCAAGTGGCAGAGCCAACCTTGTTGCGCCTGCCAACGTGCCAGCAGTTGCTGCTCCAGATGTCCCGTCGGCTGTGGCATGAAGCGGACGAGATGGGCCATGCATTGCGCGGCCTGTTCGAATCGGCCGGCGAACAGTAATGCCCCGGTGACCAGCCCGATCAATTGCGGTGTCATCAAGGTCAGCTCGCGGCTTTGCTGCTCATGCAAGCGCAACAGCAGGACGACCGTCTGGTCTTCCAGCAAATCCTCGAAGCTCAAATGCTGCAACAGGCTTACGGCCGTTTCGTACTCTTCGGCCAACAACGCTTGTTCGAACGCTGCTCGCCAATCCTGCACCGCAGTGAACCACTGACAGGCGCGCCGGTGCCACGAACGCGCACACGGCCAATGCGACTCCTGCATGATTCGCGACAGCGGGCGAAAGACCTGCAGCCAATCGGCGGACTCCTGCCAAGGCTCGATAAAGCAGCCCAGCACTTGCAGATCATGCAACAGCTGTGCGCCTTCGCCGGGGCCGAACAAATGCTCGCATAATGGCGCGTTGAACCGTGGCAGGTGAGCCAGAACACGCCATGCCTCATTCTGCTCTGGCGTCAGGTTGCTGAAGAGTTCGTGCTGCAGATAGTCGAGCAGGGTGTCGACACGCTGTTGTGGCTGCAGGTTTTGCGACCAGTCGCATTTTTGCAGGAGCGCCATGCGCGCACCCGCGCACCAGCCGCCGGTACGCTGGATGATACGGGCGGCGACACGGTCCGCCTGGTCTGGCGGTAAATGGCGCAACACCGGTACAACCTCATCGTGGGTCAGTGCCAGGCTGGCGCGCTCGGATTCGTAGAGTTCGTCATCGAGCAACAGGCGCGGCCAGTTGCACTGCGGCCGGCGGCGAGTGCTGATCCACCAGGTGAGCGCCGGGCTGCTGACCGCCAACAAACGATCCAGTAAAGCATCCAGAGCCGGATCCGGCAGACGACTGTAATCGTCGATAAACAGCGAAGTCGTTCTGGACCAACGTGCCAGCTGCGCCATCAGTTGCGTAGCGTCAAGGTCTTCGATCAGTCCGAGCGCCCGAGTCAGACGCAGGCAAAACTCCTCGCGGCTGAGCGCTGCTCCCGCCAGCGGCAGCCAAATCGTCTCGCAGTCTGCACGCACCTGCAGAAAACATTCGCTGAGCAGTGCGGTTTTGCCACTGCCAGCGGGGGCGCACAACAGCCTGACCCGCGCGTTCGAAGCCAGAAGAGGCGCACTCAAGCGACTGCGAAGCTGATGATGTGAAGAAAGTCTGGGCAAAAATCCGGGTCGATCCAGGCACGGGGTCATGGCAGTCATCGAGTGAGCCTTCTTATCGTTGTGCGCTCACCCTAGCCCTCTCCCGCGCGCTTGTTGACGAGTATTCAGCGCGCTGATTGGCGTCCATAAAAAAGGCGACCGAGCGGTCGCCTTTTGTGCAACTGATGTATCAGAACCGTTACCGCACACCCTCTGCACGCAAGGCCGCTGGCGTGTAGTCGGCAGCCTTGGCTTCGAAGCCGAATTCGTAACTGTGCTTCTCTTCGTTCTTCATCCCCAAGGCAATGTAGCGACCGGCAATGATGTCGTAGAGCGCTTCCAGTGTGTATGCCTGTGCCTGATGCTCGTAGTGATATTCAGAGTGGCCTTCGGCTACGCGCCAGAGTTGACCGCGACCGTCGTAGTGGTCGGCCAGTGCAACCTGCCAACTGTCCTCGTCGATATACATGTGGCGTTTGGCGTAGATATGCCGCTCATTCGGTTTGACCGTGCCGATCACTTCCCAGACCCGGTGCAACTCATAGCGCGTCAGATCCTGATTGATGTGCCCGGCCTTGACGATGTCGTCGTACTTGAGCTTCGGCGAATCGAGTTTGTAGCTGTTGTACGGGATGTACATTTCCTTCTTGCCGACCAGTTTCCAGTCGTAGCGATCCGGTGCGCCGGAGAACATGTCGAAGTTGTCTGAAGTGCGCAGGCCATCGGCAGCGGTGCCCGGACCGTCATAGGCTACTTGCGGCGCACGACGCACGCGGCGCTGACCGGCGTTGTAGATCCACGCCAGGCGCGGTTCCTTCACCTGATCGAGGGTCTCGTGTACCAGCAATACGTTACCTGCCAGACGCGCTGGCGCGGTCACCGACTGCTTGAAAAAGGTCAGCACGTTGGCGGCTTTTTCCGGGTCGATATCCTTGATCAGTTGCGGCACGGCGATCTCTTCTTCGAAGCGGATCGGCGTATAGCTGCCGTTGGTCTGCGGGGTCACCTGGGTGATGATGCGTTTGACGTTGCCGCCGTGATAACGGGTGATGTGGTTCCACAACACCTCGACGCCGTTCTTCGGAATCGGGAAGGCGTAATAGCGATTGCCGGTGAAATTGGCCAGGCCGTTACCGTCGTTGATGGTGGTCACGTTGAGCGCACTGCGCTTGGCCGATTCGTAGATTTCCGACGGTGCGGCGACGGTGCGGTGAGTCGGATAGACCGGGATCCTGTAGGTTTCCGGATAGCGCTTGAACATCGCTACCTGGCCATCGGAGAGCTTGTCCTTGTACTTGTCGACGTTGGCCGCGGTGATGGTGAACAACGGTTTTTCATTGGCGAACGGGTCAGCGAGAAAGCCTTTGCTGTCCACCGCTGCAGCATTTTTCGGGATGCCGCCGGTCCATGCCGGGATAGAGCCATCGGCGTTACCGGCCTTCTCGGCACCGAGCGGCGTCAGGCTGGTGCCGAGCTTGTTGGCCTCATCCGGCGACACCGCCGCCATCACGTTGGCCGCCAGCAGACTCAGGGCCAGCACGCCACATTGCAGAATCATTTTGCGCATTGCAGTCATCCTTCTCGGGCAGATCAGAAGTTCACGCCGAAGCTCAAGGCCACGAAGTCACGGTCTTCGAGGACGTTGTAGTCACCACCGAAAAAGTCGGTGTAACTGAGGCTTGCGGTGTAGGTGTTGCGGTAGTCGGCATCGACGCCGACGCTGATCGCTTTCGCGCCTTCGTTGAACAGGCCGTTGGGGCCATAACCGGCGACGTCATGCGACCACGACAGGTTGGGTTTGAGGTTGATCCCGCCGATCACGTTGGCGTAATCGAGGATCGCCCGGGCGCGGTAGCCCCACGAGGTCGAGGTCACGAAACCGTCGGTGTCGCCGCCAAAACCGTACTGCCCGTAAACCGAATCGCGGCCATAACGCAGCTTGTTGCGCGACTCCAGGCCACCAACCCTCACCACCGCGGCTTCTCCGACCAGGGTCAACCGTTGAGCGCCCCAGACCTGATCGAAGAAGTGCGTGAGCGTGCTCTGGATCTGCGTGACTTCTTTGCGCCGATAGCCTTTGTTGTCCGCACCCGGCGACGTCGAAAGTGGCGAAGCCGTACCACCGGCAATCGGGTTGAGCAGCGCCAGCGTCAGGTCATTGGTGTTGACCTGAACCGGAGCGTTGGGCCGATAGCTGATCTCACCGGTCCACGCGGTGCCGGTGGGTAGCGTGGTGGAGAAACTCGCGCCGTACAGACGAATGTCTTCCGGGTATTCGAGGTAGTACTGGCCGCGTCCGAGCATCACACTCTGGGCCAGACCGGAACCGCTGCCGGGGGCCAGGCCATTGGCGATGCCGACCATGCCCGGCAATGCTGCCAATGTCGAAAGACCGGCCGTCGTAGTGCCAACCGTCGGCGTGCGGCTGTGGTAATTCATGAAGTAGAGACCGTATTCGGTGTCGTCCCCGAGCCAGCGCAATGCCGTGCCCCACTGCCCGGAATCCCGCGCATCGCGGTCGCCGCCACGGGGGATCACCACACCTTCGCGAGTCACTTGAATGCCTTGCCCGAACGCGGTGGTCAACGGCACCAGCGGCGCGATCGCCGGGTTACCGACGGTGTAGCCGTTATTGCAACCGTCCGCCGCGACGTCGACACCGAAAAAGGTGCCGCAGTTGTCGA
Organism: Pseudomonas sp. RU47; assembly: GCF_004011755.1. GTDB lineage: Bacteria > Pseudomonadota > Gammaproteobacteria > Pseudomonadales > Pseudomonadaceae > Aquipseudomonas. Next base: position 1,060,014 of record NZ_CP022411.1, on the reverse strand, counting down.
GAACGGTCTGGTCCCACTCCAGCTGGTAGAAACCTTCAACGGTCAGTTGATCGGTCAGGCCTTGCGAGCCAAACAGCATGTTGACCGGAATCAGGCCTTCCTTGATCTCCGCACCGGGACGACGAAACGCCGAAACGTCGATCGGGTTGATGCTGTTGATCGAGTTACCGATGAAGGTACTTTCGCCCCAGCTCACGACCTGCTTGCCCGCGCGCACGGTGCCCGGCAGATCGGCGATGGAATAGTTGTGATAGACGAATGCATCAAGGATCTGCGCGCCGGAAGATTTCGCGCCTTCCTTGCGGCCGCTGTCGCTGATCGGCTTGAACTCGCGATCTTCGTCCTTCAGCTCGAAGTCATACCAGTACTTGCCACGTACGAAGACGCCGGTGTCGCCGTACTTGAGTTCAAGGTCGTGAATACCTTTGAAGATTTTCGAGAAGGTCTCGCCCTTCTTGAAATTCAAACGCCCGTCATCACCGGTCGAGGATTGCCCGGTACCACCATTGACTGTGCCGACCAGCGATTTGTCGGCATCGCGCATGCCCCAGCTCGCGCCGATCGACAGCGACGAGTCGAAGGTGCCCTCGATTTCGCCAATGTTGAACGCAACCGCTTGCGCCTGGGCGCAGCAACCCAAAGCCACCGCGGCTGCCAGCGCCTGCGGTGTGAAGATGGCGCGCATTGTTGTTTTTGTCATGCGTCTTCCCCGGTGAGTGACAGAAGGCCCCACCCTACTGCCGGGCAACCGCGTCGATAAGCGCACCAAGGAGGTATTCGTATTGTCGCTCGAAAGGATGAATGGCCTTGCGGGACGGGGCTTTGCGCCGCTCATGGATCGGCTGGATGAACGATCATCAGTGCCACGCATGGTGCGCATGGGTTCGTGGGACTGTTGCATGCCCCGCAACAGTGCATGTCCGGAATCGGTATTTTTCCTACGCGCTCAAGACCTTATTCTGAACGCGCTTTCACGGGACACGCCGTAACGCACGAAGCCAACTCCGCTGAATGACTGAAGCGATTGGCAACAGATTTCAGATAAATCGAAAGTTCGGTTTATCGCCCCGGTGTTCACTGACGTTGATTTGTAGCTCCTTGATCCAACGTCTTACCTTGGCCGCTGCGTTTGCAGCGGCCTTTTTTTATGCCTGATGAAAAGTTAAACGCCTCACTCAGCGAAAAACTTCCGAGAACAATGTCGGACGTTTCTCTGTTCGCAGGAGAACGATGACCGACAAATTGAAAGTCCTGGAAAGTTCTTCCAAAACAAAACCTGTTTACTTACGAAGTTCTCAGATTTTGCAACCTGAAATCTGTTGTAACTTGAAACGCCTCAAACACTCGCCGGTGACATGGACGTCACTATTGGCCGCACTGACTTGCCGGCGACTTATCGCGCACATTCAAAAGGATATGAATATGCAAAAGCCTCCACCATGGGAATTGACCGAAGCTGTCCATACAACGGCAATAGCACCCGCCGGAATACCCATAACACCTGCGACTATTACGAACATTCCGAACAGCGGAGCTGTTCGATTCGGTCAGCGCCACTCGAGCCAATATTGCTGAATTTAACGACCACACGGCGCAAATCACTCACGAGTTTAAAACTCGCACAGAGCAAATGCCCCATTCAATTGAACAGGAGCTGGCCGCGACACGCCTGGAAGGCACGACTCACCCGCTTCCTCCCGCGCAGGCGATCATGCGGGAGCTGCAAGTTCGCCACACGTTAATCGCCAGAAAAACAGCCGAGTATCATCAGAAAACAGCAGTAGCCAATCAGTTTTTTGGGGACTCCCCGCTTAATAAAAACTTTCATGACTATTACGTAAAAGTCAGCCACAGCAGACGAACTTATGTTCTGGGTATTGCTGATGCCTGGGTCGTATCGTACAGGGCGGCACACGAAGCAAATTTACTGTTGCAAACCATTCATCTGCTTAATCAACAGCAAATCGATGTGCACAGGTGGCTGGCTGCTGTGCAGGGCAATGATCAGGCACAAGCGGCAGCGGCAGAGGCCCAGCGCGTGGCTGGCGAAAATGCTCGCATCGCCGCCGAACAAAACCGCCAGAGAGAATTGGCCGAAGCGGCACGCCTAGAACAGGAGCAAGTTCGGGCTCGCGAACAAGCACGGCTCGCTGCGCTCGCACAGGCTCAGCGGCAGGCAGCCGAGCAAGCACGAATCGCTGCCGAAGCTGCTGCACGGCAATTAGCCTCTGAACAGGCAAAATTGACGGCATTGGCGGAACGTCAGGCTGAAGTGCAAAGGTTGCGCATAGAACAGGAAAAGCAACTGGAGATTGAAAAGGCTCGCCTTGAACAACAGCAAAAAGCCGCAAGAGCGGCAAAAAGTAAACGCCAGCGGCAAGCGCGCAAGCAAGCCAAGGCAGAGGCCCAGCAGCGTGCTGAGCAAGCACGCATGCACGCCCATTGGCACACGCAGACACAAGCACGCTGGAATAGTCCTGAATTCGCTTATTTCGGTTCCCACGCGGCGTTCGGCCCCGCGTTCTCGGGAACACTCGGCGCGATAAGCCACAACTCGGTAACCACACAAGCACTCAGAACGTCACTGCGCTCGGCCGTCACCATCGCGATTGCAGCGATTTCGACCAGCGCAGTCCCGGTGCTAGTGGGATTTGCCGCTTTGCTCGTTCCCTCCGAGCTGGGCAACGGCGATCTGTTTGCTGCAAGCGTGCCACTGTCCGACCTTGCTCCTGATCTGGAGGACGATCTCTACGAACTGGCAAGGATAGGCGCAGACGTCGATCTGCCGGTCAGGCTTGGCTCAAGGACGATAGGCAACAAAGTCGAAGTGGTTGTCGTCAGCACCGATGGAGTGACTGTGCCCAGCAAAGTGCCGGTTGTATCAGCGCGGTTTGACGCACTTAAAAACGTTTACGTTTCCTCCGCCTCTGCAACCGACGCCAAAGGCCCTGTAATCACTTGGACGCCGTTGCTGGAACCGCCAAATCCTTCGACGCAATTACCTGTCGCCGATCCAGACTTGCCAATCTATGAAGGCGCGAATGTCACACCCGACAGCGGACGGATCGATCCATTTCCCGAGATGGATCTGTATGGTTTTGGTGGATGGATTACAGTCTTTCCGGTCGACTCCGGAATCCCGCCGATTTTCACGATGTTCAGGGATCGGCGGCAGGATCCCGGCTTTGCCAGCGGTATCGGACAACCGGTTTCGGGCAATTGGTTGGGGGCCGCTGCGACACCGCAAGGTGCACCTATTCCGATGCAGATCGCGGATAAGCTGAGAGGACGGGAGTTTTCGAGTTTCAGGGCTTTTCGAAAGGCGTTTTGGAAGGCCGTAGCAAACGAAAAATCCTTAGCCAATCAGTTCACTAAAATTAACAAAATTGATATGAGCAAAGGCCTGTCACCAAGTGCAGACATTGCAGAACACATTGGCAAGAGAAGAAAATTTGAAATCCACCATATCAATCCGATAAATGAGGGTGGCTCAGTCTACGATATATCCAACCTGACCCTATTAACACCGAAGCAGCATATCGATGCACATTCCAAAAAAGGCGAGACTCCATGATCAAACTAAAAAGCAAACTTGAAGAGTACACAGAGTCGGAATATGCGAGCCTTATCAACAGATTATTTGAGGGAAATTACTCCTCAGAAAAAGAACACGACGCGATAGTCGATAACATTGTGGATACATCGCAGCATCCCAATGGGACAAATATTTTGTATTATCCTGAAGACGGTGTCGAAGACAGCCCTACTGGTGTGCTGACAGCGATAAAACAATGGCGCGCTGCCAACGAAAAACCTGGCTTCAAACCTGAAGAATAACAACCAAGCGAGCAGGCATCTTGGCCTGCTCGCTTGGTTCTCCATTTACAACGAATACTTCTGCAAATTCGCCATCATTTCCTTCAGCGCCTCGATATTGTCCTTCGGATGCGCCGCCCCTTCGAAATCACAAATCTGCTGCCAGTGCGCCGCGACATCTTCCGGCGAGAAGCCTACGCGCGGGTCGAACCCAGCGCCGAGGCTGCGTTCCCAGCGCACCTTGCCCATCCAGCCGCCACCGACCTCGAACAGCCCGGAGGTTTCCTGGCATTGTTCGCTCGCCAGATACACAACCAACGGGCTGACCAGTTCCGGTTTCAATTGCTCGAACACCTGCGGCGGAATCAGGCCCTCGGTCATGCGCGTGCCGCCGGTTGGCGCGATGGCGTTGACGAGGATGTTGTTCTTGCGGCCTTCGATGGCCAGGGTGCGGGTCAGGCCGTAGAGGCCCAGTTTGGCCATGCCGTAGTTGGACTGGCCGAAGTTGCCGTAGATGCCCGAGGTGGAGGCGGTGAAGATCACCCGGCCATAGTTTTGCTCGCGCATATGTGGCCACGCGGCGCGGGTGACTTTGTAGGCGCCTTCGACGTGGACGCGGTAGACCAGATCCCAGTCGGCGTCGTCCATTTTGTGGAAGGTCTTGTCGCGCAGGATGCCGGCGTTGTTGACCACGACGTCGACGCGACCGAAGACGTCGAGGGCGTTTTGTACGAGTTTGTCGCCGTCGGTGACCGAGTCGTGGTTGGCTTCGGCGATACCGCCGGCCTCACGAATTTCCGCCACCACACGGTCGGCGGCTGAGGCATTGGCGCCTTCACCCTGGGTCGAGCCGCCGAGGTCGTTGACCAGCACTTTGGCGCCTTGCTTGGCAAACAACAATGCATGGGCGCGTCCGAGGCCGCCACCGGCTCCGGTGACGATGACGACTTTATCTTCGAAACGCACAGACTCATTCATCGCAGCAACTCCAGCAGGCCAGTATTGAGCCTGAGTGTCAGGCACACAGCTTTTGGTCACAATGAATACGGCGGAGGCTGAATGGTGTGCGATAAGGTTGGGGGATGATGAGGCCGTCAAAGAAACAAAAGATCAAAAGATCGCAGCCTTCGGCAGCTCCTACATTGGATTTGTGTAGGAGCTGCCGCAGGCTGCGATCCTTTGATCTTTCAGGAGCAGGCGACTTTGCGCGGTGGCAGCACAAAACGATCGCGAAACGCCAGATAGTGCTTGAGCACCTGCACCGGCGCTTCGGTCTGTGGATAGTGACCAATGCCCGGCAACAGCACCGTGTCCGCGTCCGGGATCAACTCGCGGTAACGCTCGACCATGTGCGCCCCGGAAATCGGATCGACTTCACCATCGATCACCCGCAACGGAATCTCGCCCCGCTGCATCGCCATCACCCAGCGATCACGTTGCACCCGGCGTTCGGGAATGTAGCTGATCAACTTGTGCATGATCCGTGGCCCGCGATTGCTGTCGACCAGGCTCCAGAAATCGTCCAGCTCACTTTCAGTCGGCCGGGTCTGCGGGCCGAAGATCTGCCGGAAGCTTTTCACCAGCGCATCGCGCGTGAACGCGCGGCCGATCATCCAGCCCAGCGGACTGAGCAGCAATTTCTGCATCAACACCGGACGATGGGTTTCCGGAAACAATCCGCCGTTGAGAAATACGCAACTGGCGACCTCGATCTTGTCTTCGTAGTGCCGGGCGAGCAGTTCCTGGGCAACGCTGTCACCGTAATCATGCGCCAGCACATGCACCGGTTGTTCAACCTGCAAATGCGCGAGCAATGCCTGTTGCAGGTCAGCCTGCTCCAGCAGGCTGTAGGTGTGATTGAGCGGTTTGGCCGAATCACCAAAGCCGAGCATGTCGCAGGCGATCACCCGATAACGCTGGGCCAGTGGCTGCCACAGGTAATGCCAGTCCCAACTGGCGGTCGGGAAGCCGTGAATCAGCAGCAGCGGCTCACCCTGCCCCGCCGTCCAGTAACGGATTGGCTGACCACGAAAGACAAACGCCTGGCTGCGTTTACGCCAGACACACAGAGGAATCTCGGCAAGAGGCATTAGAGTTTATATCCGGGGTCTTGTTTATCGAGTTTGCGCAGCAACGCTGGCCAGGCCAGCGCGCCACCCATGCCTTGAGCACTTTTGGTGACGCCAGCGATCATCGCTTTGGCGCCTGCCAGAATTTGCGGTTCGATGGCGATGAGTTCAGCCCCGCCGGTTTGCGCCATGACCTGAATGTCGCAGGCGCGCTGGAAGGTGAACATCATCAAAAAGGTGTCGGCGATGGTGCCGCCACAGGTCAGCAAACCGTGGTTGTGCAGCATCAGGAAATTGTTTTCGCCCAGATCGGCCTGCAAGCGCGCCTTCTCTTCGTGGTTCAGCGCCACGCCTTCATAGGCGTGATAGGCCAGGCTCGACAGCACGAACAATGATTGCTGGCTGATCGGCAGTACGCCCTGCTTTTGCGCCGACACCGCGACACCGGACGCGGTGTGGGTATGCAGCACGCAAACCACATCGTGCCGCACTTCGTGCACGGCGCTGTGGATGGTGTAGCCGGCGGGGTTGATTTCGTAAGGGCTGTCCATGAGTTTGTTGCCGGCCTGATCGACTTTCACCAGGCTCGACGCGGTGATCTCATGGAACATCAGACCGAACGGGTTGATCAGGAAATCTTCGGTGCCCGGCACCTTGGCAGAAATATGCGTGAAGATCAGATCGTCCCAGCCATGGGCGGCGACCAGACGATAACAAGCGGCGAGATCGACCCGGGTCTGCCACTCTGCGGCGCTGACCTGGTCTTTGACATTAAGGGACGATTGGACGGGGGCTACGCTCACTGTATGCACCTCTGCGTTCTTATTGTTCTGCACGTGTGAGCAGTCTAGTCAGGCGCAGAGGATCGCGTAGTTGCATTGGCAGCCAGCTTGATGACTGAGCGGGTCACTCATGCAAACAGCTTGGATCCATGTCAAAGCAACGACGCCAACAAAGGTGCGGCAAACAGATTGAGCAAGCCGGTCAATACCATCACCAGCCCGGCGACAGAGCCCTCTTCGCCGCCCACTTCATGGGCGCGACTGACGCCGGCACCGTGCGCGCCAACCCCGAACAGCGCCCCGCGCGCCAAGGCACTGCGCAACGGCAACCACTTCAACAGCACGCCGCCGAGCATCGCACCGAACACGCCGGTGAACATCACGAACACCGCCGTCAACTCCGGCACGCCCCCCAGATTTTGCGCCAGCGGCATGGCGAACGGTGTGGTGATCGAGCGCGGCACCAGTGACATTGTCACCGAACTGTCCAACGCCAATGCTTTGGCCAGACCGAACGACGTACCAATCGATGCCGCACTGCCGGCAACCATGCCCAGCATCAGTGCCGACCAGTGCCGCATCAACAATCGGCGTTGCTGCCAGATCGGTACGGCGAAGGCGACGGTCACCGGGCCCAGCACCAGCATCAGCCAGTGGGTGTTGCTCGAATACTCGGCATACGCGGTGTGCAGCGGCACGGCGAGCGCCAGCAACAGCGCCGGGACCAGAATCAGCGGTGACAACACGTAGCGGCCGGTGCGCCGATAAATCCAGCGGCTGAACAAATACGCCAACAAGGTGAAGGCGAGCCAGAACATCGGCATCCATTCAAGCTTCATGGGAACGCCTCGCGCGCACGGCCAGTTCCACGGTGAACGCAGTCACCAGCATCACCATCAAAGTGCTGGCCGCGATCACCAGCAAAATCCGCCAGCCGTCATTGCGCAGCAACGCGCCGTAGTCGAGCAAGCTCATCAGTGCCGGAATGAAAAACAGCAGCATCTCGGCCATCAGCAAACCCGCGCCCAATTGCAGCGCCGCCGGTTTGACCCAGCCGAAAGCGAAGGCCAACAGCAACAGCGCCATGCCGATCACGCCGCCGGGAATCGGCCAGGTTAGCCATGCGGCGAGTTGGCAGCCGAGCAGGTAGAGACCGAGTAATACGGCGAGTTCGACAAAGAGACGGAAAAAGTGTTTGAGACGGGCGGCGTTCATGATTGTGCTCCTGACAGGGGCCTATTTTACGAAGCGGCCTGCCATCCCCGAAGCGAATTGTTAGACTCAACACCATTCCAAAATGGAATCAGGCAATGGAATTCAAACAGCTGCGCAGTTTTGTCGAAGTCATGCACCAGGGCGGTTTCACTCAAGCCGCAAAAACCCTGCACATCAGCCAGTCCGCGGTCAGTAAACAAATCGCACAACTGGAGCAGAGCCTCGGCACGCCGTTGCTCGAACGGCTCGGTTCGCAGTTGCGCCTGACCGCCGCTGGCAGCGTGGTACTGCAACGCGCTGAAGCGATGCTGCGTTTACGCAACGAGCTGTTGGTTGAACTGGACGACCTCAGTCATCTGGCGCGTGGAGAGTTACGTCTCGGCCTGCCACTGCTGGGCAGTGACGCGCTGTTCGCCGGACTGTTTGCCGAGTACCGTCGGCGCTATCCGAATATCAGCGTGCAATTGCTGGAGGGTGGCAGTCGCAATATCGAGCAGGCAGTGTTGAGCGGGGAGCTGGAATTGGGCGGCAGTCTGTTGCCCAAGGATCCACAATTCGACTGGCAGCCGTTTTGCGATGAGCAACTCGACGCCCTGCTGCCGGTGGATCATCCGCTGGCCGATCGGGGCGAGATTGGTCTGGAGGAATTGGCCGAGACGCCCTTTCTGCTCTATCAACGCAGTTTCGTGCTCAACGACCGCTTGCTGCAGGCGTGTCAGCAACTGGGTTTCACGCCGAAGGAAGGCGGACGCAGCGGTCAGGCAGACTTTCTTGCGGCGCTGGTGGCCGCGGGGCAAGGCGTGGTGCTGTTGCCCAGCGTGGTCGCGCGCGGTCTGGTGCGGCCAGGCGTTGTACGCCTGGCCTTGCGCGCGCCGGATTATCTGCGCTGGGACATCGCGTTCATCTGGCGCCGGGGCGCGTACTTGTCGAAAGCGGCGCAGGCGTGGCTGGACTTGCTGCGAGAACGGCCGATCAGCCCTTGAGCGCGTCGATCAACTGCGCCAGCCAAGGCTCGGCGTCGGTTTCCGGAGTGACGCTTTCGCTGGCGTCGATGCGCAGCATGTCTAGTACTTCGCGCACACCCAGTTCGCCGAAAAGCTCACGCATTTGCTCGCCACCACCGCAGAAGGTGTCGCCATAACTGGCGTCGCCCAAGGCAATCACTGCGCCCGGCAAACCGAGCAATGCCGCTGGCAACTGGTCGCGAATCGCCGAATACAGCGGTTGCAGGTTGTCGGGCAATTCGCCCATGCCGGTGGTCGAGGTGACTGCGAGCAATGCTTCGGGGCCGAACGCCTGAATGTCGGCGAGGCTCGCACGCGAGTTGTAGAAGGTTTCGAAGCCGGCGGCTTTCAACAGGTTCTGGGCGTGACGGGCGACTTCTTCGGCGGTGCCGTAGACCGAACCGGAGAGGATGGCGACTTTCATCAATCTGATCCTGAAACTGAAAAAAAGAGCGGCGATAGTAACAGCCTCCAACGCAAAGCTGCGATTGAATCTCAACTGGCGATAATGGCCAGTAGACAGCGCCTACGGTTCTTCTAGAATGCGAGCCACTGACAACTCTGAAAGGATTCAAAGATGATCAACGCAAGCTTGTTGCAAATGGTGATCAACGCGTCGAACGACGGCATCGTGGTCGCTGAAAAAGAAGGTGAGCAGGACAACATCCTGATTTATGTAAATCCGGCCTTTGAACGTCTGACCGGCTACACCAGCGAAGAAATCCTCTATCAGGACTGCCGTTTCCTGCAGTCCGGGGACCGCGACCAGGAGAACCTGGAGCTGATTCGCGACACGTTGCGCGGCGGCGGATCGTGCCGGGAAATCCTGCGCAACTATCGCAAGGACGGCACGCCGTTCTGGAATGAACTGTCGCTTTCAACGGTGAAAAACGCCGACGACGGTCAGACTTATTTCGTCGGCGTACAAAAAGACGTGACTGTTCAGGTCAAGGCTCAGCAGCGTGTGGCGCAGTTGGAAGCTCAGGTCGCGGCCCTCGAAGCTGAACTGGCTGCGGTGAAAACGACAAACGGTCAAAACAAAATCGCGAACTAATTGTCATTAACTACAATCACCAATAACTTTGTAACTATATCTTTTGAGTTAGCCATGCAGCGCGACGCCCTCCTCACTCAGGACGAGCTGGATTTCATCCAGACCATGCAACACAACCCGCAACTGAACGTGCGGGATGCGACGTCGAGTCTGCTGGTTAACGGCGGTTCGCAGATCCGCGATTTGCTCACCCGCCTGGCCGCTCACGAGCAAGTGACCATTCAGGCCAACTTCGAAAACCAGCAGATGACCTTCCCGCTGCATCTGGTGGAAGACGAGTTTCACGCGTTGCATCTGCGTCTTGGCGTGCCGAGCATTTATGAAGACGGCCCGATGGTGCGGCCATGGCGGTTGACTCTCGAAGAGCCAGTAGCTCTGGAAAACGCCAAAGGCCAGCCGGGCATGTTGTTTGTGCACGAGGTTTCGCACAAAGGTGTGCTGCTGGAAGTGCGCAACAAGACCAAACCACCCAAACATTTCGCGTTGTGGTTCAGCCCTTCGGGTTATGAGCGGATTTCATTGCGCGGTAATTTCGAACGTGAAACCGAAAGCGGTTTCTACGCCTACGAGTTGAGCCAGACCGATACCGACGAAACCGAACGGCTGCGTCAGTTCATCCTGCAGCAACATCGCCTGACGCATCCTGCCCTTCACACCTGAGTTTCAGGTATCAAGATTCCCTGCAAGAAACTGCAGCATGCGCTGACGCATGCTCGCGCCTTCGTTTCCAAGACATGCAACAGAGGAGCCGGCCAGACTGTCCTGCGCCAGATCTGAAGCATCGCCCGCTAGCATCAACTGACAATCAAGGCTTAACGCCAACCGGTTCAGACGTCGAGGCAATTCGGCGCTGGGCGCATGATTGGAAAACAGCACGAGTGCATCAGGTTTGATCTTTTCGCACACCAGCGTCAATTCATCGAACGGCTGCCCCGTGGTCAACACCCTGACACCGGCATTGCTATCGCTGAGAAACAGCGCCGCCACCAGCAATTCCAGTTCCCGACATTGCCCGGCCAGCGCGCTGACGATCACTCGACGCGGTTGCGTGCCGCGCAGCATGACAATCCGCTGCAACACCCGCGCCCGCAGGAATCCATCGAAGAACAGCCACTCGCTGGTTTGCCCGAAAGCCTCCTGGCGCTGCAACAATTGCAGCCACAACGGCATGAGGATGTCCTGAAATACCACGGGCAGTGCGTAGGAAGAGAAAATCTGCCCATAGACGCGGTCCATTTGCTGATCATCAAATGCACTGACCGCCTGTTGAATCTGCTCCTGCCACTGCAGGTAATCGGCCTGCACCAGATCATCGGGGATGATGTGCGCCAGCACTTTCATCGGCTCGGTCTTGGCGAGGATCTTGCCGACCTTGCTCACGGCGACACCGCGATCAATCCAGTCGACGATGCTGCGCACGCGCTCGATATCGGTCATCGAATAGAGCCGATGCCCACTTTCGGTGCGCGTTGGCTGAATCAAACCATAGCGCCGCTCCCAGGCACGCAAGGTCACCGGGTTGACACCGGTCAGGCGTGCGACCTCACGGATCGGGAACAGATCGGCACGCTCGAGCGCGACAGATGCCTGCGAAGCGGGGCTTGCATCCGTGATGACAGGCATATGGCGTTCAACTTCCATGTCGGTTCAATTGGATCCCATTCTAACGCTTATGCCCCAATGGGGTTCAAGTGATGAAATGCGACGAAAGTCGCTGGTTTAATCGTGAAAAACCGGAATAATCCTTGCTTGTTGAAAAACGCAGGCCTCTACCCCGGCTCTGCGTCAGGCGAAACTCCTACCCGGAGTGACGCACTCGAAATACGGAGATACAAAATGTCTACTTCCCCCGTCACGCTGATGGTTGCCCGTCGCGTCGCCGACGGCCGTTATCAGGATTTGATCGCCTGGCTGCGCGAAGGCGAACAACTGGCCACTGACTTTCCCGGTTATCTCGGCTCTGGCGTGCTCGCTCCGCCGCCCGGTGATAACGAGTTTCAAATCATTTTCCGTTTCGTCGATGAACAGACGCTGCATGCGTGGGAGCATTCGGCTTCGCGCACGGCGTGGCTGGATCGTGGCAGCGACCTGTTTGCCCACCCCAAGGAACATCGGGTCAGCGGCATCGAAGGCTGGTTTGGCGCAGCCGGTCAGCGGCCACCGCGCTGGAAGCAGGCTGTCGCGATCTGGCTGGCGTTCTTTCCGGTGTCATTGCTGTTCAACTTTGTCCTCGGGCCGTTGCTCGCTGACATGAGTTTGTTGCCGCGTGTGTTGATCAGCACGGCGTGCCTGACGCCGCTGATGGTTTACCTCTTTATTCCGCTGTCGACGCGGTTGCTCGCGAACTGGCTGAACAGCACGCCGGTGCGCCCGTTGCCAGTGACGTCTTCCGCACAGAATCGATGATCTCTGTATGGGAGCGAGCCTGCTCGCGAATACGGACTGACCTTCAACATTGATGTCGACTGAGACACCGCTTTCGCGAGCAGGCTCGCTCCCACAGTAATGGGGACAGCCGACGATAGGTGGGCAAGCCATGTCGCTGTTATAGTTTTTGCTCCCACCTCGATGCGAGCCGTTCATGCCTGATTCCTCCGCCCCGATCCTCATCACCGGTGCTGGCCAGCGTGTCGGCCTGCATTGCGCGCAGCGGTTACTCGAGGACGGCTATCGCGTCATCTTCACCTACCGCAGCGAACGCCCCGGCGTACAGACGCTACGAGATCTGGGCGCCGCCGGCCTGTTCGCGGACTTCTCCAGCGAAGCCGGGATTCTCGCCTTCATCAACGAACTGAAAACCCACACCGACCGCCTGCGCGCCATCGTGCACAACGCCTCCGAGTGGCTGGCCGAAATTCCGGACAGCGAAGCCGAAGCGTTCACGCGCATGTTCAACCTGCACATGCTCGCGCCGTATCTGATCAATCTGCACTGTGGCGAATTGCTGCAGCGCTCGACGCCCGCCGACATCATCCATATCAGCGACGATGTCACTCGCAAAGGCAGCAGCAAGCACATCGGCTATTGCGCCAGCAAAGCCGGGCTCGACAGCCTGACGCTGTCCTTCGCCGCTCGCTATGCGCCGGCGATCAAGGTCAACGGCATCGCACCAGCCCTGCTATTGTTCAATCCCGACGACGACGCGGCGTACCGCGCCAAGGCCCTGGCCAAATCCGCGCTGGGCATCGAACCCGGCAGCGAAGTGGTCTACCAGAGCCTGCGCTATCTGCTCGACAACCCCTATGTCACCGGTACGACCCTGACCGTCAACGGCGGACGGCACCTCAAATAACGCCTGCCTGCGAGGATTTCCATGGCCCGCTCACTGCCCGAGAATTACCGCGAAATCCTCATCGGCCTCGGTGAAGATCCCGATCGTGAAGGATTGCTCGACACCCCGCTGCGCGCGGCCAAGGCCATGCAATACCTGTGTCACGGTTACGAACAGAGCGTCGACGAGATCGTCAATGGCGCGCTGTTTGCCTCCGACAGCGACGAAATGATCATCGTCGCCGACATCGAGTTGTACTCGTTGTGCGAACATCACCTGTTGCCCTTCATCGGCAAGGCCCATGTGGCTTATATTCCGACGGGCAAAGTACTGGGTCTGTCGAAGATCGCGCGACTGGTGGACATGTTCGCCCGGCGCCTGCAGATTCAGGAAAACCTCACCCGGCAAATCGCCGATGCGGTGCAACAGGTCACCGAAGCCGCCGGGGTCGCCGTGGTGATCGAGGCCAGGCACATGTGCATGATGATGCGCGGTGTCGAGAAACAGAATTCGACCATGAACACCTCGGTCATGCTCGGCGCGTTCCGCGAGTCGAGCAACACCCGTCAGGAGTTCCTGCAATTGATTGGACGGAGCAAGTAAATGCCACAACTTCAACCGGGAATGGCGCGCATCCGGGTCAAGGATCTGCGCTTGCGCACCTTTATCGGGATCAACGAGGACGAAATCCTCAACAAGCAGGATGTGCTGATCAACCTGACCATCCTGTATGCCGCGCAGGAAGCGGTGCGTGACAACGACATCGACCACGCGCTGAACTACCGCACGATCACCAAAGCGATCATCGCCCACGTCGAAGGCAACCGCTTTGCACTGCTCGAACGCCTGACTCAGGAGCTGCTCGATCTGGTAATGAGCAACGGCTCGGTGCTGTACGCCGAAGTCGAAGTCGACAAGCCGCATGCGCTGCGTTTTGCCGAATCGGTGTCAATCACGCTTGCAGCGAGCCGCGAGCTTCAAGCTTCAAGCACCAAGCTGTAAACTTGGTATCACCGCCAACCATCTTGCAGCTTGAAGCTCGTCGCTTGAAGCTGTCTCGCAGAGACTCCCATGAACGAGCAACAACGCCTCGAACTCGAAGCCGCCGCCTTCCGCCGGCTGGTCGCACACCTGGACAGCCGCAAGGATGTACAGAACATCGACCTGATGAACCTTGCCGGGTTCTGCCGCAACTGTCTGTCGAAGTGGTACAAGGCCGAAGCTGACGAGCGCCAGATCGAGGTCAGCCTCGATGACGCCCGCGAAGTGGTTTACGGCATGCCGTACGCCGAGTGGAAAGCCCAATTTCAGCAAGAAGCCAACGCTGAACAGCAAGCAGCGTTCGCCAAAGGAAAAACCCATGAGTGACCTCAACACCCTGCGCGCCAGCCTCAACAGCGGCGAACACGCTTTCGCCGGCACCCTGGCCTTCATCGCCGCCGGCTACGATTATCAGCCGCAGGCGTTCAACAACGGTGGCGTGGAAAGTGCCGCCGGGCAGAACGAAGGTTCGTGCAAGACCTTGGGTCTGGCGCTGCTGGAAGGTCTGAGCGATGAGGAAGCGCTGTTGGCGTTCGGCGAGCATTATCGTTCGGTGGTCGCGACCCCTGAGGGCAGTGATCACGGCAATATTCGTGCGTTGATCCAACACGGCCTGGCCGGCGTCAAATTCACCGCGCAACCCCTGACCCGCCGCTGATCCCTCTATCCACACAAAATCCCTGTGGGAGCGAGCCTGCTCGCGAATACGGACTGACATTCAACATTGATGTCGACGGATACACCGCATTCACGAGCTGGCTCGCTCCCACATTTGATCCGTGGTGACTGTGATTCTCGGGCACAAAAAAACCGGCCAATCTGGCCGGTTTTTTTATGCCTGCGATCTTAGAACGAAGCGTTCTGCAGACCGTCCAGGTAACGCTCGGTGTCCAGTGCCGCCATGCAGCCGGCGCCGGCCGAGGTGATGGCCTGGCGGTAAACGTGGTCAGCCACGTCACCGGCGGCGAAGATGCCTTCGACGCTGGTTGCAGTCGCGTTGCCGTCACGGCCGCCCTGCACCACCAGATAACCGTCTTTCAGGGTCAACTGGCCTTCGAACAGCGAAGTGTTCGGGGTGTGGCCGATGGCGATGAACACGCCGTCGACAGTGATTTCGTCGAAGCTGCCGTCGTTGTTCTTCAGACGCGCACCGGTCACGCCCATGTTGTCGCCCAGGACTTCGTCCAGGTTGGCGTTCAACTTGAGGATGATCTTGCCTTCGGCCACGCGAGCGTTGAGCTTGTCGATCAGGATCTTCTCGGCGCGGAAGGTTTCGCGACGGTGGATCAGGGTCACGGTGCTGGCGATGTTGGCCAGATACAGTGCTTCTTCAACAGCCGTGTTGCCGCCGCCGACCACGGCAACAGGTTTGTTGCGGTAGAAGAAACCGTCGCAGGTCGCGCAGGCCGAAACGCCTTTGCCCATGAACGCCTCTTCCGACGGCAGACCCAGGTAACGCGCGCTGGCGCCGGTGGCGATGATCAGGGCGTCGCAGGTGTAAGTCGCGCTGTCGCCGGTCAGGGTGTAAGGCTTGGCAGCGAAGTCGACGGCGTTGATGTGATCGAAAACGATCTCGGTTTCAAAACGCTCGGCGTGCTCGCGCATGCGTTCCATCAGTGCCGGACCGGTCAGACCGTGGACATCGCCCGGCCAGTTGTCGACTTCAGTGGTGGTGGTCAGTTGACCGCCAGCCTGCATGCCGGTGATCAGCAGTGGCTTGAGGTTGGCGCGGGCCGCGTATACCGCAGCGCTGTAACCGGCAGGGCCGGAACCGAGAATAATCACTCGCGAATGACGGACTTCAGACATGACCTGCTCCTGTTGACCGGGCGGAAAAACAGGCCCGGATCGCCGCAATGCCGGCGGGAATAAAAAAGGACTGTGGAAAACCTTGGGGAAGGCTTGAGCTCGACAGTCCTGTAAAAAGTTGGGTGCAGCGTATCGAGGGGGGCAAGATTAAGGAAATACGGTTTAACAATCCAGCTCATAGGTGGTCTCTATGCCGACACAATGACGAGATGGACGTCTTTGTTACAGTGAATGTCGATCGCTCTGCCGCGCTTTCGCCCCCGGTGCAAAGTCGGTAAGGTCGGCGCGTTTTCCCTTGCTCGGAGCACCTTATGCCCGCCCCTGTTCTGTCCGGCCCGCAATACCTGCGCGAAGGCCTCAAACTGGTCTTGAGCCCAGGCTTGCGCCTGTTCGTGTTATTGCCGCTGGCGATCAACCTGGTGCTGTTCGTCGGATTGATCTATCTGGCCGGCCACCAGTTCAGCCTGTGGGTCGATACGCTGATGCCGTCGTTGCCCGAATGGCTGAGTTTCCTCAGCTACGTACTCTGGCCGCTGTTTGTGGTGCTGGTGGCATTGATGGTGTTTTTCACCTTCACCATGCTCGCCAACGTGATCGCCGCACCGTTCAACGGTTTTCTCGCGGAGAAAGTCGAAGTGGTGGTGCGCGGCACTGATGATTTCCCGGCGTTCAGCTGGGGCGAGTTGATCGCCATGGTCCCGCGCACCCTTGCACGGGAAATGCGCAAACTGGGCTACTTCCTGCCGCGCGCCATCGGCCTGTTCATTCTCTCGTTCATCCCTGTGGTGAACATCATTGCCGCACCGCTGTGGTTGTTGTTCGGCGTGTGGATGATGGCGATCCAGTACATCGACTACCCGGCGGACAACCACAAACTGGGCTGGAACGAAATGCTCGCCTGGCTGCGGCAGAAGCGCTGGCAGAGCATGAGTTTTGGCGGAATCGTCTATCTGGTGTTGCTGATTCCGGTGGTTAACATCCTGATGATGCCGGCGGCCGTGGCCGGGGCAACGTTGTTCTGGGTGCGTGAGCGTGGTGCTGAGAATCTGGTAACGCAACGCTAAGCCGCTGACGAGGCGCGTCACAAATCCATCATCCGAACGTCACAAGCACGACATGGCCTCAGCCGACACTGAGGTCATGACGACAGCTCTACACATCACCCTGATCAGCGAAACCTTCCCACCGGAAATCAACGGGGTGGCCAATACTCTTGGCCGCTTGTGCGATGGGCTGCGCGCGCGTGGCCACCAAGTGGAACTGGTGCGCCCGCGTCAGGCTGGCGATCCGCAACACAGTGAAGACGATGCGTTGCTGCTGTGCCGGGGCTGGCCGCTGCCGGGCTATCCAGGGTTGCAATGGGGTCAGTCGTCGATGCACAAACTGCTGCGGCGCTGGAAACGTCAGCGCCCGGATGTGCTGTACATCGCCACGGAAGGCCCGCTCGGGTTGTCGGCGCTGCGGGCGGCGCGGCGTCTGGGGATTTCGGTGGTCAGCGGGTTTCACACCAACTTTCAGCAATACACCAGCCAGTACGGGCTCGGTCTGCTGACGCGGATGCTCACGCATTATCTGCGTTGGTTTCACAATCGCTCGGCCATGACCCTGGTGCCGAGTGTCAGCCAACGCCTGGAACTGGAGCGGCGCCACTTCGAGCGTTTGGCGCTGTTGTCGCGCGGTGTCGACAGCCAGTTGTTTCATCCAAGCAAACGGCTGAATGCCTTGCGTGAGCAATGGGGCCTGTCCGAGCAGGACATTGCGGTGATTCACGTAGGACGGCTCGCGCCGGAGAAAAATCTCGGCCTGCTCAAGCGCAGTTTCGAAACACTGCGTAGCACTTATCCACAGCGTAATCTGAAACTGATCGTGGTCGGTGACGGGCCGCAACGGCTCGCGCTGGAAAAGCAATTGCCCGAGGCAATCTTCTGCGGTGCACAGCGCGGTGAGGCGTTGGCGGCGCACTATGCGTCTGGAGATTTGTTTCTATTTCCGAGTCTGACCGAAACCTTCGGCAATGTGGTACTGGAAGCACTCGCCTCGGGACTGGGTGTGGTGGCTTACGATCAGGCTGCGGCGGCGCAGCACATTCGCCACGGTTACAACGGCGTGTTGGCGATGCCGGGTGATGAGCAGGCGTTTTGCGAGGCGGCGGCGTGGTTGCTGGAGGAGGATGAGACGTTGCGTTGCGTGCGCCTGAATGCGCGGCAGCATGCGAGTCGCCAGGGCTGGCCGGCGGTTATCGAGCAGTTTGAAAAGCATTTGCGCGGGGCTTGTGTGGGGGAGCAAGTGGTGCCGAATGCGCAGACATTGCCTTGAATCCAAGCGACTTGGAGAACGCCATCGCGAGCAGGCTCACTCCTACAGGGGAAATGCATTCCAATTGTAGGAGTGAGCCTGCTCGCGATGGCGTCAGTGCAGCCGCTGGTTAAACCAGCGTCATCAACGCCTCGCGGCTGAACGGCAGAATATCCTGCTCACGCCCTTCGCGGACTTTCTGCGCCCAGTCCGGATCGACCAGCAGCGCACGGCCCACCGCCACCAGATCGAATTCCTCCTTGTTCAAGCGCTCCAGCAGGTTTTCCAGACTGGCCGGTTGCGCGACCTTGTCAGTGTTGACCATGAACTGCAGAAACTCGCCATCAAGACCGACGCTACCGACGGTGATGGTCGGCTTGCCGGTGAGCTTGCGGGTCCAGCCTGCCAGGTTCAGCTCGGAACCATCGAACTCCGGCTCCCAGAAACGCCGCGTCGAGCAGTGGAAAATATCCACGCCAGCGTCGGACAGCGGCTTGAGAAACTCACCCAACGCTTCCGGAGTCTGCACCAGACGCGCGGTGTAATCCTGCTGCTTCCATTGCGAGAAACGGAAGATGATCGGGAAACCTTCGCCGACCGCCGCACGTACGGCTTGAATCAGTTCGATGGCGAAACGCGAACGGTTGGCCAGGCTGCCGCCGTATTCGTCGGTACGCTGGTTGCTGCCCTCCCAGAAGAACTGGTCGATCAGGTAACCGTGGGCGCCGTGGATTTCCACGCCGTCCATGCCGATGCCTTGTGCATCTTTGGCGGCTTGAGCGAACGCGGCGATCACGTCCTGAATGTCTTGTTTGGTCATGCCGTGCACCACGACCTGACCGTCCTTGAGTTTTTCCGACGGGCCGTAAGCAGGCACGCTGGCGTCCGGCTCGGTGCCGATACGGCGTACGCTGCCGACATGCCAGAGTTGCGGAACGATCTTGCCGCCTTCAGCGTGAACAGCGTCGACAACTTTTTTCCAGCCGGCCAATGGCGCGTCACCAAAGAACTGCGGCACGTTCGGATAACCGTTGGAGGCGATGTGGCCGACGGTGGTGCCTTCGGTGATGATCAGGCCGACACCGGCCGCCGCGCGACGACGGTAGTACTCGATGACTTTCGAATTAGGCACGCCGCCCGGGGAGAACGAGCGAGTCATCGGCGCCATGACCACGCGGGTCGGCAGTTCGAGGGCACCGAGGTGGAACGGTTTGAACAAGGCTTGAACGGGCATCGAAGGGCTCCACAGAGAAGACTTTATGACGGCGATAATATGGAGGCGCGCACCCTTTGAACAGCACTATTGATTTGGGTGATTAAGGATTAAAAGACGCAAAGCAAAAGATCGCAGCCTTCGGCAGCTCCTACATGGGGTTTTGAGGTCACCTGTAGGAGCTGCCGAAGGCTGCGATCTTTTGATCTTGCTGTGTCAGCTCAGCGCTTTTTCAATCGCATGAACAATGGTCGGATCATCCGGCGCCGTGCGCGGCGAAAACCGGGCCAGCACCCGACCGTCCTTGCCAAGCAGAAACTTCTCGAAATTCCAGGTGATATCACCGGGAAACTCCGCGCCCTCGCCCGCCAGCAGACGGTAGAGCTGGTGACGATCATGACCGTTGACTTCAAGCTTGCTCGACAACGGAAACGTCACGCCATAGTTGAGGCTGCAGAAATCCTTAATTTCCTGTTCGGTACCTGGTTCCTGGCCGGCAAACTGGTTGCACGGCAGGCCCAGCACACTGAAGCCTTTGCCTTTGAACTGCTGATAGAGGTTTTCCAGCGCCGCGTACTGTGGGGTCAAGCCGCATTTGGAGGCGACGTTGACCACCAGCACGACTTGGCCCTTGAACGGCGCCAGCGGTAGCTCCTGACCATCCAGGGCTGTCAACTTAAGGTCGTGAAAAGCACTCATGACGAACTCCAAGATTCCCGTGTTCTACTCGAAACAGCCACTTGGCGAGGTCACCAAGGACAGCCGCGGACTAAAAAGGCGCCCGCAGGCGCCTCTCCAGTACTCGAAGCTTAGCGCAGAAAATCAGTGGTGATGGCCACCTTCGCCATGGACGTGGCCATGAGCGATTTCTTCCTGGCTGGCGTCACGGATGTCAACGATCTTCACTTTGAAGTTCAGGCGCTGACCGGCCAGTGGGTGGTTGCCGTCAACCGTCACGTCGTCGCCGTCGAGGTCACGGATGGTGACGATTTGCATCTGGCCGTCCGGCGCCGAAGCGTGGAACTGCATGCCGACTTCCAGCTCGTCAACGCCTTCGAACATGCTGCGGCTCAGGGTGCTGACCAGCTCAGCGGCGTATTCGCCGTAAGCGTCTTCCGGTTCAACGGAAACTTCCAGCTCGTCACCAACAGCTTTGCCTTCCAGAGCTTTTTCCAGGCCCGGGATGATGTTGCCTGCGCCTTGCAGGTAGACCAGCGGAGCGCCGCCGGCGGAGCTGTCGATGACCTCACCAGCGTCGTTGGTCAGGGTATAGTCGATGGAGACAGCCTTATTGGCGGCGATCAGCATGGGGCGAGACCTTTTGCATAAGAATATAGAAAGGCCAAGTTTAGCGAAGCAATCGCGCGAAAGCGAACACAACCCGGACAAACGGGTTTCGACGATCGCAGGCTTCCATCAGGACGAGGACGGCCACTGGGTCGTCGAGCTTTCCTGTGGCCACACCCAGCACCTGCGCCATCAACCGCCATGGCAATCACGCGCCTGGGTGCTGGACCCGGCGCAACGTATTGAAAAAATAGGCCAACCCTTTGCCTGCGGTTGGTGCGCACAAGGCTCGGTTAGCGATAACCTTGGCGACTGAATTTCGGTAGTCAGCCAGACATAGACTGACGCCATTGCCATGCAACTTTAGAGAATTCGCATGCAAACTTTTTTTATCGCACCCACCGATTTTGGCGTGGGTCTGACCTCCATCAGCCTCGGGCTGGTGCGCACGCTTGAACGCGCCGGGCTGAAAGTCGGTTTCTTCAAACCGATTGCGCAGCCGCATCCGGGTGACACCGGGCCTGAGCGTTCCACCGAACTGGTGGCGCGCACCCATGGTCTGAAACCGCCGCAACCGCTCGGCCTGGCCCACGTCGAGCGGATGCTCGGCGATGGTCAGCTCGATGAGCTGCTCGAAGAAATCATCACGCTGTATCAGCAAGCGGCCATTGGCAAAGACGTGCTGGTCGTCGAAGGCATGGTGCCGACCCGCAGCGCCAGTTATGCCGCACGGGTCAACCTGCACTTGGCCAAGAGCCTCGATGCCGAGGTGATTCTGGTCTCGGCGCCGGAAAACGAAGTACTCGCCGAACTGTCCGGCCGGGTTGAATTGCAGGCGCAATTGTTTGGCGGGCCGAAAGACCCGAAAGTCCTCGGGGTGATCCTCAACAAGGTCAAGACCGACGAGAGCATGGACGCCTTCGCCACGCGTCTGAAGGAACATTCGCCGTTGCTGCGCAGCGGTGATTTCCGCTTGCTCGGCTGCATTCCGTATCAGCCTGAACTTAACGCGCCACGCACCCGCGACGTCGCCGATCTGATGGGCGCGCAAGTGCTCAACGCCGGTGATTACGAAACCCGGCGGATGACCAAAATCATCATCTGCGCACGGACCATGCGCAACACCGTCGAGCTGCTCAAGCCCGGTGTACTGGTGGTGACCCCGGGCGATCGCGACGACATCATCCTCGCCGTCAGCCTCGCGGCAATCAACGGCGTGCCACTGGCCGGCCTGCTGCTGACCAGCGACACCCTGCCCGATCCGCGCATCATGGATTTGTGCCGTGGCGCCTTGCAGGCTGGTTTGCCGGTGTTGTCGGTGAGCACCGGTTCCTACGACACCGCCAACCTGCTCAACGGCCTGAACAAGGAAATCCCGATCGACGACCGCGAGCGCGCGGAGATCATCACCGATTTTGTCGCCAGCCATCTCGACGCCAAATGGCTGCATCAGCGTTGCGGCACGCCACGGGAAATGCGCCTGTCGCCAGCGGTGTTCCGCTATCAATTGATTCAACGCGCGCAAGCGGCGAACAAACGCATCGTCCTGCCCGAAGGCAGCGAGCCGTTCACTGTGCAAGCGGCGGCGATCTGTCAGGAACGTGGGATTGCCCGCTGCGTGTTGCTGGCCAAACCGGAGGACGTCGAAGCGGTGGCCCGCGCTCAAGGCATCGTGTTGCCGCCGGGCCTGGAAATTCTCGATCCGGACCTGATCCGCGAGCGCTACGTCGAGCCGATGGTCGCCCTGCGCAAAACCAAAAGCCTCAATGCACCGATGGCCGAGCAGCAACTGGAAGACACCGTGGTGATCGGCACCATGATGCTCGCACTGGATGAAGTCGACGGCCTCGTTTCCGGCGTGATCAACACCACGGCCAACACCATCCGCCCGGCCCTGCAGTTGATCAAGACCGCGCCGGGCTGCACGCTGGTGTCGTCGGTGTTCTTCATGTTGTTCCCGGAAGAAGTGCTGGTGTATGGCGATTGCGTGATGAATCCGCACCCGAGCGCTACGGAACTGGCCGAGATCGCGTTGCAAAGCGCCGACTCGGCCGCTGCATTCGGCATCACCCCGCGCGTGGCGATGATCAGTTATTCCAGCGGCGAATCGGCCACCGGCGAAGAAGTCGAAAAAGTCCGCGAGGCCACCCTCCTCGCCCACGAGCAACAGCACTCGCTGCTGATCGACGGTCCGCTGCAATACGACGCTGCTGCCAACGCCGACGTGGCCCGGCAACTGGCGCCGAACAGCCAGGTCGCCGGTCGCGCCACGGTGTTTGTGTTCCCCGATCTGAATACCGGCAACACCACGCACAAAGCCGTGCAACGCAGCGCCGACTGCGTCAGCCTCGGGCCGATGCTGCAAGGCCTGCGCAAACCGGTGAATGACTTGCCGCGCGGCGCGCAGGTCGATGACATCGTCTACACCATCGCCCTCACCGCGATTCAAGCCGCCAACCGACCTATGGATGTGTAAATGCTGGATTTTCTACCTGCACCCGTGCGCGGCGTGATCGCTTCGCTGCTGTTGGCGCTCAACACGATTCTGCTCTGCTCGTTTCTGTTCTGCGTGGCGCTGGTCAAGGCCTTGCCGTTCGCGCTCACCCAGCGCATCGCTGGCTGGCTGATGAGCCACACCCACGAAGCGTGGATCAGCAACAACAAGGGCTGGATGAATCTGGTTCGCCGCACCCGCTGGCACATCAGCGGCCTGCAAGGGCTCGACTATCAGCACTCGTACCTGATCACCAGCAACCACCAGAGCTGGGTCGATATTCTGGTGCTGCAATACGTGCTCAACCGTCGGATTCAGCCGCTGAAATTCTTCCTCAAACAGGAGCTGATCTGGGTGCCGGTGATCGGTCTGGCCTGGTGGGCACTGGGCTTTCCATTCATGAAGCGCTACTCCAAGGCCTACCTGGCCAAGCACCCGGAGAAGAAAGGCAAAGACCTGGAAACCACGCGCAAAACCTGCGCGAAGTTTCGCAATAATCCGGTGGGGATTTTCAACTTCGTCGAGGGCACGCGCTTCACCGAAGGCAAGCATGCACAGCAGCAGTCACCGTTCAGATATCTGCTCAAGCCCAAAGCGGGCGGCATTGCCTTTGTGCTGGATGCGATGGGTGAACAGCTGGAGTCGATCGTCAACGTGACCATCCACTATCCGGCAGGACGTCCGGGGTTCTGGGATTTGCTCTGCGGCAATGTGCGCGATGTGGTGGTGCACTTTGAAGAGCTGAAGATTCCGCAGCAGTTCATTGGCAAGAATTACGATCAGGACGGCGAGTATCGCCTGCAGTTTCAGGGCTGGATCAATCAGCTGTGGCTGGACAAGGATGCGCTGCTCGAACAGATGCACCGCGAATACCCTTCCGTATGATCGTTCCCATGCTCCGCGTGGGCATGCCTCACTGGATGCTCTGCGTCCGCTTTAGATGGGACGCGGAGCGTCCCGGGCTGCGTTCCCACGCAGAGCGTGGGAACGATCACGAATCGCCGTATGCCCGAATAAAAAAGCCCGCCGATGATTACTCATCGGCGGGCTTTTTCTTGCAGCTTGAAACTCGAAGCTTGCCGCTGCTTCAGTGCTTAGATCGCGCCACGCTTGCGCAGTAGATCCAGCACTTGCTTGACGCTGTCTTCCAGACTCAGCGTCTGCGTGTCGATCACCAGATCGGCATCCAGCGGCACGTCGTACGGGAAGGATTCGCCCGGGATGTTGTCGCCAGCGGCGGCATACAGACCCTGCGGATCACGCTCGGCGCAGACAGCCGGCGAGGCCTGCACGTAGACCGTCAGCAGACGATCCTTGCCGATCAGATCCTTGGCTTGCTCACGCCCTTCGGCACTCGGTGCAACGAACGCAGCCAACGTCACCAGACCGGCTTCGTTGAACTGACGCGCAACGTGCGCAGCACGACGCCAGTTCTCGGTACGACCAGCGCGATCCTGTGGCAGACCTTTGTTGAGGTCGTGACGCAGGTTCTGACCATCCAGCACAAACACCGCACGGCCCATGTCGAACAGCTTGCGTTCAACCGCATAAGCCAGCGTGCTCTTGCCCGCGCCCGACAGACCGCTGAACAGCACGGTCGCCGGTTGCTGGCCGAAACGCTGGGCACGTTCTTCCGTGGCCACGTGCGCCAGTTTGCCGTGGTGCGTGGCAGTACCATGCGTCACCGGTTGCGCGACGATCATGCCGGCGCCAACAGTGCCGTTGGTCAAACGGTCGATGATGATAAACGCGCCGGTGGTGCGGTTGCTTTCGTAACCGTCGAGGGCGATCGGCGCGTCGAGCGCGATCTTCACCTTGCCGATTTCGTTGAGCTGCAACGCGCTCGCCGGGCCTTCTTCAAGGGTGTTCACGTCGACCTTGTTGACGATGCTGGCGATCGACCCCGGCACGTAACTGGTGGCGCGTTTGATGTCGTATTTCTTGCCCGGCAGCATCGGCTCTTCAGCCATCCACACCAGCATCGCTTCGAAGCTGTCGGTGACCGGCGGCACGTTGTCGGCATGCACCAACAGGTCGCCACGGGAGATGTCGATTTCATCTTCCATGGTCAGCGTGACAGCCTGACCTGGACCGGCGTGTTCCAGCTCACCTTCGAAGGTGACGATGGATTTCACCCGGCTGCTCTTGCCCGACGGCAGCACCACGACTTCGTCGCCTTTGTGCACGATGCCGCTGGCCAGCGTGCCGGCGAAACCACGGAAGTTCAGGTTCGGACGGTTGACGTACTGCACCGGGAAACGCAGATCGGTGAAGTTGCGATCGCCCGCGACTTCCACGGTCTCGAGGATTTCCATCAGCGACTGGCCTTTGTACCAAGGCGAGCGCTCGGACTTGTTCACCACGTTGTCGCCTTTGAGGGCAGACATCGGCACGAAGTGCATGCTGGTCGGCTTCATCTTCAAGCCTTCGGCGAACTTCAGGTAGTCAGCCTTGATCGACTCGAACACGCCTTCATCGAAGCCCTTCAAGTCCATCTTGTTGATGGCGACAACGATGTGCTTGATCCCCAGCAGGGAGGCGATAAAGCTGTGGCGACGGGTCTGGGTCTGCACGCCGTAACGCGCGTCGACCAGAATGATCGCCAGGTCACAGGTGGACGCACCGGTGGCCATGTTGCGGGTGTACTGCTCATGGCCGGGGGTGTCGGCGATGATGAATTTGCGCTTGGCGGTGGAGAAATAGCGGTAGGCAACATCGATGGTGATGCCCTGCTCCCGCTCGGCCTGCAGACCGTCGACCAGCAATGCCAGGTCGATATCGTCACCGGTGGTGCCGACTTTCTTCGAGTCGCGGGTGATCGCTTCGAGGTGATCTTCGTAGATCATTTTCGAGTCGTGCAGCAGGCGCCCGATCAGGGTGCTCTTGCCGTCATCGACGTTACCGCAAGTCAAAAAGCGCAGCAGCTCTTTACGTTCGTGCTGGCCCAGGTAGGCGAGGATGTCCTCGCTGATCAAATCAGAAACATGCGACATGACAGCCCCTTAGAAATAGCCTTGACGTTTTTTATCTTCCATCGAGCCTGCGCCATCGTGGTCGATGACACGGCCCTGGCGCTCGGAAGTTCGCGTCAGGAGCATTTCCTGGATGATGTCCGTCAGGCTTTCAGCCTCGGACTCCACGGCACCCGTCAACGGGTAGCAGCCAAGGGTGCGGAAACGCACTTTCTTTTTGACGATGCGCGCTTTGTCTTCATCGGAGAGGTGCTCGAGGATGCGCTCGTCGTCGATCATGATCAGCGTGCCGTTCTTCTCGATCACTTCGCGTTCGGCGGCGAAGTACAACGGCACAATCGGGATGCCTTCGAGGTAGATGTACTGCCAGATGTCCAGCTCGGTCCAGTTCGACAGAGGGAATACGCGGATGGATTCGCCCTTGTTGACCTTGCCATTGTAGACGTTCCACAGCTCCGGGCGCTGGTTCTTCGGGTCCCAGCGGTGCTTGCTGTCGCGGAACGAGTACACGCGCTCTTTGGCACGGGATTTCTCTTCATCGCGACGGGCGCCGCCGAACGCTGCGTCGAAACCATGCTTGTCGAGTGCCTGTTTCAGGCCTTCGGTTTTCATGATGTCGGTGTGCTTGGCGCTGCCGTGGGTGAACGGGTTGATGTTCTGCGCCACGCCATCGGGGTTGATGTGGGTGATCAGGTCCAGGCCCAGTTCTTCGACCATCTTGTCGCGGAACTTGTACATCTCCTGGAATTTCCAGCGGGTGTCGACGTGCATCACCGGAAACGGCAGTTTGCCCGGGAAGAACGCCTTGCGTGCCAGGTGCAGCATCACGGCGGAGTCTTTACCGATGGAGTACAGCATCACCGGGTTATCGAACTCGGCGGCCACCTCGCGGATGATGTGGATGCTTTCCGCCTCCAGCTGTTTCAGATGCGTCAGTTTGTCGACCATGGCTACTCACGAAAACTTTCTTATGAACGGCCAGCGGGCCGTGTTCGAGCGAGAAATCCTAGCACAGCGGCCTCTTCTAATCAGGACGCCAACTAGATCGAAAGGGTATATGAATATGCCTACCAGTTCGGCCGATGCCCCCCTGTAGGAGTGAGCCTGCTCGCGATAGCTTTGTCACATTCGACATAACGGTGACTGACACTCCGCTATCGCGAGCAGGCTCACTCCTACAGGGGATTTGCGGTGGATTCAGATCGGATTCGGGCAATCGATGAAGATGTGCTCGACGGCGAAACGTTTCGCCAGGTAGTCGCCCAGCGCCTGTACGCCGTAGCGCTCGGTCGCGTGGTGGCCGGCGGCAATGAAGCTGATGTCGTTCTCGCGGGCGCTGTGGAAGGTCTGTTCGGAAGCCTCACCGCTCAGATAGAGATCGACGCCTGCGGCGACGGCTTGATCGATATAGCCCTGACCGCCGCCGGTGCACCAGCCGACCCGGCGGATCATCGGATTACCTTCAATCAGCAACGGTTCGCGGCCCATGACTTCTTGCACCTTGCGGGCGAAATCGCGCGCGGTCATCGGCTCTTTCAAAGACCCGACCAGACCAACGATTTTAAGATTGTCCGGATCCAGCGGGCCCTCAACAGTGATATCCAGTTGACGCGCCAGTTGCACGTTATTGCCGACATCAGGATGCAAATCCAGCGGCAAGTGGTAAGCGAGCAGACTGATGTCGTGCTTGAGCAAGGTCTTCAATCGGCGCTGCTTCATGCCGGTAACGCACGGGTTCTCGCCCTTCCAGAAGTAACCGTGATGCACCAGCACCAGATCGGCCCCGGCCTCAACGGCAGCGTCCAGCAACGCCTGACTGGCCGTGACGCCGCTGACGATGCGCATCACTTGCGGACGGCCCTCGACCTGCAATCCATTCGGGCAATAATCGGCAATTTTCGCACTGCCGAGGTAACGGTCGGCTTCTTCGACGAGGGTGCTGAGGGCAACGGCCATGAAAGACTCCTAAATATCCCGTTCAGAGGCTCGCGCGGCCTCGTATAATGCGCGACATTATGGGCGGTCTGACCCCGCCTGCAACTCTTCCAGGACGTGCTTAATGTTCAAGGCGCTGCGTTTTATGGGCTGGCCGTTGTTGGCCGGCGTGCTTATCGCTCTGTTGATTATTCAGCGTTACCCGCAGTGGGTCGGGCTGCCGAGCCTCGACGTCAACCTGCAACAGGCCCCGCAAACCACCAGCGTGCAGCAGGGGCCGGTGTCCTATGCCGATGCGGTGACCATCGCCGCACCTTCGGTGGTCAACCTGTACACCACCAAAGTCATCAACAAACCCGCGCATCCGCTGTTTGAAGATCCGCAGTTCCGCCGCTTCTTTGGTGATAACTCGCCGAAGCAGAAACGCATGGAGTCGAGCCTCGGCTCCGGCGTGATCATGAGCCCGGAAGGCTACATCCTGACCAACAACCACGTGACCAGCGGCGCCGACCAAATCGTCGTGGCCCTGAAGGACGGTCGCGAAACCCTCGCCCGCGTCATCGGCAGCGACCCGGAAACCGACCTCGCGGTGTTGAAGATCGATCTGAAAACCCTGCCGGCGATCACCGTCGGCCGCTCCGACAATATCCGCATCGGCGACGTCGCACTGGCCATCGGCAACCCGTTCGGCGTCGGCCAGACCGTGACCATGGGCATCATCAGCGCCACCGGGCGTAATCAGTTGGGCCTGAACAACTACGAAGACTTCATCCAGACCGACGCGGCGATCAACCCGGGTAACTCCGGCGGCGCGCTGGTCGATGCCAACGGCAACCTCACCGGCATCAACACGGCGATCTTCTCCAAGTCCGGCGGCTCGCAGGGCATCGGTTTTGCCATTCCGGTGAAACTGGCGATGGAAGTGATGAAGTCGATCATCGAACACGGTCAGGTGATTCGTGGCTGGCTGGGCATTGAAGTGCAACCGCTGACCCAGGAATTGGCTGAGTCGTTTGGTCTGTCCGGGCGTCCGGGGATTGTCGTGGCGGGGATCTTCCGCGATGGCCCGGCGCAGAAGGCCGGCCTGCAATTGGGCGACGTGATTCTGAGCATCGATGGCGAGCCTGCGGGCGATGGCCGTCGTTCGATGAACCAGGTTGCACGGATCAAACCGACGGACAAGGTGACGATTCAGGTGATGCGCAACGGCAAAGAGATCAAGCTCACCGCTGAAATCGGCCTGCGCCCACCACCGGCGCCGGTGAAAGAAAAAGAAGAATAAAACTTTTTTCGCGCCAGCCGCGCGAATAAAAGACATTCTCAACAGGCATGTTATATTGTTTCAATTCTAATAATTGGAACAACATAACATGTCGTCTCGAACAAAGGCCTCCCTGCTCGGCCTGAGTCTTGGTCTGCTGGTCGATCCAGCCTTCGCCGAAGAGCCCAAGCCGCTTGAACTCGACGCCATCAGCGTCATCTCCGACTACGAATCGCCGACCGGTCCGGTCAAGGGCTATCGCGCCACCCGCTCGTCCAGCGCAACAAAAACCGACACCGCGATCCGCGATATTCCTCAAGCCATCAGCGTCGTACCGGCCAGCGTGCTCAAGGATCTGGGCAGCACCAGCGTCGAGCGCGCACTGGATTTCGCCGGCGGCGTATCCAAGCAAAACAACTTCGGCGGCCTGACGCTGTACGAATACAGCGTGCGCGGTTTCACCACATCGGAGTTCTACAAGGACGGCTTTAGCGCCAATCGTGGTTATCCGAGCACACCGGATGCAGCCAATATCGAGCGCATCGAAGTGCTCAAAGGCCCCGCCGCCAGTCTGTATGGCCGAGGCGATCCCGGCGGCACGGTAAACATCGTCACCAAGAAACCGCAGCCCGAAGCGTTCACGACGTTGCAAACCAGCGCCGGCAGTTGGGACCGTTATCGCACCGCGCTGGACCTCAACACACCGCTGGATGATCAGGGCAATGTGCTCTCGCGAATCAACCTTGCAGTCGAAGACAACAACAGTTTTCGCGATCACGTCGACAGCAAGCGTGTGTTCGTCGCGCCGTCGATCAGTTGGCAATTGAACCCGGACACGTCGCTGTTGGTGGAAAGCGAGATCGTCCGTCAGAGCTCCACGTTTGATCGCGGTATCGTCGCGCCGAACAACAAGTGGAGCGGCGTTTCGCGCTCGACGTTTCTCGGTGAACCCAACGACGGCAACATCGATAACCACAACAATCTGCTTCAGGCGACGCTCGAACATCACCTCAACGATAACTGGAAGCTGCGTCTGGCCAGCCACTACAAGGAAGGCAAACTCTGGGGTGACGCCTCCGAATCCCGCCCGTTGAACGCCGATGGCCACACCGTCAACCGCCGCTATCGCGAGCGCGACACAACCTGGCACGACAGCATTACCCAGCTTGAGCTGCGCGGCCTGTTCGACCTCGGCCCGTGGCAGCACGAACTGCTGATCGGAACCGAATACGAAAACTTCCGCAAGAACGAGCGCGTCACCAACATTGCCGGCGGCCCCTACGCCATCGACATCTACAAGCCGATCTACGGCCAGCCGAAACCCAACGGCGCACGCTCGGGCACTGACTTCTTCGAACAGGTCGAAAGTCATGCACTGAACCTGCAGGATCAAATCGTCTTCACCGACAAACTGCGCGGGATGATCGGCGCGCGCTTCGAGCATTTCGACCAGCGCATCGACGACCACAGCCGTAATGCGAAAAGCCAGCAGCGCCACGACGCTCTGACTCAACGCGCCGGCCTGCTCTATCAACTGACACCGGATACCGGCTTGTTCGCCAATGCGTCAACCTCGTTCAAACCGAATAACGGCCTCGACGCCTCCGGCAAATCCTTCGACCCGGAAGAAAGCGTCGGTTACGAAGTCGGCATCAAGAACGAGTTGTTCGACGAACGCCTG
Organism: Pseudomonas sp. RU47; assembly: GCF_004011755.1. GTDB lineage: Bacteria > Pseudomonadota > Gammaproteobacteria > Pseudomonadales > Pseudomonadaceae > Aquipseudomonas. The sequence goes on along the minus strand of NZ_CP022411.1, from coordinate 1,028,815 downwards.
AGCAGCACCCTCGCCTTCTTCCACATCGACAAGGAAAACGTCCTCGCCCTCGATCCGGCCACCGACACCAGCCGCGCGATGGGCAAGGCGCGCAGTCGTGGTTTCGACCTGCAAGTCACCGGACAGGTCACCGACGCTGTACGAGTCATTGGTGCCTTTGCCTACATTGACGCAGAAGTGACCAAGGGCGACGCAGTCATTCCCACCGGCAGTCGCATCCTCGGCGTGGCCAAACGCAGCGGCAGCCTGCTCGGGGTTTATGAGTTTCAGGATGGTCATTTGCGCGGCTCGGACGTCGGCGCAGCGTTCACTTATGTCGGCGACCGCTCCGGAGAATCCGGCAGCGACTTCGAATTACCGGCCTACCAGACCGTCGACCTGCTCGCGCATTACAAGGCCAGCGACAACGTCACCGTCGGCCTGAACCTGAACAACCTCTTCGACGAGAAGTATTACGAGCGCTCTTACAGCAACTACTGGGTCAATCCCGGCGAGCCGCGCAATTTCACTGTCAGCCTGACTCTCAACCTGTAAAAGGACGTCACCATGCAATACGGCAAAACCTTTGTACTCATCGCAGCGCTGTTCGTAGGGGAAGTCTCGGCTCATGGCCTGTGGACCGAACAACGGCGCGGCAATATCGAAGTGGTTTATGGCCATGGCGCTGAAGACAACGCGTTCAAGGCACAGAAAATCAGCGGCGCGTGGGCTTATGACGCGAGCGGCAAGATGATTCCGGTCAGCGTCGAGCGTCTGGCGGATCACGCACGCTTGAAGCCCTTGAAGTCGCCGGCGGTCATGGCCGTCGCATTGAATAACGGCATGTGGTCGCAAAACACCGACAAGAAGTGGATCAACGAAGGCCGCAGCAAAGTGCCGGGCGCTGTCGAGGCAACCGAGACGTTTAAATACAGTCTGGCAATTTATCAGCCGGGGGCGAAGTTGCCCAAGCTTGATCAGATCAAGTTGCTGATTCTGCCGGAGGTTGATCCGCTGACGGTTGGGCCGGGCAAGTCATTGCCGGTGCGGGTGTTGCTCGATGGCAAACCGGCGGCCGGGGTGAAGTTGATTGGCGACTATCGCAGCGCGCCGAACACGTTGAGCACCGAGACTGACAAGGATGGTCGGGCGCAGGTGTTAGTGAGGAATGAAGGGTTGAATGTGATTGCGGCGCAGGTAGAAGTGCCGGTGAAGGGCAGTGCGGATGTGGATAGTCGTGGGTTGTTCACCTCACTGACTTTCCTCGGCGAGCAGCATCACGAATAATCACCACAATTCCCCTGAACGAGCCTGCTCGCGACGGCGCCGGGTAAGTCAATCCGCCATCGCCAGCAGGCTCAATCCTTTAGCCCGTCGATGAACGACGGATTCTGCTCCGCCATTCTGATCGAAATCCCGAAAGTCGAATGTTCGTTGACCTAAAAGCTTTAGATCAACTCGCACTCGATAGCAACACAAAAAGTTATGAAAACCTGTCAGATCTGACAGTTGTTTCGTTGCCATTGGCGCGTACATTAAAAGCAGTTTGTAACAAACCAGCCAAAGGAACTAAGCATCATGAAACCAACAACTTCGTCGCGATCAACTAAACACAAAAAAAACGCAAATGGCAAATTCACCCTGAAAATAAATGAGATTGAACAAGTTTACGAACAATACCAATACATACTTAAAGTTCCGGCAGGCGGACTCATGTCAGCAGGAAAACATATAGGGCCTGGGGATTCTGATATAGACGCCATTTACATCTCATACCCCAACGCTGTAGTAGTTGACAAAGAATACAACTGGACATATCCCGATGACGTTATAGGGCTGCCTGAGAAGTGGGCACTCCATTACCAGGGTGTACGTTACATTGCGATTACGGGAAAACAGACAGCAACATTCAAAACACTCCATAAACACATAACGGGCCACGTTTCATTTGATGGGAAAGAGGAAAACGGCACAAAAACAATAAAAGTATCCGGAGACTTTGAACTCACTACAGACCCTTAATTCAAATGAAAGATCAGCGCCTGTTCTTGGATAAACCAAAACAAGACAGGCGCTTCGCTATCGATAATAAGGGACTATAAAATCATATCTCACCCAACCCATCGATCAACGCCCGATTCTGCTCCGGCGTACCAATCGAAATCCGCAAAAACTGCGCAATCCGCTCCTGCTTGAAGTGCCGTACGATCACGCCCTGCTCCCTCAGCTTGGCCGCCAGTCCCGCCGCATCATGCTGCGGGTGCCGGGCGAAAATGAAGTTCGCCGCCGACGGCAACACTTCAAACCCCTTGGCCTGCAATTGCGCAATCACCCACTCACGGCTCTCGATCACCAGACGGCAGGTCTTGTCAAAATACTCGCGATCCTCGAACGCCGCCGCCGCACCGACAATCGCCAGACGATCCAGCGGATAGGAGTTGAAGCTGTTCTTGATCCGCTCCAGCGCCTCGATCAGGTCCGGATGCCCGACCGCCAGACCAACGCGCAAACCAGCCAGCGAACGTGACTTGGACAGGGTTTGCGTCACCAACAGGTTGGGATAACGATCCACCAGACTGATTGCCGTTTCGCCGCCGAAGTCGATGTACGCCTCGTCTACGACCACCACCGAATCCGGGCTGGCCTTGAGGATCTGCTCGACCGCTTCCAGCGCCAGCAGGCAACCGGTTGGCGCGTTCGGATTCGGGAAAATGATCCCGCCGTTCGGCTTGGCGTAGTCGGCTGGATCGATCTGAAACTGCGTATCCAGCGGCACCGCATCGAACTGGATGCCGTACAACCCGCAGTAAACCGGATAGAAGCTGTAGCTGATGTCCGGAAACAGCAGCGGCTGATCGTGTTGCAGCAAGCCGTGGAAAATGTGCGCGAGCACTTCGTCCGAGCCGTTGCCGAGGAACACCTGATTGCTCTGCATGCCGTAGTATTTGGCGACCGCAGTTTTCAGCAGATCACTGTTCGGGTCCGGGTACAGACGCAGGTTGTCATTCAGTTCGATCTGCATCGCGGCCAAGGCTTTTGGCGATGGGCCGTACGGGTTTTCGTTGGTGTTGAGCTTGACCAGTTTGGTCAGCTTCGGCTGTTCGCCCGGCACGTACGGCACCAGATCTTTAACGAACGGGCTCCAGAATTTACTCATGTTCAGTTCCCCTTCGATTCGTCTTTGATGCGGTATTCGGCGCTGCGCGCGTGCGCGCTCAGGGATTCGCCACGGGCCAGTACCGATGCAGTCTTGCCCAGTTCCGAAGCACCGGCCTCGGAGCAGAAGATGATCGACGAGCGCTTCTGGAAGTCATACACGCCCAGCGGCGAAGAGAAGCGCGCGGTGCCCGAAGTTGGCAATACGTGGTTCGGACCTGCGCAGTAATCGCCCAGCGCTTCGGAAGTATGACGGCCCATGAAGATCGCGCCGGCGTGGCGGATCTGCGGCAGCCAGGCCTGTGGATCAGCGACCGACAGCTCCAGGTGTTCCGGGGCGATGCGGTTGGCGACTTCGATGGCTTGCGCCATGTCCTTCACGTGAATCAGCGCACCACGGCCATTGATCGAGGTTTCGATGATCGTCGCGCGGTCCATGGTCGGCAGCAGTTTGTCGATGCTCGCCGCAACCTTGTCGAGGAACTCGGCGTCCGGGCTGACCAGAATCGCCTGCGCGTCTTCGTCGTGCTCGGCTTGCGAGAACAGGTCCATGGCGATCCAGTCCGGATCGGTCTGGCCGTCGCAGACCACGAGGATTTCCGAAGGACCGGCGATCATGTCGATGCCGACCTGACCGAACACGTGACGCTTGGCGGTGGCGACATAGATGTTGCCCGGGCCAACGACTTTGTCGACTTTCGGCACGCTTTCGGTGCCGTAAGCCAAGGCAGCGACAGCTTGTGCGCCACCGATGGTGAACACTCGGTCAACGCCAGCGATGCACGCAGCCGCCAGCACCAGTTCATTGATCTCACCGCGTGGGGTCGGCACAACCATGACCACCTCGGTCACGCCGGCGACCTTGGCCGGGATCGCGTTCATCAACACCGACGACGGATACGACGCCTTGCCACCCGGCACGTACAGGCCGGCACGATCCAGCGGTGTGACCTTTTGGCCCAATACCGTGCCGTCAGCTTCGGTGTAGCTCCAGGAATCCTGCTTCTGTTTTTCGTGGTAGCTGCGCACGCGGGCGGCGGCTGTTTCCAATGCCTCGCGCTGTGGCACGGTGATGCGCGTCAGCGCCAGTTCCAGACGCTCGCGCGGCAGGATCAGGTCGGCCATCGAAGCGACTTCGAGGCCGTCGAATTTCTGGGTGAACTCGACCAGCGCCGCGTCACCACGTTCGCGCACAGCCTTGATGATGTCCAGCACCCGCTGATTGACCGAGTCGTCAGACACACTTTCCCAGCTCAGCAGATGATCCAGATGATGCGCGAAATCCGGGTCAGCAGCGTTGAGTCGGCGAATTGCAGTCGTTGCGGTCATAGCGAGAGCCTCATAGGAATGGCAAAAAACTCAGGCGCCCGAAACTATCATCCGATCCGCTTAGGCACCTGAGAATTCTGGCTATGAGGCGGATAGACGGCGCGACCTGGGGCCGCGCAGGTAAATCAGCCGCGGTATCGCGATTCCACTGCGTTGCGCAGGGTATCGATCAACGCCTGGATTCGGGCGTGTTGCATTTTCATCGAAGCCTTGTTGACCACCAGGCGCGAGCTGATCGTGGCGATCAGTTCCTGAGGTTCCAGGCCATTGGCGCGCAGGGTGTTACCGGTGTCGACCACGTCGATGATCTTGTCGGCCAGACCGATCAGTGGCGCCAGCTCCATCGAGCCATACAGCTTGATGATGTCGACCTGACGGCCTTGCTCGGCGTAGTAACGCTTGGCAACGTTGACGAACTTGGTCGCTACGCGCAGACGGCCTTTGGGCTCCGGCGCGCCGATCTTGCCGGCGGTCATCAGCTTGCACTGAGCAATCTGCAGATCCAGTGGTTCGTAAAGACCCTGGCCGGTGTATTCCATCAACACGTCTTTACCGGCAACGCCAAGGTCGGCCGCGCCATGCTCGACATAGGTCGGCACATCGGTGGCTCGCACGATCAGCAGACGAACGTCGTCCTGCGTCGTGGGGATGATCAGCTTGCGGCTCTTGTCCGGATTCTCGGTCGGCACGATGCCCGCTTCGGCGAGAAGCGGCAGGGTGTCGTCAAGGATACGGCCCTTGGACAGTGCGATGGTCAACATGGGAAACGTCAGTCCTTATCAAGGTACTCATGTCCGGTCGCAATCGGCGCCGGACACACATCGAGCCGGAAACCGGCTCGACTCTTAAAATCAGTGGACACGTCCCTGTGTCCCAATGCAGCAATCAGCCCGGAACGCGACGGATCTTGGCGCCCAGCATCTGCAGTTTTTCTTCGATGCACTCATAACCACGGTCGATGTGGTAGATGCGGTCGATCAGCGTATCGCCCTCGGCAACCAGTGCCGAGATCACCAGGCTGGCCGAAGCCCGCAGGTCGGTGGCCATGACTGGCGCGCCTTTGAGGACTTCGGTACCGGTGACGATGGCAGTGTTGCCTTCGACCTGGATCTTGGCGCCCATGCGGTGCAGTTCGTACACGTGCATGAAACGGTTTTCGAAGATCGTCTCGATCACCGCACCGGTGCCTTCGGCAATGGCGTTGAGCGAGATGAACTGCGCTTGCATGTCCGTCGGGAAAGCCGGGTACGGCGCGGTGCGCACGTTGACTGCTTTCGGACGCTTGCCGTGCATGTTCAGCTCGATCCAGTCTTCACCGCAGGTGATTTCTGCGCCGGCTTCACGGAGTTTTTCCAGAACGGCTTCGAGGATGGTCGGATCGGTATCCTTGACCTTGACGCGACCACCGGTAACGGCAGCGGCAACCAGGTAGGTGCCGGTTTCGATACGGTCAGGCATGACCTTATAGAAAGCCGAACCCAGACGCTCGACGCCATCGATGGTGATGGTGTCGGTGCCAGCACCGGAAACCTTGGCGCCCATGGCGTTGAGGAAGTTCGCCAGGTCGACCACTTCAGGCTCGCGAGCAGCGTTCTGCAACACGCTGCGGCCCTTGGCCAGAGCCGCGGCCATCATGATGTTCTCGGTACCGGTCACACTGACGGTATCGAAGAAGAAGTGCGCACCGCGCAGGCCGCCTTCCGGCGCCTTGGCCTTGATGTAGCCGCCTTCGACGTCGATGACCGCGCCCATGGCTTCGAGGCCACGGATGTGCAGGTCGACCGGACGCGAACCGATGGCGCAACCGCCAGGCAGTGCGACTTCGGCTTCACCGAAACGGGCAACCATCGGGCCCAGTACCAGGATCGACGCACGCATGGTTTTCACCAGTTCGTACGGGGCGATCAGGGTCTTGATGGTGCGCGGGTCGATTTCGACGCTGAGTTTCTCGTCGATCACCGGCTCAATGCCCATGCGACCGAACAGCTCGATCATGGTGGTGATGTCGTGCAGGTGCGGCAGGTTGCCAACGGTCACCGGGCCATCGCACAGCAGGGTGGCGGCCAGGATCGGCAGGGCGGAGTTTTTTGCGCCGGAAATGCGGATCTCGCCATCAAGACGAGCGCCACCGGTAATAATCAATTTATCCATAAGAATCTCGACGCCCTAAGGCTCAGGTGCGCTCGGCCCAGGCCGCGCTGCTGAAAAATTTCATAGTGACCGCATGGATGCTGCCATCGGTGATCCATGGGTTCAAATGGGCATAGACCTGCTGCTGACGCTTCACCGGGCTCAACGCCGCCAGTTCATCGCTAATCACGTTCAGCTGGAAATTGCAGCCTTCGCCCTCAACTTCTACCAACGTTCCGGGCAGCTTTCCTTCAAGGAAGCTCTTCACTTCTACGGCCTGCATGCTCAACCTCAATCGGCGCCCTGTGCGCACGGGTCGGACATCATACAAAAAAGCCCCGCGCCTGCGAACCCCGCATGGCAGGACTCTGACGGGGGGCTTCTTTATAGATGCTGTTTCAGGGGTGCGCCAACAGTTCGGTCAGTTCACTGACCTGAGCGATTTCGCGCATGTCTTCGGGCATCGCGCGGATGCTGACAGCCTTTCCGGCCGCATTCGCATCGCGCATGAAGCACAGCAGCAACGACAAACCGACGCTGCTGGACTTCTTCACCGCCGAGCAATCGATCACCAGCGAAGCAGCCTTGCTGGACTTGATCAGCGTCTGACCTTGCTTGCGCAGGTCGGCACCGGTGCGATAGTCCAGCACTCCGCTGAGCAGAAGCTCGTCGACATCACTCATACGAACTGCGGCCTCATTCATTGCGCGGGGTTCTTTTCGGTGGCTTCTTTGGCCTTGGCCACTTCCCCGGCCCAACCATTGATGGTCTTGTCCAGATCGTTGCCATTGCGCTGCATCGCGTCGGCGAACTGATCACGGAACAGTTTGCCGATGTTGATGCCATTGATGATCACGTTGCGCAGTTTCCACTCGCCGTTGATCTTCTCCAGCGTGTACTGCACAGGATAGATTGCGCCGCTGCTGCCCTTGACGGTCATGTTGACGCTGGTGCGGTCGCCCGATTCGTCTTTGGCAGGGTCAACGGTAATGCCCTGGTTGTTGTACTCGAGCAAGGCATTGCCGTAGAACTGGAACAGGCCTTTCTTGAAGTTTTCCTGGAAGGTCTGCATCTGCGCCGGCGTGGCCTTGCGCGAATACTTGACCGTCATGATGCTCTTGGAAATGCCTTCAGCATCCACCACCGGACCGACAATGCTGTTGAGCGCCGCGTAGAAATCAGTCGGATCCTGCTTGTATTTCTCTTTGTTGGCAGCCAGATCGGCCAGCAACCGGGTGGTTGTGTCCTGCACCAGATCATGTGCCGAAGTCGCAGCAGCCACGGCGTTACCCATCAACGGCAAGGCCGCCAACAGCACCAACAAGCTGCGTCGCAAGATAGAGATCATTCAAAAGCTCCTCATTTGGCGTCTTTGCTAACGGTATTGAGCAGGAATTTACCGATAAGGTCTTCCAGTACCAGTGACGACTGGGTGTCGTGGATGGTTCCGCCATCCTTCAGCGGTTTGTCTTCCCCGCCGACGCTGATACCGATGTACTTCTCGCCCAGCAGACCAGCGGTCAGGATAGACGCTGTGGAGTCGGTCGGCAGGTTGTCGACCTTTTTATCCACTTGCAGGGTTACCCGACCGGTGAAGCTGTCGCGATCCAGATCGATTGCCGTGACCTTGCCGATGGTCACACCGGCCATGGTCACTTTGGCTCTGACCGTCAAACCGGCGATATTGTCGAAATACGCATAAAGTTTATAGGTGTCGGTGGTCGACGTCGGAGACAGACCACTGACCCGCAAAGCAAGCAGCAACAAAGCCAGGATCCCTGCCAGCAGGAACAGGCCGACACCGATTTCCAGGGTGCGGTTTTGCATCAGAAATCTCCAAACATCAAAGCAGTCAGAATAAAGTCCAGGCCGAGCACTGCCAGCGAGGCAAACACTACAGTCTTGGTGGTGGCGCGACTGATGCCCTCGGAAGTGGGCTCACAGTCATAGCCTTGGAATACGGCGATCCAGGTCACGACAAAGGCGAAAACGATACTTTTGATGACGCCGTTGAGCACGTCACTGGTGAAGTTCACGCTGTTCTGCATGTTCGCCCAATAAGAGCCTTCATACACACCCAGCCAGTCGACGGCCACCCACGAACCGCCCCAAATCCCGACCACGCTGAAAATCATCGCCAGCACCGGCAGGGAAATGAAGCCGGCCCACAGGCGCGGGGCAATGATGTACTTGAGCGGATCGACGCCGATCATTTCCAGACTGGAAAGCTGTTCGGTGGATTTCATGTTGCCGATCTCGGCAGTCAGTGCCGAACCGGCACGACCGGCGAACAACAGCGCAGTCACCACCGGACCCAGTTCACGCAGCAAGGTCAGCGCAACCATCTGCCCCACCGCCTGCTCCGAACCGTAGCTCGACAGAATGCTGAAGCCCTGCAGCGCCAGCACCATGCCGATGAAAATCCCCGAAACGACGATGATCACCAGCGACATCACGCCGACTGAATGCAGTTGCTTGACCAGCAGGCTGAAGCCACCGCTGATCCCGCCGCGCCCCAGCAGAGCATGAAACAGGAACAGCGTCGCACGACCGAACACCGCGACGGCGTCGATCGCCGCCTCGCCGAACCGGCGCACGCGTTCTATTAATGAAATTCTGCGCATCAGCGCTTCCCCAGAAGATCTGCGCGGTAATCCGTCGCTGGAAAATGGTACGGCACCGGGCCATCGGGATCGCCGGTCATGAACTGACGGATACGCGGCTCGTCCGAGTTCATCAACTCGTCCGGCGTACCCTGCCCCAGTACCTGACCATCACCGACAACATAGATGTAATCGGCGATGCTCGCGGTTTCCGCCAGATCGTGGGACACCACGATACTGGTGATCCCCAGCGCGTCGTTGAGCAGGCGAATCAGACGGACCAGCACGCCCATGGCGATCGGGTCCTGCCCGACGAACGGTTCGTCGTACATGAGGATCTGCGGATCGAGCGCAATCGCCCGCGCCAGTGCGACGCGGCGCTTCATGCCACCGGACAGCTCATCCGGCATCAACTCGATGGCACCGCGCAGACCGACCGCCTGCAACTTGAGCAGAACGATGTCGCGGATCATTTCTTCCGGCAAATCGGTATGAACACGCAGGGGGAAAGCCACGTTCTCGAACACATCGAGATCGGTGAATAGCGCGCCGCTTTGAAACAGCACACCCATGTGCTTTCGCGCATCGAACAGATCGCTGCGCGAAAGCGCAGGCAGATTCTGGCCGTTGACCCAGACTTCGCCGCTGGCAGGACGCAATTGTGCGCCCATCAATCGCAGCAGCGTGGTCTTGCCACACCCGGAAGGCCCCATGATGCCGGTGACCTTGCCGCGCGGTATGCGAATATCGACGTTATTGAAAATGCTGCGCGCACCGCGCTTGAAGGAGACTCCCTTCAGCTCGACCGCGTAGGCGTTATCGGCACTCATCTAAACTCCTTGCGATGCAGCCTCTCACTCGGACGCCTGTCTTTACTTAAAAAGTACGTACATCCCGGGCAGGCCGAACTGGCGGCGAACTATATCACTGCAAAGGCTACGCGCCCAAGGCTTGTACCAGCCTGAGTTCGGCGATATGACAGGTCCGCAGGCTCTTTTACCGGGTTTTGGTAACGAGTAATGACAAAGCGCGACGAACTTGCGTGAGGCTTTGCCACATAACCGCTATAATCGCCGCCTTTTCATCGGGCTATACGATTTCTGACATGAGCCAATCCAGCGACCTGATTCAATCGGCACAACGCACCATCCAACTCGAAGTGGAAGCCGTACAAGGCTTGTTGCCCCATATCGACGCCGATTTCGTACGCGCTTGCGAGATGATTCTGGCCAGCAAGGGCCGTGTAGTTGTGGTCGGCATGGGCAAATCCGGGCACATCGGCAACAAGATTGCCGCGACCCTGGCCAGCACCGGCACCCCGGCTTTTTTCGTGCACCCGGCCGAGGCCAGCCATGGCGACATGGGCATGATCACTCGTGATGACGTGATTCTGGCCCTGTCGAACTCCGGCTCGACCAACGAAATCGTCACCCTGCTGCCGCTGATCAAACGTCTGGGTATCCAGCTGATCAGCGTCACCGGCAACCCGCTATCGCCGCTGGCCAAGGCTGCCGAGGTCAATCTCAATGTTCATGTCGAACATGAGGCCTGCCCGCTGAATCTGGCGCCGACCTCCTCGACCACCGCAGCGCTGGTCATGGGTGATGCGCTGGCCGTAGCGTTGCTGGAGGCGCGCGGTTTCACTGCCGAAGACTTCGCCTTTTCTCATCCGGGTGGCGCCCTTGGCCGTCGCCTGTTGCTGAAAGTGGAAAACGTCATGCATGCCGGTCAGGAGTTGCCGCAAGTACAGCGCGGCACGCTGCTCAAGGACGCACTGATGGAAATGACCCGTAAAGGTCTGGGCATGACCGTCATTCTTGAAACTGACGGCAAACTCGCCGGGATCTTCACGGACGGCGATCTGCGCCGCACGCTGGATCGCAGCATCGACATTCGCAGCGCCACCATCGATCAGGTAATGACCGCTCACGGCAAGACTGCCCGGCCGGAAATGCTGGCCGCCGAGGCCCTGAAAATCATGGAAGACCACCGAATCAACGCATTGGTAGTCGTAGACGAGGAAGATCGCCCGGTCGGCGCCTTCAACCTCTCCGATCTGCTGCGCGCAGGAGTCATGTAATGAGTAACGATCTGCTGCAACGCGGCAAAGCGATCAAACTGGCGGTTTTCGACGTCGACGGCGTTCTCACCGACGGGCGCCTGTACTTCCTCGAAGACGGCAGTGAGTTCAAGACCTTCAATACCCTCGATGGCCAGGGCATCAAGATGCTGATGAACGCCGGCGTGCAGACCGCTATCATCAGCGGTCGCAAGACCCCGGTGGTCGAGCGTCGCGCGAAAAACCTCGGCATCCCCCACCTGTTTCAGGGGCGCGAAGACAAATTGGTCGTTCTCGACGGTCTTCTCGAGCAACTGGGCCTAAGCTATGAAGAGGTTGCCTATCTCGGTGACGACCTGCCCGATCTGCCGGTGATTCGTCGCGTAGGTTTAGGCATGGCCGTGGCCAACGCCGCCGACTTCGTCCGCGAACACGCCCATGGCGTGACCCGCGCTCGCGGTGGTGAAGGCGCCGCCCGCGAATTCTGCGAATTGATCCTGCGCGCCCAGGGCCGCCTCGATGCGGCCAACGCCGCGTACCTGTGAGCCAAACCATGTTCAGCAAAAAATTTCGTAACTTCCTGCTGTTCGGCTGCATCGCTGCGATTTTCGCCGCGGTCGGCTATTGGAATATCAGCCCGGAACGCTTTCTCGACAAACCACCGGTCACCTCGGTGGAAACGCCTATCGACTGGTATGCGACCAACACGCACACCCTGCAATACCTGCCGGATGGCAAGGTGCAGTATGAAATGACGTCGGAAAAGGCCGAGCACGTAAAGGCAACCGACGTCACGCTGGTGACCAAACCCGATCTGAACATGTACCGCGGAACGGACTTCCCGTGGCACGTGACCAGTGAGCGCGGCGAAGTGAACTCAGGCGGCACCGAAGTCGAGCTGATCGATTCGGTACGCGTTGCGCGCACCGACGAAAAGAAGCGTGACATCCTGATCACTTCCACGCGCATGACCGTGTTCCCGCAGCAGGAATATGCGCAGACCGAGCAACCCGTTAGAATCGACGGCGCTGGCGGTGTATCGACTGGCGTTGGAATGAAAGCGTACCTGAAGGAAAGCAGGATACACCTGCTATCGAACGTAAGAGGACAGTATGAGGCTCGTTAAAACCCTCCCTATTTTGCTCAGTCTGGGCGCAGCACTGGGAAGCGTGAGCGCCTGGGCTCTGCCGAACGATCAGCAGCAACCTATCCGCATTCAGGCCGACGACGCCCAACTGGATGACAAGAACGGCATCGCTACCTATAAAGGTGATGTGATCATCACCCAGGGCTCGATGATCGTTAAAGGCAACACGGTCACCATGACTCGCGCGCCGAATGGCGATATCGACGTAGTGACCTCCGTGGGCAACCTGGCTTACTTCGAGCAGCTGCAAACCCAGGGCGACACCAAACCGGTTCAAGGCTACGGCGTGACGATTCAATACCACGCCCAGCAAAACCGCGTCGTGCTGATCGACAAGGCCAAGGTCGTCGACAAAGACGGCAACGTCACTCAGGGCGAGAAAATCGTCTACGACACCGTGAAGAAACTGGCCAGCGCCGGTCGCGCTACCGGCAGCAAGGTCACCGAGGCGCGTCCGCGCATCGACATGGTGATCCAGCCGAAGAAGAAAACCGACGAGAAAACCCAGTAATGGCAACTCTGAAAGCTCAGCACCTGGCCAAGGCCTATAAAAGCCGCCAGGTCGTGCGTGACGTCAGCCTGTCGATCGACAGCGGCCAGATCGTCGGCCTGCTCGGCCCGAACGGTGCCGGCAAGACCACGTGCTTCTACATGATCGTCGGCCTGGTACAGGCCGATCAGGGCCGCGTACTGATCGACGATCTGGACGTCAGCCATCAGCCAATGCACGGTCGCGCCAAGGCCGGTATCGGCTATCTGCCGCAAGAAGCGTCGATCTTCCGCAAACTGTCGGTGGCCGATAACATCATGGCCATCCTCGAGACCCGCCAGGAACTCGACAAGGCCGGCCGTCGCAAGGAGCTGGAAAGCCTGCTGCAGGAATTCCACATCAGCCACATCCGCGACAACCTCGGCATGAGCCTTTCCGGTGGTGAACGCCGCCGGGTGGAAATCGCTCGCGCACTGGCGACCGCACCGAAATTCATCCTGCTCGACGAACCGTTCGCCGGTGTCGACCCGATTTCGGTCGGCGACATCAAGCAGATCATCCACCACCTCAAGGCCAAGGGTATCGGTGTGCTGATCACCGACCACAACGTCCGTGAAACGCTGGACATCTGCGAAACCGCTTACATCGTCAACGATGGTCAACTGATCGCTGAAGGCGATGCAGAAACCATCCTGGCCAACGATCTGGTCAAGGAAGTGTATCTGGGCCACGAGTTCCGCCTGTAAGCGCAACAGTGCCCGGTGCGCCGCCGGGGCGCTGTATCGATTCAAGCAGGATTTAATCCGCTTTAATTGTTACAGCGCTCTAGGCAAACACTTCAGTTTCAGGCATATAATTTGCTTAAGTTTGGCGCCTCGGCGCCCTGTAGTGGATGGCGCATAGCGCCGGCGAATAAGGTGTTAAGCCCCTGCCATGAAACCATCGCTAGTCTTGAGAATGGGCCAGCAGCTGACGATGACACCGCAGCTGCAACAGGCCATCCGCCTGCTCCAATTGTCGACCCTGGATCTGCAACAGGAAATCCAGGAGGCGCTGGAATCCAATCCGATGCTCGAACGCCAGGAAGAAGGCGAAGACTTCGATAATTCCGACCCCATGGCTGACAACGCCGAACAGAAGCCCAACACCGAGATCCAGGAACCGTCCTATCAGGAAACCGCCCCGACGGTCGACAACCTCGAGGACGGCGAATGGAACGAGCGCATCCCCAACGAGCTTCCGGTCGATACCGCCTGGGAAGACGTCTACCAGACCAGCGCCAGCAGCCTGCCCAGCAACGATGATGACGAGTGGGACTTCACCACCCGCACCTCTGCCGGCGAGAGCCTGCAAAGCCATTTGCTGTGGCAACTGAATCTCGCACCTATGTCCGATACCGATCGCCTGATCGCCGTGACCCTGATCGATTGCATCAACAATCAGGGCTACCTGGACGAAACCCTCGAAGAAATTCTTGAGGCGTTCGACCCGGAGCTGGACATCGAACTGGACGAAATCGAAGCCGTCCTGCACCGCATTCAACAGTTCGAGCCGGCCGGCATCGGCGCGCGCAACCTCGGCGAATGCCTGCTGCTGCAATTGCGCCAGTTGTCGGCCAAGACACCTTGGCTGGCTGAAGCGAAACGCTTGGTCAGCGATTACATCGACCTGCTGGGCAGCCGCGACTACAGCCAGTTGATGCGCCGCATGAAGCTCAAGGAAGACGAACTGCGTCAGGTCATCGAACTGGTGCAGAGCCTTAATCCGCGCCCAGGTTCGCAGATCGAATCCACCGAAGCCGAATACGTTGTGCCTGACGTCATTGTGCGCAAGGACAATGAGCGCTGGCTGGTCGAGTTGAACCAGGAATCGGTGCCGCGCCTGCGCGTCAACGCCCAGTACGCCGGTTTCGTCCGTCGAGCCGACACCAGCGCCGACAACACCTTCATGCGCAACCAGTTGCAGGAAGCCCGCTGGTTCATCAAGAGCCTGCAGAGCCGCAACGAAACCCTGATGAAAGTTGCCACCCAGATCGTCGAGCATCAGCGCGGTTTTCTGGAGTACGGCGACGAAGCCATGAAGCCGTTGGTCCTGCATGACATCGCCGAAGCGGTCGGCATGCACGAATCGACGATTTCGCGGGTGACCACCCAGAAATTCATGCATACCCCGCGCGGTATTTATGAGCTGAAATACTTTTTCTCAAGCCACGTCAGCACTTCCGAAGGCGGCGAATGCTCGTCCACGGCGATCCGCGCGATCATCAAAAAACTGGTTGCCGCGGAAAATCAGAAAAAGCCGTTGAGTGACAGCAAGATCGCTGGTTTACTGGAGGCACAAGGCATTCAGGTGGCTCGCCGCACCGTCGCCAAGTACCGCGAATCCTTAGGGATCGCGCCTTCGAGCGAACGCAAGCGGTTGATGTAAGCCACGTTACAGCGTTCCAGTGGCAGGCTATCCAGCCTGCCGCTTTATGCACTGGCAACGAAGGAGAAGCTGTATGCAAGTCAACATCAGTGGACACCAACTGGAAGTGACCGAACCTCTGCGCGACTACATCAATGAGAAACTTCAACGATTAGAGCGCCATTTCGACAAGATCACCAACGTGCAAGTCACGATGTGCGTCGAAAAGCTTAAGCAGAAAATCGAAGCCACCTTGCATATCCCCGGCAGTGAAGTGGTCGCCAACGCAGAACATACCGATATGTATGCCGCGATCGACGCCTTGACCGACAAGCTGGATAAACAACTCAAAAAGCATAAGGAAAAGACCCAGAGCCTGCTCCAGGGCGCGACCGGTCGATAACCCCCCATTCCATGATCCGACTTGAAAGTATCCTGACCCCCGGCCGTTCCCTTGTGAACGTGCCGGGCGGCAGTAAAAAGAAAGCCCTCGAACAAATTGCCAACCTGATCGCCCGCGAAGTGCCGGCTCTGGAGATGCAAGATGTCTTCGAGGCGTTGATTGCCCGTGAAAAACTCGGTTCCACCGGTTTTGGCAACGGCATCGCCATTCCTCACTGCCGTCTCAAGGGTTGCGAAGCGCCTATCAGTGCGCTGATGCACCTTGAAGCACCTATTGATTTCGACGCCATCGACGGTGCGCCGGTTGATCTGCTGTTCGTTTTGCTGGTCCCGGAAGCCGCCACCGATGCACACCTGGAGCTACTGCGCCAGATCGCCAGCATGCTCGACCGCAAGGACGTGCGCGATAAACTGCGCAGCGCCGCAAGCAACGAAGCCTTGTATCAGGTTGTCCTGGACGAGCAAAACGGGCATTAATCATGCGTTTGATCATCGTCAGCGGCCGTTCCGGCTCGGGTAAGAGTACCGCTCTGGATGTCCTTGAGGACAACGGCTATTACTGCATCGACAACCTGCCCGCAGGTTTGCTGCCGGAACTGGCCGAACGCGCGCTGATTCACACTGAACTGGCGCAACCGCTGGTGGCCGTATCGATCGATGCGCGCAACCTGCCGAGTCATCTGACCCGTTTTCCCGAGCTGCTTGAAGATGTCCGGGCCAAACACATCCAGTGCGATGTTCTGTATCTGGACGCCGACGAAGAAACCCTGCTCAAGCGTTTTTCCGAGACTCGCCGTCGCCATCCGCTGAGCAACGCCAACCGCTCGCTGGCCGAGGCGATTCAGGATGAAACCGCCCTGCTCGGCCCGATCGCCGACCTCGCCGACCTGAAAATCAACACCACCAACCTCAACCTGTACCAGTTGCGCGACAGCATCAAGCTGCGCCTGCTGAATCAACCGGAGCCGGGCACGGCGTTTCTGGTCGAGTCATTTGGCTTCAAGCGCGGTATGCCGGTGGATGCGGATCTGGTGTTCGATGTGCGCTGCCTGCCCAATCCGTACTGGAAGCCGGAACTGCGTGCGCAATCGGGTCTCGATGCGCCGGTGGCTGAATACCTGGCGGCACAGCCGGAGGTCGAAGAAATGTTTCAGGACATCTTCACCTACCTGCACAAGTGGCTGCCGCGCTTCGCCGCCAGCAACCGTGCCTACGTCACCATTGCCATTGGCTGCACCGGCGGGCATCACCGCTCCGTCTACCTGACCGAACGTCTGGGTCAGGCCCTGCAGAAAACCCTGAAGAACGTCCAGGTTCGCCACCGCGACCTCACTTAAAGGATTCACACCGCGATGCCTGCTCTGGAAATCGAAATCATCAACAAGCTGGGCCTGCATGCCCGCGCATCGGCCAAGTTTGTCGGGGTTGCTGGCGAGTTCAAGAATTGTACTATCAGAGTCGGGCGCACTCCCGAATCCATGGTCGACGGAAAAAGCATCATGGCCATGATGATGCTAGCTGCCGGCAAGGGTACGGTCATCCAACTGAGTACCGAGGGTGAACAGGCTGATGAAGCCTTGCAGGCATTGGTTGATCTGATCAACGACTACTTCGGCGAAGGTGGTTGAAAACCTGAGGCAAAAAATCGCAGCCCGCGACGCACAAATCTTCCCCGTAAGAGCTGCCGAAGGCTGCGATCTGTTGATCTACTTCAACCCAACGCCGTATCCATCACCATCATCAGACAAAACCCGATCAACAAGCCAAGACTGGCCAGTTTTTCATGACCATGGCGTCGTGATTCCGGGATGACCTCGTGGGTCACCACCAGCAACATCGCCCCCGCCGCCAGTGCCAGACCTATCGGCAACAATACCTGCGCCAGACCGACCAGCCAGGCACACAGCAGCGCAAACACCGGCTCGACCAGACCTGACGCCGCTCCGATTAAAAATGCTTTGACCCGCGACATCCCTGCCCCGGCCAAGACCAATGCAATCACCAGACCTTCCGGCACATCCTGTAAAGCGATGCCCATGGCCAGACTGTCCGCATCCGGCATGCCGCCGCCAGCAGAAACGCCAACGGCCATGCCTTCAGGAATGTTATGGGCAATGATGGCAAACACGAACAACCAGATCCGCGGCGGAATGACCGGATGCTCGACCGTGCCGACGAGCATTTCCGGTGAGGCGCCGGAAACTTTGCGATCGACCAGATACAGCCCGAAAGCGCCGAGCATGATGCCGAAGCAGATCAGGCCGCTGGCACCCCACGGAGTCAGACCCAGGCTTTCGGCGGCGGCAATTCCCGGTACGATCAGCGAAAACGCCGTCGCCGCTAGCATCACGCCGGCGCCAAACCCCAGCAAAGTATCGCTGAGCGCCTGCGGCATACGCCGAATCACCAGCACCGGCACAGCGCCAAGCGCCGTGCCCAGGGCGCAGATCGCACCACCCTGCAACGCCCGCGACAGCCTCGGTTCGAGATTCAGCCATTCCAGCCCGTGGGCGACCAGCAAGGTCATGCCCGCCAACAGCAACAGCGATCCCACTGCGTAACGAAACATACGCCCACTTCCGATCGCCAGTGTTTCAGTGCCCATAGTCAGCCTTGGATTGTTTTTATAGAAGACTTAAACCAGTGCGGCCTGATAGCGCGCAGCCACTTCAGGCCAATTGATTACGTTGTAGAACGCATTGATGTATTCGGGGCGGCGGTTCTGATAGCGCAAGTAGTAGGCGTGCTCCCAGACATCGAGACCGAGGATCGGCGTGTTGCCATTCATCAACGGGCTGTCCTGGTTGCCGCTGCTTTCCACGATCAGTTTTTTCTCCGGGGTCACGCTGAGCCAGGCCCAGCCGCTGCCGAATCGGGTCAGTGCGGCTTTGGTGAAGGCTTCCTTGAAGCTGTCGAGGCCGCCCAGTTGCTCATCAATGGCCTTGGCCAACGCACCATCCGGCTTGCCGCCACCGCTCGGCACCATCACTTCCCAGAACAGCGAGTGATTGGCGTGACCGCCGCCCTGATTGATCACCGCTGCACGCAGTTTTTCCGGCAGTTGCTGAACACTGGCGACGAGTTTTTCTACCGGCCATTCAGCGTACTCAGTGCCTTCTACAGCGGCGTTGAGGTTGTTGATGTAAGTCTGGTGATGCTTGGTGTAGTGAATCTCCATGGTCTGTGCATCGATATGCGGCTCAAGAGCGTCGTAGGCGTAAGGCAAGGCAGGCAAGGTAAAAGCCATTTCAATGGACTCCATGGTGATGTGGGGCAGGCGCGCGGCGCGCATTGCCGGTATCCGGGTGCAGCAGACGCTGGGTACGCGGGTATTCGCCGTGTTCGCTGATGAAATTCAGCAGCTCGACGTAGGTCTTGCTGCTCTGGCGCAGCGCCGCTTCACGCAAGGCCAGGCGCTGACGTTCGTCCTGCATGGTTTGCAGCAGCCGTTGGTGAATAGCGCAGAGGTATTCGGCGCTCTCCTCCGGCTGATTCAGACGCAAGTGCAAATCCGCGAGGTTGTGGTGCGAGATGACGCAGGCCGCCACCGCTTCGTCGGCATCTGCCCAACGTTCGAACAACACTTGCGCCAGGGCCAGGGCTTGCAGGTACGCCTCACGGGCGTCGATCAGTTCGCCCAGCATGAAGCAGCGATTGGCCCGTTCGATCGTGCGTTTCCAGTGCTCCATGGTGAGCCTCCAAAGCGGTTGCGGGGTTTATACGCCGCCGGCGGTGAGTTTCTCGGGATTGAGCAACTCTTCCAGTTGGCTGCGCGACAGGTCGGTGTGCTCCAGCGCGACGTCGATCACCGCGCGGCCTTCCTTGTAGGCCTGCTTGGCGATTTCGGCGGCTTTCTGGTAACCGATGATCGGGTTGAGCGCAGTGACCAGAATCGGATTGCGCGACAACGCTTCCTTCAGGCGCGATTCGTTGACCTTGAAAGTGGCAATGGCTTTGTCGCCGAGCAGGCGGCTGGAGTTGGCCAGCAGTTCGATGCTGCTCAGCAGGTTCTGCGCGATGATCGGCAGCATCACGTTGAGTTCGAAGTTGCCCGACTGGCCGGCGATGGTGATCACCGAATCGTTGCCGATGACTTGTGCGGCGACCATGGCGGTGGCTTCCGGAATCACCGGATTGACCTTGCCTGGCATGATCGACGAGCCCGGTTGCAGGGCTTCCAGCTCGATCTCACCAAGGCCGGCGAGCGGGCCGGAGTTCATCCAGCGCAGGTCGTTGGCGATTTTCATCAAAGTGACGGCGATGGCTTTGAGCTGGCCGGAGACGGCGACGGCGGTGTCTTGCGAACCGATCAGCGCAAACAAGTCTTTGCCCGGGGTGAATTGCACGTCGGTCAATTGGCTCAACTGGCGGCTGAAACGCGCGGCGAACTCAGGGTGCGCGTTGATCCCGGTGCCGACCGCTGTGCCGCCCTGCGCCAGCGATTGCAGGCTTGGCAGCAGATCCTGCAGATGAGCGATGTTGGCCTTGAGCTGCTGCGCCCAGCCATTGAGTACCTGGCTCATGCGCACCGGCATCGCGTCCATCAAATGCGTGCGGCCGGTTTTGACGTGATGATGCACTTGCCCGGCCTTTTGTTCGATCACTTGCACCAGGTGCAGCAGCGCCGGCAGCAGTTGTTCATGGAGGGCCAGCGCGGCGCTGACGTGGATGGTGGTCGGAATGATGTCGTTGCTGCTCTGCCCGCAGTTGACGTGATCATTGGCGTTGACCGGCTCACCCAGCAGACGGCTGGCGAGGGTGGCAATCACTTCATTGGCGTTCATGTTGGAACTGGTACCGGAACCGGTCTGGAAGATATCCACCGGGAAATGCTGCATGAAATCGCCTTCGAGCAAGCCTTGCGCGGCGTCGCTGATGGCTTTGCCCTGTGCGGCGCTGATCTGGTTGAGTTCAACGTTGGCGCGAGCGGCGGCCGCTTTGGCGAGGATCAGTGCGCGGATGAATTGCGTCGGCATCGGCTTGCCGCTGATCGGGAAGTTATCCACTGCGCGCTGGGTTTGCGCGCCGTAGAGAGCGTCCACCGGCACCTGCAGTTCGCCCATGCTGTCGCGCTCAATACGTGTCTTGGTCATCGGTAAATCCTTGGACTAATTCAATGAGAGGAATCGAGGGAAGCAACTCGCAAGTGGCGAGCTGCCAGGTGTAGCGCTGCCAGCGTTTAAGCCGGCATTTGCACAGAGAAAGGCGCTCCATTTCACGCAACGGACGCCAGGCTTGATCGAGACAGAGGCTGCGCCAGTGCCACGGCAAAGCGATGTCGGTGGCGGTGTCGAGCAGCAAACGGAAAGAGGTTTCGGCGACCATCCAGGGCGAGGTCGCGGTGCAACAAGACAGATACCGGCCTTCGGCCAGGTAATGTTCGATCAGGCGCGGCTCGTCAGAATCCATCGCGCAACGGATCTGGCGACTCATCCAGCGCCAGCTTTCGAGGTACGGCTGCTCGTGCAAGGCAGAACTCATGATCCGGGGCTCATCCGATAATGAGATTTATTATTAGATGATAATGAGAACCAAAACAAGAGTGCCGAGCGATGCAGATTTCAGGGTGGGAGCGAGCCTGCTCGCGAAGGCGTCCTGTCAGTCACCCTGGCGGTCGACAGTAAAATCGCTTTCGCGAGCAGGCTCGCTCCCACAGGGTTTTGTGTGGAGCCAATAAAAAAGGCGCGCCACCCGATGAGGTGGCGCGCCTTTTGGTGTGACGACTGGGGTTAGCTGCCCGCCACCGTCATCCGTTCGATCAACACCGAGCCGGTGCGAATATTGCTGCGCAACTCCAGATCATTACCCACCGCAACGATCTGCTTGAACATGTCACGCATGTTGCCGGCGATGGTCACTTCCTGCACCGCAAACTGGATTTCGCCGTTTTCGACCCAGAAGCCTGCCGCCCCGCGCGAATAGTCGCCGGTGACCATGTTCAAGCCATGGCCCATCAACTCAGTGACCAGCAAGCCACGCCCCATACGCTTCAACAGCGCAGCCTGGTCTTCATCGCCGTGGGTCACGAACAGGTTATGCACGCCGCCAGCGTTGGCGGTGCTCGGCATACCCAGTTTGCGCCCGGAGTAAGTACCGAGGATGTACGACACCAACTCGCCTTTTTCGACGAACGGTTTGGCATACGTTGCCAGACCATCACCGTCATACGAAGCACTGCCCATTGCCCGCATCAAGTGCGGACGCTCATCAATGGTCAGCCATTCCGGGAACAGCTTCTGCCCCAAAGTGCCTTCAAGGAACGACGATTTGCGATACAGGCTGCCGCCGGACACCGCTGAGAGGAAGCTGCCGAACAAACCGCCCGCCAGCTCTGCGGAAAACAGCACTGGCACCTCGCAAGTCGGCACCGGACGCGCGCCCAGACGGCTCGCTGCGCGTTGCGCCGCACGCTGACCAATGCTCACCGGATCCGCCAGCAGATTGCCCTGGCGGCTCACGTCGTACCAGTAATCGCGCTGCATCTGGCCGTCGGCCTCGGCAATCATCACGCAACTCAGGCTGTGTCGGGTCGATGCGTAGCCGCCAATGAAACCGTGGCTGTTGCCGTAAACCCGGCAGCCCTGATGGGTGCTCAGGGTAGTGCCGTCTGCGTTCTTGATCCGCGCATCGGCGTCGAACGCCGCCGCTTCACAGAGCAAAGCCTTCTCGATAGCCTGCTCCGGGGTGATGTCCCACTCGTGGAAAAGGTCAAAATCGTGCTGTTCCTTGGCCATCAACGCTGCATCAGCCAGACCAGAAGCCTCGTCTTCCGACGTATGCTTGGCGATGGCCAGCGCCGCAGCGACGGTTTCGCGAATCGCATCCGGACCGGTCGCCGAGGTACTGGCCGAGCCTTTGCGCTGACCTACATACAGCGTGATGCCAAAGCCCTGATCACGATTGAACTCGACCGTTTCGACCTCGCGCTGGCGCACCGAAGTCGACAGCCCCTGCTCGAGCGACACCGCGACTTCGCAGGCGCTGGCGCCCTGACGCTTGGCTTCGGCGATGATCTGCTCGACTTGTTCCTGCAGTGCCGGCAATGCCTGCGGGCCGACGCTTTGAACTGCACTCATGCTCATCTCCACTCAAATTCTGCTTTCGGCTGGGGTCATCGAGCGACCGGGCCGGACAAGCGGCCCCCGACTGGTTATCATGGCGGCGTTTCTTTGCGGACTGCCACCATGGTTGATTCTTACGACGACTCCCTCGATACGGGAGAAAAAAGCAAATCTCAGGTCAAACGCGAGCTGCATGCTCTGGTTGACCTCGGCGAGCGCCTGACCACACTCAAGCCAGACTTGATCGCAAAACTGCCGCTGACCGACGCCATGCGCCGGGCTCTGGCCGATGCGCCCAAGCACACCGCGAACATCGCGCGTAAACGGCACTTGCAGTTCATCGGCAAACTGATGCGCGATCAGGACACTGACGCGATTCTCACGCTGCTCGATCAACTCGATGCCTCGACTCGTCAGTACAACGAGCGTTTCCACAATCTCGAACGCTGGCGTGATCGCCTGATCGCGGGCGACGATGCCGTGCTGGAGAAATTCGTCGTCGAGTACCCGGACGCCGATCGCCAGCAACTGCGTTCCCTGATCCGTCAGGCTCAGCACGAGGTTGCGCAAAACAAACCTCCTGCCTCCAGCCGCAAGATCTTCAAGTACATCCGTGAGCTGGACGAGACTCAACGCGGCCTGCGTTGATATCTCGCCCCTGTAGGAGCTGCCGAAGGCTGCGATCCTTTGATCTTAAGAGCAAAGATCGCAGCCTGCGGCAGCTCCTACACACGTTTATTTATGCGCCCGTGCCACCCACGGTGATCGCATCGATTTTCAACGTCGGCTGACCGACGCCTACCGGCACCGATTGCCCATCCTTGCCGCACGTGCCCACACCGCTGTCCAGCGCCAGATCATTACCGACCATCGACACCCGGCTCATCGCCTCGGGGCCGTTGCCGATCAACGTCGCGCCTTTGACCGGCGCAGTGATCTTGCCGTCTTCGATCAGGTACGCCTCGCTGGTGGAGAACACGAACTTGCCGCTGGTGATATCGACCTGACCGCCGCCGAGGTTGGCGCAGTAGATGCCCTTCTTCACGGAGGCGATGATTTCTGCCGGATCGCTTTCGCCACCCAGCATGTAGGTGTTGGTCATCCGTGGCATCGGCAGGTGCGCGTAGGATTCGCGACGACCGTTACCGGTACGAGCCACACCCATCAGGCGCGCGTTGAGCTTGTCCTGCATATAGCCCTTGAGTACGCCGTTTTCGATCAGCGTGGTGCACTCGGTCGGCGTGCCTTCGTCATCGACACTCAGCGAACCGCGACGGCCGCTCAAGGTGCCGTCATCAACGATCGTGCACAGCTTGGAAGCAACCATTTCGCCCATGCGCCCGCTGTAGGCCGAGCTGCCCTTGCGGTTGAAGTCGCCTTCCAGACCGTGGCCGACGGCTTCGTGCAACAGCACGCCAGACCAGCCCGAACCCAACACCACCGGCAACGTACCGGCCGGTGCCGGAATTGCTTCCAGATTCACCAGCGCCTGACGCAGCGCCTCACGGGCATAACCCATGGCGCGGTCTTCGGCGAGGAAATAACGGTAGTCGGTACGACCGCCGCCGCCGTGCCCGCCGCGCTCGCGACGACCATTCTGCTCAACGATGACGCTGACGTTGAAACGCACCAGCGGGCGCACATCCGCCGCCAGCCCGCCGTCGGTGGACGCCACCAGAATCCGCTCCCAGACGCCAGCCATGCTCACGCTGACCTGCTGGATACGCGGGTCGAGCGCGCGGGTAGCCACATCGATACGCTTGAGCAGTTCAACCTTCTCGGCGCGGCTCAGCACTTCCAGCGGGTTGTCCGGCGCGTACAGTTGCGCGACATCCTGCGGGGTGAACGCCTGCACCGTGCCGTTCTGCCCGGCGCGGGAGATCGAGCGCGCGGCACGGGCCGCTGCGCCAAGGGCTTCGTGGGTGATCGCGTTGCTGTAGGCAAAACCGGTTTTTTCACCGGACTGCGCGCGGACGCCGACACCCTGATCGAGGTTGAAGCTGCCTTCCTTGACGATGCCGTCTTCCAGCGCCCAGGACTCGGAGATCTGGCCCTGGAAATACAGGTCGGCAGCATCGATGCCGGGGCCGGCCAGATCGCCGAGCACGCCTTGCAGGCTCTCGATCGTCACGCCGCCGGGCGCCAACAGGTGATCACTGACTGAGGACAACAACTCGCTCATAGGTTTACGCCTTAAATTCGTGTTCTGAAGCAGGCCGCTGGGCGCCCTGCGAGAAAAACCGTCGATGACTCGTCACCGGCATTCGCGCCCTGATGGACGCTTGTTCATCGCTATCGCGTTCGGCCAACAACACCGCTTCGCCTTGATCCTGACTCGCCAGCACGCGGCCCCACGGGTCGATGATCGCTGCATGGCCGAAGGTTTCCCGCGGTCCCGGATGGGTTCCGCCCTGCGCTGCGGCCAGCACATAACACTGGGTCTCGATGGCCCGCGCGCGAATCAGCACATCCCAATGCGCTGCGCCGGTCACCGCAGTAAAGGCCGACGGAGCGGTAATCAGCTCGGCACCGGCGGCTCGCAATTCGCTGTACAACTCGGGAAAGCGCAAGTCATAACACACAGTCAGACCGAGCTTGCCCACCGGCGTGTCGGCAACCACGACGCCACTGCCATAAGCATAGTCATCGGATTCGCGGTAACGGCCGCGATTGTCCGCCACATCGACATCGAACAGATGCAACTTGTCATAGCGGGCAACGATTTCGCCATACTCATTGACCAGCAGCGAGCAGGCATTAGCCTTGCCCGTCGGCTGATCCACCGGCGGCAACGGCAAGGTGCCAGCCACTATCCATAACTTGAGGTCGCGGGCGGTCTGTTTCAACCACGACAGGATCGGTCCTTCGCCGAGCGCCTCGGCGCGGCCGATGTCAGCAACGTCACGACGGCCCATGGCAGCGAAGTTTTCCGGCAGCACCGCCAGCTTGGCGCCACTGGCCGCAGCCTGTTCGAGCAGGCGCCGGGCCTGAGCCAGATTGGCCAGCACGTCGCTCTGGCTGACCATTTGAATCACCGCTAAAGACATGGCCGCTCCTCGGAATCTGCACATAACCGTGTAGGAGCTGCCGCAGGCTGCGATCTTTTGATCTGGCTCGTCAAAAACAAAATCAAAAGATCGCAGCCTGCGGCAGCTCCTACATCGGGAATAGGGTCATGCTACTCAAAAAGGCTTGTCGAAGGTGATTTTCGGCTCTTTCCATGGGCCTTTGACGGTGTACTTCACACTGGCAAAGCGCGCCACCCGATCACCGATCAGCTTGTCGATCAGGAACAACGCGCCGCCGACCGCTGGTGCGCCGACGATCAGCGCAGCGATCGGCAGGTTGTTGGTCACCGGCAAGGTCACTAACAATTTGGCGTCGACCTTGTCGCCGACCAGATCCAGAGTGCCGTCCAGTTCCAGATTGCTTGAAGGACCGGTCAGGCGAATCGGCTCACGGGTGACGTACACGCCATTGTTTGCCACCAGCAGGCCTTTGACCCGGTCGTAGCTCAAGCCTTTGCCGAACAGATCAGAGAAATCCAGACGCAAACGCCGGCCGATGGAGTTGAAATTAAGCAGACCGAACACCCGCAATGCCTGCGCGCCGCCTTCCACTTCAACAAATTGGCCTTTGTTCAACGATGCATCGAGGGTGCCAGAGAAGCGCTTGGTCGCCAGCCATGCCGGCGAGCCCGGCCAGCGGCCATCGACGTCCATGTGGAATTCTTCACTGGTCACGCTTGGAGCAAAGCCCCAGCCCTTGAGGACATCAGCAAGGTTCTTGCCGCCAATCCGGCCTTTGAACCAGCTATTGGTTGCACCCGGCGTGCCTTCCCAGCCGCCATTACCCTGCAACAGGATGCCTTTTAGGCCCATGTCGAGGTTGTTCAGAGCGATGCCTTTGGCGGTCGGGCGCACCTTCAGCGACCAGCCGCCGACCAGATCCGGGCCGAGGAACAGTTGATTGATGGTGATATCCAGCGCCGGAATTTTCGTCGGATCGACCGATACCAACGGATCCGGCGAGTTCTCGTCAGCTTGAACCGTCGGGTCCGGTGCTGGCAGTTTCACGTACTGCAAATTGACCGCAATCGGCACGCCCTTGGCGTCTGGCAGGCTCGCCGAGCCTTTGGCCTGCTGGCTGTCGAGGGACAGATTCCAGGTGCCCGGCTTGCGATTGACCTGCACCGACGCCTGATCCAGTGTCGTCCCGAAAGCCGTGAGTTTGCCGACCTTGAAATCAGCACTGCTGAGCAATTGCTTGGCACTGCCGCCCGGATCCTGCCCGGCGTATTTGTTGACCAGGTCCTGCCACGGCGCGACATCCAGCTCCGAAAGCACCCCGCGAATCCGCAAGCCTTTGGCGCCCGGCAGCACCGCTTCGCCGGCCCCGAGGAACAACTCGCCACGGCCCTCGGCAAAATTGCTCGGCGGTGCCGCAAAGGTGAAATTGGCCAGTTGGTCGTAGTTGACCCAGTAACGCCGCTCCTGCCCCTGCAAGGTCATGCGGAACACCGTGTCGCGACCGACATCCGCCGCCATACCGAACGGCGCGGGCAAGTCCACCGCCACACCTTTCATGCTGGAGCTGACCATCAACTGGCTGTCGGCACCGTCGAGATTGAGCTGCAACTGATAGGGAATGGTCCCGGATACTGGCAACGGTTGGCTCACACCCAGCCAGTCGGTGAGTTTCTTCACTTCGACCTGCCCGGATGCCGCCACCCGAGTCCTGAGTTTGCCAGGGCTGCCATCGGCGAAGATCTGCGCAGTCACCGGTTTGTCGAAGGCACGCGCGGCGATGTTCTGCCCGCTGAGGCCTTTGCCGCTGTCAAAGCGGAAATCGCCTTTGAGCTGAGTCAGCTCCAGTTTCGGCTCAGCCAGTTTCAGCCGCGCATTGGCGGTTTTGAAGTCGACGAGGATTTTCGGCTGGTCACCGCCCTTGTCCAACGGGATATCGAGCTTGAGCTTGCCTTGCAGATCGCCCGCGCCTTCCCAACCGGCAAAGGTCTCACCGGTACCGATCGGTGCGTCCTGAAGGATTTTCAGGCCATCACCGAGGCCACCGGCAAACGCGCCATCGAGATACATGTGCGTGTGTTGCCCGGCCGGTACGTGGGGAATGTTGACGAATACATCGCTGACCTGGGTGTCGAGCAACTGCCCCTTATTGGCCCAGATCCGTACGCCACTGTCTTCGATGAACACGTCACCACTGACCTTGCTCACGTGCGGCCAGCCCGGCTGGAACGCCAGTTCGGCATCGTGCACCTTGAAGAACAGGCTGATGCTGCGGTCGGCCTCCCCGGCGTTCTTGTTAAGCGAGCCCTGATACTGGAAGAAGCCCTGATCGACAGCACCTTTGAGGATGGCCGTGCGCAGCCACTCGTCAAGCGCCGGGCTCAGGACTTCGGGCAGGTATTTGGCGGTGTAGCGACCGTCGCCCTCGACCAGACCGACCCGCAGGTCCATGTAGTCTTCCTGGCTATGGTCGAAATGCAGACGAATCAGGAAATCACCGGCAATCTTGCCCTCCTCGCCGAGCACCTTCAGGTACGGCGCGATCAGGGTGAAGCCGTCTTTATCGAGCTTCCAGGTCAGCCGGGCGTTAGCCTGAATGTACTGCCATGGCTTGGCGAAAATCGGATCGAGGTGCAGGACAAAATCCTTGCTGTCCAGGCGCAACTCGCCACCGTCAAGGTTGCCACTGAGGCTGCCACTGACGTTTCGTGCTGCCGGAGCGCCGTGATAGGCGTCGAAACCAACATTGTCCAGATTGGTGGCGAAACTGAATTTGTTGCCATCGGTGGCATTGGGGCGAAAATCCAGCAGCACGTTGCGCAGACCACCGGTGACTTTCAAATGATCAACGGCCGTGGCGAAACCTTGCGGCAACGGCCCCAACGCATTCAGCAGTGGAGTGATCGGGGTCAGATCGAGACGATCCGCCTGCAAGTGCCAGAGCTCGTCCACCTTGTCGGTCGCGCGCGTCTGCTTCAGCTGTACATGCGACTCCCAACGGTTCTCGCCGAAACTCATCGCCAGTGAATCGAGGGTAACGGTCGCACCCTCATCACTGTTTTCGTAGTAGGCGTTAAGCGCCAGATTATTGATCTGGATCGGCTTGCGATCGGCATAGGCGCCGGTCAGTTGCGGAGCATTCAAGCGTAACGCGGCACTCTGCAGCGTGCCCTTGGCCCAGTTGACCCAGAGTTCACCACCGGCCTTGATCTCGGAAAAATTCCATTGTTGGGTAAGACGCTCCGGCAGCCACTTCGACCAGTCGCTTTGCGGCAGGCTGGCGTAACCGTCTACCACACTGTCCTTCAATTGCTCGGGGCGAATCCGCGTGCGCAGGCTCAGTGCAACGGGCTGGCCATCCGGCAAGGTCAAACGCGCATCGAGCCGTTGACGGCTGGCGCCGGTTTTCAGATTGAGACCGACATAG
Organism: Pseudomonas sp. RU47; assembly: GCF_004011755.1. Classification (GTDB taxonomy): domain Bacteria; phylum Pseudomonadota; class Gammaproteobacteria; order Pseudomonadales; family Pseudomonadaceae; genus Aquipseudomonas. The sequence continues at coordinate 999,600 of NZ_CP022411.1, read as the reverse complement.
GTGAGCGTCAGCGGCGCGTGATCCTGCGGCTGCAAGGTCACCTGACTGTCGAGCACCGACAGTTGCTGAATCATCTGCGAGCGATTGAACAACTGTTGCGGATCGAGCGGCTGATCGTTCTGTATCGGCAGACCTTCCAGCGCCCAACTGCCGTCTTCTGCCTCTTTAAGGCTGATTTTCAGACCGTTGAGTTCGAGGTGGGCAATACGCACTTCGCGAGCCAACAGACTGGCCCACAAATCCGGTACGGCGCGCACCCGATCCAGACGCAAGGCATTGGCGCCGTCGCCGACCATCACATCGTGAGCCAGCAGGATCGGCGCAAAACCGCTCCAGTTGCCCTCCAGCTCGCCGATCTGCAACGGCATGCCGAGGGCGGCACTGGCCTTGTCTTCGATGTCAGCGCGATATTCGGCCACCAACGGCGTCAGTTCGCGGCCGAGACTGACGTACAACGCCATCAATACCAAAACCAACGCGCACAGGCCCAGCCCCCAGCGGGTGATTGCGGCCAAAATGCGTGTCAGACGCTCCATGTCAGTTGGCTCCCATGGCAAAAATACTGCGAAAAGCTGAGGCCAGCCGCGGTGAAAAAGGTGTGACGCAGGGGTTCAGAGCAGCACCACGTCATATTGTTCCTGGGAATACATGGTTTCCACCTGGAAGCGTATGGTGCGGCCGATGAAGCCTTCAAGTTCGGCAACGTTACCGGATTCTTCATCGAGCAAACGGTCGACCACTTTCTGGTTCGCCAACACTCGGTAGCCCTCGGCCTGATAGGCGCGGGCTTCACGGAGAATCTCGCGGAAGATCTCGTAACAGATGGTTTCCGCAGTTTTCAGTTTGCCGCGCCCCTGGCAACTGCTGCACGGTTCGCACAGCACTTGTTCGAGACTTTCGCGGGTGCGTTTGCGGGTCATCTGCACCAGGCCCAACTCGGTGATGCCGATGATGTTGGTCTTGGCGTGATCGCGCTCCAGCTGTTTTTCCAGAGTGCGCAGCACCTGGCGCTGGTGCTCTTCATCTTCCATGTCGATGAAGTCGATGATGATGATCCCGCCCAGATTGCGCAGGCGCATCTGCCGGGCAATCGCGGTGGCCGCTTCGAGATTGGTCTTGAAGATGGTTTCTTCGAGGTTGCGATGGCCGACGAAAGCTCCGGTGTTCACATCGATGGTGGTCATGGCTTCCGCCGGATCGACCACCAGATAACCACCGGATTTCAGCGGCACTTTGCGCTCGAGGGCTTTCTGGATTTCGTCTTCGACACCGTACAGGTCGAAAATCGGCCGCTCACCCGGGTAGTGTTCCAGACGATCAGCGATTTCCGGCATCAGTTCGGCGACGAACTGCGTGGTTTTCTGGAACGTTTCCCGGGAGTCGATGCGAATCTTCTCGATCTTCGGGTTGACCAGATCACGCAGGGTACGCAGCGCCAGACCAAGGTCTTCGTAGATCACGCTCGGCGCGGAAATGGTCTTGATCTGTTCGTTGATCTGGTCCCACAAGCGGCGCAGATAACGGATATCCATGAGGATTTCATCGGCGCCAGCGCCTTCGGCGGCAGTGCGCAAAATGAAACCGCCCGCCTCCTTGATCCCTTCTTTGGCCACGCAATCGCTGACCACTTGCTTGAGGCGTTCGCGCTCGGCTTCGTCTTCGATTTTCAGCGAGATGCCGACGTGGGCAGTACGCGGCATGTACACCAGATAGCGCGACGGGATCGACAGTTGCGTGGTCAACCGCGCACCTTTGGAACCGATCGGATCCTTGGTGACTTGCACGACAAGGCTTTGGCCTTCGTGCACCAGCGCACTGATGCTTTCCACCGCCGGGCCTTCGCGCAGGGAGATTTCGGCGGCGTGAATGAATGCCGCGCGATCCAGGCCGATGTCGACGAAGGCCGCCTGCATACCCGGCAGCACGCGGACGATCTTGCCTTTATAGATGTTGCCGACGATCCCGCGCTTTTGCGTGCGCTCAACATGGACTTCTTGCAGCACACCGTTTTCGACCACCGCCACGCGCGACTCCATCGGCGTGATGTTGATCAGAATCTCTTCACTCATGGCAGGATCTCGTTCAGGCGTGTTCACGATAATGGCCGCATCTGGATTCGTACGACGCTTATTGCGCGTTCAGGTTTTGCCAACAGGGTATGCCGAAATGGCCTAACAGTTCTGCGGTTTCGCAAATCGGCAACCCAACCACTGCCGAGTAACTGCCGTTGAGCCCCGCGACAAACACCGCGCCGAGGCCCTGAATGCCATAACCGCCGGCCTTGTCCTGCGGTTCGCCGCTGGCCCAATAGGCGGCGGCTTCATCCTCGCTGATCGGCCGGAACCGCACCAGACTGCGCACCACCCGCGACTCACAGCGCTCGCCTTCCAGCACAGCGATGGCGGTCAGCACTTCATGCTCCTTGCCGGACAACATCATCAGCATGGCGCATGCATCGGCTTCGTCCACCGGTTTGCCAAGAATTTTGCCGTCCAGCACCACGGCGGTGTCGGCACCCAGCACGCAGAATGACTGAGCAGACACGACGGTACGGCGCCCGGCCTCGGCCTTGCCGCGTGCCAGACGCTCGACATAGGCCGACGGCGATTCTTCGGGTATTGGGGTTTCGTCGATATCCGCACTGATGGCGGAAAACGGAACGCCGATCTGCGTGAGCAATTCACGACGACGCGGCGATCCGGAGGCGAGGTAAAGTGGCTTCATCAAAACATCTCCCTGTTCAGTGCCCTGCTTCACCGGCTCAATTGATTTTGTAGCGTCGGCGTAGTCCGCGTAGGGCAAAGCTGACCCAAGGCCAGAGCAAGGCACTGACCAGCGCCGGTAACACCAGTGCCAGCGTTGGCTGACGGTTGCCGGTCAAGGCGCTGAGCCACAATTGCACCAGTTGCGCGAGACCGAAGATCACCAGGATGACCAGGCATTGCTGCCACATCGGGAACATTCGCAGGCGTTGTTGCAACGACAGCACCAGGAAGGTGATCAAGGTCAGGATCAGCGCGTTCTGCCCGAACAAGTCGCCTTGCAGGACGTCTTCGGCCAGCCCCAGACAGAACGCCGTGACCATGCCGACCGTGTGCGGCATATACAACGCCCAGAATGTCAGGAGCAAGGCCAGCCATAACGGGCGCAGGATCTCCATGAAAATCGGCAACGGTGACACGCTGAGCAGCAGGCCAACGAGAAACGTCAGCCAGACAATCCAGCCGTTTCGCGATGCGGTAGCCCCGACCATTATTCTTGTCTCCCGGTTGTCGCCGGTGCGCTGACAGGCGGTTTGACCGCAGGTCGTGCAGCGGGCTGGGCAGCTGGAGGTTTGCTTGCCGCCGGAGTCGCTGCCGGTGGTTTGGCAGCCGCTGGCGGTTTGCTTGCAGCGGGTTGGGTGGGAGCCGCATTGGCCGCAGGTGCTGCAGGCGTGGCATTGGCCGGCGCCACAGCAGGTGAGGTCACGGTCTTCGGCACAGTGGCCGGAATAATCGGGCCACCGCCAAAGGCGTCAAGATTCTCCTGGGCTTGCGCGGCATCGTTGGCGCGCTCTTCGGCGGTACGATTGTCGCTGAACACCAGCAGCAGGTAGCGACTGCGATTGAGTGCGGCAGTCGGCACGGCGCGGACGATCGCGAACGGCTGGCCGGAATCGTGGATGACTTCCTTCACCGTGGCAACCGGATAACCGGCCGGGAAGCGCTGGCCGAGACCGGAACTGACCAGCAGATCGCCTTCCTTGATATCGGCCGTGTCGGCGACGTGACGCAATTCCAGGCGCTCGGGGTTGCCGGTGCCGCTGGCAATCGCGCGCAGACCGTTACGGTTAACCTGTACTGGAATGCTGTGGGTGGTATCGGTCAACAGCAATACACGGGAAGTGTAAGGCATCAACTCGACCACCTGGCCCATCAAGCCGCGTGCATCGAGCACCGGTTGACCCAGCACCACGCCATCGCGCTCACCTTTATTGATGATGATGCGATGGGTGAAGGGATTGGGGTCCATGCCGATCAGCTCGGCCACTTCGACCTTTTCGTTGACCAGCGCAGAGGAATTGAGCAACTCGCGCAGCCGAACGTTCTGCTCGGTAAGGGCGGCAAGCTTTTGCATGCGACCCTGATACAGCAGATTTTCGGTCTTGAGTTTTTCGTTTTCGGCGACCAGTTCGGTGCGACTGCCGAACTGACTGGCAATCCCTTCCCACAGGCGTCCCGGCAGATCGGTAATCCAGTAGGCGTCCATCAATACCAGCGACGCTTGTTTGCGCGCAGGCTTGAGCAAGTCGAAGCGGGCATCGACCACCATCAGCGCGACCGACAGCACGGCCAGCACCAACAGGCGCACACCCAACGAAGGGCCTTTGGCGAAAAGCGGTTTAATAAGCCGCTCCTCCCAGGCAAATGTTCTGTTTATTCATACGGCATCAAACCGGCCTGGATGAAGACTGACAGAAGATAAACGCCAACAGGCAGCACTGCAAAGTGCTGCCTGCGCGTTCACCCACGTATTGCACTCGGCGACTTATTCGCTCGAGAGCAGGTCCATGGTGTGCTTATCCATCATTTCCAATGCACGGCCACCGCCGCGAGCAACACAGGTCAGCGGATCTTCGGCAACGATCACTGGCAGACCGGTTTCCTGGGCCAGCAACTTGTCGAGGTCACGCAGCAGCGCGCCACCACCGGTCAGCACCAGGCCACGCTCGGCGATGTCGGAAGCCAGTTCCGGCGGCGATTGCTCCAAGGCGCTTTTCACGGCCTGAACGATGGTCGCCAGAGACTCTTGCAGAGCTTCCAGCACTTCGTTGGAGTTCAGGGTGAATGCGCGTGGAACGCCTTCGGCCAGGTTGCGACCGCGAACGTCGACTTCGCGAACTTCGCCGCCCGGGTAGGCCGTGCCGATTTCCTGCTTGATGCGTTCAGCGGTGGATTCACCGATCAGGCTGCCGTAGTTACGGCGCACGTAGGTGATGATCGCTTCGTCGAAGCGGTCGCCGCCAACGCGGACGGATTCGGCATAGACCACACCGTTCAGGGAGATCAGCGCGATTTCGGTAGTACCACCACCGATATCCACGACCATCGAACCGCGCGCTTCTTCGACCGGCAGGCCGGCACCGATCGCAGCAGCCATTGGCTCTTCGATCAGGAACACTTCACGAGCACCGGCGCCAAGGGCCGATTCACGGATGGCACGACGCTCAACCTGGGTGGATTTGCATGGAACGCAGATCAGCACACGAGGGCTAGGCTGCAGAAAGCTGTTTTCGTGAACCTTGTTAATAAAGTATTGCAGCATCTTTTCGCAGACGCTGAAGTCGGCGATCACGCCGTCCTTCATCGGACGAATGGCAGCAATGTTGCCCGGCGTACGGCCGAGCATGCGCTTGGCCTCGGTGCCGACAGCAACGACACTTTTCTGGTTACCGTGTGTCCGAATGGCCACAACCGATGGCTCATTCAGGACGATACCGCGCTCGCGCACGTAAATAAGGGTGTTGGCAGTGCCCAGGTCAATGGAAAGATCGCTGGAAAACATGCCACGCAGTTTCTTGAACATGGGAAAGGGACCCTAGGCAACGCGTGGGTAAAAAAGTGCGGCAAACTCTAACAACGACAGGGATTTTGGGCAAGGCGCCAATATGTTAAATTGGCCGCTTTTCTGTGCACCAAGCCCCACAATCGCGGCCTTATGACCGTAGAAGTGCGGTAGTGTTCCGACAATCTAACACACGGACGCCGTCCGTTCTGTTTTCCACTGGAGAATCCCGATGGCGCTAGAACGCTCCGACGTGGAAAAAATCGCTCATCTGGCCTGCCTTGGCCTCAATGATGCCGATCTTCCACACATTACTTCCGCCCTCAACAGCATTCTCGGTCTGGTCGACGAAATGCAGGCTGTTAATACCGACGGAATCGAGCCTCTGGCCCACCCGCTGGAAGCCAGTCAGCGCCTGCGCGCCGACGTTGTGACCGAGACCAATCACCGCGAGGCCTACCAGTCCATCGCACCAGCGGTCGAAAACGGCCTGTATCTGGTTCCGAAAGTCATCGACTAAAGGGAAAGAGCCTGCAATGCATCAAATGACTCTGGCCGAGATCGCCCGCGGTCTCGCCGATAAAAAGTTTTCCTCCGAAGAGCTGACCAAAGTCCTGCTGGCGCGCATCACCCAGCTCGATCCACAGCTCAACAGTTTCATCAGCCTCACCGAAGAGCTGGCCCTCGAGCAGGCGAAAGCCGCCGATGCCCGCCGCGCCAACGGTGAGAGCGGCGCCCTGCTCGGCGCGCCGATCGCCCACAAAGACCTGTTCTGCACCCAGGGCATTCGCACCAGCTGCGGCTCGAAGATGCTCGACAACTTCAAAGCCCCGTACGACGCCACCGTGGTCGCGAAACTGGCCGCTGCCGGTGCCGTGACCCTGGGCAAGACCAACATGGACGAATTCGCCATGGGCTCGGCCAACGAGTCGAGCTGGTACGGCGCGGTGAAAAACCCGTGGAACCTGGAACACGTACCGGGCGGTTCGTCCGGTGGTTCGGCGGCGGCAGTTGCCGCGCGTCTGTTGCCAGCAGCCACGGCCACTGACACCGGTGGTTCGATTCGTCAGCCGGCAGCGTTCACCAACCTCACTGGCCTGAAACCGACCTACGGTCGCGTTTCGCGCTGGGGCATGATCGCTTACGCCTCCAGTCTCGATCAGGGCGGCCCTCTGGCGCGTACTGCCGAAGACTGCGCAATTTTGTTGCAAGGTATGGCTGGCTTCGATCAGAACGACTCGACCAGCATCGACGAGCCGGTTCCGGATTACTCCGCAAGCCTGGGCGATTCGCTGCAAGGCCTGCGCATCGGCGTGCCGAAGGAATACTTCAGCGCCGGTCTCGACCCACGCATTGCCGAGCTGATCCAGAACAGCATCAAAGAGCTGCAGAAGCTCGGTGCCGTGATCAAGGAAATCAGCCTGCCGAACATGCAGCACGCGATCCCTGCGTACTACGTGATCGCGCCAGCAGAGGCTTCTTCCAACCTGTCGCGTTTCGACGGCGTGCGTTTCGGCCACCGTTGCGAGCAACCGAAAGACCTGATCGACCTGTACAAGCGCTCCCGTGGCGAAGGCTTCGGCCCGGAAGTCCAGCGCCGGATCATGGTCGGTGCGTACGCGCTGTCCGCCGGTTACTACGACGCCTACTACCTGAAAGCGCAGAAGATCCGTCGTCTGGTGAAGAACGACTTCATGGCTGCCTTTAATGAAGTCGACATCATCCTCGGCCCAACCACGCCGAACCCGGCCTGGAAGCTCGGCGCGAAGAACAGCGACCCGGTCGCTGCCTATCTGGAAGACGTCTACACCATCACCGCCAACCTCGCGGGCCTGCCGGGCCTGTCGATGCCGGCCGGTTTTGTCGACGGTCTGCCGGTTGGCGTGCAACTGCTCGCGCCGTATTTCCAGGAAGGCCGTTTGCTCAATGTTGCGCACCAGTATCAGTTGAACACTGACTGGCACACCCGCACCCCAACCGGCTTCTGAGGAGACACACATGCAATGGGAAGTCGTGATCGGGCTGGAGATTCACACTCAGCTCACTACCCGGTCGAAAATCTTTTCCGGTAGTTCCACCACGTTCGGTTCCGAGCCGAACACCCAGGCCAGCCTGATCGACCTGGGCATGCCCGGCGTTCTTCCGGTGCTGAACCAGGAAGCGGTGCGTATGGCGGTGATGTTCGGTCTGGCGATTGACGCCGAGATCGGTCAGCACAACGTGTTCGCCCGTAAAAACTACTTCTACCCGGATCTGCCGAAGGGCTACCAGATCAGCCAGATGGAATTGCCGATCGTTGGCAAGGGCCACCTGGACATCGCCCTGGAAGACGGCACCGTCAAACGTGTCGGCATTACCCGCGCGCACCTGGAAGAAGACGCCGGCAAGAGTCTGCACGAAGAATTCAACGGTGCCACCGGCATCGACCTGAACCGTGCCGGTACGCCGCTGCTGGAAATCGTTTCCGAGCCGGACATGCGCAGCGCCAAGGAAGCCGTGGCTTACGTCAAGGCGATCCACGCGCTGGTGCGTTATCTGGGCATCTGCGACGGCAACATGGCCGAAGGTTCGTTGCGTTGCGACTGCAACGTGTCGATCCGTCCGAAAGGCCAGGTTGAGTTCGGCACGCGTTGCGAGATCAAGAACGTCAACTCGTTCCGCTTTATCGAGAAGGCGATCAACTCCGAAATCCAGCGTCAGATCGAGCTGATCGAAGACGGCGGCAAAGTGATCCAGCAGACCCGTCTGTACGATCCGAACAAGGACGAAACCCGTCCGATGCGTTCGAAAGAGGAAGCCAACGACTACCGTTACTTCCCCGATCCGGACCTGCTGCCGGTGGTCATCGAAGAGTCGTTCCTCGGCGAGGTGCGTGCCACCCTGCCGGAACTGCCACCGCAGAAACGCGAGCGCTTCCAGAGCCAGTTCGGTCTGTCGGCGTACGACGCCAACGTGCTGGCCACCAGCCGTGAGCAAGCCGATTACTTCGAGAAGGTTGCGGCCATCGGCGGCGACGCCAAACTGGCGGCGAACTGGGTAATGGTCGAGTTGGGCAGCCTGCTCAACAAGCAAGGCCTGGACATCGATGAGTCGCCGGTTTCTGCCGAGCTGTTGGGCGGCATGCTGCAGCGCATCAAGGACAACACCATCTCCGGCAAGATCGCCAAAGTGGTGTTCGAAGCGATGGCCAACGGCGAAGGCAACGCGGACGAGATCATCGAAAAACGCGGCCTGAAGCAAGTGACCGACAGCGGCGCGATTTCGGCGGTGCTGGACGAAATGCTCGCAGCCAACGCCGAGCAGGTTGAACAGTATCGTGCGGCGGATGAAGCCAAGCGCGGCAAGATGTTCGGCTTCTTTGTCGGTCAGGCAATGAAAGCGTCGAAAGGCAAAGCCAACCCGCAGCAAGTGAACGAACTGCTGAAAAGCAAGCTCGAAGGCTGATTCTAGCCCCGCGCCCGGGGATCGTTCCCACGCTCTGCGTGGGAATGCCGCCCCGGACGCTCCGCGTCCATTGCGGTGTGACGCAGAGCGTCACGGGATGCATTCCCACGCTGGAGCGTGGGAACGATCACTTTGGAGTATTCGAATGAAACGTCTGCTCGGCGCCTGCGCCCTGCTCTCCTTGCTGGCCGGTTGCGCCAGCACCGACACCATCGACCCGCACGGTTACGACCAGACCGGCGTCGCCTCTTATTACGGTGCCAAGCACCACGGTAAACGCACCGCCAGTGGCGAGCCGTTCAACCAGAATTCCCTGACCGCCGCCCACCGCCAGCTACCCTTCGGCACACGGGTGAAGGTCACCAACCTGAAAAACGATGAATCCGTCGTGGTTCGCATCAACGACCGCGGCCCGCACACCCGTGGACGCCTGATCGACGTGTCCCGCGAGGCCGCCGAACAACTCGGCATGCTGCGCAGCGGCACCGCGCGGGTTCGCGTGCAGGCCCTCGACGACTGATGGAGCGCTGACCATTTTCGGATTAGCCGATTTACCCCTGATCAGCGTGATCGAACTGCTCGCCGGCCTGTGCCTGCTGATCTTCGGCGCCGAATTGATGGTGCGTGCGGCAGTGCGTCTGGCAGCGCGTCTGCATGTGCGGCCACTGATCATCGGCCTGACCATCGTCGCCCTCGGCAGCAGCGCGCCGCAAATGGCCGTCAGCCTGCAAGCGGCGCTGGCGCACAACCCGGACATCGCCGTTGGCAGCGTGGTCGGCAGCAGCATCTTCAATATCCTCGTCACCCTCGGCCTTTCCGCGCTGATCATTCCTCTGCGCGTTTCGCGACAACTGGTGCGGCTCGATATTCCGCTGATGATCGGCGCCAGCCTGCTGGTGTTCGTCCTGGCATGGAATGAAGAGCTCGGCCGCTTGGACGGCATCTTGCTGCTGGGCGCACTGGCGTTGTATCTCGGTTTACTGTTGCGCCAGTCTCGGCACTCGACGCGACCGCATTCTGCACAAGCCGAAGTGGTACAGACCTCATGGGTTGCCAGCGTCTTCATGATCATCGTCGGCCTCGTCCTGCTGGTGTTCGCCGGGCACTTGCTGCTCGGAGCCGCCGTGGTGGTGGCGACGGATCTGGGCTTCTCCGAGCGGGTGATCGGCCTGACCGTGGTCGCCGTCGGCACCTCGCTGCCAGAACTGGCAACCTCGCTGATCGCCGCATTGCGCGGTCAACGCGACATCGCCGTGGGCAACGTGATCGGCGCCAACCTGTTCAATCTGCTCGGGGTGCTCGGCCTCACCGCACTGATTGCACCGACACCGCTGTCGGTATCGCCGAATGCGCTGGATTTCGACTTGCCGGTGATGCTCGGTGTCGCCGCACTGTGCCTGCCGGTGTTCTATTCCGGCTACCGCGTGACGCGTGCAGAAGGTTTGTTGCTGCTCGGTTTGTATCTGGCCTATGGGCTGCACGTGGTGTCGTTCACCACCGGCATGCCGCTGGCGGGCAAGCTCGAACGGCTGATGCTGTTTTATGTCCTGCCGACGCTGTTGACGTTTCTGCTGTTCACGTCGATCCGCGCCTGGCGCCGCCAACACCACAAGAGTGAAAAACCATGACCGAATCGAAGAAGTCCGGGGTTGAAGTCCGCCGCCAGGTAATGGGCGATGCGTTTGTTGATCGCGCCTTGGGCAACACCACCGAGTTCACTCAACCCTTGCAGGATTTCGTCAATGAACATGCCTGGGGTGGCGTGTGGAACCGCGAAGGTCTGCCGCTGAAAACCCGCAGCCTGATCACCCTCGCCGCGCTGACGGCACTGAAGTGCCCGCAGGAATTGAAAGGCCACGTACGCGGTGCGCTGAACAATGGTTGCACCGTGAACGAGATTCGTGAGGCGCTGCTGCATTGCGCCGTGTATGCCGGCGTGCCGGCGGCGATTGATGCTTTTCGCGCGGCGCAGGAAGTGATCGATACCTATCAGAAACCTGAGTGATTCAGTGCTGCTGAAATAGCTTTCGCGAGCAGGCTCGCTCCCACATTTTGGAATGCATTTCACATGTGGGAGCGAGCCTGCTCGCGAAGAGGCCCTGAACAACACCACAACACTCAAAATCAGATCCACCCACCCCACTGCAAAACAAAGATCCCGACATTAGTTGTGATCGCCGCCATCAACGTGGTCATCACAATAATCGCCGCCGCCAGTTCATGATTGCCCTGCGCTGCTCGCGCCATGACAAAACTCGCCGCCGCCGTCGGGCTGCCGAAGTACAGAAACAGTATCCCCAACTCCGCGCCACGAAAGCCCCACAACCAAGCCCCCAACGTCGCCAGCACCGGCAGACCGATCATCTTCACCAGGCTGGAACTCAGCGCCATGCTACCGCTCTTGCGCAACGCCGCCAGCGACAACGTTCCGCCAATGCAGATCAGCGCCAATGGCAAGGTGGTCTGCGCCAGATACTGCCCGGAGGTTTCCAGCCATCCCGGCAAACCGATCTTGAAATAGGCAAACGGCGCCGCCGCAATCACGCTGATGATCAGCGGATTGCTGAACACGCTTTTGCAGATGCTCCACGGATCAGACTTGATCACCGGGCTGTACACCGCCAGCACGATGGTCGACAGCGTGTTGTAGAACAGGATCACCAGCGCCGCGAGAATCGCCCCGAGGGAAATCCCGTAATCGCCGTACATGCTCGCTGCCAGCGCCAGACCGATCACACCGTTATTGCCGCGAAACGCGCCCTGGGTATAGATGCCACGATCTTCACGCGGACAACGGAAAATCGCCCAGCCCCAGGCCACGGCAAAACTCACCAGCGTGGCGAGGGAAAAGTAGATCAGCAGGGACGGTTGCAACGCAGCGTGCAAGTCGGCATGCAGAATGCCGAGGAACAGCAGCGCCGGCATGGTGACGTTGAACACCAGCGACGAGGCCGTGTGGATGAAGTTGTCGTTGATCCAGTCGATGCGCTTGAGGAGCACACCGAGAAACAGCATGGCAAACACCGGCGCGGTGATGTTCAGGGTTTCGAGGAAAATTGCCAGCATGCCGGGGAGCCTTGGGTGAGCGTCGTTAGGAGCCAATGATAAAGCAAAAGCCCCTCACCCTAGCCCTCTCCCGGAGGGAGAGGGAACTGATCGGGGGATATTGCAGAAATCCATCGACCTGAAATGACTTCGCTGAATCCATAACTGCTTGTCGAATCCATAATCAACTCGGTATTTCAGGTCGATGTATAGCGCCAAACATCTCGGTCGGCCCCCTCTCCCCCAGGGAGAGGGCTGGGGTGAGGGTAGCTCTTGACCCCCCCCCAAACCGTCAAGTAATCGGCGCCGGATTGAACAACGTAATGTCGTTATGCAGTTTGTGCTTCTCCGCCCACGTCTGCTGCTTGCCGCTGGCAACATCCAGGTAATAGTGAAACAACTCCCAACCCAACTTCTCAATGGTCGCCCGCCCGGTTGCGATCCGCCCGGCATCGATGTCGATCAGATCCGGCCAGCGCTGCGCCAGCTCCGTACGCGTCGAAACCTTCACCACCGGCGCCATCGCCAAACCATACGGCGTGCCACGCCCGGTGGTGAACACATGCAGGTTCATCCCCGCCGCCAACTGCAACGTCCCGCAGACAAAATCGCTCGCCGGGGTCGCACAGAAAATCAAACCCTTCTGTTTGAACCGCTCGCCCGGGCCGAGCACGCCATTGATCGCGCTGCTGCCGGATTTGACGATCGAACCCAGCGACTTCTCGACAATGTTCGACAACCCGCCCTTCTTGTTGCCCGGCGTGGTGTTGGCGCTGCGATCCGCTTCACCCTTGGCCAGGTAACGGTCGTACCAGTCCATCTCACGCACCAGTTCCTCGGCGACGGTTTTGCTTTCGGCGCGTGAAGTCAGCAAATAAATCGCATCGCGCACTTCGGTGACTTCGGAAAACATCACCGTCGCCCCCGCGCGCAACAACAAGTCCGAGGCATAACCCAGCGCCGGGTTGGCGGTAATCCCGGAGAAGGCATCACTGCCGCCGCACTGCATGCCGAGGATCAACTCGGACGCCGGCACGGTTTCGCGGCGGCGCTGGTCGAGTTTCTTCAGGCGAACCTCGGCCAGTTCCATGATCTGCTCGATCATCTCGGTGAAACCGTGACTGGAATCCTGCAAGCGATACAGCCATGGATCGCTGAGATCCACCGACGCATCGTCCTCGTGCATGACCTGCCCGGCCTGCAATTTCTCGCAGCCCAGACTGATCACCAACGCTTCGCCACCGAGGTTCGGATTGCGCGCCAGATTGCGCACGGTGCGAATCGGGATGTAGGCGTCGGTGGCGGTAATCGCCACGCCGCAGCCATAGCTATGAGTCAGCGCCACCACGTCATCGACGTGCGGGTACTTCGGCAGCAGTTCTTCCTTGATGCGTTTTACCGCGTGATCAAGCACGCCGGTGACGCACTGCACCGTGGTGGTGATACCGAGAATATTACGCGTGCCGACGGTACCGTCAGCGTTGCGATAACCCTCAAAGGTGAAGCCTTCCAGCGGTGCCTGCGCGTCCGGCACGTCGGTGGACAGCGGCAAGCTGTCCAGCGGCGGCGCGGTCGGCATCCGCAGTTGATCTTCCTTGACCCAACTGCCGCGGCGGATCGGCTGCAACGCGTAGCCGATCACCTGACCGTAGCGAATCACCTGGCCGCCCTCGGGAATGTCTTCGAGGGTGACCTTGTGGCTCTGCGGCACGAATTCCAGCGTCACCAGGCCATCGGCAAATTCAGTGCCGGCCGGTGCGCCCTGGTCGTTGACCACGACCACCACATTGTCCCGCTCGTGCAGGCGGATGTGGCGCGGCGAGTCGGAATGTTCAATCAACTGCATGACGCCGCTCCTCAGGAATGCGCTTGGGACAATTTACCGCTGGCTTCAACACCGCCGTTGGTTGGTGGCTCTTTGAGTACTACACGTTTGATCGGGCCAACGATGACCAGATAGCTGAACACCGCGACCAGTGCGTTGGCACCGACGAACACCAGCGCCCATTTGAACGAGCCAGTGGAGCTGATGATGTAGCCAATCACGATCGGCGTGGTAATCGAAGCGATGTTGCCGAAGGTGTTGAACAGGCCACCGCTCAGACCGGCGATCTGTTTTGGCGAGGTGTCGGAGACCACCGCCCAACCGAGTGCGCCAACGCCTTTGCCGAAGAAGGCCAGGGCCATGAAGCCAACCACCATCCATTCCACTTCAACATAGTTGCAGGCAACGATGCTGCTGGAAACCAGCAGGCCGGCAATGATCGGCGCTTTGCGGGCGAAGGTCAGCGAGTGGCCCTTGCGCAGCAGGTAATCGGAAATCACCCCGCCAAGCACACCACCAATAAAGCCGCAGATTGCTGGCAACGAGGCGATGAAACCCGCCTTGAGAATGGTCATGCCACGCTCTTGCACCAGATACACCGGGAACCAGGTCAGGAAGAAGTAAGTGATGCCGTTGATGCAGTACTGGCCCAGATACACGCCGAGCATCATGCGGTTGGTCAGCAACTGACGGATGTAATCCCACTTCGGACCGTCGGACTTTTTGCCCTTCTGATCCATGTCGACCATGCCGCCGTTTTCAGCGATGTGTTTGAACTCGGCTTCGTTGATACGCGGGTGTTCACGCGGGCTGTAGATCACTTTCAGCCAGACCAGCGAGAAGATGATCCCGAGAATTCCCATGACGATAAACACGTGCTCCCAGCCAAAGGAGTAAACGATCCAGCCCATCAGCGGGGCGAACAACACGGTGGCAAAGTATTGCGCCGAGTTGAAGATCGCCGAGGCGGTGCCGCGTTCAGCGGTCGGAAACCAGGCCGCGACGATGCGCGCATTGCCGGGGAACGATGGCGCTTCAGCCAGGCCCACGAGGAAGCGCAGCATGAACAGCGCAACGATGGCCGTGGACATGCCGAACTCACCGACAAAGCCTTGCAGCACGGTGAACAGCGACCAGGTGAAAATGCTCAGGGCATAGACTTTTTTCGAGCCGAAGCGATCGAGCAGCCAGCCACCGGGAATTTGCCCGGCCACGTAGGCCCAACCGAATGCGGAGAAGATGTAGCCGAGGGTGACTGCGTCGATGCCCAGATCTTTTTGCAGGCTGGAGCCGGCAATGGCGATCGTGGCACGGTCGGCGTAGTTGATCGTGGTCACCAGAAACAGCATGAGCAAGATCAAATAGCGGACGTGAGTCGGCTTGGACGATTGCATGTAGATGTACTCCCACTGATTATTTTTATGCGCGGGTGAATCTTCTTTGGTATTCCCTGTAGGAGCTGCCGAAGGCTGCGATCTTTTGATCTTAAGAGATCGCAGCCTTCGGCAGCTCCTACAGGGTTATTGCGTTTATCAGGAACCGATGTAACTGGTCTTCACGACCGTGTAGAACTCTTGCGCATAGCGGCCTTGCTCACGTGATCCATAGGATGAACCCTTACGGCCACCGAACGGAACGTGGTAATCGACGCCAGCGGTCGGCAGATTGACCATCACCATCCCGGCTTGCGAATGACGTTTGAAGTGGTTGGCGTACTTCAGCGAGGTGGTCGCAATGCCCGCCGACAGGCCGAACTCGGTGTCGTTGGCCATCGCCAGCGCCGCGTCGTAATCGGCAACGCGAACGATGTTGGCCACCGGCCCGAAGATCTCTTCGCGGCTGATGCGCATCGACGCTTCGCTGTCGGCAAACAGCGTTGGTGCGAGGAAGTAGCCTTCGGTGTCGCAGGTCACCAAGCCACCGCCGCTGACCAGACGCGCACCTTCGGACTGGCCGATGTCGATGTACTTCATGTCCTGTTCCAGCTGCGCTTGCGAAACCACCGGACCAATATCGGTGCCGGATTTCAGCGCGTGCCCGACCTTGATCGACTTCATGCGCTCGGCCATGGCTTCAACGAATTTGTCGTGAATCCCGGCAGTGACGATCAAACGGCTCGACGCGGTGCAACGCTGACCGGTGGAGTAGAACGCGCTCTGCACCGACAGCTCGACCGCTTGCTTTAGGTCGGCGTCGTCGAGAATGATCTGCGGGTTCTTGCCGCCCATTTCCAGCTGAACCTTGGCCTGGCGCGAGACGCAGTTGACTGCGATCTGACGACCCACGCCCACCGAACCGGTGAAGCTGATGCCATCGACTTTCGGGCTCTGCACCAGCGCATCACCAACCACGCGACCGCTGCCCATCACCAGGTTGAACACGCCGGCCGGGAAGCCTGCGCGGGAGATGATTTCCGCCAGTGCCCAGGCGCAACCCGGCACCAGATCGGCCGGTTTCAACACCACGCAGTTGCCGTAGGCCAGCGCCGGGGCGATTTTCCACGCAGGAATCGCGATCGGGAAGTTCCACGGGGTGATCAGACCGACCACGCCCAGCGCTTCGCGGGTCACTTCAACGTTGACGCCCGGACGCACCGACGGCACGTAGTCGCCGGACAGACGCAGGCATTCACCGGCGAAGAACTTGAAAATGTTACCGGCGCGGGTCACTTCGCCGATGGCTTCGGGCAGGGTCTTGCCCTCTTCCCGGGCCAGCAGGGTGCCGAGTTCTTCGCGACGGGCGAGAATTTCCGTACCGACTTTATCCAGCGAATCGTGACGGGCCTGGATACCCGAAGTCGAATACGCCGGGAATGCCGCGCGGGCAGCGTCGATGGCAGCGTGAACCTGAGTCAGGTCAGCCTTGGCGTAATCGCCGATGGTGTCGCTCAGTTCCGACGGGTTGATGTTGGCCGAGTAGTCGGCACCGGCAACCCATTCGCCGTTGATGTAGTTGTCGTAGCGTTTTGCATTTGTCACAGGGGCAGCCCTCAAAACTAAAAGCCTTTACGCAAAAAGCCGCTGATTACTCAGCGGCCGCGTTTTTGTCGGGTGTTACTGCGCACCTTGCTTGTCGATCAGCGCAGCGAGCATTTCGTACTCTTCACCAGTCAGATCGGTCAGCGGTGCCCGCACCGGGCCTGCGTCATAGCCGGCGATTTTCGCGCCTGCCTTGACGATGCTCACGGCGTAACCGGCCTTGCGGTTGCGGATGTCGAGGTACGGCAGGAAGAAGTCGTCGATGATCTTGCCGACGGTAGCGTGATCTTCACGAGCGATCGCGTGGTAGAAGTCCATCGCGGTTTTCGGAATGAAGTTGAACACCGCCGAGGAGTAGACCGGCACGCCCAAAGCCTTGTAGGCAGCGGCGTAGACTTCGGCGGTCGGCAGACCACCCAGGTAGCTGAAGCGATCACCGAGGCGGCGACGGATCGACACCATCAACTCGATATCGCCCAGACCATCCTTGTAGCCGATCAGGTTCGGGCAGCGCTCGGCCAGACGTTCCAGCAGCGGCGCGGTCAAGCGGCAAACGTTGCGGTTGTAAACGACCACGCCGATGTTGACCGATTTACACACGGCTTCAACGTGAGCGGCAACACCGTCCTGGCTCGCTTCGGTCAGGTAGTGCGGCAGCAGCAACAGGCCTTTGGCGCCCAGACGTTCGGCTTCCTGAGCGTATTCGATGGCCTGACGGGTCGAACCACCGACACCGGCAAGGATTGGCACGCTGGTTTCGCAAGTGTCGACGGCAGTCTTGATGATTTCCGAGTATTCGCTGGCGGCAAGGGAGAAGAACTCACCGGTGCCACCGGCGGCAAACAAGGCTGAAGCGCCATACGGAGCCAGCCATTCCAGGCGTTTGATGTAGCCCGCGCGGTTGAAATCGCCCTGCGCGTTGAAATCGGTCACCGGGAAAGACAGCAGGCCGGCAGAGAGGATGGACTTCAGTTCTTGTGGATTCATTATTCGAACACCCTGGTAGCAACGTTTTTTGTGATTGGTCCGTTCAGCCTTCGCTGAAGTTGTAGGTCATCGTACAACTTAAATAATAACCGTCAACTGCATTTCATCGTTGTGGGTGTTTTTTTGTCGGACAAAGCTGCTCAAGGCTTGGCAAAACTCGTCGCGAAAGCCCGTGTTTAAAGGGTTCTAGCGCGGAAATGTCTGGTCAAGATTCGTTTACTGAGCGATGCAGAGACGCCGGGTAAGGTGCGACGACTGCCACGAAGGATCGTGGCGGACCTTCGAAGGAAACTGAAATGTTCGTGAATTATGCTGCACCGACCCTCGCGCAAATGGCCTCTTCTGCCTCTGACACCCTCACCCTTCAGCTATCCGCGCTACCCGATGTATTGATCATGCAGGTCCCGGATTCGAGCGATTTTCCAGCGAACTGGAGCGTTTACCCGATTCTCGGCGGCGACCCGGAAGAGCCGGAATGGGAAGGCGAGGAAGTGAACACCGGCACCTGGGACGATGCTGAAGACGAGATGGAGAAACTCACGGGGATCGAGTTGCAGATCCCCAAAGAGGCGCTGCGTCCGTACCTGAACAGAGAGGTTGAATTGCGCTACAAGTTTTCCGACGAGTCGAGCATGGAGCCGTTTTCGCAGGTGTTGAGGTTGCGGATCGAGGGCTGAATCTTGTCGTGCGGGAGCGGTTACCGTTCGTCGGAACTGGTATTTCTTACAGGTGCCAGGCAATTGCAGATTTGGCGTTAATGACGCAGGAGCTAACGAACCGGCTCCGACAGCGCATGCCGTCACTTGCGCCCCTGAAACGGTTAGAAGAGATAACGAAAAGGAATTTACTCATGAATGCACAAGTAAAAGCACTCGCAGCACCAGTACTTCGAGAAGCAGTTAAAGGAGTTCTTTATGTCGGGAAGTTGGAGGGAAAAGCTCACGGCGAAGTGACTTACGAAAACTCAGCTGTCGGAGACGTCGTTGCGCTGGACGTAAAAACTACTACCGGCAACAGCTTCAAAGACCAAATCACATTGACTGCAGCGACGGTAGGAACGCTACTGCCCTTCGCCATTCCCAAAGATGTTTTTGAGAAAAAACTCGTTCCAGGTGCAACCGCCAGCCTTCGCTACAGCGTTACCCGCGCCAGTAATATTTCGGATTCGCCAGTGCTGACAGTTCAACTCGAGCTTTAATTACCCGTCACCCCTGCGCCTGCGCCTCTTCATGGGCCTGGCGCAGTCTTTCACGGCTGTTGGTCAAATGCAGACGCATCGCCGCACGCGCAGCATCGGAATCCTGCCGGGCAATCGCATCGTAGATTTCTTCGTGTTCGCGACTCAGGCGGCTCATGTAATGCTGCTGATCATCATGGGCCAGGCGCGCCGAGTTCAGCCGCGTACGCGGAATGATGCTGGTGCCCAGGTGGGTCATGATGTCGGTGAAGTAGCGATTGCCGGTGGACAGTGCTATTTCCAGGTGGAAGGCAAAGTCCGAAGCGACCGCATCACTGGCGTGGGCAGCGCTTTCGTTAAGTGCATCGAGGGCGGCACGCATGGTCGCCAGTTGCTCGGCGCTGCGACGTTGCGCGGCAAGGCCGGCGGACTCGACTTCGAGGCTGATGCGCAATTCGAGAATCGCCAACACGTCACGCAGGGTGACGACGGTGGCCGGGTCGATGCGGAAACCACTCGGGCTCGGTGTGTCGAGCACGAAGGTGCCGATGCCGTGGCGGGTTTCCACCTGTCCGGCAGCCTGCAAACGGGAAATCGCCTCGCGCACCACAGTGCGGCTGACGCCATGGGCTTCCATGATCGCCGACTCGGTGGGCAGTTTGTCACCGCGTTTAAGCAGGCCATCGCGGATCTGCTCGCTCAGCACCGTCACCAGTTCCTGGGCCAGGCTGCGGCGCTTGCGGGGGAGGCGCGGGGTGTCGATCAGGTTTTCCATGGTGTGCATCTTGTCTCGAAAATTCGGCTTGTGGGCATGATAGCTCAAGCGGGTTGTACGATCACTTTCCGGTTTACATCGCTTTATGTAGGAGTGAGCCTGCTCGCGATGACGTCCGCACATTCAGCATCAATGTGACTGACCCAACGCTATCGCGAGCAGGCTCACTCCTACAGGGGGTTAGCGGTGATCAGGCGGTTACGGTCTGTTCAACCAAGTGGCCGCTGTCGATCCGCACATGTCGTGGATGGAAGCGTTTCAAACTGCTGCGATGGCCGACACTGACAATGCTCAGACCCGGCAACTGATCGATCAGTGCCTGATACAGCGTCGCTTCGTCTTCCTCGTCCATCGCCGAAGTGGCTTCGTCCATGTACAGCCATTGCGGTTCGTAAAGCATTGCGCGGGCGAAAGCCAAGCGTTGCTGTTCGCCCGGCGAGAGCATGCGCTGCCAGTGATTGGCCTCGTCAAGGCGCGCGACCAAATGCGGCAAGCGGCAGGTTTCCAGCACTTGTGCATAACGTTCCGGCGCGTAAGTGTCGCCCGGTTGTGGATAACTCAACGCCTCACGCAGGGTGCCGATCGGCAGATAGGGTTTTTGCGGCAAGAACAGATAACGCGCCGCCGGCAAACGGATGTTGCCGTGGCCCGCCGGCCACAAATGCCCCATCGCCCGCAACAGCGTCGACTTGCCGCTGCCGGAACGGCCACTGAGCATCACGCGCTCACCCGGTTCGACGGTCATGTCGGCGCTGGTCAGCAGATGACGACCGTCGGCCAGATCCAGACCGAGGTTGTGCACCTTCAATTCGCGGCCCTGATTCTGCACATCGATCGCCGGAATGCGCTCTTCGTTGTCGGTCATAGCCTGACGGAAACTCAGCAGACGATCACAGGTGGCGCGCCAGGAAGCGAGGCTCTGGTACGCACTGATGAACCAGCTGAAGCTTTCCTGGACGTTGCCGAATGCCGAGCTGATCTGCATCAGCTCACCCAGCTCGATCTTGCCGGCAAGGTAACGCGGTGAAGCCACGATGAACGGGAAGATGATCGCTGCCTGGCTGTAACCGGCGGTGAAAAACGTCAGGCGCTTGGACACTTTCATGATGTCCCAGAAATTGTGCCAGACATTGCCGAAGCGGGCGCTCAGACGACGATTTTCGTTCGGCTCACCGTTGTACAACGCGATGCTTTCGGCATTCTCGCGAATCCGCACCATGGAAAAACGCAGGTCAGCTTCGAAGCGTTGTTGTTGGTTGTTCAGACCGATCAAGCGACGACCAATCAAATGCGTCAGCCAACTGCCCACCACCGCATAAACCAGCACACACCAGAACATGTAGCCGGGAATGGTGATGCCATAAAGTTCGATGCTGCCCGACACGCCCCAGAGAATGATCGAGAATGACACCAGACTGACGATATTGCGCAGCAGGCCGATACCCAGTTCGAGGGTGTTGGAAGTGAAGTTGTTGAGGTCTTCGGAAATCCGCTGGTCCGGGTTATCGGTGTAACCGCCCTGCTCCAGCTGGTAGTAATTCTTGTCGGCAAGCCAACGCGAGAAATGCTTTTCAGTGAGCCAGGCCCGCCAGCGAATCGTCAGCATCTGAGTCAGATAGAGCCTGTACACCGCACCGACAATGGCCACCGCCGCAATGCCGCAGAAATACAGAATCAAGCGCCAGAACGCCACTTCGTCTTTCTTTTGCAGGGCGTTGTAAAAGTCCTTGTACCAGGTGTTGAACCACACCGAGATGCCCACGCTGAGCAGCGAGAGTGCTATCACTGCGATCAGCAGCGTCCAGGCCTTGCCCTTCTCTTCACTGCGCCAGTACGGCGTGATGATTGCCCACACCTTGCGAAAAAACTGCCCGCGCACAGCATCGTTGACCGCGGAATATTCAGCGTTCTGATTCATGGATAAGGCTCGATATAGAAAAGAACAGACACGCACCGATCATAGTAGATCGGTGCGTTTTATCGCGAGCGCTAGCGATAGTCGTTCAGCGCAGGTTCAGCGACGAACCGGGCGCTTCTGCAGTTTGCGCTGCAGGGTACGGCGGTGCATGCCCAAGGCGCGGGCAGTGGCGGAGATGTTGCCTTCGTGCTCGGTGAGCACACGCTGGATGTGTTCCCACTGCAGGCGATCAACCGACATCGGGTTTTCCGGCACCAGACTGTCGAGGTCGGCGTGCTCGGACAGCAGCGCAGCCAGCACATCGTCGGCGTCAGCCGGTTTGCACAGGTAGTTGCAAGCACCACGCTTGATCGCTTCGACCGCGGTGGCAATGCTCGAATAACCGGTGAGAATCACCACGCGCATTTCCGGGTCCAGCTCCAGCAGTTTGGGCAGCAGCACCAGACCCGAATCGCCGTCCATTTTCAGGTCGAGCGCGGCGTAATCAGGCAGATCGGCCTGGGCGATGGTCAGACCTTCTTCGGCCGAACCTGCGGTGCTGACGCGAAAGCCACGGCGAGCCATGGCACGGGCCATCACTCGGGTGAACGTTGCGTCGTCATCGACCAGCAGCAAATGCGGCAGTTCTTCGCCTTCGACTTGGATTTCGTCACTCATGTTGGTCTCCTCGGGCGCCGTGGGGCAGGCGCAGCTCGGTGAGCGTGCCGCCTTCCTCATGACTATAGAGTTTCACTGAGCCGCCGGCGCGTGTCACGCTGGCCTTGCTCAAAAACAGGCCCAGGCCGAAACCTTTGCCCTTGGTGGTAAAAAACGGTTTGCCGATCTGCTCGGCGATGGCCAGCGGCACACCGGCGCCGTGGTCACGAATGCTGATGGTCAGGTTCTCGACGTCCCAGTCCAGGGTCACCTTGAGATTTTCCGGGCAGGCATCGGCGGCGTTGTTGAGCAGATTCAACAGCGCCTGAGTCAGATCCGGCGGCGGTGCCATGCGCGGCACGGTGCCCTGGCCGAGGCGGTGGAAGCGATAACTGGCTTCCGGACGCATCAGGTGCCAGCGGTTCAGCGCTTCGTCGAGCCAGTCGGTGACGTCCTGCATCTCCACGGCCAGACGACGATTGGCTTCAGCGGCGCGCACCAGTTGCTGCAGGGTTTCTTTGCAGAGTTTGACCTGATCCTGCAGCACCTTCAGATCATCCTGCAGCATCGGGTCGGGATGATCCTGCTGCATTTCCTTGAGCAACACGCTCATGGTCGCCAGCGGCGTGCCGAGTTCATGCGCAGCGCCAGCGGCCTGGGTGGCGACGGCCAACAATTGCTGATCGCGCAGGCCTTCTTCACGACGGATCGCACGTAATTCTTCCTGACGGCGCAGCTCTTCAGCCATACGCGCCGCGAAGAAGGTGATCACCGCCGCTGCCAGTGCAAAGCTCAGCCACATGCCGTAGATCTGCAGATTCTCGCGAGCGACCGGCAGGGTTTCCAGCGGATAGAAACGCGTGAGCATCACGGTGTACAGCGCCAGCGCGATGCCGGAGAGAATCACCGAATAGCGCCACGGCAACGTCACCGCAGCGATGGTCAACGGCACCAGATAATAGGAAACAAAGGGGTTGGTCGAACCGCCGGAGAAATACAGCAGCGCACTGTGGATAACCAGATCGCAGGCCAGTTGCAGCGCGTATTCGAGTTCGGTCACTGGCCACGAGGTACGCAAACGCACCGCGGTGAACACGCAGAGCAGCGTCGAGCAGCCGAGGGTCATCGCCAGTTGCACCCACGGCAACGGCAACAATTGCAGCCAGTAGGCCAGGCCTACGGAGCCAGCCTGCGCGGCGAGCACCAGGGTGCGAATGAAAGTCAGCCGCCAGAGGTTCTGGCGAGTGGCGGAAGTCAGTTGTACGGGGGCGAGCATGAGCTCTCCTGATGAGCGCTCCAGGCGGATCGCACGGAGTATAACCAAGCCGCGGGCTTGAGAGGCGAAAGTGCGGCAAACGACCACATGGCGAAAACATCTTCGGCGGCTATAAGGACGCCTTCGCGAGCAGGCTCGCTCCCACCTTTGAAATGCATTCCCCTGCTCGCGAAGGGCTGCACAGCGGCCACCAGTCATCTGTATAGAAGTTGTAACTGGGCGAACCGGATCATAAAAGCTAGAGTCTGATGGTTTCACGCAGGCCCCCGAACCATCACCTGCGCCCTCATCAAGGAGCTTTCATGCACACATTTCGCCGCAGCGCCGCCCTTCTCGCCCTGACCGTCGGCAGCGTCGCCAGCCTTCCGGCCCTGGCCGCCGATGAGCTGCACTACAACCAGATTTCCCTGCGCGCCGAAGTCAGCACGGAAGTCGCCCGCGACCTGATGATCGTCACCCTCTACACCGAAGAGCAAAACACCGACCCGGCGAAACTCGCCGCCGACGTCAGCACCACCATGAACAAGGCATTGGCCCAGGCCAAGCAAGTCAAAGACATCACCCTGCGCCAAGGCAGCCGCAACAGTTACCCGATCTACGACACCAAGGGCCAGAAGATCACCGGCTGGCGTGAACGCGCCGAACTGCGCCTGGAAAGCTCTGACTTCGCCGCCCTGTCCAAACTCACCGGCGAACTGCTGGGCGACTTGAAAATGGGCGGCATGGACTTCGCCATCGCCGACCCGACCCGCAAATCCAGTGAAGACCAGTTGCTCAAAGAAGCCGTGACCGCCTTCAAGGCCCGCGCCCAACTGGCCACCGATGCACTGGGCGGCAAGGGTTACAAAATCGTCAACCTGAACCTCAACAGCAACGGTTATCCACAACCGTACCTGCGCGCACCGATGATGATGAAAGCCGCGGCCATGGATTCCGCGCCGGTGACGCCGGAAGTTGAAGCAGGCACCAGCCAGGTCAGCATGACCGCTGATGGTTCGATTGAAGTGTTGATGCAGTGATTTGATGTGGGCTGAATAAAAAACCGCCGATCGGTGAATGATCGGCGGTTTTTTTGTGCCCGGGATTTGCTGTGGATGAACCACCCTCTTCGCGAGCAAGCTCGCTCCCACAGTTTGAAATGCATTCCACCTGTGGGAGCGAGCTTGCTCGCGAAGAACGATAACGCGGTATCAAGTCTGCGGATCAACCCGATCCAGCGCCCGGTTAACCGCCAGTTCGGCCAACATGATGATCTGCTGAATCGCCAACGCCGTATTACGCTCGGGCCGGCCCAACTGATCGGCAAAGTTACCGGTTAACGTGTTCGCCGACGCCAGTGATTCACAGGCATGCGCCAGCAGGCTTTCGGTGTCGATGTTCGGCTGGATCAGGAACATCGTGCTGGGCTGCCGGGGTTTTAGGGGTTCGGGGCTGAGGTAGAAATCCAGGGCGCGTTTGATGGCTTCGCGGGTTTTGATTTGGTCGTCGGCGCGGATGGCGTCTTCGAGTGGGGTATCGAGGGGTGGGTCAGGTATCAATTTATCCATGGAAAATTTCCTTATGAACTGACGCCATTCATTTCCGATCTCACTCGAGAAATGAGGTGGCAACTATGTACGGAGTGAGATTACCGGTAAGGAAACCAACCCGGCCGGACAAAAGTCCGCCCGTACATAGCCGCCATAAAAACTGCTGACAGCATGAGCTGGCGGCGATTATGGGGTGGCTTGTGCAGGTTTCCAAATTCAATAACCGGGAATCTCACCTCCCGATCGCTGAGTCTTCAGCGACAACCAGAGCCTAGAGAGCGCACGTCCGACGGACAACCTGAAAACCTTGTGGGAAGGTTCTGGTTATCTGACACAGATTTAAACAGTCAAAAAGCCAACCCTCACCCTAGCCCTCTCCCGGAGGGAGAGGGAACTGACCGAGGTGTTTGGGAGAGCTACGCCGACGTGCGATACCGCGTTGAACTCAGGTTTTGAAACGCCCGAAAATCGGCTCCCTCTCCCTCGGGAGACGGCTGGGGTGAGGGGCGAATCCACCACAAATCCAAAGCCGACCGCGCCCCGCTCTTCACCACTCAACAGGATGAGCGTTAGCTCGGCTGCAGCTCTTGATCTGTAAGGCGACGTCGGAAGGCTGAGTGGAGGGATTGATCCGGGCGTGGGAGCGCAGCGACCGTTTGGCGAAGCCAAACACAGCGGGAGTAGGTGCAGCGAAGCAAACCGGAGACGCTGCGCCCGGATCGATCCCGGAGCGAAGGAACCCCGAGCCCCAGCGAGCGGGCCGCACGTAGGAGCAAGCGTTTTTTGCTTACTTTTTTTGGCGTTTGAAAAAAAGTGAGTCGCCGTAAGGGCGAAACCCTAAGCCGCCGTTACCGCAGCAACGGATATACACACAAGTGCTAGATATGCCGAGATAGACGCTTCAACAGGAAAAACGATATTTCCGCCAACACCCCCGCCCCAGCTACTCTTCCACGATTACCACCGCCGATTCCCCGGGGACCCCATGCCAAGATCCACCCTAAAACCGCTCTTGATCTCCCTCGCACTAACAGCCATAACCCCGATCGCCAACGCCGCCACAACACTCGTTTATTGCTCCGAAGCCAGCCCGGCAGGCTTCGACCCCAGCCAATACACCAGCGGCACCGACTTCGACGCCTCCGCCGAAACCGTCTTCAACCGCCTCACCCAATTCCAGCGCGGCGGCACCGACATCGAACCCGGCCTGGCAACAAAATGGGACATCTCCCCGGATGGCCTGCAATACACCTTCCACCTGCGCCAAAACGTAAAATTCCACACCACCGACTACTTCAAACCCACCCGCGACTTCAACGCCGACGACGTGCTCTTCACCTTCCAGCGCCTGCTCGACCCAGACAACGCCTTCCGCAAGGCCTACCCCGCCGAGTCCCCCTACTTCACCGACATGGGCCTCAACACCACAATCAAATCGGTAGAAAAACTCGACGAGCAAACCGTGCGCTTCAACCTCAACAATGTCGACGCCGCCTTCGTGCAAAACCTCGCCATGAGCTTCGCCTCGGTGCAATCCGCCGAATACGCCAACCAACTGTTGAAGGAAGGCAAAGCCGCTGACCTCAACCAGAAACCCATCGGCACCGGCCCATTCGTCTTCAAGCGCTACCAGAAGGATTCACAAATCCGCTATGCCGCCAACACGGCCTACTGGAAACCCGAAGACGTCAAAATCGATAACCTGATTTTTTCGATCACCCCGGACGCCGCCGTGCGCCTGCAAAAACTCAAGGCCGGCGAATGCCAGGTCAGCGGCTACCCGCGCCCGGCCGATATCGAAGTGATGGAAAAAGACCCGAACCTGCGCGTGCTCAAACAGGCCGGTTTCAACCTCGGTTTCCTCGCCTACAACACCACCCACGCGCCACTCGATCAGCTCAAAGTCCGCCAGGCGCTGGACATGGCCATCGACAAACCGGCAATCATCAAAGCCGTTTACCAAAGCGCCGGTCAGTTGGCGCAAAACGCCTTGCCGCCGGCGCAATGGTCGTATGACCCGACCATCAAGGACGCTCCCTACGACCCGGCAAAAGCACGGGTGCTACTGAAAGAAGCAGGGGTTGCGCCAGGTACAACCATCAACCTCTGGGCGATGACAGTGCAACGCGCCTCGAACCCGAATGCGCGGATGTCGGCGCAGATGATCCAGCAGGATTGGGAGAAAATCGGCATCAAGGCCAACATCGTCAGCTACGAATGGGGCGAGTACATCAAACGTGCGAAAAATGGCGAACACGACGCCATGATCTATGGCTGGACGGGTGACAACGGTGACCCGGACAACTGGCTTGGTGTGCTCTACAGCTGCGCGGCGGTGAAAGGCAGCAACTACGCCAAATGGTGCGATCCGGCTTACGACAAACTGGTGCAACAGGCCAAGTTGTCCACGGACAAGGAGCAGCGGGTAAAACTGTATCAACAGGCACAACTGATCCTTAAACAGCAAGTGCCGATCACGCCGATTGCCAACTCCACGGTGTTCCAGCCGTTGCGCAAGGAAGTCACCGACTTCCGTATCAGCCCGTTCGGTCTAACCCCTTTCTATGGCGTGGGTATAAATAAGTAACACCGAGCCCCAAGGCGGCGCGCACAACGTGACCAGCGCACCGTTTTGGGGCTTCATTTGCACCGTAAAAACCACCCGCAAACGGTCAAATGCGTCAGAAGTTATACAGATGCGACATTAAGGTACGTTCGTGCCACGGTTTAACGCTCACTCACACTCTGGATCTTGCATTGGGTATGGCCCCTGCATAAGTATCCGCAGGCACGACTCACGAGGTCGTACCTCACAACTAAAAAATGACAACAAATCATGAGGCCAACATGCTTAAACACGCGGTCATTCCGTTTTTAGTCGGCGCAGGCTTGTTAGCCTCCGCACCTTTCGCATCCGCTGCGACTAACCTGGTGTTCTGCTCCGAAGGCAGCCCGGCCGGTTTCGACCCAGGCCAGTACACCACCGGAACCGACTTCGACGCCTCAGCCGAAACCATGTTCAACCGTCTGACCCAGTTCGAGCGCGGCGGCACCGCCGTGATTCCTGGTCTGGCGACCAAGTGGGACATTTCCGATGATGGCCTGACTTACACCTTCCACCTGCGTGAAGGCGTCAAGTTCCACACCACCCCGTATTTCAAGCCGACTCGTGAGTTCAACGCCGACGACGTGCTGTTCACCTTCAATCGCATGATTAACAAGGATGACCCGTTCCGTAAGGCGTACCCGACCGAATTCCCGTACTTCACCGACATGGGGATGGACACCAACATCACCAAGATCGATAAAGTCGACGACCACACCGTCAAGTTCACTCTGAAAGAAGTCGACGCTGCGTTCATCCAGAACATGGCCATGAGCTTCGCCTCGGTGCAGTCCGCCGAGTACGCAGCGCAGCTGCTGAAAGAAGGCAAAGCCGCCGACATCAACCAGAAGCCGATCGGCACTGGTCCTTTCGTGTTCAAGAGCTACCAGAAAGATTCCAACATCCGTTACACCGGCAACAAGGATTACTGGAAGCCTGATGACGTGAAGATCGACAACCTGATCTTCGCCATCACCACCGACCCGTCGGTACGTATTCAGAAGCTGAAAAAGAACGAGTGCCAGGTCACCCTGTTCCCGCGTCCGGCCGACCTGAAAGCGCTGAAAGAAGACAAGTCGCTGAAGATGCCTGATCAGGCTGGCTTCAACCTCGGCTACATCGCCTACAACGTGATGGACAAGGTCAAGGGCAGCAACGAAGCCAACCCGCTGGCTGACCTGCGCGTCCGTCAGGCGCTGGACATGGCGGTGAACAAGCCGCAGATCATCGACTCGGTTTATCAGGGCGCAGGCCAACTGGCCGTCAACGCCATGCCGCCGACCCAGTGGTCTTACGACACCACCATCAAGGATGCCAAGTACGATCCTGAGAAAGCCAAACAGCTGCTCAAGGAAGCGGGCGTCAAGGAAGGTACCGAAATCGTTCTGTGGGCGATGCCGGTGCAGCGTCCGTACAACCCGAACGCCAAACTGATGGCTGAAATGCTCCAGTCCGACTGGGCCAAGATCGGCTTGAAAGTGAAGATCACCAGCTACGAGTGGGGCGAGTACATCAAGCGTTCCAAAGGTGGCGAGAACCAGGCCATGATCATTGGCTGGAGCGGTGACAATGGTGATCCGGACAACTGGCTGAACGTGCTGTTCGGTTGCGACTCGCTCAGCGGCAACAACTTCTCCAAGTGGTGCGACAAGAAGTTCGACGGCCTCGTCAAGGAAGCCAAGCGTACAACCGACCAAGGTAAGCGCACCGAACTGTACAAAGAGGCACAACACGTCCTCAAAGATGCAGTCCCGATGACACCTATCGCTCACTCGACGGTGTATCAACCCATGCGCGCCAACGTGCAGGATTTCAAGATCAGCCCATTTGGCTTGAACTCCTTCTACGGCGTCAGCGTCAGCAAATAAGGCACTGCAGCGGCGACGTTTTTAACGTCGCCGCTGTTTTATCTGCCGGGAATTTAGGAAATTGCCTACAGCCAATTCCACTGTGGATTACCGCAGCGGTATAGGACGTGTCGCCTTTTCCTACGAGCTTTAAGGCATTTACGCATTTACTGCCAGGACCGCGGCCCCTACCGTCGGGTACTGACCAGTTTCTGCGTGGGCCACCGGTTTGCCGTACGTACTGGATTGAGCTCAATGTAGCCAAACGTCTCCGGATGAGACGACGGCGCATTGAACAACACTAAAAAGAGAGGGAGCGTCATGCGCCATACCTTGGTTTTTTCCGCATTGCTGGGCGCCGGCCTGTTGGCCGCCTCGTCCGCCAGTTTCGCCGCCAGCAAAAGCCTGGTGTTCTGCTCTGAAGGCAGCCCGGCCGGTTTCGATACCGCGCAGTACACAACAGCGACCGATAACGACGCCGCCGAACCGATCTACAACCGTCTCGTCGAGTTCGAAAAAGGCGCGACCAATGTCGTCCCCGGTCTGGCAACCCAGTGGGATATTTCCGAGGATGGTCTCAAGTACACCTTTCACCTGCGTGAAGGTGTGAAATTTCATACAACGCCGTACTTCAAGCCGAGCCGCGATTTCAACGCCGATGACGTGTTGTTCACGTTTAATCGCATGCTGGATGCGCAGCAGCCCTTCCGTAAGGCTTATCCAACCGAATTCCCGTACTTCAACGGGATGAGCCTGAACAAGAACATCGCCAAGGTCGAGAAGACCGGGCCGCTGACCGTGGCGTTCACGCTCAACAGCGTCGACGCCGCGTTCATCCAGAACATCGCCATGAGCTTCGCCTCCATCCTGTCCGCCGAATACGCCGACAAACTGCTGGCCGACGGCAAGCCGAGCGATATCAACCAGAAACCGATCGGCACCGGGCCGTTCGTGTTCAAGAGTTATCAGAAAGACTCGAACATCCGTTACACCGGTAATAAACAATACTGGGATCCGAGCCGGGTCAAACTCGACAACCTGATCTTCGCCATAAACACCGACGCCTCGGTGCGCGTGCAGAAGCTCAAGGCCGGCGAATGCCAGATCACCCTGCATCCGCGCCCTGCCGATGTTGAAGCGTTGAAGGCCGACCCGAAACTGCAACTGATTTCCAAGCCGGGTTTCAACCTCGGCTACATCGCCTATAACGTCCGTCACAAGCCTTTCGACCAGCTCGAAGTGCGGCAGGCGCTGGACATGGCGGTGAATAAACAAGGGATTCTCAACGCTGTTTATCAAGGCGCTGGCCAACTGGCCGTGAATGCCATGCCGCCAACCCAGTGGTCTTACGACGACACTATCAAAGACGCCGCCTACAACCCGGAAAAAGCCAAAGAGCTGCTCAAGGCTGCCGGCGTC
Source organism: Pseudomonas sp. RU47 (assembly GCF_004011755.1). Taxonomy (GTDB): domain Bacteria; phylum Pseudomonadota; class Gammaproteobacteria; order Pseudomonadales; family Pseudomonadaceae; genus Aquipseudomonas. Next base: position 968,595 of record NZ_CP022411.1, on the reverse strand, counting down.
AAGGAAGGCACCGAAATCACCCTGTGGGCGATGCCGGTGCAGCGTCCGTACAACCCCAACGCCAAACTGATGGCCGAAATGCTCCAGGCCGACTGGGCCAAGATCGGTCTTAAAGTGAAGATCGTCAGTTACGAATGGGGCGAGTACATCAAGCGCACCAAGAACGGCGAACACGACATCAGCCTGATCGGCTGGACCGGTGACAATGGGGATCCGGACAACTGGCTCGGCACGCTGTACAGCTGCGATGCCATTGGCGGCAACAACTATTCCATGTGGTGCGATCCGGCTTACGACAAGCTGATCAAAGAGGCCAAGGTCGTCACCGACCGCGACCAGCGCACCGTGCTCTACAAACAGGCCCAGCAATTGCTTAAACAGCAAGTGCCGATCACGCCTGTCGCCCACTCGACGGTCAACCAGCCGTTAAGCGCGAGGATCGAAGGGTTCAAAGTCAGCCCGTTCGGTCGCAACGTGTTCTCGGGTGTCGGTATCGATTAAACCAGACGATTAGCCGCAACGCTGAGGGGCGCTGTCTAGCCCCTCACGCAAGCGCTTTGCCGAAATTCGCCAATCCGGCTTTTTGCAAACGTTTGCGATGTGTGAATGAGTTCTAAACCAATAACCGGCATACCAAAAAAAGCCGGCATAAAAAGAAAGTAAAGGAGCTTCACCCATGAAACTGAGCAGCACCGCGATACTGGCCCTGGCCATCAGCAGCATCACCGCCACGGCGTACGCAGAACCTGCAAGTCAGGAGTTCGTCCCTACCACATTGGCCGGCAGTAGCGCCCAAAGCGAGGCCAAAGGCTTTATCGATGGACAAAGCCTGGGCGGCACAACCCGTAACTGGTACGCCAATGAACTGAAGCGTCGTGATGACCGTTTCAGCTACGTGAAAAACAGCGACAAGAACACTTCGCCAGTGGTCAAGACACCGACCCCGCGTCGTATCAACTGGGTGCAAGGCACCATCGTCAACTACACCTCGGGCTTCACCCAAGGCACCGTTGGCGTCAGCACCGAAGTCGCCGCTTACAACGCCATCGTTCTGGACCGTGACCGCAAGGACATCGCCGGCGGTTCCAACCGTACCCTGGCGCACTCCGACGGCGACGCTGTCGACCAGTGGAGCAAACTGGGTCTGGCCAACGTCAAGCTGCGGGTTTCCAACACCACGCTGACCGCCGGTCGCCAGAACTTCAGCACCCCGATCGTTGACGTCATCGGCAACCGTCCGCTGCCTTCGAGCTTTGAGGGTATTACCCTGCACAGCGAAGAGTTCAACAACCTGTCGTTCGACCTCGGTGGCTTCGACCGTGTTTCGCCGCGTACCGAGCAGAGCCTGTCGAAATTCCGCACCGAGTACTCGGCCACTGGCGTTGAGACCGACAAGGTCTACATCGCTGGCGTCAACTATCAGCCGTTCAAGAGTCTGAAAACCAGCCTGTACGGCTCCAACGTCGAAGACTTCTGGAACCAGTACTACTTCGGTGCCACCCACGAACTGGGTGACAGCCAGGTGCTGAGCCTGACCACCGGTCTGAACTACTACAAGACCGTCGACGAAGGCAAAAAGCTCATGGGCGAGATCGACAACGATACTTACTCGCTGTCGCTGGGTCTGGCTCACCAGGCTCACAGCCTGACCTTCTCGTACCAGGAAGTGAATGGCGACACCTACTTCGACTACCTGCACGAAACCAACGGCATCTACCTGGCCAACTCCCTGCTGTCGGACTTCAACGGCCCGAACGAGAAGTCCTTCCAGATCGCCTACGGCATCAACATGGCCGAATATGGCGTGCCAGGCCTGAAGTTCAACATCTACCAGGCACGCGGCTGGGGCATTGACGGTACTCACTACCGTGGCACCGCCTACACCGACCCGGGCGCCAAGCGCGGCGACCTGAGCCTGATGGACGGCGAAACTCACTACGAATACGGCATCGGTGCTTCCTACGCCGTGCAGAGCGGCCCGCTCAAGGCCACTGCGATTCGCGCGACGTACACCACGCACCGCGCCAGTGAAAACCAGGCTGACGGCAACATCAACGAGTTCCGTCTCGTGACCACGATTCCATTCAACATCCTGTAAAAACGCCAGTCGACGGCTGACTCATGATGAGTCGGCCGTTCGGCTTTTTGTCTTCAACCGATTGCAGAGGGTTATCGATGAAAATGCTTCCCCTACGTGCGGCCATCGCGGCTGCGTTGCTGAGTGTCGCTGTCGGCGTCTCGGCCAAACCCTTGGTGGTCTGCACCGAAGCCAGTCCGGAAGGCTTCGATATGGTCCAGTACACAACTGCAGTCACGGCGGACGCTGTGGCCGAAACCATCTTCAACCGTCTGGTGGACTTCAAGCCCGGCACCACGGAAATCGTTCCGGCCCTGGCAGACACTTGGGACATCAGTGAAGACGGTCTGACCTACACGTTCCACCTGCGTAAAGGCGTCAAGTTTCACACCACCGAATACTTCAAGCCGACCCGCGACATGAACGCCGACGACGTGGTCTGGAGCTTCCAGCGTCAGCTGGACCCGAATCACCCGTGGCACAAGCTGTCGAGCGTGGGCTTCCCGTACTTTGAAAGCATGGGCTTCAAAGAACTGCTCAAAAGCGTCGAAAAAGTCGACGACCAAACGGTCAAGTTCACTCTGACCCGCCGCGAAGCGCCATTCCTGGCCGACGTCGCGATGCCGTTCACTGCCATCTACTCCGCCGAGTACGCCGATCAGCTGCTCAAGGCCAACAAGACCGGCGACCTCAACAACAAACCGGTCGGTACCGGCCCGTTCATCTTCCAGCGTTATGCCAAGGATGCGCAGGTGCGCTTCAAGGCCAACCCGGATTACTTCCGTGGCAAGCCGCCGGCCGACGCGTTGATTCTGGCGATCGCCACCGACAACAACGTGCGCCTGCAGAAGCTCAAGGCCAACGAGTGCCAGATCGCGCTGTATCCGAAACCGGATGACATCCCGAGCATCAAGAAAGACGACAAGCTCAAGGTCGATGAACTGAATGCGATGACCGTTTCGTACATCGCCATGAACACCCAGCACAAATACATGAGCGACGTGCGTGTGCGTAAAGCGATCGATATCGCCTTCGACAAAGCGGCTTACGTCAACGCGCTGTTCGGCCCGGGCAATGCGACCGTCGCGGTCAACCCGTACCCGGACACGCTGCTGGGCTACAACCACGACCTGAAGAACCCGCCACGTGACCTCGACAAGGCCCGCGCCCTGCTCAAGGAAGCCGGGGTTCCGGAGGGCACCGTGTTTACCCTGTTTACCCGCAACGGTGGCGGCCCGACCAACCCCAACCCGATGCTCGGCGCGCAAATGATGCAGGCTGACCTGGCGAAAGTCGGGATCAAGATCGACATCCGCGTGATGGAATGGGGCGAAATGCTCAAACGCGCCAAGGCCGGCGAACACGATATGGTGTCGGCCGGATGGGCGGGCGACAACGGCGACCCGGATAACTTCCTGACGCCTATGCTCAGTTGCGAGGCGGCAAAAAACGGCGAGAACTACGCGCGCTGGTGCAACGAGAAATTCCAGACGCTGCTGGATGAAGCACGGGCTAAAGTAGATCCGGCCGAACGCGCCGCGCTCTACGAACAGGCGCAAGTATTGTTTAATCAGGATCAGCCATGGATCAGCATGGCCCACACCAGGATGTTTACCGCAATGCGCAACAACGTAGAGGGCTATCACATCAGCCCTCTCACCACTAATAACTTCGCCACCACCCAGGTGAAGTAGATAAGAAACTCCCGGTGTCCCTGACCCCAGGGACACCGGGCACGCCTAACCGGCTGATGAGGTACCACACACGATGTTTAGTTTTATTGCCCGCCGACTGGGGTTGTTGATCCCCACGTTTTTCGGCATCACCTTGCTGACTTTCGCGTTGATTCGCATGATTCCGGGCGACCCCGTGGAAGTGATGATGGGCGAACGTCGGGTCGACCCCGAAATGCACGCTCAGGCAATGGAACGCCTAGGTCTGAACAAACCGTTGTATGCCCAGTATCTGGACTACATCGGCAAACTGGCTCAAGGCGATCTCGGCGAATCCCTGCGTACGCGTGAGAGCGTATGGACCGAGTTCACCTCCCTCTTCCCGGCGACCCTGGAACTGTCCATGGCCGCCCTGCTGTTCGCCGGCATTCTCGGGCTTCTGGCCGGGGTGATTGCGGCACTCAAGCGAGGATCGCTGTTCGACCACGGGGTGATGGGCATCTCCCTCGCGGGCTATTCGATGCCGATCTTCTGGTGGGGCCTGATCCTGATCATGTTCTTCTCGGTGAGCCTGGGCTGGACCCCGGTTTCCGGACGGATCGACCTGCTCTACGACATCGAGCCACGCACCGGTTTCATGCTGATCGACACGCTGCTGGCCGATGACGTCGGGGCGTTCTTCGATGCCCTGCATCACCTGATTCTGCCGGCCATCGTCCTCGGCACCATTCCGCTGGCAGTGATCGCGCGGATGACCCGTTCGTCGATGCTCGAAGTGCTGCGCGAAGACTACATCCGCACCGCCAAGGCCAAAGGCCTGTCGCCGTCGCGCGTGGTGTTCGTCCACGGTCTGCGCAATGCGCTGATTCCGGTACTGACCGTGGTCGGCCTGCAAGTCGGCACCCTGCTGGCCGGTGCAGTTCTGACCGAAACCATATTCTCCTGGCCCGGCATCGGTAAATGGCTGATCGAAGCCATCGGCGCCCGGGACTACCCGGTTGTGCAAAACGGCATCCTGTTAATCGCCTGCCTGGTGATTCTGGTCAACTTCGTGGTGGACATCCTCTACGGCTTTGCCAACCCACGCATCCGTCATCAGCGCTGAGGTCCATACCATGAGCACTCCAACATCCTCAGTAGCCACGTCCGCCCCAAGCGCGGATCAAAGCCTGCTGTACCCGTCACCGTACAAAGAATTCTGGCAAGCCTTCTCCAAAAACAAAGGCGCGGTTGCCGGCCTGCTGTTCATGCTGCTGATCATCTTCTGCGCGATTTTCGCGCCGTGGGTCGCACCGCATAACCCTAGCGAGCAATACCGCGACTTCCTGCTGACGCCGCCGGCGTGGCTCGAAGGCGGGCAGATGCAGTTCCTGCTCGGCACCGATGAACTGGGGCGTGACCTGCTGTCGCGTCTGATCCAGGGCTCGCGCCTGTCGCTGCTGATCGGTTTGTCGTCGGTGGTGATGTCGCTGATTCCGGGGATTCTGCTCGGTCTGTTCGCCGGTTTCTTCCCGAAGATGATCGGCCCGACCATCATGCGTCTGATGGACATCATGCTGGCCCTGCCATCGCTGCTGCTGGCTGTGGCGATCGTCGCCATCCTCGGCCCTGGCCTGATCAACACCGTGATCGCCATTGCTGTGGTGTCCTTGCCGTCCTACGTGCGTCTGACCCGAGCCGCCGTGATGGGCGAACTGAACCGCGACTACGTGACCGCCGCGCGCCTGGCCGGTGCCGGTCTGCCACGTCTGATGTTCATCACCGTGCTGCCGAACTGCATGGCGCCGCTGATCGTTCAAGCGACCTTGAGCTTCTCTTCGGCGATTCTCGATGCCGCCGCACTGGGCTTCCTCGGCCTTGGCGTACAACCGCCAACTCCTGAGTGGGGCACCATGCTGGCCTCGGCCCGCGACTACATCGAACGCGCCTGGTGGGTAGTCAGTCTGCCTGGTTTGACCATTTTGCTCAGCGTGCTGGCAATCAACTTGATGGGCGACGGCCTGCGCGATGCGCTGGACCCGAAACTCAAGAACGCCGCCTGAGGAGATTCCCATGTCACTGCTAGAAATCAAGAATCTCAACGTTCGCTTCGGCGACAAGACCGCGACCCCGGTGGTCGATGGCCTCGACCTGAAAGTCGACAAAGGCGAAGTACTGGCCATCGTTGGCGAGTCGGGTTCGGGTAAATCCGTGACCATGATGGCGCTGATGGGCCTGATCGAGCACCCCGGCATCGTCACCGCCGACTCGCTCAGCTTTGACGGCAAAGACATGCTCAAACTGAGCAACCGTCAGCGTCGGCAGATCGTCGGCAAAGACCTGTCGATGGTGTTTCAGGATCCGATGACCGCGCTGAACCCGAGCTACACCGTCGGTTTCCAGATCGAAGAAGTGCTGCGTCTGCACCTGAAAATGTCCGGCAAGCAAGCGCGCAAACGTGCGATCGAGCTGCTGGAAAAAGTTGAAATTCCGGGCGCCGCCAGCCGTATGGACGCCTACCCGCATCAACTGTCCGGCGGTATGAGCCAACGCGTTGCGATCGCCATGGCAATTGCCGGCGAACCGAAACTGCTGATCGCCGACGAACCGACCACGGCTCTGGACGTGACGATTCAGGCGCAGATCATGGATCTGCTGCTGGCGTTGCAGAAAGAACAGAACATGGGCCTGGTGCTGATCACTCACGACCTCGCCGTCGTGGCAGAAACCGCCCAGCGCGTCTGCGTGATGTACGCCGGGCAAGCCGTTGAAGTCGGGCAGGTGCCGCAACTGTTCGACATCCCGGCGCACCCGTACAGCGAAGCGCTGCTCAAGGCGATTCCCGAGCACAGCCTCGGCGCCTCACGCCTGTCGACCCTGCCGGGTATCGTTCCGGGCCGCTACGACCGTCCGCAGGGTTGCCTGCTGTCGCCGCGCTGCCCATACGTGCAGGACAGCTGCCGCGCGCAGCGTCCAGGCCTTGATCCGAAAAGCCACAGCCTCGCCCGCTGCTTCTTCCCGCTGAACCAGGAGGTGGCGTAATGGCCGTCGTACTTACCGCCCGCGACCTGACCCGTCACTACGAAGTCTCCCGTGGCCTGTTCAAGGGCCATGCGACCGTACGCGCACTGAACGGTGTGTCGTTCGAACTGGAAGCCGGCAAGACTCTCGCTGTTGTCGGCGAATCGGGCTGCGGCAAATCCACCCTCGCCCGTGCTCTGACACTGATTGAAGATCCGTCCTCCGGCTCGCTGAAAATCGCCGGCCAGGAAGTCGCCGGCGCCGACAAGGCCCAGCGCAAGCAACTGCGCAAAGACGTGCAGATGGTCTTCCAAAGCCCATACGCCTCGTTGAACCCACGGCAGAAAGTCGGTGACCAGCTCGGCGAGCCGCTGCTGATCAACACCAATCTCTCCGCCGCCGAGCGTCGCGAGAAAGTCCAGGCGATGATGAAGCAGGTCGGCTTGCGCCCTGAGCACTATCAGCGCTATCCGCACATGTTCTCCGGCGGTCAGCGTCAGCGTATCGCCCTGGCCCGGGCGATGATGCTGCAACCGAAAGTGCTGGTGGCGGATGAACCGACTTCGGCATTGGACGTGTCGATTCAGGCGCAGGTGCTCAACCTGTTCATGGATCTGCAGCAGGAGTTCAACACCGCCTACGTGTTCATTTCGCACAACTTGGCGGTGGTGCAACACGTGGCCGATGACGTGATGGTGATGTACCTCGGTCGCCCGGTGGAACTGGGTCCGAAGAACGACATTTACGAGCGTCCGTTGCACCCCTACACCCAGGCGCTGCTGTCGGCGACCCCGACCATTCACCCGGACCCGAACAAGCCGAAAATCAAGATCGTCGGCGAACTGCCTAACCCGCTGAACCCGCCGCCGGGCTGCGCTTTCCACAAGCGCTGCCCGTACGCGACCGAGCGTTGCAGCAGCGAAGAGCCGGCCTTGCGTCAGCTCGACAGCCGACAGGTGGCCTGCCACTACGCCGAGCAGTTCCTTGATGGCGCGGCCTAAAAACCGCCCTGAAACAATGTGGGAGCGAGCCTGCTCGCGAAAGCGGTGAATCAGTCACCATTAATGTTGACTGAGATGACGCCTTCGCGAGCAGGCTCGCTCCCACAGGGGATGTGAGTTATTCCTGAGTTAACCAAACCCCTTCCACCCCGATTGCGCATCAGTCGAGGCAGAAGGGGTTTTCTTTTGCCTGCGATTTACGTCTGGCTATCGCCTTCGTCGTCCGGTTCATCAGTGGTCGAGTCGTCATCATCGGCGCTGCCACCCTGCCCCTGATCGCCCGGCTCGGACTCGGACTTGGCAAGCATCAAACCGCTATGCCCGACCTGCCCGTTGAACGCCTGAGAATCGTGATCCTCGCACTCGGCCCAGGCCGTCGCGGTGCCGAGGGACAGCATGACCATCACTTTCAACAGCAATAAAACCCGTAGCAACCTGCTTTTCATAGCCGACTCCATCCATTTTCAGGTGAGACATTTGTGCCTGACTGGCGCTGTGTGAAATCTAGTTCCGATCCATCGGGTTCACCAGATAGGACGCTAACGAGCACGCAGAAATGCCCTCGACAGACAGATTGCTTTCGAATAACGCCAATCGCCGGATCAGCTAAGCGACCGGGCGCAGGCGCGTGGCCTGCCAAGTCAGCGGGATGGAAATCAACACCATCAGCGCACTCGCCAGCCACACACTGTGGCCACCGAATTGACCGTACAACTGGCCACTGAGTACCGGTGACAACAGCGCACTCGCGCTCCAGCTCATAAAGAACAGGCCGAAGTACTGACCGCTTTTGCCGCCCTGGGCAAAGTGCATGGCCAGCACATTCAGCGGCGGCATGAAAAAGGCCTCGCCCAAGGTCCAGATCAGCGTCGACAGGCAGACGTAAAACAGCCCGGAACCGAACGGCAACATGCCGAGCCCGCAGGCCAGCAACACACTGCCGAGCAGCATTTGTCGACGCATGCCCCAGCGCTCGGCCCAATGCGACAGCGGAATCTGCAGGGCGATCACCAACAACGCATTGAGGCCGAACTGCCAACCGATGGCCTCAGTGCTCAGGTGGTAGTAATCACGCAGATAATTGCCCAGCGTGCTGTAGACCGTGTCGAACGCGATGCCAAGCACGGCCGTCGCCGCCAGCAACCAGAGGAACGGTTTGTCGCGATGCGGCACCCCGGAACCTGCGTCGTCCGTGGACTTTTCGTCATTGATCAGCACCGGTCGACGCCACGTAGTGCGGACAAACCACAGCAAGGCCAGCAACGTCATTGCCGCACTGCCGAAAAATACCCAGCGAAAATCAGCCTGCGCCAACACCCCGCCCGCCACACCGGCGGCGGCCATCCCAAGGTTGCGCGCAACCCGACTCAACGCCTGCGCACGCGAGCGCTGCGCCACCTCGCAATATTCCATGATCAGCCGCTGATGCAGCGTGCGAATAGCCCCGTCGATGCCCCCGCTGAGCAACAGCAATGCCGCCAGCAACGACACCTGCGTCACCAGCCCCAGCAGAATCAGCACCCACACCGAAACAAAGAACAACGCCGCCGTCAGCCGTGCCGTGCGCACATGATCACTGAGCCAGCCACCGAGCATCGACCCGACCAGCAACCCCGCGCCGTACGCCGACAACAACCAGCCAACCGTCTCGATCGCCAGGCCCAGCTCCTGACGCAGATACAGCGCCATGAACAGCTTGACCATGCTGCTCAGGCGATTGATGAACAACAGCGCCGCGAGCACCCAGGCCATCACGCTGAAATAGCCGTTCAGTCGTAGCAAGTGAGTCAGGCGACTCGTCATTCCATTGACCTCTCAAAGCGACTTGCGTGGAGCTGGAACACTAACGGCCAGCAGGCGGGTTGTCGCGTTCAAGTGCATCGAGATCGCGAAAAACCGAGTCGTCCTACAGCCATTGCTTGCGATAAACCCGTGCCGAAGATCAAAAGCCCCTCACCCTAACCCTCTCCCGGAGGGAGAGGGGACTGACCGAGGTGTTTGCGCGAGCTACGCCGACGTGAAATACCGAGTCAGAACTCAGATTCTGAAACAGATCAAAAGCACCCTCACCCTAGCCCTCTCCCGGAGGGAGAGGGGACTGACCGCGTGGACTGGAAGAGATACGCCGACTTGGGATACCGAGTTGAACTGAGATTTTGAATGCCCACAAATCGGCTCCCTCTCCCTCGGGAGAGGGCTGGGGTGAGGGGAAAATCCACCACAAATCCAAAGCCGACCACGCCGTGCTCTTCACCACTCAACAGGATGAGCGTTAGCTCGGCTGCAGCTCTTGATCTGTAGGGCGACGTCGGAAGGCTGAGTGGAGGGATTGATCCGGGGGTGGGAGCGCAGCGACCGTTTGGCGCAGCCAAACACAGCGGGAAGAAGTTTAATCAAGCAAACCGCAAGAAACTGCCAGGAGTTTCGTCGGATTAAAGAACCTGCGAACGGGTCCAGACGTATGTATTGTTAACGGTAAATACCCAACGCTGATGCCCTCATATAAGCCTGCGGCTGAACACACTAAGCCGCAGGAACAAAACCGATGAGTTTCTTTCATTGATTATTTCTTATGACGAAAATTTCGCTCGGATGATTTGTCCTCGGGCCCGTCAAACCTGAATTTCATTAACGCTGTTATTTTGCGTTGCCGTTCGGATGTCGGGGACTTTGCAGTAAATTCAAAGTCCATTTTAACCACACGCTCTTCCAAATTAATCAAGCCTTTGTAATTGCCCGACACCGCTTCCCATGTCTCCCAATCATCGTGAGGATTGAAAAACGCATGGAACTTCCGATCTGTACCAAACGCACCCTCGACATCTTGACTTTTTTCAATATCATCGAACTCAAAATAAACAGAATCCTTATTTCGAGTTCCCCCGCCCACCTGGCCTCGACCATTTGGGTTGATTACAAACCAGCCCGAGCCTACTACTGGATTGTATGCAACTCCATCGATCTTGAATTCCATATGACCAATTGGTTTAAGATGCGGAGGTAGTTCATTACTGTTAGACGTAGTGACTTTCATGGTGCTTCTCCGGATAGTTTCAGGGGTATACCCTCGATGCTTATAAGCGCTACACCGTATCAGCGCCACTGTAAGACCTGACAGTTGACATCTCATTTTAAATATGCAGGAGGCACTAAATTAAATGCCCGTTTGGCTGCTTTAGTTTTTGTTTCCATGCCAACTTCAAAGTCGAAAGCTCCTCTTTGGAACGCCGATGAAGACCTGCTCTCTGAGGTAGCGGAACAAAGCCGCCAAAACCAACAGGCAAAAAAAAAGCCCCCAAGGCCTACACCTCAGGGGCTTTCGAACAAACCAGCTCAGAGCTTAGTGATGCTCACGCGTCGCACGGAATTTCACATCCGGCCAACGCTCTTCCATCAACGCCAGATTAACCCGCGTCGGCGCAAGATAGGTCAGGTGACCACCGCCATCAACGGCAAGGTTCTCCACAGCCTTGTTAGAGAATTCCTCAAGCTTCTTCTTGTCGCTGCACTCAATCCAGCGCGCGGAATACACAGTGATCGGCTCATAAGAGCACTCAACCTTGTACTCCTCCTTCAAACGACTAGCGACCACATCGAACTGCAGCACACCGACGGCGCCAAGAATGATGTCGTTGCTGCGCTCCGGGAAGAACACCTGCGTTGCACCCTCTTCGGCCAACTGCTGCAGACCCTGACGCAGTTGCTTGGACTTCAGCGGATCACGCAGACGTACGCGACGGAACAGCTCCGGAGCAAAGTGCGGAATGCCGGTGAAGCCCAGGGTTTCGCCTTCGCTGAAGGTGTCGCCGATCTGGATGGTGCCGTGGTTGTGCAAACCGATGATGTCGCCGGCAAAGGCTTCTTCAAGCTGCTCACGTTCGGAGGAGAAGAACGTCAGGGCGTCGCCGATGCGCACGTCCTTGCCGGTGCGCACGTGGCGCATCTTCATGCCTTTCTCGTACTTGCCGGAGCAGATACGCATGAAGGCGATGCGGTCGCGGTGTTTCGGGTCCATGTTCGCCTGGATCTTGAAGATGAAGCCGGAGAACTTCTCTTCGACCGGCTCAACGGTACGCTCGTTGGCCACACGGGCCAGCGGACGCGGCGCCCAATCAACAACAGCATCGAGAACGTGGTCAACACCGAAGTTGCCCAGTGCGGTACCGAAGAACACCGGGGTCAGCTGACCGTCGAGGAATTCCTGCTGGTTGAATTCGTGGCAGGCGCCCTGAACCAGTTCCAGCTGCTCGATGAAACGCTCGTACTCGTCGCCCAGGTGCGCGCGCGCCTCGTCGGAGTCGAGCTTCTCGATGATCTTGGTTTCGGTGCGTTCGTGACCGTGACCGGCGGTGTAGACGATGATGTAGTCGTCGGCCAGGTGGTACACGCCCTTGAAGTCACGGTAGCAACCGATCGGCCAGGTGATCGGCGCGGCCTTGATCTTCAGCACGGCTTCGATTTCGTCGAGCAGTTCGATCGGGTCGCGGATGTCACGGTCGAGTTTGTTGATGAAGCTGACGATCGGCGTATCACGCAGACGGCAGACGTCCATCAGCGCAATCGTCCGTGGCTCGACACCTTTACCGCCGTCGAGAACCATCAATGCCGAGTCCACCGCCGTCAGGGTGCGGTAGGTATCTTCGGAGAAGTCTTCGTGGCCCGGGGTGTCGAGCAGGTTGATCATGTGTTCGCGATACGGGAACTGCATGACCGACGTGGTAATGGAAATACCCCGCTGTTTCTCCATCTCCATCCAGTCGGATGTCGCATGGCGATCGGATTTACGGGATTTCACCGTACCGGCCACTGCAATCGCCTTGCCCATCAACAGGAGCTTTTCGGTGATCGTGGTTTTACCGGCATCGGGGTGGGAAATAATGGCGAAAGTGCGGCGTTTCGCGACTTCGGCGGCCTGGTTGGTCATGGGAAATCGCCTGGCGGTGATTCAAAAAAGGGCCGCGATTATAGCCCAACTCGATGCAATAACCGAACCGTTGAGCACATTAAGGGTGGCCAAATGCTGCCGCAGATGGGAACCTTTTAAAGCACGGAGACGTCCATCCCCTGTTACGAAATTTCGTCAGGGGCTGAAAAATCAGCAAGTTAGCCTGACGAGGCTGCGCTCATGGCTCGCTTTCAGACCGCTTTTTGCCGGTGCTGAGGGAGCTGCTTCTCGCGAACGTTTATTCCCGGCAGCCATGTATGGCATGCCACACGGGAGGGCGTTCGCCGACTACAAAAAAAGGAGTCCGCCTGTGGCTATCCGCTATGGCAAAGGGCTGATGGGAGGTGCGGTGGTGATCGCGCTCCTGGCCCTGCTGGTCCACTGGATCGGCATCAACACGATCGAACACTACCGCGACGATTTGTTGTTTTACCTGCAAGCTCATCTGATTCTCGTCCTCGCTTCAATGCTGGCCGCCCTTGTCGTGGGCATCCCCGCCGGCATCTTCCTCAGTCGCCCGACCATGGTCGGCCGCGCTGAACGTTTCATGCAAATTTTCAATATCGGTAACACCGTGCCTCCGCTGGCCGTGCTCGCGATTGCCTTGGGCGTCCTCGGCATCGGCAGTGGCCCGGCGATCTTCGCTTTATTCCTCGCCTCCTTGTTGCCGATTGTGCGCAACACCTACGAAGGCCTGAAAAATGTCCAAGGCTCGCTGAAAGAAGCGGCCGTCGGCATCGGCATGACCCCGCGCCAAGTGCTGTGGAAAGTCGAATTGCCCAACGCTGTGCCGATCATCGTCGGTGGTGTGCGCGTGGCTTTGGCGATCAATGTCGGCACCGCGCCACTGGCGTTCCTGATCGGCGCCAACAGCCTCGGCAGCCTGATCTTCCCTGGCATCGCCCTGAACAATCAGCCGCAACTGCTGCTCGGCGCCGCGTGCACCGCGCTGCTGGCCTTGCTGCTCGATGGCGTGGTCACCCTCGCCAGCCGTCTCTGGCTGGAACGCGGTTTGCGCCCGTCTTAAGGCTTTTGTGAAGGAATACCTATGAAACGATTGAGCTTGATTCTGGGCTGTATCCTGCTGTTCGCAGGTATTGCCCAAGCCGCCGACAAACCGGTTATTCGCCTCGGCGCACGCGTGTTCACCGAGCAAACCCTGCTCGCGGAAATCACCGCGCAATACCTGCGCAGCAAAGGCTACGACGCGCAGATCACCGGTGGTCTGGGCAGCAACCTCGCCCGCAGCGCCCACGAAAGCGGGCAGCTGGACATGCTCTGGGAATACACCGGCGTGTCGCTGGTGGCTTACAACCATGTCACCGAGAAACTCGACAGCGCACAGTCCTACGCCCGGGTGAAAGAACTCGACGCGAAAAAAGGCCTGGTCTGGCTGACCCCGTCGAAATTCAGCAACACCTACGCCCTCGCCCTCCCTAAAAAGGTCGCCGAGGAATATCCGCAGATCAACAACATCAGCCAGTTGAACGAAGTGCTGCGCGCCGAAGCCAAGACCAATCATCTGGTGGCGCTGGATACCGAGTTCGCCAACCGCTCCGATGGTCTGATCGGCATGGTCGATCTCTACGGCATGAACCTGAGCCGCAAGAACATCCGCCAGATGGATGCCGGGCTGGTTTATACGGCGCTGCGCAACGGTCAGGTGTTCGCCGGTCTGGTTTACACCACCGACGGTCGCCTCAATGCCTTCGGCCTGAAACTGCTGGAAGACGACAAGCATTACTTCCCCGACTACACCGCCGCGCCGGTTGTGCGTCAGGCCTACCTCGACGCGCACCCGCAACTGGCCGAACAGCTCAAGCCACTGGCCGAACTGTTCGATGACGAAACCATGCGCCAGCTCAACGCGCGGGTCGACGTCGATCACGAAAGCCCATCGAAAGTTGCCGCCGATTTCCTGCGCCAACATCCGCTGAATTAAGAGAGGAGAAGTCATGGAATTCCTGAACGCCTTTTCCCATCTCGACTGGCAGCAGGTGATGCACCTGACCTGGCAGCACATCACCCTCGTCGGTATTGCCGTGACCCTGGCGATTGTCGTTGGCGTGCCGCTGGGCATTCTGATGACACGCTTTCCGACCCTCGCCGGTCCCTTGCAAGCCAGCGCCACCGTGCTGCTGACCGTGCCGTCGATTGCCCTGTTCGGTCTGCTGCTGCCGTTCTACTCCAAGTTCGGCCAGGGCCTCGGCCCGATGCCGGCGATCACCGCGGTGTTCCTTTATTCACTGCTGCCGATCATGCGCAACACCTACCTCGCCCTCACTGGTGTGGAACCGGGCATCCGTGAAGCCGCGCGCGGCATCGGCATGACCTTCGGCCAGCGCCTGCGCATGGTCGAGTTGCCGATCGCCGTGCCGGTGATCCTCGCTGGCGTGCGCACCGCCGTGGTGATGAACATCGGCGTGATGACCATCGCCGCGACCATCGGAGCCGGCGGCCTCGGTGTATTGATCCTCGCTTCCATCAGCCGCAGTGACATGTCGATGCTGATCGTCGGCGCACTGCTGGTCAGTCTTCTGGCCATTTTCGCTGACCTGTTTCTCCAATGGCTGCAACGCTCGTTGACTCCAAAAGGACTGCTCAAATGATCGAACTTCAAAACCTCAGCAAAACTTTCCAAAGCAACGGCAAAGATGTCAAAGCCGTGGACTCGGTAAGCCTGACCGTCAATGAAGGCGAAATCTGTGTGTTCCTCGGGCCATCGGGTTGCGGCAAAAGCACCACGCTGAAAATGATCAACCGCCTGATCAAACCGACCTCGGGCAAGATCCTCATCAATGGCGAAGACACCACCGATCTCGACGAAGTGACCCTGCGTCGCAACATCGGCTACGTGATCCAGCAGATCGGTCTGTTCCCGAACATGACCATCGAAGAGAACATCGTCGTCGTGCCGAAACTGCTCGGCTGGGACAAACAGAGATGCCACGACCGCGCTCGCGAATTGATGAGCATGATCAAGCTGGAGCCCAAGCAGTATCTGCATCGCTACCCGCGCGAACTGTCCGGTGGTCAGCAACAGCGCATCGGCGTGATCCGCGCACTGGCCGCCGATGCGCCGCTGCTGCTGATGGACGAGCCGTTCGGTGCGGTCGACCCGATCAACCGCGAGATGATCCAGAACGAATTCTTCGAAATGCAGCGTGCGCTGAACAAGACCGTGATCATGGTCAGCCACGACATCGACGAAGCGATCAAACTCGGCGACAAGATCGCGATTTTCCGCGCCGGCAAACTGCTGCAGATCGATCATCCGGACACGCTGCTCGCGCACCCGGCGGACGACTTTGTCAGCAACTTCGTCGGCCAGGACAGCACGCTCAAACGCCTGCTGCTGGTGAAGGCCGAAGATGCGGCGGACAACGCGCCGTCGGTGAGCCCGGAAACGCCAGTGGCCGATGCGCTGGAATTGATGGACGAGCATGACCGTCGCTATGTCGTGGTCACCTGTGCCGAGAACAAGGCGTTGGGCTATGTGCGTCGTCGTGATCTGCATCGCCAGACCGGTACTTGCGCGCAGTTCCTGCGTGAGTTCAACGCCACGGCGGCGTACGACGAGCATCTACGCATCCTGCTGTCGCGCATGTATGAATTCAACCGCTCGTGGTTGCCGGTGATGGACGCCGAGCGGGTGTTCCTCGGTGAGGTCACGCAGGAGTCGATTGCCGAGTATCTGAGCTCCGGCAAATCTCGCGGCGGCAAGACCAGCATCGTCTCGCCAGCTGAGGCCGTAGTCGCATAAAACACGAAACCTGTGGGAGCGAGCCTGCTCGCGAAAGCGCAATATCAGTCAACTATGATGTTGGTTGTGAAAATGCCTTCGCGAGCAGGCTCGCTCCCACAGGATCTGCGTGATTTTTTCTTCATTCGCCAGCTGGAAAAGAATCTCAACACACGTCACTCAGAGAACACACCAACAAGCGCTTCTGAAACAACTAAAACCCCCTCCATACGCCCCTCTCGCCGCCAACGTCGCCGATGTTGCGCCCATCACACTTACCCACGACTTCGCCGACATAATCCGCGAACGTGCAGGTATTTTTAACACTTGAAAATTCTCGGGGAACATCTGCCCGTCATCTCGGTCGGCTACAAAGAGTGATGAACGCGACGCACGTCAGAAGCGTGCAAAAACGCGACATTTTTAGTTGATCTCACGCCCCTCACGCCCTAAAGTTCGCGCCGAACGTCCATGCTGGAAACGATCCATCCGGCTCAAGTACTGACGACGAGACAGCAAGGCCAAGGGAAAGCTGCACATCCCATGGCCTTTTTGCTTTCGGCGACATGCCTTGGGAAGTAGGCGAACCAAAGTGGGGATACGGAGGGCGTTCATTTGCACCCATTGATTAACTTAGTTTGCCAGTAGGAGTTCCCAGCATGTCGATCCAGGTCGAAGACTATTTCGCGCGCGCTACATTCGACAAAATGAAGGCGTTCGCCGACAAACAGGAAACCCCGTTCGTGGTGATCGACACCGCGATGATCGCCCAGGCCTACGATGACCTGCGCGCCGGTTTCGAATTCGCCAAGGTCTACTACGCGGTCAAGGCCAACCCGGCCGTCGAGATCATCGACCTGCTCAAAGAAAAAGGTTCGAGCTTCGACATCGCCTCGATCTACGAACTGGACAAGGTAATGGATCGTGGCGTCAGCGCCGACCGTATCAGCTACGGCAACACCATCAAGAAATCCAAGGACATCCGCTACTTCTACGAGAAGGGCGTGCGTCTGTTCTCCACCGACTCCGAAGCCGACCTGCGCAACATCGCCAAGGCTGCACCGGGCTCGAAAGTCTATGTGCGCATCCTCACCGAAGGCTCGACCACGGCTGACTGGCCTCTGTCGCGCAAATTCGGCTGCCAGACCGACATGGCCATGGACCTGCTGATCCTTGCTCGTGACCTCGGCCTGGTGCCTTATGGCATCTCGTTCCATGTCGGTTCGCAACAGCGCGACATCAGCGTTTGGGATGCGGCGATCGCCAAGGTCAAAGTGATCTTCGAGCGCTTGAAAGAAGAAGACGGCATCCACCTCAAGCTGATCAACATGGGCGGTGGCTTCCCGGCCAACTACATCACCCGCACCAACAGCCTGGAAACCTACGCCGAAGAAATCATCCGCTTCCTGAAGGAAGACTTCGGTGATGATCTGCCGGAAATCATTCTTGAGCCGGGCCGTTCGCTGATCGCCAACGCCGGTATTCTGGTCAGCGAAGTGGTGCTGGTTGCACGCAAGTCGCGCACCGCTGTTGAACGTTGGGTTTATACCGATGTCGGCAAGTTCTCCGGCCTGATCGAAACCATGGACGAAGCGATCAAGTTCCCGATCTGGACCGAGAAGAAAGGCGAGATGGAAGAAGTCGTCATCGCCGGACCGACTTGCGATAGCGCCGACATCATGTACGAGAACTACAAGTACGGTCTGCCGCTGAACCTGGCGATCGGTGATCGTCTGTACTGGTTGTCGACCGGTGCATACACCACCAGTTACAGCGCGGTTGAGTTCAATGGCTTTCCGCCGTTGAAGTCGTTTTACGTGTAAGCGCTGAAGCCGTAATGCAAAAAGCCCATGACGTGTCATGGGCTTTTTTGTGCCTGTGCGTTCGGCTTGATGTTTTGCGGGGTACTTGAGACCGAGATCCCTCACCCCAGCCCTCTCCCAAAGGAGAGGGAGCCGACCGAGGTGTAAAGCGTCATTCACCGACCGGAGAGACCGTGTCGATTATGGATTCGGCAAAGCACTTTCAGGTCGGCGTAACTCTTCAATATCCCCCGGTCAGTCCCCTCTCCCTCCGGGAGAGGGTTAGGGTGAGGGCTTGCGAGTTCAGACGCGCTGCAAGTCTGTGCATCGAAGCGCGAACCGAGCAGCCATCCCCTGAATCCTGGGATCTGTCGCACCTGACAGCGTCTGACTCGCCACCCGCAGAAAATTCAGATTGCCGCCGGCCAAAGCTTTCTCAAGCCAATCGACTGCCTCATCAATCCGCCCCTCATCCGCTAAAACTGCAGCGAAACTGAACTGCCCACGAAAATCCCCACCCTCGGCCGAGCGCCGATACCACTCACGCGCCGCCGTCGGATCCGCCGGGCACACCAGCCCTTCTTCCAGATACCGCCCCAGCAGATTCATCGATTTCGCATGGCCCAGTTCAGCCGCGCGGCGATACAGCGCCAGCGCCTGCAGATGATCCACCTCCACTCCCCGCCCGGTCGCCAGCAGATTGGCGAGGTTGTACATCGCCCAATCCAGTCCGGCCTCCGCCGCAATCCGATAGTGCTGCGCGGCAATCGCCGCATCTGCCGAACAACCCCAACCATGCTCATGACAACGCCCGAGCATGTTGCGCGCCATCAGATGCCCGCGTCCGGCGGCGATGCCGAACCAGCGCAGCGCCAGCGCTTGATCCTGTGCGATTCCCTGGCCATCCAGCAGGATCTGGCCTAGCAGCGCCTGCGCTTCAACCTCGCCGTGACCCGCCGCGAGCAAAATCGCTTGCGCGGCACGGGCAGGACTTTCGGCGAGCATGGCGCTGAGTTGTTCGCCGCTGAGGATTTCCTCGCGACGTATTTGAAAAGTCATACCTCGACCCAGCGCCGCAGCAAGTTGTGATAGGTGCCGGTGAGGCGGATCAGCGAAGGATGATCAGGCAGGTCTTGAGTCAGTTGCTGAATCGCGCCGTCCATCTCGAACAGCAACGCGCGCTGACTGTCTTCGCGCACCAGACTTTGCGTCCAGAAGAACGACGCATAACGCGCACCGCGAGTGACCGCGTTGACCTTGTGCAGGCTGGTGCCGGGATACAAAACCATGTCACCAGCCGGCAACTTCACCCGCTGCGTACCGTAAGTATCCTGGATTTCCATCTCGCCGCCGTCGTAATCCTCCGGTTCGCTAAAGAACAGCGTCGCCGACAAATCGGTGCGCACCCGCTCGATACTGCCCTTGGGCTGGCGCACGGCGTTGTCGATGTGGAAATCGAAACTGCCACCGGCGGTGTAACAGTTCACCAACGGCGGGAAGACTTTGTGCGGCAACGCGGCGGACATGAACAACGGATTTTTCCACAGCCGTTCCAGCATCGCCGCGCCGATTTCCTTGGCCAACGGATGACCTTCAGGCAATTGCAGATTGTGCTTGGCCTTCGCTGACTGAAAGCCGGCGGTGATCTTGCCATCGGCCCAGTCAGCCTGTTCCAGAGCCTGGCGAATGCGCTGCACTTCTTCTTTCGCGAACAGTCCGGGGATGTGCAGCAGCATGGCGATGTCACCTGATGGCAAAGAGGCGGTAATGGTATTGATTCTTATTGGCTGTGTAAAACCCGGGAGACGAATGAACTGGCAAAAACCGTAAGGTTAAATTGTAAAGAATGTAAATTCAGTGCGAATAACAATGTTTCGCAATTGATACGAATACCTGTTTACCCTATATTCCGCCGCCTCAAATCCTTGGGGAGGGGAATAAAAATGGTACGTCAACACGCACAATTACCGGTCAGTTCACCACGTCTGCTCGCCTCTGCAATTGGTGTGGCAATCACCGCCGGCTCCGCTGGCCAGATGGTGTTCGCCGCTGAAAAAACCGACAGCAAAGCCTCCGGCAATGCCATCGCCCTGGACGCCACCGCCATCACCGGCGAAGCGCAGGACTCGACGTCCTACCAGGTCGAAAAAGCCTCCTCGCCCAAGTACACCGCGCCGCTGGTCGACACGCCGCGCTCGGTCACCGTTATTCCGCAACAGGTTCTGAAAGACACCGGCGCCCTGAACATGCAGGACGCGCTGCGCACCGTGCCGGGCATCACCTTCGGCGCCGGTGAAGGCGGCAACCCCCAGGGCGACCGTCCGTTCATTCGCGGTTTCGACGCCCAGGGCGACACCTACCTCGACGGCGTGCGCGACACCGGTTCGCAGAGCCGCGAGATCTTCGCCGTGGAAAACATTGAAGTCAGCAAGGGCCCGAACTCCGCCATTGGCGGTCGCGGCGCGGCAGGCGGCAGCATCAACCTGGTGAGCAAGAAAGCGCACCTGGGCAATTCGTTCGACGGCGGCTTCACCTGGGGCTCCGACCAGACCCAGCGTTACACCCTCGACGGCAACTACCAGTTCAGCGACACCGCTGCTGGCCGTCTGAACCTGATGAGCCACGAGAGCAATGTCGCCGGTCGCGACAAGGTCGACTACGACCGTTGGGGTATCGCCCCGTCCCTGGCGTTTGGCCTGGGCACCGACACCCGCGTCAACCTCGATTATTACCATCTCGAAAGCAACGACACCCCGGATTCGGGCGTGCCGTACACCATTCCTGCCGGCGGCTCCGCTGCACGCACCAAGTCCAATCCGGACAAGCCATACGCCGGTGGTGACCACAGCAATTTCTACGGCCTGGATCGCGACTTCCGCAAGGGCCGCACCGACACCGCGACCTTCGCCATCGAGCATGACCTGAGCGACTCGCTGACGATCAAGAACACCCTGCGTCACGGCACCAGCATGCAGGATTACATCCTGACCCAGCCGGACGACAGCAAGGGCAACGTCAACAACGGCACGGTATGGCGTCGGGCGAATACGCGGGTGAGCAACACCGAGACCACCACCAACCAGACCGACCTGTTCGGTAACTTCTACGTCGCCGGCTTCAAGAACAGCTTCTCCACCGGCGTTGAATACACCCGTGAGGAAAGCCAGAAGTCCTCGTATAACGTCAACACCGACACCACGCCGCGCACACCGGGCAACTCCAGCACTAACTGCACCCCATCGATGGTCGGCGCTTCGAGTGGCTACAACTGCACCTCGCTGTCGAACCCGAACCCGAACGATCCGTGGAACGGCGCAATCTCGCGCAACTACGCTGGCACCGACACCCAGGCCAACACCTACGCACTGTATGTGTTCGACACCCTGGAACTGAACGAGCAGTGGCTGGTGAACATGGGTCTGCGTTACGACCACTTCGACACCGACTACAAGTCCTACAACGCCGCTGGCACCACCACGACCAAGGGTGATGACACCAGCGAGTTCGTCACCGGTCAGTTCGGCGTCGTCTACAAGCCTGCGGAAAACGGCAGCATTTACGCCTCCTACGCCACCTCGGCCACGCCACCGGGCAACACCTTGGGCGAAGGTCAGGAAGGCAACCCGTTGGGCGGCACCCCGGATCGCAGCGGTAATCTGCTGAGCAGCGACATGGAGCCGGAAACCACCAAGAACTATGAAATCGGCACCAAGTGGGATCTGCTCAATGATCGCCTGTCGCTGACCGCTGACATCTTCCGCACCGAGAAAGAAAACGCTCGTGTGCAAGTCGACACCACCTCGTACGAAAACGCCGGCAAGACCCGTGTGCAAGGTGTCGAGCTGTCGGCCAGCGGCAAGATCACCGACAAGTGGCAAGTGTTCGCCGGTTACGCCTTCATGGACAGCGAACAAATCGACGGCGGCCCGATGGGCAAGGCCAACGATGGTAACGAACTGCCTAACACGCCGAAAAACAGTGCCAGCCTGTGGACCACTTACCAGGTCACGCCGAAGCTGACCATCGGTGGCGGTGCGTTCTACGTCGACGACGTGTACGGCAGCGTGGCCAACACCACCATGGTTGACTCGTATGTTCGCTACGACGCAATGGCGGCGTACAAGCTGACCAAGAACGTCGACCTGCAACTCAACGTGCAGAACCTGACCAACGAAACCTATTACGACAAAGCCTTCTCGACCCACTTCGCCAACCAGGCGGCGGGCCGTACGGCACTGTTGAGCACCAACTTCCACTTCTGACCGATATTGGAAACTGTAGGAGTGAGCCTGCTCGCGATGGGGTTGTGTCAGTCAGCAAATTGATTGAATGACACACCGCTATCGCGAGCAGGCTCACTCCTACAGGGAATACGCCGCAAGGCTTGGCCCCGTTCATTCAATTGAACGGGGCTTTTGTGCGTAAGAAAGAACGCTTCTCGATAACCCACGGCATAATGCGCGCCGTGAAGACAATTTCCGAACGGACGGCGAGTGACGTGTTGAAGAAAACCCTGTTCCAGTTGCACTGGTTTTTTGGCATCACCGCAGGCCTGGTGCTGGCGTTGATGGGCATCACCGGCGCGGCCTATTCGTTTCAGGACGAAATCCTGCGGGCGCTGAACCCGTCCGTCCTGCAAGTAGAAAAACAGGTCGCCGGTGTCTTGCCGCCGGTCGAACTGGTCGAGCGCATCGAAGCCACGTCGGGCAAGAAGGTTTCGATGCTCTGGGTCGAAACCGACAGCGGCAACGCGGCTCGCGTCTTCTTCACGCCGCCCAAAGGCGAGCGTCGCGGTGAGATGCGCTATTTCGATCCCTACACCGGCGAATTCATGGGCAACGCCGTCGGCCAGGACTTCTTCGGCCTGATGCTGCAACTGCACCGTTTCCTCGCCATGGGCGATACCGGGCGCAACATCACCGGCGCCTGTACGCTGATCCTGCTGTTTTTCTGCCTCTCCGGCCTGTACCTGCGCTGGCCGCGTCAGTGGAACAGCTGGCGCGTATGGCTGACGCTGGACTGGAAGAAAAAGGGCCGCGCCTTCAACTGGGATCTGCACTCGGTAGCCGGCACCTGGTGCCTGCTGGTCTATCTGCTGCTGGCGTTGACCGGATTGTCGTGGTCGTACGAGTGGTACAACAAAGGCCTGACCAAATTGCTCTCCGACGCCCCGCAAAACGAACGCGTGCGCGGCGGTCGTGGCCCGGCGCCGGAAGGTCCGGCGCCGACCGCCGATTACGCCGCGATGTGGAGCAGCATCTACAGCGCAGCCGGCCCGGGTCTGTCTGCCTACAACATTCGTATGCCACCTGTGGCCGGTCAACCGGCGACGGTGTTCTACCTGCTCGACAGTTCGCCGCACGATCGCGCCCTGAACCAGATCACCCTCGATCCGGCCACCGGCGTGGTCAAACGCGTCGACCGCTACGCTGACAAGAGCTTCAAGGCGCAACTGCTGACCAGTATTTATGCGCTGCACGTCGGCAGTTACTTCGGTCTGGTCGGGCGGATCATCATCACCGTTGCGGCGGTGTGCATGCCGCTGTTTTTCATCACCGGCTGGCTGCTCTACCTCGACCGCCGCCGCAAGAAAAAGCAGATCAAGGACGCACGCAAAGGCCTCGCTCAACCGGCCGGCGATACTCCGGCGTGGCTGATCGGTTTCGCCAGCCAGAGCGGTTTTGCCGAGCAACTGGCGTGGCAGACCGCCGGGCAATTGCAGGCCGCCGGACTGCCGGTGAAGGTGCAGCCATTGGCGAATGTCAGCGAGCAGGATCTGCGTGAATCGAACAATGCGTTGTTTGTCGTGAGCACCTTCGGCGACGGCGAAGCACCGGACAGCGCACGCGGATTTGAGCGCAAGGTGTTGAGCAAGGCGGCAACGCTCGACAGCCTGAATTACTCGGTGCTTGGCCTCGGCGATCGTCAGTATCAGCACTTCTGCGGTTTCGCCAAACACCTGCACCATTGGTTGGCTGAGCACGGCGGCAAGACATTGTTCGCTCCGGTGGAAGTCGACAGCGGTGATCCGTATGCCCTGCGTCACTGGCAAACCCAACTCGGCCTGCTCACCGGGCAAGCCCCCATCGATACTTGGCAGGCGCCGAGCTACGACAACTGGACGCTGGTCCGCCGCGAACTGATGAACCCGGACAGCAGCGGCTCACCGGTTTATCTGTTGGGCTTGAGCGCACCGAACACCAGCAGTTGGCTGGCCGGCGACCTCGTCGAAGTACTGCCGCGCAACTGCCCGTGGGCCATCGAGCATTTCCTCGACGGCCTCGGCATTCGCGGCGAGACCACGGTGAAAATCAACGGCCTCGACGAGCCGCTGGAAGTGGCACTGGCTTCGCGTCAATTGCCTGAGCACCGCGCCCATCTGGTCGGTTTGCATGCGCAATCGCTGGTCGATGCGATGGTGCCGCTGGCCATGCGCGAATACTCGATCGCCTCGATTGCCGCCGACGGTGTGCTGGAGTTGATCGTGCGTCAGGAACAGCATGCCGACGGCACGCTTGGCATTGGTTCTGGCTGGCTGACCGAGCACGCGCCGGTGGGCGGCAGCATCAGTTTGCGGGTTCGACGCAACAGTGGCTTCCATCTGCCGAACGAACCAGTGCCGATGATTCTTTTGGGCAACGGCACCGGCATCGCAGGACTGCGCAGCTTGCTCAAGGCGCGGATTGCCGACGGTCAACAGCGCCAATGGTTGCTGTTTGGCGAGCGCAATCGTGAGCACGATTTCCTCTGCCGCGCGGAGCTGGAAGAGTGGTTGATCAATGGCGATCTGGAGCGGCTGGATCTGGCGTTTTCGAGGGATCAGGCGGAGAAGGTTTACGTGCAGGATCGCTTGCGTGAGTCGGCTGAGGAGTTGAAGAAATGGCTCGCGGAGGGGGCGGTGATTTACATTTGCGGCAGCCTTCAGGGGATGGCTTCGGGGGTTGATCAGGTGCTTAACGACATTCTCGGTGCCGCTGAAGTCGAACGCCTGATTGAGCAAGGCCGCTATCGGCGTGATGTCTATTAAGAGCCCCTCACCCTAACCCTCTCCCAAAGGGAGAGGGGACTGATTGGGGGAGATTCACGCAATACGCCGACCTGAACGTGCTTCACCGAATCCAGAATCGAGAAAGGGTTTTGTACCTGATCTCATAATCGACTCGGTCTTTCAGGTCGACGTACCTCTTCAGACACCTCCGTCGGCCCCCTCTCCCTCCGGGAGAGGGCTGGGGTGAGGGTAGCCTTTGATCTTTAAGCGGGCTGCAACTTCTTCTCAAAAACCGCCACCCCATTCAAATCCCGCAACACCACACTCATCTCCCCACTCCCCCCTTCAATATTCACCTCGCCAAAAAACTGAAACCCGGCAAACGGCGAAGTGTTCTGCGCCGGCGGTGCCTTCTCGAACACCACCTCCGGGCCAAAGGTTTTATCCAGCGGATTAGGCCCAAAGCTCCCGGCATTCAGCGGCCCCGCAACAAACTCCCAGAACGGCTCGAAATCCTGAAACGCCGCGCGATCCGGGTGATAGTGATGCGCCGCGCAGTAGTGCACGTCGGCCGTGAGGAAGACAAAATTGCGCACCTGCTGCGCACGCAGATAACCGAGCAACTCGGCGATTTCCACCTCGCGCCCCTGCGCCGGTCCCGGATCACCGTTAGCCACCGCTTCCCAACGCGCGACACCCGGGCTGACCTCGCCATCCGGCACACCCAGACCGATCGGCATGTCGGCGGCAATGACCTTCCACTGGGCTTTGGATTTCTTCAAGCCGCGCTTGAGCCAGTCCAGTTGCTCACGCCCCAGAAACGGTTTCGCCGCGCCAAGGTTGTCGTCATTGGCGCCGCGATAACTGCGCATGTCGAGCACGAACACATCGAGCATCGGCCCATAACTCAACTTGCGATAAATCCGCCCGCCGCCGTCGGCAGCCTGTAAACGCATTGGCGAATATTCCAGCCATGCCTTGCGGGCGCGTCCGACCAGGGTGTGGATATCTTTCTCCTGATAACGCTCGTCGAGCTGCTTGCCCGGTGACCAGTTGTTGACCACTTCATGGTCGTCCCACTGCCAGATCTGCGGCACCTCGGCGTTGAAGCGGCGGATGTTTTCGTCCATCAGGTTGTAGCGGTAGTTGCCGCGATAGTCGTCGAGGGTCTGCGCGACTTTGCTCTTGGCTTCGGTGGTGAGGTTGCGCCAGATGCGCCCGCCTTCAGTGGTGAGCTGCGCGGGCACCGGGCCGTCAGCGTAGATGGTGTCGCCGCTGTGGATAAAGAAGTCCGGCAAACGCAGACGCATCGCTTCGTAGATGCGCATGCCGCCGATGTCCGGGTTGATGCCGAAACCCTGGCCGACGGTATCGCCGCTCCAGACGAAACGAATATTGCGCCGCGCCGTCGGTGCGCTACGCAGGTGACCGAGCCACGGTTCGCTGGCGACGCCGGTGCGGGCGTCCTTGAAATACACGCGATAGAAAATCGCCTGATCGGCGGGCAGCCCGGTCAGTTCAACGCGGGCGGTGAAGTCGCTGCGGGCATCGGCGAGCGCCGAGACCAATCGGCGTGGATGGCGAAACTGGCTGCGGGTGTCCCACTCGACCACCATATGCGCGGGGCGATCGCTGCGGCTCCAGATCATCGCGCGGTCGCCTTGCAGGTCGCCGGACTGCACGCCATCGGTCAATTGCGGACGGTCCTTGACCGACGCTATCACTGCCGGCGCCAGGCTTGGCATCAGCAGACCAGCACCAACGACTTGCATGACACGCCGGCGACCGGGGTTGAAATCGCTCATGGTGTTCTCCCTGAAAAAAGGAAAACTTAAGCACGCCTATATGAACTCGCCATGACACCACCAACCATTGTGGGAGCGAGCCTGCTCGCGAAAGCGGTGTGCCAGTCAACATACATGTCGCTGGCAGATTGCATTCGCGAGCAGGCTCGCTCCCACAGGGGATTTGTGTTGTCAGTCAGGCCTTGGCGGGTTCCAGCGCCAGCTCGACGGCTTCGGGGCGTTTGACCGTTGCATAGACGACGGCGGTCAACAAACTACCGGCGACAATTGCCAGCAGATACAGCAACGCATGATTGATCGCATTCGGGATCGCCAGCACAAACAAGCCACCGTGCGGCGCCATCAACTTGCAGCCGAAATACATCGACAACGCACCGGTCAGCGCACCGCCGGCAATGCTCGCCGGGATCACCCGCAACGGGTCTTTCGCAGCAAACGGAATCGCCCCTTCCGAGATAAAGCACAGACCCAGCACCAGCGCCGCTTTCCCCGCTTCGCGCTCAGTCTGGGCGAACTTGCGCCGCGCAATAAACGTAGCGATGCCTAGGCCAATCGGCGGCACCATGCCCGCCGCCATGGTCGCGGCCATCGGCGCATAACTCTGCGACGCCAGCAGCCCCACCGAGAACGCGTACGCGGCTTTGTTGATCGGCCCGCCGAGGTCGACGCACATCATGCCGCCGAGCAGCACACCGAGCAGAATCGCGTTGGTGGTGCCCATGCTGTCGAGGAAATGCGTGAGCGCCCCGAGCATGCCGGCAACCGGTTTGCCGACCACGTAAATCATCACCAGACCGGTAAACAGACTGGCGAACAGCGGGATGATCAGAATCGGTTTCAGCGCCTCAAGACTCTGCGGCAAGGCGACATAACGGCTGATCGCCTTGGCCGCATAACCGGCGATGAAACCGGCGACGATCCCACCGATAAAACCAGCGCCCAAGGTGCTCGCCAACAGACCACCGATCATCCCCGGCGCCAGACCTGGACGGTCAGCAATCGAATAGGCGATGTAACCCGCCAGCAACGGCACCATCAGTTTGAACGCGGTCTCGCCGCCGATCTGCATCAGCGCAGCGGCCAGCGTGCCTTCTTCCTTGAACGCGGTGATGCCGAACACGAACGACAGCGCAATCATCAAACCGCCGGCCACGACCATCGGCAGCATGAACGACACACCGGTCAGCAGGTGTTTGTAAACGCCGGTTTTCTCTTGCTTGGCTGGTACTTTGCCGTCAGCCGCCGCGCTTTCCACTGCACCTTCGGCCAAGGCTTTTTTCAGCGTGGCTTCGGACTGCTTCAAGGCGATCCCGGTGCCGCAGCGATAGATTTTCTTGCCAGCGAAACGCTCGGTGGCGACTTCGATATCCGCCGCCAGCAACACCACGTCAGCCTCGGCAATCGCCGCTGCGCTCAACGGGGTTTTCGCGCCCACCGAGCCTTGGGTTTCGACCTGCAATTCATAGCCCAGACGCTTGGCAGTTTGCTGCAAAGCTTCAGCGGCCATGAAGGTGTGGGCGACACCGGTCGGGCACGCGGTAATCGCGACGATGCGTGGCGCACGCGGCGCATCAGCAACCGGTTCAGCCGCGCTGGCGACGTAAACCGCAGCCTCTTCAGCACCACGACGCAGCACCGCTTCAACATCCTGCAGCGCCTGCGCCGGGGCGATCTGGAAAACACGTTTACCGACAAAACGCGTCATGTCGACCGCGCCGGTGGCAACCAACAAAACCCACTCGGCCGCTGCAATGGTCGCCGCCGACAACTCACGTTCCGGGTGCGCCGCATCGACCACTTCAACGCTGGTGCTCCAACCCTGACGCTGCGCTGCGGCATCGAGCAGACGCGCGCACAGCACGCTGGTGACCATGCCGTTCGGGCAAGCCGTAACAATGGCTAATTTCATGACAAACCCTCTTATTGTTCTGTCAGGGGACGCACGCGCACGCCCTGTTCGAGCTGCGCCAGTTGCGCAGCGTCGTTGATGCCGAAACCGATCTGGGTCACCGCCATCGCCGCAATCGCGGTGGCGGTGCGCAGGGTTTGTTCAGGCGTGTCAGCGCTGAGCAAACCGTGAAGCATGCCGGCCAGCAACGAATCACCGGCACCGACCGTGCTGGCGACGCTGACCTTCGGTGGCGTCGCGTGCAGTGCCGAACCGACGCTGAACCAGTTCACACCGTCGGCGCCGTGGGAGATCACCACGTGCTCGATACCTTGCGCATGCAAACGCGCCGCTGCTTGCGCTTCCGCCGCGTGGGAAACCACCTCGCAACCGAGCGCATCGGCGAGTTCTTCGGTGTTCGGTTTGATCAGCCATGGGCTGGCTTTCAAGGCTTCGCGCAACGCTTCGCCGCTGGAGTCGAGGGCGACTTTCAGACCGAGCTGATTGAGCCGTTCGATCAACTCGCGCAACCACTGCGCCGTGACGCCGCGCGGCAAACTGCCGGCCACCACCACTGCGTCGTGACCCGGTGCGATCTGCAGCAGACGCTCCAACAAGGCCTGCTGCGCGGCGGCGTCGACCACCGGCCCCGGGCCGTTGATGTCGGTGATGCGGCCATCCTGTTCGGCGACCTTGATGTTGCTGCGCGTTTCACCCGGCACGCGGATAAACGCGTCGACAAAACCGCGCTTGGCGAACAGGGTTTCGAACGCTTGCAGATTGTCTTCGCCGAGAAAACCGCTGACCGTCAATTGATGACCAAGGTCGGCAAGCACCTGGGCGACGTTCACGCCTTTGCCGGCGGCGTGGGTGTGCATCTCGTCGCTGCGATTGACCTGACCGGCCTCCAGCTGTGGCAACTCAACGGTGAGATCGAGTGCTGGGTTGAGGGTCAGGGTAAGAATCTTGGCCATTACAGGGCCTCCACTAATGCGCGCACTTCATTCGCGCTGCCCACGGCCAGGGCCTGTTGAGCGAGGGTTTGCGCCTGGGTCAGGCTGAGTTCGCGGATGCGCGCTTTCACTTCAGCAATGCTGCGCCCGGAGACACTGAGTTCATCGACACCGAGGCCGACCAGCACCGGCACCGCCAGCGGATCTGCCGCCAGTTCACCGCAAACGCCGACCCATTTGCCGTGGGCATGGGCCGCGCGTACGGTGATGTCGATCAGTTGCAGCACCGCCGGGTGCAAGCCGTCAGCCTGCGCCGACAGCGTCGGGTGACCACGGTCGATGGCCAGGGTGTATTGCGTGAGATCGTTGGTGCCGACGCTGAAGAAGTCGACTTCCTTGGCCAGCACTGGCGCAAGCAAAGCGGCGGACGGCACTTCGATCATGATCCCCAGTTGTAGATCCGCGACCGGGATTTCCAGGCGCAGACGTTTGGTCATGTCACGGGCCTGACGCCACTCTTCAACGCTGCCAACCATCGGGAACATGATGCGCAGCGGACGGTTGTCCGCCGAACGCAGCAAGGCGCGCAATTGCGCTTCCATGATCTGCGGCCGCTGCAAGGTCAGGCGAATGCCGCGCACGCCGAGGAACGGGTTTTCCTCTTTGGCGATCGGCCAATACGGCAGCGGTTTGTCGCCGCCGACATCCAGCGTGCGCACCACCAACGGGCGACCGGCGAGACCATCAAGAACGCGGCGGTATTCGGCTTCTTGCGTCGCCTCGTCCGGCGCTTGCGGATGGGCCATGAAAATCAGTTCGGTGCGCAGCAGACCGATGCCTTCAGCGCCTTGCTCCACCGCGCTGATCACGCCCGCGCTTTCGCCGATGTTGGCGAACACTTCAACGGCGTGACCGTCGGTAGTGTGTGCCGGTTGGTGGCGTTGTTCGGCGGCAATCTTCAGGCGTTGCTCGCGAGTGTCGCGTTCTTCGGCGGCGCGTTGCAGGGTCGCAGCATCGGCGTCGACATGCAGGCGACCGCGCTGGCCGTCGAGCAGCAACGGCGTGCCCGGCGCCAGCAACAACACCGCTGCGCCAGCACCGACCAGCGCCGGAATCCCGAGCGCTCGCGCGACGATTGCACTGTGCGCGGTGGCGCCGCCGCGTGCGGTGAGAATCCCCGCCACACGCGCCGGGTCCAGCCGCGCGACGTCGGACGGGCCGACTTCGTCCATCACCAGAATGTATGGCTGCTCAGGCTCGCTCGGGGTTTGCACACCACACAGTTGCGCCAGCACGCGGCGGCCGATATCGCGCAGATCCGCCGCACGCTCGGCGAGCAACGCGTCCTGCAACGACTCCTGTTGCTTGGCCGCCGCCTCGATCACTGCCATCCACGCCGCTTCGGCACTTTCGCCCTGCTTGAGGCGGGTGTCGACTTCGTCGGTGAGATCCGGGTCGTCGAGCATTTCCTGGTGGGTAATGAAGATTTCGCGGATGGCTTTGGCTTTGCTACGTTCGATCAGACCTTGAATGTCGCTGCGCACATCGCTGAGGGCTTGCTTGAGGCGTTCGCGCTCGACCGCGGCGGACTCGCCGCGCAGCGGGTAATCGATGGTCTGCTGCACCTGAATATGCGCAGGCCCGATAGCAATGCCCGGTGCTGCCGGGATCGCCTGCAACTGAGTGCCAGACGCCGGAGCGATCAGCACTTCGGCGATGTCGGCGATGACTTCGCGCTGCTGACTTACTGCTGGCAGCGGTTCGACTTCTTCACCAAGGCCTTCTTCAATGGCGGCGAGTAAGGCCGGCAAAGCATCAGCGGCGATGCTCGGTTCGGCAATCAGTTCCAGCACCTGACCACGACGGGCGCCGAGGCTGAGCAGTTTGCTCAAGCTCTTCACCGATACTGCGCTGTCCTGGCCGTCGACGATGCGCACGCGAATTTCGCCATCAAAACTCTTCGCCAGTTGCGCAAGGATCTTCGCCGGACGCGCGTGCAGACCATGGGCATTGGCCAGGGCAATGCGTGCGCTCGGCCAATCGGCGGGCAATTCACCGCCTAGCACTTCGAGAACTTTGCGGCTGCTGGTGGCGCGCCCCAATTCATGGCCGCGACCTTCGATGAGCAACGCACACAGGCGTTCAAGCAGCGCCTGATGCGCTTCGCCAAGGCTGGCCAGACAGAACAGTCCGCTGAGCGGCTGGCCGAGGTAGCGCATCGGTTTGTCCGGGGTTACAAACGCCAGCCCCGGACGCTTTACGGTTTGCTCGCTGTGCAACCACCACAAACCATCGCCCAACGGCAGTGCTTCGACCTGTTGCAGCACCGCCGAGAAACCGTTGCTCACACAATCGGCCTGACGCAACAGACGTGCGCCACGCCAGACCAGTTCTTCGAAATCATCGGCCGACACGCCGAGGCCGATCATCTGCGCATCCAGCGCCAGCTCCTGCGGCGCGCCTTGCAGCAGTTTCAGCAGGGCTTCGGGGGAACTGGCGCGCCGCAGGGCCTGGCCCAGATCGGTCTCGCCGAGGGCACGGGTCAGCAGTTGCAGCAGGCGCAGGTGTTCGTCGGATTTGGCAGCGATACCAATCGCCAGATAAACGATCTGGCCATCGCCCCAATCCACGCCTTCCGGGAACTGCATCAGGCGCACGCCAGTGGCGAACACTTGATCGCGGGTTTCCGGGGTGCCGTGGGGAATGGCAATACCTTGACCGAGAAAGGTCGAGCCCTGGGCTTCCCGGGCCTGCAATCCGGCGAGGTAGCCGTCGGCGACCAGACCATCGGCCACCAGATGATTGGCGAGCAGTTGCAGGGCAGCGGGTTTATCCACAGCCGATTGGCCCATGGATATCTGCTCTATAGTGAGCTCGAGCATGCGATCTCCTTTTTGGCGCTTTATGAGTGCCAGGTATTGTTTTGGATGGTTGCAGCTTAGGCGCTCTGCCGCTTTGCTTTTCAGCGGCAGTTTTGGCGGTTTCACGGCAGCACCGGTCAAAGGCGTCTAAAACGTAGAAAATACGCTTGCTGAAACGTTTAATCTAGATTGATCGGCACGTTACTCGATAATGTCTCATCCTTGAAGTCCAACTTGTCGGATGCGCTGCGACAATAGTCGCCTGCCCTAATCGGGTAGGATTGGCGAAAATGTCGCGGCAAGCTCGAATAAACAAGGAAATCCCGGGTTGAAACTCAGTGATATCGCGCGGTTGGCCGGAGTGTCCGTGACCACCGCCAGCTACGTCATCAACGGCAAGGCCGAACAGCAACGCATCAGCACCGCCACCGTCGAGCGGGTGCGGGCGGTGGTCGATCTGCACGGCTTCACGCCGAACCCTCAAGCGGCCGGGCTGCGCAGTCGGCATACGCGCACGCTGGGCTTTATTCTGCCGGATCTGGAGAACCCCAGTTACGCGCGGATCGCCAAACTGCTCGAGCAAGGTGCGCGAGCGCGTGGCTATCAGTTGCTGATCGCCAGCTCCGACGATGCGCCGGACAGCGAACGGCAATTGCTGCAACTGTTCCGCGCGCGCCGTTGCGATGCGCTGATCGTCGCCAGTTGCCTGCCGGCCGGCGATGACAGCTATCGGCAGTTGCAGGCCAAAGGTCTGCCGATCATCGCCATCGACCGGGTCATGGAACCCGAGCATTTCTGCTCGGTGATCAGTGACGACCGCGAAGCCAGCCTGCACCTGACCCAGAGCCTGCTCGATCCGCAACCGAAGCAGATCGTACTGCTCGGCGCGCGCCCGGAACTGAGCATCAGCCAGGAACGTGCCGCCGGTTTCAAAGAGGCGCTGGTCGACTTCAAAGGCGAAGTGCTGGTCGAACATGCTGAGTCTTTCAGCCGTGAGTGCGGCAAGCAGTTGATGGAAGAACTCCTGCAACGCCTGGGGCATTTGCCCGATGCGTTGGTGACTACGTCCTACGTGCTGCTACAGGGTGTGTTCGATGCGTTGCATGACTTCCCGTTGAAATCGCGCCCACTGCGCCTCGGCACCTTCGGCGATACGCAGTTGCTGGATTTCCTGCCGCTGCCGGTCAACGCCATGGCCCAGCAGCACCAGTTGATCGCCGACAAGGCGCTGGAACTGGCGCTGGCCGCCGTCGAGCAGTCGGAGTACAAGCCCGGTGTGCAGGCCATCGCGCGGACCTTCAAGCAGCGTATCCACCAGGACTGAGCCGTGGAGCTGATCGACAGCCACACCCACCTCGATTTCCCCGACTTCGACGCCGATCGCGCGGCGTTGCTCGCCGAATGCCGCGCCCTCGGAGTGCGGCGGATGGTGGTGTTGGGGGTTTATGAGGGTAACTGGCAACGGGTGTGGGATCTGGTGCAGAGCGACAAGGACTTGTACGCGGCGTTCGGTCTGCATCCGGTGTATCTCGATCAGCATCGTCCTGAGGATGTGTCAGCGCTCGGTGATTGGCTGACCCGGCTGCGCGGTCATCGACAATTGTGTGCGGTGGGCGAAATCGGTCTGGATTACTTCGTCGAAACGCTGGATCGCGAGCGGCAACAGGCGCTGTTCGAAGCGCAACTGCAATTGGCGGCGGATTTCCAATTACCGGCATTAATCCACGTTCGCCGTAGTCATGCGGCGATCATCGCTACGCTCAAACGCTTCAAGCTCAAACGCGCGGGGATCATTCACGCCTTCGCCGGCAGCCGTGAAGAAGCGCGGGAGTACATCAAACTCGGTTTCAAACTGGGCCTGGGCGGCGCACCGACCTGGCCGCAAGCGTTGCGCATGCATCGGGTGCTGGCGGAACTGCCGCTGGAGTCGATCGTGCTGGAAACCGATTCGCCGGACATGGCACCTGTCATGTTTCCCGGTCAGCGCAACAGTCCGGCGCATTTGCCGGCGATCTGCGAGGCGCTGGCCGAGTTGATGAAGATCAGCCCCGAACATTTGGCCACCGCCAGCACCGCCAACAGCTGCGAAGTATTCGGCTGGTAACACATCTCCCCCTGTAGGAGCTGTCGAGTGAAACGAGGCTGCGATCTTTTGATCTTTGAAATCAAGATCAAAAGATCGCAGCGTGCCGCAGCTCCTACAGGGGATTTGTGTACAGCTCAGACGCGGAAGGCGCTGATCAGTTGTTTAAGCTCGACAACTTGGGCTGACAGCGCGCGGCTGGCATCTTCGGTCTGGTGCGCACCTTGCGCCGTGCGTTCGCCGGCGCGGTTGATCTCGACGATATTCTGATCAATGTCGTGGGCCACCGCCGTTTGCTGCTCCACCGCAGCGGCGATCTGCTGGTTCTGATCGACGATCATGCCGACCGCGCCGAGGATGTTTTCCAGCGCCTGCTGAACCTTTTCCGACTGCCCCACCGTGCCGTTGGCCATCTGATGGCTGACGCCCATGGCTTTCACCGCTGCTCCGACGCCGCCGTGCAGCTTGGCGATCATCTGTTCGATTTCTTCGGTCGATTGCTGAGTGCGTTTGGCCAAGGTACGCACTTCGTCTGCGACCACAGCAAAGCCACGTCCCTGCTCGCCGGCACGTGCCGCTTCGATCGCCGCGTTGAGCGCCAGCAAGTTGGTCTGCTCGGCGATGCTCTTGATCACTTCCAGTACACGGCTGATCGACTGACTGTCGCTGGCCAACTGGTTGATCACCAGCACCGACTGGTCGATCTCGCTGGCCAGCGCGGCAATGCTGCCCTGCTGTGATTCGACCAGGCCACGGCCATTGATGGTCTCGTCATTCACGCTGTGAGCACTGCTCACCGCTGCGGCGGCACTGCGCGCCACCTCCAGTGAGGTCGCCGACATCTGGTTCATCGCCGTCGCCACTTGTTCGATCTGCGTGCGCTGTCCCGCCACCGCCTGATTGCTCTGCGCGGAGACGTTTTCAACCTGCCCGGCCTGACGTTCGACCTCGGCGACGGTCTGACCAACCCGTTCAATCAAGTCGTGAATCTTCCTCACCGTGCCATTGAACACCTCGCCCAACTCACCTAACTCATCGCGACTGCTGGCCTTGAAGTTGACCGTCATGTCACCAGCCGCAACCTTATCCATCATCGCCCCGAGGCGTTTAAGCGTGGTGCGGGTCGAGGCGTAGAAACCACCGTAGAGATAGAAAATCAGCACAAACACCACCGACAGCGCCACCGCCTGCAAGACCATGTGTGTGCGGTTTTGCGCCAGACGCTGCTGCAATTGAGTGTCGAGGAATTTCAACGTGGCTTCGTTGAGCTCATAGGTCTTGCCGATCAGCCCAGTGACCTGATCGTAAAAAGCCTGCCACGGCGCATCGAGGGTGTCGGCCATGACGACCTGCTCTTCGAACAGTTCGCTGGCCTGTTTCAGCGAGGCCTTGCTGCTGTCGGCCGCAGCGCTGAGGGTTTCCCGCGCTGCTTTGCTGGAGCCGAGGGCGTCCTGCAGTTTCAAACCGTATTCGGCCTGGAGTTTTTCGATCTGCACCATCAACTCGTCGAAACGTGTGCTTGAAGAGCTGTTGAGAAAACCCTGACCCAATGAATAAGAACCCATGGCCCGGCCTTCGCCGAGAGTTTGCGTGACGGTCGGCGTAATCAGGGTGACCAGTTCGCTGAGCTGACGGATGTCGCTCTGGTTGTCGCGGCTCAGCCCGGCCTGACTGGTGATGATCTGGCTGAAAATCTGCGCACTGGCCAGCAGTTTGCCAATCAACGCGCTTTTACTCTGCAGCGAGTTTTCCACTTGCTGGGCCTTGAACGCGGCGATCATTTCATCACGCTTGTCGTCGAATACTTTGATCTGCTCGGGATCGTCGGTCATTGCCGTCAGTCCCTGCAGGCGCGCCAGAACCGCCTGTTCGAGCGTGGTGATCTGCGCCTCGACATTCCCGGCCTTGCCCGACTGGCCGAGGCTGACGTTGATCTGCACCAGATTGTTGAGGGTTTCCAGATCCCGGCGCAGGGCCAGGCTGCTGCCCAGCAGATCAAGGCTTTGCAGCTCGACGCGGGTGCCCTGGAATTCGCGATAGGAATCGCGCACCAGATAGAAATTGGTCACCAGCATCGGCACCAGGAACAGCACGCTGATCAGGCTGAACTTCATGCCGAAGCTCAGACGGTTCATCAGCGAGACGGCGGGATAGAGCAAGCTCTTCACTGGAAGTCTCCCTTGGTTTTTCTTGTTTTTATTGGCAGGCGCGGGGCGACAGCAGATAGCCACTATCGAGCGCCATCTCTGTATAGCTCAAATCGGAGGGAGGTTTTGTAACTTAAGGTTAACGACAAAAAGATCGCAGCCTGCGACAGCTCCCACAGGAAACACACAATCCCTGTGTAGGAGCTGCCGCAGGCTGCGATCTTTTGATCTTTCTTTAAATCAGTGAAATCAGTGGATCAGGACTGTCCACAGGGCAAACCCGGCATACCACAGCACTGCCGCGCGCAGCAGCAGTTCCCACAGGCAATCGAGGGTGTTGATGCCTTCCGGCCCGACCACTGGAGGTGGAATCTCGCCTGCCGCCAAACCGACCCGATTGATCAGTTGCGCCGCGCTGATGTTCCAGTTGAGCAGTTCATGCAGCATCACCCGACTGACCGCAACAAAGTTGCCGACCAGTGCCATGCTCGCCGCCAGCAAGCGTACCGGCAGCCAGTCGAAGGCGTGCCGCAGTTGCGCGGCGCGCTCGACCAGCGCCGGGTTCTGCCCGTGTTCTTGCGCCAGCGCCAACAAGCGATAGGCCAGTGCCGCCACCGGGCCGAGCACGAAATACCAGAAGATCACCGCAAAAAAGCTCTGGTAAGCCTGCCACAGAAGATGCCCCTGCACACGCTCGAGCAACTGCTCGCCGCTGTCGGCGCAAATATTCAGATCACGCTTGGCTACATGCGCCGCGGCTTGCAGATCCTCACGGCGCCAGGCATCACGGAACGGCCCGAGACCGCCGAGCAAGTCGCCGCGCCCCAGACTGTAAATCACCACCAGCAAATGCACCGGCAACGCCAGCAAGCCGTAAGCCACCGGCTCCAGCACCACCAGCAACAGCGCCAGCAAGGCCACCGGAAACAGCACCAGAATGCTCAGCACCAGCCACGGCTGTTTCGCCAGACGCTCGCTGCTTTCGAGTTTGTTCAGTTCGCGGATCCATCCGCCATCGCGTTGAACCCGATGGCGCAGGGCCGAAAACTTCTCGATCCACAGCGCCAGCAGTAACACCAGAAAACTCATTGTCCTTCCTCTTGTGCCAGGGCCGCGCGGTAACGCGCCCAGTCGAATGCCGGGCCAGGATCGGTCTTACGCCCGGGTGCTATGTCGCTGTGCCCGCAAATGCGCGCGCCGGTGATGGCCGGAAATGCGCTTTGCAACTGACGTGTCAGCGCCGTCAACGCCTGATACTGCGCGTCGGTGAACGGCAGATCATCGGTGCCTTCGAGCTCGATGCCCACGGAAAAATCGTTACAGGTTTCGCGCCCTTCGAACACCGATACACCCGCATGCCACGCCCGCTCAAGACAGGAGACAAACTGGGTGACCTTGCCGTCACGTTCAATCAGAAAATGCGCCGAAACGCGCAAGTCGGCGATCCCTGCAAAGTAGGGGTGTTCGGTGACATCCAGACGATTCTGGAAAAATTCCTGCACCTTGCCCGTGGCAAACTGCGCCGGCGGCAGGCTGATGTTGTGGATAACCAACAGGGAAATTTCGCCCGCAGGGCGTTCATTGAAGTTGGGCGATGGGCAGACCTGCACCCCGTGACACCACCCGCTAGCGGGATCCAACTGCATACCGATTCCTTCAACGCCGACTGTGTTGGCGCCCAGTATGCCGTGATCGGCCCCCGACGCGCGATCACTTGCCGCGATTGAGTCGCCGCAGATTGCCCAGTACCGACTCCAGCGCCCGATCAAACAGCAAGGTGTCATCCAGTGCGCGTATCGCACCACGCTGGAATTCCTCGGCCAGCGCAAGGCGACTGCGCTCCAGTACCTTCATGCCGGTGCGATCGACAAACACATATTTGCCGGTGGCTTCGATGATCGCCGCGAGTTTGCAACGCAGACTGTGTTCATCGTCCTCTTGAAACGCCACCCAACTGCCCAGACGCAGTTGCTCGACCTGGCGCAAACCGACGGCATCGTGGGACAAACGTGCCGATGACAGCGCCATGCTGCTGTCGTCGGCGCTTTGCAGCACGATCTGTTGCGAGACCTCAATCATCGAAGCGGCCGGTTCTGCCTCGACGGAGCGCTCCAGCACCTGCACATGCAGGGCTTCAAGTTCGCTGAAAAACTCGCTGGTGGCGAACGGGTCGAACGCCGAACTGGTCAGGCCATCACGCAGCGACTTGAGCAACCCCGGTACCAGCGCCAGCAAGCGCAGACTGGATTCAGCGTCTTCGTGACGCTGCACACTCCAGATCAATTGCTCCATGGTTTGCACATCGGCCTGCCATTCGGCTGACTGATCGCCATGCTTGAGGCACGTCAGCAGCAGTACTTTGCTCCACGCATCCTGTACGAAGGTGACCACGGAAGGCGGCAGCGTCTTGCCCAGCAATGCCTGATTCAAAGCCCGTTCGACCCGGCGCCGGGCCAGTTCGGTTTTCGCTCGCCCCTCTTCGGCGTCACGCAGACGCTGTTCAAGCAGCTCGCTGCGACGGCGTTCATCACTGGTGAACGCGAGGAAATCGGCGAGCAATTCGGAAAAAATCGCCGGATCATCGACAAAGTCAGTCAGCAGGCGCTGCACCACTTGTTCGATACGCAGGTACAAGCTGTCACGCGCGTCACCGTCACAATCGCCCCAGCCCATGGCCGCCTCGGCGATTTCATTGAGCAGGCGCCGCGCCGGATGCGTGCTGCGGCTGAAGAAACTCTTGTCGAGCACCGCGACCTTGAGCATCGGGATCTGTAACCGGGCGATCAGGGCCTTGAGCGAATCCGGGACATTGCGGTCTTCAAGAATGCAGTCGAAGACCATGGCAATCAGATTGATCACATCTTCGTCCGCATCGCCCACAATCCGCGATTTGCCACTTCTGACGCTGACCCGGGTCAGCAGTTGTTCGAGCTGATTGCGTAGATCGAAATCATCCTGTGCCGCCAACTCGGGCACGTATTGCTGCAAATGCGAGAGCAGGCGCAGCAGATCGCGGGTGGAAATCGGTTGAACCGCAAAGCTGGATTCCAGCGTCGGTGCGACAGTGCCACGTACATGCGAAAGCAACTCTTGCAACGCCGCGAAGACCTCTTGCACGCTTTCATCGACAGGCGGCAGATCGTCGCTTTCACCACTTTCCACATTCGCGATCGCCCGATCAATGGCGCGGCGTGCAGGGGCCGGCTTCAAGTCCGGCAACACACCGGTGGCGAGCAGCAATTGATTGGCTTCGGCGTAAAGCTGTTCGGTGTCGGCCAGGACATAGCGCTCGAACAGTTTGAGCAGGATCAGTTTAACCTTGATCTCCACGCCCAGATTACGCCCGGCCTGGAGGAAAAACTCGCAGAGCAGCGCCGGGCCGAGCGGGTTGTGCTGATCATCGAGGGTCTTGCCGAGCAACGCGTTAAGCCGTGCGGTCAGTTGATCGAGGGCGAAGCCGTCACGCTTGAGCACACGACCGACCATGGTCTCGACCGCCACGCTGCGTTCCATATCGTCGTTGCGGGGGGCCAGCTCGTCGTATATCAGCGCGTGCGGCAGCGTGTTGTGCGCAGGATCGTATTGGGTCAGGCCGACGAAGGCTTCGAAGAATTGCTCGAGAAAACCGCGTTCGATGTTTTTGCGCTTCAGGCGCAGGTCGCGCATGGCTTCGAAAAAGATGTTCTGTTCGACGTCGTTGCGCGCCCGGTCGGCCATTTCGAACAGCGTGTCGTCGGCGTTATCGAACAGCTCCTGCAAACCGTGGCGCAGTTGCTGGGCAGCCTTGTCGCGAACCTGAAGCAGAATCACAGGCAGGCGGGCGAGCGGCGAGTGATTCGCCTGATCGGCAGTGCCTTTGTGCAAAGGCACCACTTTCCCGTCGTTGTGCATCCAAGCCTCCTGAAACGGTGATTCGTTCGGTCAAGCCAACCCGGATCCCTGTGGGAGCGAGCCTGCTCGCGATGGCGGTGTGTCAGCCGTAGCAATGTCACTGAAAGAATGCATTCGCGAGCAGGCTCGCTCCCGCAAGTTCAATCAGGACGTCAAAGCTATGACGTCAAATGCAAGGCGAATTATCTTTCATAACTTGCACCCGGCGCCATAGCCGTCAGGGTTTCCCCTATACCGCCCCTTTCAGTGACCACGCCTGGCCGGGTTTGCTCAAAGAAAATCGACCGGATGCAGGCTGGCACGCGCGTTCTCGCCTTGGGTTGGCTCGCGCCATGCCCCTATAATCGAACCACTTTGTTTGTGGAGCCCGTTATGCCGAATCTACGTCTCGCCGACTTGACCGCCGAAATCGAAGCCAACGTGCGCCGTGCGTTGCTCGAAGACATCGGCAGCGGCGACATCACCGCGCAACTGATCCCGGCCGAACGCCTGGCCAAAGCCACCATCATCACTCGCGACGCGGCCGTTATCTGCGGCACTGCCTGGGTCGATGCGGTGTTTCGTCAGCTTGACCCGCGGGTCGCGGTGCATTGG
Organism: Pseudomonas sp. RU47; assembly: GCF_004011755.1. GTDB lineage: Bacteria > Pseudomonadota > Gammaproteobacteria > Pseudomonadales > Pseudomonadaceae > Aquipseudomonas. Next base: position 927,145 of record NZ_CP022411.1, on the reverse strand, counting down.
CAAGTGGTCGATGGCGAGCGGGTAAAGCCCAATCAACCGTTATTTCATCTGGAAGGCCCGGCCCGTTCGCTGCTGACCGGCGAACGCAGTGCGCTGAATTTTCTGCAATTGCTGTCCGGCGTAGCTACGCGCGCGCAGTACCTTGCCGATTTCGTCGGCACCACTCAGGTCAAACTGCTCGACACCCGCAAGACTCTGCCGGGTCTGCGTCTGGCACAGAAATACGCGGTGACCTGCGGTGGCTGCCACAACCATCGCATCGGTCTGTACGACGCGTTCCTGATCAAGGAAAACCACATCGCCGCCAGCGGTGGCATCCCGCAGGCGATTGCCGCCGCGCACAAGATTGCCCCGGGCAAACCGGTGGAAGTCGAAGTGGAAAGTCTGGAGGAGCTGAAGGAGGCACTGGCCGCCGGCGCCGACATCATCATGCTCGACGAACTGAGCCTGGATGACATGCGCGAAGCCGTGCGCCTGAACGGCGGCAAGGCGAAACTGGAGGCCAGCGGCGGTATCAACGAAAGCACACTGCTGCCGATCGCCGAAACCGGAGTGGACTACATCTCGATTGGCGCGATGACCAAGGATGTCAAAGCGGTGGATCTGTCGATGCGCCTCAGTCTCTGAATACTGCGCGCAATAAAAAACGCCAGCCCGGTTGAGGCTGGCGTTTTTGTATCAGACCACCAGATTATTCATCTCGCAGTACTCTTCCCACTCGACACCCAGCACTTCGGCCGCCTCTTTGTGCAGCACGAGGCGCTGCGCCTCGAACTCTTCCGGCGTGCTCGTGTACTTGAGTGTCAACTCCCACGGCTGCAAGCCCTGGGCTTCGGCTTCGTCTTCGAAGGCCCACTGGATCTGATCTTTCTGATCATCGGGACTCAGGTCCTTGATCTCTTCTTTCAGGTCCGGTACGTCCAGAATGTACTTTTCCAGCGCTTGTTCGTGACGTTGCTCTTGAGTTAATTCGGTCATGGCGTTCTCGCTGATCTTAGGAATGGAGGATGGATCTGGATCATCAAGGATCTCTCTGACGCGGATTTGTCCGGCCTTCGGAACCATTCGGGATCATCTGAAAACTGCTGGGCGATGCTCATGCAGGCTCCGAATATAGGACGTTTGCATGACGAATTACACGGCTCTTTACATCTCTCTCACAAAAAGCTGACCTGCGGAACATAAATCCGCTTTTGCGATGGGTGAGAGTGTTTAAGAAGGTGGTGCCCGAGACAGGAATCGAACCTGCGACCTTCGCGTTACGAGTGCGCTGCTCTACCGGCTGAGCTACACGGGCGGTGGGCTAAACCTAGCACCGGTTCTGAAGTCCGGCAACTTCGCAGAATGTCTCGATATTTCGCAGACAAAAAAATGCCCCGCCGTTTTCACGGCGGGGCATTTTTATTGCGCTAACGCTTTGGGGTGATTAAACGCCCGAAGCCTTGGCAGCAGCCACGTCTTTGATGGACAGCTTGATACGGCCGCGGTTGTCCACGTCCAGTACCAGTACTTCAACTTCCTGGCCTTCTTTCAGGATGTCGGTCACTTTCTCTACGCGAGCGTCGCTCAGCATCGAGATGTGCACCAGACCGTCCTTGCCCGGCAGGATGTTGACGAATGCGCCGAAGTCGACGATGCGCTCAACTTTACCCACATAGATCTTGCCGATCTCGGCTTCAGCGGTGATACCCAGAACGCGCTGACGTGCAGCTTCAGCAGCTTCCTTGGTTTCGCCGAAGATCTTGATCGAACCGTCGTCTTCGATGTCGATCGAAGCCTTGGTTTCTTCGCAGATCGCACGGATGGTCGCGCCACCTTTACCGATAACATCACGGATCTTGTCGGTGTCGATTTTCATCGCGATCATGGTCGGAGCGTTGGCCGACAGTTCGGTACGCGACTGGCCGATGATCTGGTTCATCTGACCGAGGATGTTCAGGCGCGCTTCCAGGGCTTGGCCCAGAGCGATCTCCATGATTTCTTCGGTGATGCCTTTGATCTTGATGTCCATCTGCAGCGCAGTAACGCCTTTGGCGGTACCGGCTACTTTGAAGTCCATGTCGCCCAGGTGGTCTTCGTCACCGAGGATGTCGGTCAGAACTGCGAACTTCTCGCCTTCCTTGACCAGACCCATGGCGATACCGGCAACCGGCGCCTTCATCGGCACACCAGCGTCCATCAGGGCCAGGGAAGCGCCGCAAACGGAAGCCATCGAGCTCGAACCGTTGGATTCGGTGATTTCCGAAACCACACGGATGGTGTACGGGAACACGTCAGCGGCTGGCAGCATGGCCGAAACCGAACGACGGGCCAGACGGCCGTGACCGATTTCACGACGACCAGCACCACCCATGCGACCACACTCGCCCACCGAGAACGGAGGGAAGTTGTAGTGCAGCATGAACGGGTCTTTTTTCTCGCCTTCCAGGGTGTCCAGCAGTTGTGCGTCACGGGCGGTGCCCAGTGTTGCAACGACCAGCGCCTGGGTTTCACCACGGGTGAACAGCGCCGAACCGTGAGTCTTCGGCAGAACGCCGACTTCGATGTTCAGCGGACGTACGGTTTTGGTGTCGCGACCGTCGATACGTGGCTTGCCGTTGACGATGTTTTCGCGAACGGTGCGGTATTCGATTTCGCCGAAAGCGGCTTTGACTTCGCTGGACGAAGGCTGACCTTCTTCACCGGACAGCTTGGCAACGACTTGATCCTTCAGCTCGCCCAGACGCGCATAACGGTCGGCCTTGACGGTGATGGTGTAAGCCTGGGAGATCGCTTCGCCGAACTCGGCACGGATAGCGCCCAGCAGTTCGGTGGCTTCTGGCGCAGGAGCCCAGGTCCAGGTTGGCTTGGCAGCTTCAGCGGCCAGTTCTTTAACGGCGTTGATCACAACCTGGAATTCGTCATGAGCAAACAGTACCGCGCCCAGCATCTGGTCTTCGGTCAGCTCTTTGGCTTCCGATTCAACCATCAGTACGGCGTCGGAAGTACCGGCAACGACCATGTCCAGGCTCGAAGCCGCTTGCTGCTCGTAAGTCGGGTTCAGCAGGTAGCCGGTGCTTTCGTGGAAGGCAACGCGAGCGGCGCCGATCGGGCCGTCGAACGGGATACCCGAGATGGCCAGGGCAGCCGAGGTACCGATCATCGCAGCGATGTCCGGATCGGTCTTCTTGCTGGTGGAAACAACGGTGCAGACAACCTGCACTTCGTTCATGAAACCTTCAGGGAACAGCGGACGGATCGGACGGTCGATCAGTCGGGAAGTCAGGGTTTCTTTTTCGGAAGGACGGCCTTCACGCTTGAAGAAACCGCCAGGGATCTTACCGGCAGCGTAGGTCTTTTCCTGGTAGTGAACCGACAGAGGGAAGAAGCCCTTGCCTGGATCAGCTTGTTTTGCACCGACTACAGTCACCAACACGCTGACGTCGTCGTCAACGGTGACCAATACTGCGCCGGAGGCCTGACGGGCGATACGGCCAGTCTCGAGGGTAACGGTCGATTGACCGAACTGGAATTTTTTGATTACCGGGTTCACGGTGTCCTACCTTCTTTGTGGCTCTTGGGGGAACTGGTTTCTTGCGAATTCTTGGGCAATGTCGGGAATCGGCCCAACGCCTGTCCAGGGTAAAACGTGTATCCAGATAAAACTTGAGGCTGGGAGCCTGCAAGACGCCGGCGGTAAACCGCTGACGTCCGACAGACAACCAACCTCATAGCGCAATCGCTGATTAGCGACGCAGACCCAGGCGACCGATCAGAGTCTGATAACGACCCAGATCCTTGCCTTTCAGGTAGTCCAGCAGCTTGCGACGCTGGTTTACCATGCGGATCAGACCACGACGGGAGTGGTGATCTTTACCGTTGGCCTTGAAGTGACCTTGCAGCTTGTTGATGTTGTGGGTCAGCAGTGCAACTTGCACTTCTGGCGAACCGGTGTCACCAACAGCTTGCTGGTAGTCAGCAACGATTTGAGCTTTTTCTTGAACGTCGAGAGCCATGAGGCAATCCTTTTATCAGGAAACTGTTTCAAAGAAACAGCTTCAACAGGCCAGGGACAAATCCCTGTATCTATAAATGAGTAGTGACCGTGCCTGTTAACAGCCACCCTCGCCAGCCTGCTTTGACACAGACCGGTTTCGGTCATTCCGACCGAATCAGTCGACGTGGCGCAATGCGCCCGTCTTCGCTCACTTCACCGATACCGATGAAGCGACCATTGTGATCCTGTACCCGCACCATGCCGAACTTCGGAGCATCCGGGGCACGCACCGGCTGGCCGTTGAGCCAGTAGAACGCACTCGCTTCGGAGAAGTGCAGCAACGGCCAATCCTGCAGGCCGCTGTCCGATGGCATCAGGAAGCGATCCACCGCTTCGTTGCCGCCCTCGGCATGTACCGCTTCAAGCTCTTCGAGGGTCACCGTCTGCGCCAGGGTGAAAGGCCCGGCCTGGGTACGGCGCAATTCCGCGACGTACGCACCACAACCGAGTTGCTCACCGATATCCTCCACGAGGGTGCGAATATAGGTGCCTTTGCTGCAATCCACCGCAAGTCGTGCAGTATCGCCTTCGAAGGCCAGTAATTCCAAGCGCGCAATAGTAACAGAACGCGGTTCACGCTCCACTACTTCGCCTGCACGAGCCAACTTGTAGAGCGGCTGGCCATCACGCTTGAGCGCCGAGTACATCGGCGGTATCTGACTGATTTGCCCACGAAATTTCGGCAATGCCGCTTCGATATCGGCGCGACCAACGGTCACCGGGCGCTCCTGCAAAACCTCACCTTCGGCATCGGCCGTGGTGGTGGTCTTACCCAGTTGCGCGAGGGTTTCATAAGCCTTGTCGGAATCGAGCAGGTACTGCGAGAACTTGGTCGCTTCGCCAAAGCACAACGGCAAGACGCCCGTGGCCAGAGGGTCGAGGCTGCCGGTGTGACCGGCCTTCTCGGCGTTGAGCAACCAGCGAACCTTCTGCAACGCGGCGTTGGACGTGAATCCCAACGGCTTGTCGAGCAGGATGATGCCGCTGACGTTACGACGGATACGTTTGACCTGAGCCACCGAGTTACTCCTTGGTGTCTTCAGGTTCAGCAGCGACCGGATGCTGATTGTCTTCAGCCACCGCACGCTCGATCAGCGCCGACAGATGCGCGCCACGCACGACGGACTCGTCGTAGTGGAAGTGCAGTTGCGGCACGCTGCGCAGCTTCATTTCACGGGCCAATTGCATGCGCAGGAAACCTGCGGCGGAATTGAGCACCTTGATGCTTTGTGCGATGTCTTCAGCGTTGTCCTGCCCCATCACGGTGATGAAAATCTTCGCGTGACCGACGTCACGGCTGACTTCCACTGCGGTAATGGTGACCAGACCCACGCGTGGATCCTTGACTTCACGACGGATCAGCTGGGCCAGCTCGCGCTGCATCTGATCGCCGATACGTTGGGTACGGCTGTATTCTTTTGCCATGATTTTGTTACCTGTTACTGCCCGGCGGTGAAACCCGCCAGGTCTGAAAGCGGCAAACGCCCGGCCTGACAAAAGCCAGACCGGGCGTTGCGTTTAGAGTCCGGGTGATGCGCCACACTGTTGAGTGCGGCCGGCCATCACGGCTCCTGAAGTGCGCGAGTTAGAGGCTGCGAGCAACCTGAACCTTCTCGAAGACTTCGATCTTGTCGCCGACTTTGACGTCGTTGTAGCTCTTCACGCCGATACCGCATTCCATGCCGGCACGTACTTCGGAAGCGTCATCCTTGAAGCGGCGCAGGGATTCCAGCTCGCCTTCGAAGATAACGATGTCTTCACGCAGTACACGGATCGGACGGTTACGGTGCACAACACCTTCGATCACCATGCAGCCAGCGATCGCGCCAAACTTCGGCGAACGGAACACGTCACGCACTTCGGCCACACCCAGGATGTTCTCGCGAACATCGCTGCCGAGCATGCCGGTCAGGGCTTTCTTGACGTCTTCGATGATGTCGTAGATCACGTTGTAGTAACGCATGTCCAGACCTTCCTGCTCGACGATCTTCCGTGCGCCAGCATCGGCACGCACGTTGAAGCCGAACAGTACAGCGTTGGAAGCCAGTGCCAGGTTAGCGTCGGATTCGGTGATACCACCGACACCGCCGCCGACTACGCGCACTTGAACTTCGTCGTTGCCCAGGCCATTCAAGGCACCGTTCAACGCTTCCAGCGAACCACGGACGTCGGATTTGAGGACGATGTTGAGCGTCTTCTTCTCGGCCTGACCCATGTTTTCGAAGATGTTTTCCAGCTTGCCGGCGTGAGCGCGAGCCAGTTTGACTTCGCGGAACTTGCCTTGACGGAACAGAGCCACTTCACGGGCTTTCTTCTCGTCAGCAACCACGCTCATCTCGTCGCCAGCGTCCGGGGTACCGTCCAGGCCGAGGATCTCGACAGGGATGGAAGGACCGGCTTCCTTGATTGGCTTGCCGTTCTCGTCGAGCATGGCGCGAACGCGACCATAGTTCGAACCGACCAGGACCATGTCGCCTTGGCGCAGGGTACCGTCTTGAACCAGAACGGTTGCCACCGGGCCACGACCTTTGTCGAGACGCGATTCAACCACAACACCACGACCAGGAGCCGATGGAGTTGCTTTCAGTTCGAGAACTTCAGCTTGCAGCAGAACGGCTTCCAGCAACTCGTCCACGCCAGTACCGACTTTCGCCGAAACCGGAACGAACGGCGTATCACCGCCCCACTCTTCGGAAGTCACGCCGTGAACCGACAGTTCGCTACGGATGCGATCGAGATCGGCGCCCGGCTTGTCGATTTTGTTCACTGCAACAACCAGTGGAACGCCAGCCGCTACAGCGTGCTGAACAGCTTCAATGGTCTGCGGCATCACGCCGTCGTCCGCTGCAACCACCAGAATCACGATGTCGGTCGCCTTGGCACCACGAGCACGCATTGCGGTAAACGCGGCGTGACCCGGGGTATCGAGGAAGGTGACCATGCCGCGTTCGGTTTCAACGTGGTACGCACCGATGTGCTGGGTGATACCGCCGGCTTCGCCAGCAGCTACCTTGGCACGACGGATATAGTCGAGCAGGGAAGTTTTACCGTGGTCAACGTGGCCCATTACGGTCACGACTGGCGCACGGGAGAACGACTCACCTTCAAACTTCAGGGACTCGGCCAGGGAATCTTCCAGGGCGGTGTCGCTGACCAGGGTCACTTTGTGGCCCAGTTCTTCGGCTACCAGTTGAGCAGTTTCCTGATCAAGCACCTGGTTGATGGTCGCTGGAGTACCCAGTTTGAACATGAACTTGATGATTTCAGCAGCCTTGACCGACATCTGATTGGCGAGATCGCCAACAGTGATGGTCTCGCCGATCTGCACATCACGCACGACAGGGCCGGTTGGGCTCTGGAAACCGTGAGCGTTGCGCTTCTTCAGCTTGGCCTTGCCGCGACCACCACGACGGAAGCCATCGCTTTCTTCGTCGGTAGTGCGTGGCGCCACACGTGGAGCCGGCGCTTTTTCTTTGACCGAGGCGCGATGCGGAGCGTTTTTGCGCTCGCCATCACCACCACCGCTGCGACGATTGTTGTCGTCGGCACGTGGTTTGTCCGGACGGCGCTGTTCGTTCTGCTTGTTGCGAACTTCGGCAGACGGAGCTGGAGCAGCGGCCACTACCGGTGCGCTTTCGCGAACAGGTTCGGCAGCTGCAGCCGGCGCCGCAACGGCGTCGCTGGCAGCGGTCTGCGCAGCAGCAGGCTGATTACGCGCTTCTACTTCGGCGCGTTGCTTGGCTTCTTCTTCAGCCTTCTGACGAGCAGCATTTTCTACTGCGCGACGCTCATCCAGTTCACGCTTGCGCTCGGCTTCGATTTCTTCCGGGCTGCGCTGTACGAAAACTTTCTTTTTGCGAACTTCTACGCTGATGCTTTTGCTACCAGCCACACGCAGGGTGCTGGTGGTTTTACGCTGCAGCGTGATCTTGCGTGGTTCTTCCACTTTCGCCTTGTGGCTGCTTTTCAAGTGAGTCAGCAGAGACTGCTTCTCACTGTCAGTCACATTTTCTTCGGCGGCGGTGTGCGGCAGACCTGCCTCACGCATCTGCTGCAACAGGCGCTCTACCGGTGTTTTGACCTCATCGGCCAGTTGTTTCACCGTGACTTGCGTCATGCACTTCTCTCCTCAGGCCGCGCCTAATTACTCGAACCAGTGGGCTCGGGCGGCCATGATCAACTTGCCGGCACGATCATCGTCAATGCCGTCGATGTCGAGCAGGTCGTCAATAGACTGCTCGGCCAGGTCTTCGCGGGTAATTACGCCGCGCACCGCCAGTTCCATCGCCAAATCCTTGTCCATACCCTCAAGCGAGAGCAGGTCTTCGGCCGGATGGGCGTCTGCCAGCTTTTCCTCAGTAGCGATGGCTTTGGTCAACAAACGATCCTTGGCACGAGCGCGAAGCTCGTTGACGATATCTTCGTCAAAGCCGTCGATGTTGAGCATTTCTTCCAACGGTACGTAGGCAATCTCTTCCAGGCTGGTGAAGCCTTCATCAACCAGCACCTGAGCCAGTTCTTCGTCGACTTCCAGCTCGTCGATGAAGTTGCGCAGGATGTCGCCGGTTTCTGCTTGCTGCTTAGCCTGGATGTCCGATTCGGTCATCACGTTCAGGGTCCAGCCAGTCAACTGGCTCGCCAGACGCACGTTCTGACCACCACGACCGATGGCCTGAGCCAGATTGTCTGCGCCAACGGCGATGTCCATTGCGTGGGCATCTTCGTCAACGATAATTGCCGCAACCTCAGCCGGGGACATGGCGTTGATCACGAACTGAGCCGGGTTGTCGTCCCACAGGACGATATCAACACGCTCACCGCCCAACTCACCCGACACTGCCTGGACGCGCGAACCGCGCATACCGATGCAAGCGCCCTGTGGGTCGATGCGTTTGTCTTTCGAGCGGACGGCGATCTTGGCGCGCGAACCCGGATCACGGGATGCAGCCATTACTTCGATCAGGCCTTCGGCAATTTCCGGCACTTCGATACGGAACAGCTCGATCAGCATTTCCGGCGCGGTACGCGACAGGATCAGCTGCGGGCCGCGGTTCTCGGTGCGGATTTCCTTGAGCAGCGCACGCAAGCGCACGCCGACACGGAAGGTTTCGCGAGAAATGATGTCTTCACGGGCCAGCAACGCTTCAGCGTTGTTGCCCAGATCGACGATCACGTTGTCGCGGGTGACTTTTTTCACGGTGCCGGAGATGATTTCTCCCAGGCGCTCGCGATAGGCGTCGACCACTTGAGCGCGCTCGGCTTCGCGAACTTTCTGCACGATGACCTGCTTGGCAGTCTGTGCAGCGATGCGGCCGAACTCGATGGATTCGATCTTTTCTTCGACGACGTCGCCAACCTTGGCACCAGGATGCGTTTCGGCAACCTTGCTTGGCCAGGTTTCGATGGCCGGATCGTCGAGATCATTCTCTTCGACGACCGTCCAGCGACGGAAAGTTTCGTATGCCCCGGTGTGGCGGTTAATTTCCACACGCAGGTCAACTTCGTCCTCAAAACGCTTTTTGGTAGCAGTGGCCAGAGCCAGCTCCAGCGCTTCAAAAATTACGCTTGCCGGTACGCCCTTTTCATTGGATACCGACTCAACAACCAGCAGTACTTCTTTGCTCATCGTACGCCTCGCCTTTCGCAAGCCATTGGATCCGCGGGATCCGCGTCTCAGTCAAAACTGGGAATAATGTTGGCCTTGTCGATCATATCGATCGGCAACAGGAACTCATGGTCGTCTACCTGCACCACGACATCCTGTTCTTCTACACCGCGCAGAAGGCCCTGAAAGTTGCGTCGCCCTTCAAAAGGCGAGCGCAGCTTGATCTTCACTTGTTCACCGGCAAACTTTGCAAACTGCTCAAGAGTGAACAGTGGGCGCTCCATGCCAGGCGAGGAAACTTCGAGGGTGTATTCAACGGAGATCGGATCTTCAACATCCAGCACACCGCTGATCTGACGGCTGACAATGGCGCAATCGTCCACCAGCACGCCACCCTCTTTATCGATATAAACGCGCAACATCGAATGACGACCCTGAGCCGAAAACTCGATACCCCAGCATTCATAGCCCAGGGCCACGACCACCGGGGCCAGCAAGGCCTGCAACTCTTCTAGCTTGCTCGACACCTGAACCCCCTAGTGCATGATATGTGCATGCTTTGCAAAATAAAAAAATGGGCTTAACGCCCATCCTTGAAACGCCGTCGAACAGCGGCGTTGAAAGTGTCCAGCTAACAAAAAGCCCCTTAAAAGGGGCTCCTTAAACTGGTTGCGGGGGCCGGATTTGAACCGACGACCTTCGGGTTATGAGCCCGACGAGCTACCAGACTGCTCCACCCCGCGACAAAGCTGGGGCGGAAGTATACGACCGATCCCTTATAGGGTCAATGTAACCTTCCACCTGCAAGAAAGCCCGCAACAGCGGGCTCTCCTGACTAATTGGTACCGAGAAGGGGACTCGAACCCCTACACCCTATGGGCACAACCACCTCAAGGTTGCGTGTCTACCAATTCCACCACCTCGGCAAAACTACGTTTGAAACCCTTCTTACTTCTGCTCTTGAGCTGGAGGTACGTCAGTCGCTGGAGTAGCCGACTTTTGCTCTTGAAGCACCGGGACATCATCAGAAGCCGGTTGTTGTTGCTTAGGTACTTCCAACACTGCCGGGTTTGGGAGACCTGCCTGAGTCAGCTGATGAGCCTTCTCTTTAGCAAAGTAACCTAACCCCAAGCTGGTTATGAAGAAACCGGCGGCAAGTATAGCAGTAAACTTACTAAGAAAGGTAGAGGAACCTTGGCTTCCGAACACAGTATTTGAAGCACCTGCTCCGAAAGACGCGCCAGCGTCCGCACCCTTACCCTGCTGCAGCAAAACCAGAGCAACTACGCCCAATGCACCCAGCAGATGAAAAACGACTACGACTGTTTCCAGCATTTTTTCAGTTTCCCGCGGCGCGACAAATCGCACCGAACTCATCTGCATTCAGGGAAGCTCCACCAATGAGCCCCCCATCGATATCCGGCATGCCGAACAGTTCGACCGCATTGGCCGCCTTCACGCTGCCGCCGTATAGAAGCCGCACACCTCGTGCCACTTCAGAATTCTCTGCCGCCAGCTGCTCGCGAATGGCTTTATGCACATCCTGAGCTTGCTGCGGCGTCGCAGTCAGTCCGGTACCAATAGCCCAGACCGGCTCGTAAGCAATGACTGCCTTGGCAAAAGCACCGACACCCAGCTCCTCGATGATGCTGCCCAGCTGACGCCCGACAACCTCAAGAGTTTTTCCGGCTTCGCGCTGCTCGAGGGTTTCCCCTATACACAACACCGGAATCAAGCCACATGCCTGCGCAGCTGCAAACTTGCGATTCAGCATCCCATCCCGCTCGCCCATTATCTGGCGACGCTCGGAGTGCCCGACAAGCACCAGGGAACAACCTGCATCCACCAACTGACTCGGCGCAATCTCACCGGTCAATGCACCTTGCATGGATTCCACCGCAGAATTCTGCGCGCCGACCGAAATCGACTTGCCTTTCAAGCCATCAATCACTTGATTGATATACAAGCAAGGCGGGAATACCGCGACATCAACACCGCTTGGCAAGGCCAGATGACGAAGGCCGTTGATCAGCTCAGCGACGCTGGCGCGGGTACCGTGCATCTTCCAGTTACCAGCTACCATAGGGCGACGCATGCTGTACCTCGTCGGTCAAAGTGGGCGCAGATGTTACCCAACACAATCATGGCTTGCAAGCCGTATCAGGCAGAAACTTCAGTTACCAGTTTTGCCAGCTCTTCGGCGTAGTTGCGAACCTGGGTTTCGTCCTCGCCTTCGACCATTACGCGCACCAGAGGCTCTGTCCCGGACTTGCGCAAAAGCACGCGACCGCGCCCCGCCATTGCCTGGGTAACACGCGCACTGGCTTCCTTGACAGCCGAGTGTTCCAGCGGACTTTCGCCACCACCAAAACGCACATTGATCAGCACCTGAGGGCACTTGCGCAATGCCTGACGCGTTTGCGCCAACCCTTCATTACGGGTCTTCAAGGCCATCAGCACTTGCAAAGCCGCGATGATCGCATCACCGGTCGTGGTGTGATTGAAGCAAACGATATGCCCTGAATTTTCGCCACCGACCAGCCAATTGCGCTCAAGCAACTCAGCGATCACGTAGCGGTCGCCGACATTGGCACGAATGAACGGAATCGAAAGTTCTGCAAGCGCGAGCTCCAGACCCAGATTACTCATCAGGGTGCCAACCACGCCGCCCTGCAACTTGCCACGCTCATGCAGATCACGAGCAATAATGAACAACAACTCGTCGCCATCAACAATGGCGCCAGTGTGGTCAACCATCAGAACCCGATCGCCATCGCCATCAAAAGCGATACCCAGGTCGGCATGCTCCGCCAGTACCGCAGCCTGCAGCTGCCCCATATGGGTCGAGCCGCAATTCTCATTGATGTTCAGACCGTTAGGCTGGGCTGACAGCACGACAACTTCCGCACCCAGCTCCCGGAAGACACTCGGAGCCACCTTGTAGGTCGCACCATGCGCACAGTCGATAACGATCTTGAGTCCAGAGAAACTGGTGCCCGTTGGCACGCTGCTCTTGCAGAACTCGATATAACGACCTGACGCATCGTTGATCCGCGAGACCTTGCCGATCTTGCTCGATTCGACCACGGTCATCGGCGTATCGAGCAACTCTTCGATCATCAGCTCCAGTTCATCGGGCAGCTTGGTGCCTTTACCGGAGAAAAACTTGATGCCGTTATCGTCGTGCGGATTGTGCGAAGCACTGATCACGATACCGGCCTCAGCCTGGAACGTGCGCGACAAGTAGGCGATGGCCGGCGTCGGCATAGGACCCAGCAGCATCACATCGGCACCCGCCGATGTCAGACCGGCCTCAAGCGCCGACTCGAACATATAACCGGAAATTCGCGTGTCTTTGCCGACCAGCACCTTGCAGGCGCCCATCTTGCGGAACGCCATGCCAGCAGCCCAGCCGAGCTTGAGCATGAAGTCAGGAGTAATCGGGTATTCACCAACGCGACCACGAATGCCGTCAGTACCAAAATATTTCTTGCTCATAAGCGCTCCATCATTCTTATTCGGCTGATTCCACGGCCGCGATCATCCGCACCACGTCTACTGTTTCCGCCACATCATGGACGCGCAATATACGCGCACCTTTCACCGACGCCAGCGCCGCCAGCGCCAATCCGCCATGCAGCCGCTCGCCAACAGGACGATTCAAGGCGTGCCCAATCATGCTCTTTCGGGAAACACCAACCAGCAAGGGCCTGCCCAACGCATGCAGGGCTTCCATGTGCTTGAACAAGCTTAGATTGTGCTGCAGGGTTTTGGCGAAACCGAAGCCCGGATCAAGAATGATCCGCTCGGCAGGAATACCTGCTGATGCACACACCGACATCCGCTGCGCGAGAAACTCGCCAACCTCGCGAGTGACATCGTGATACTGCGGATTGTCCTGCATATCGCCTGGCTCACCGAGCATATGCATCAGACATACCGGCAAGCCTGTCGCCGCCGCTGCATCCAACGCACCATCGCGCTGTAGCGATCGCACATCATTGATCAAACCGGCACCCAACCGTGCGGTTTCGCGCATCACCGCAGGCGTAGACGTATCCACCGAAATGATCACATCAAGCTCGCGATTGATCAGCTCGACAATCGGCGCCACGCGCTCAAGCTCTTCGAGCGGAGAAACCGCTCGCGCGCCAGGCCGGGTGGACTCGCCACCGACGTCAATCAGTGTCGCACCCGCCGCAACCATCGCTTCTGCATGGCGCAAGGCAGCGTCAAGCTGGCTGTATTGGCCGCCATCAGAGAAAGAATCAGGGGTGACATTGAGAATGCCCATGACATGCGTCTGGGCCAAATCAAGAACCCGGTTGCCGCAAGGCAACCGGGTCAGGGACTGTACAGAAGTCATTTCAAACCTTAAACGTCAGCAGCCGGACCGCCAATCGGTGTTTCCGGACGCTCGTCCTGAACCACTGGAGGTGGTGGTGTACCCGTGCCACCCGACCAGTCACGAGGCTCGCGAGGCGTACGACCGGCCATGATGTCGTCGATCTGTTCAGCATCGATCGTTTCGTACTTCATCAGGGCATCGGCCATGGCATCGAGCTTGTCACGGTTGTCCGTGAGGATCTGCTTGGCGGTGCCGTAGCACTGGTCAATGATACTGCGCACTTCGGAGTCGATCAGCTTGGCTGTCTCGCCAGAGAAACTGGCAGCCTGACCGCCACCGCCGCGGCCGAGGAATACTTCACCCTCTTCTTCGGCATACATCAACGGACCGAGTTTTTCCGACAGACCCCACTTGGTCACCATGTTCCGCGCAATCTGGCTAGCACGCATGATGTCGTTGGAAGCACCGGTGGTCACACCGTCAAAGCCCAGGGTCATTTCTTCAGCGATACGGCCGCCATACAGCGAGCAGATCTGGCTGATCAGCGCGCGCTTGGACAGACTGTAGCGATCTTCTTCCGGCAGGAACATGGTCACACCCAGCGCACGGCCGCGCGGAATGATCGACACTTTGTAGACCGGATCATGCTCAGGCACGACGCGACCGACAATGGCGTGGCCAGCTTCGTGATAAGCGGTGTTCTGCTTCTCTTTCTCGGACATGACCATCGATTTGCGCTCGGCGCCCATCATGATCTTGTCTTTGGCCAGTTCGAACTCTTTCATTTCAACGATGCGCTTGCCGCTGCGCGCAGCGAACAGCGACGCTTCGTTGACCAGGTTTGCCAGATCAGCACCGGAGAAGCCTGGAGTACCACGCGCGATAACGGCCGGAGCGACGTCGTCACCCATTGGCACTTTGCGCATGTGAACCTTGAGAATCTGTTCGCGACCACGGATATCCGGCAGACCGACGACAACCTGACGGTCGAAACGGCCCGGACGCAGCAGCGCAGGGTCAAGTACGTCAGGACGGTTGGTTGCAGCGATAACAATGATGCCGTCGTTCATTTCGAAGCCGTCCATCTCGACCAGCAACTGGTTGAGAGTCTGCTCACGCTCATCGTGACCGCCACCCATGCCAGCGCCACGATGGCGACCGACGGCGTCGATTTCGTCGATGAAGATAATGCACGGCGCGTGCTTCTTCGCCTGCTCGAACATGTCGCGAACACGGCTCGCACCGACACCGACAAACATTTCAACGAAGTCGGAACCGGATATGGTGAAGAACGGAACCTTGGCTTCGCCGGCAATTGCCTTGGCCAGCAAGGTTTTACCGGTACCCGGAGGACCGACCATCAGCACACCGCGAGGAATACGACCGCCCAGGCGCTGGAACTTGCCCGGATCACGGAGGAACTCAACCAGTTCGCCGACTTCTTCCTTGGCTTCGTCGCAACCGGCAACGTCAGCCAATGTGGTTTTCACCTGATCTTCGGAGAGCAGGCGTGCCTTGCTCTTGCCAAAGCTCATCGGCCCGCCCTTGCCACCGGCACCGCCCTGCATCTGGCGCATGAAGAACATGAACACCGCGATGATCACCAGGATCGGGAAGCTGGCTACCAGAAGCTGGGTCCAGATGCTTTGCTGCTCAGGCTGCTTGCCTTCAACCACAACGTGGTTGTCGACCAGATCGCCGATCAGGCCATTGTCCTGAATTGCCGGACGAATGGTCTTGAAGCTGTCGCCATCGTTGCGCTTGCCGGTGATTACATAGCCATCAACCGCTACGCGCTCGACCTTGCCATCCTTGACCTGCTGGATGAAGTCGGAATAGTTGAGGGTCTGCGGCTCGTTAGGGCTGGAGAAGTTGTTCATCACCGTCACCAGGACAGCCGCGATGATCAACCACAGGATCAGATTCTTTGCCATATCGTTCAATTAACTACCCTCTGAAGCAAGCTCCGCTACTGGCGCGCGCTTCGCATGATATTCACCGGCCTAACTTACTACATTACCTACGGCTCTGGCAGGCGCCGTCTGTAACCCTTTGTGAAACACTTTCTACACAATATTCGTTAATGCTAGCCGGGCGAAATACTAAAAACCTATCACCCCGCACAAAAACCTCGTTTTACTCACTACGTCCGCGGTAACCCCAAGCCAGCATGTATTGCTCGCGTGAGCTGCCACGGGAGGAGTCCGGCTTGATCATCTGGATCTTGTCGAACTTTTTGCGAGCGTCCTTCAGGTAAACATCAAATCCTTCGCCCTGAAAAATCTTGATCACAAAATTGCCACCCGGCTTGAGTATCCGCTCCGCCAGATCAAGCGCCAGCTCGCAGAGAAACATGGCTTTGGGCATATCCACTTCGGGCGTACCACTCATATTGGGGGCCATATCGGAAATCACAAGGTCCACCTGCGAATTACCCACAGCTTCAAGAATCTGAGCGAGTACTGCGTCCTCGGTGAAGTCACCCTGAATAAAGGTCACGTCAGGGATGCTGTCCATTTCCAGAATGTCCGAAGCGATCAGGCGGCCCTGACCACCGATCAGCCGGCTAGTCACCTGCGACCAGCCACCGGGCGCTGCACCCAGGTCGACAACGCTCATGCCAGGACGGATCAGCTTGTATTTCTCCTGGACTTCCAGAAGCTTGTAACTCGCACGCGAGCGGTAGCCATCCTTCTGCGCTTGCTTCACATAGGGATCGTTGACATGTCGTTTCAGCCAACCAAGGCTTGTCTTGGAACGCGCCATTGGGCACCTCGATGATAAGGGTCGTGATTAATTGGGCGGATCCACGAACCCTCGGGTAAAATGGCCGCCATTTTACAGAATCCAGACGAAAGGGTCAGATTATGCCGCTCACTCCAGAGCAGAAGAAACAGTACAAATCCATTGGCCACCACCTGAAGCCGGTTTTGACGGTGGCTGACAACGGTTTGACTGAAGGTGTTTTAGCCGAACTTGAACGCGCCCTGGCGGATCACGAGCTGATCAAGATCAAGCTCAACATCCTCGATCGCGAGTCGCGCCTGGCGCACATCGCAGAGCTGTGCAAGGTTGGCAAAGCAGACCTGGTACAGGTCATCGGCAAGATGGCACTGGTTTACCGCAAGAACTTCAGCGTCAACAAGCAGCTGTCGAACGTTCATCGCTTCAAGTGATGAAAAGGGTCAAGGGTGTGCTTCGCGCACCCTGCCACTCCATCCCGGCACCGGCTGCATCACCAGCACCAGCCCGGAAAAGCCCAAAACCAGATAACTGAACACCTGCAAGCGCTGCGCATCCGGCCAGCCGACACGCACTGCGACATACATCGCACACGCATACAACGCCATCAACAGCACCTGCCCACGAAAATCCCGCCATAGACTGCCAAGGCCCTCGGCCTGTACCAGCACCAAAGCCTGAAAAATAACGCATGCGGCGGCAAACCCCACCACCAGCACTTCAAATGCACTGGCGACTTCATCGATCAGCAGCGGTGCCAGGCCAATCTTGCCCAGCGCCGGCTGCAAACCGAGATGTATCAGCCATAGACCGCCAACCCAAAGCATCTGGGTCAGCTGCCAAAGCATGGCGCCCGCATGCAGCGGGCGCCCTTTTTCAGATGTGACGGACTTCGACAATCTCGTACTCGATCACGCCGCTTGGCGTTTTCACGGCGACCACATCGCCCTCTTCCTTGCCAATCAAGGCACGGGCCAAAGGCGAGCCGACCGAAATCTTGCCAAGTTTGAAGTCAGCCTCATCCTCACCCACGATGTGGTAAGTGACGCTTTCGTCAGTCTCGACGTTGGCGATTTCGACGGTGGTACCGAAAATCACTTTGCCAGTATGCGGAATGGTCGTGACATCGATGATGACCTGATTCTGAATCCGGCCTTCGATATCACGAATCCGCGCCTCGACCATGCCTTGCTGTTCGCGGGCAGCATGGTATTCAGCGTTTTCCTTCAAGTCACCCAACTCGCGAGCCGTACCAATGTCCTGGCTGAGCTTCGGACGGACGACCTTGGTCAGGTGAGCGTGTTCTTCTTCCAGGGCTTTGGCGCCCTGGACGGTCATTGGGTATTTGATCATGCCTTCAATCCTGCGTGTAGATCCTGCAAGCGGCGCACGGTTTTTTCAGGACCGAACTTCAGCGCTTCACAGATAGCTTCGCCAGCAGCAATAGTGGTTGTGCAGTAAATCTTGTGCTGCAAGGCATTACGACGAATGGAGTACGAATCAGCGATCGACTGACGACCTTCAGTGGTGTTGATGATCAGGGTGACTTCGTCATTCTTGATCATGTCGACCACGTGCGGACGACCCTCGGTCACTTTGTTCACACGGCGCACTTTCAGACCTGCGGCCTCGATCAGCTTGGCAGTGCCGGCAGTGGCTACCACTTCGAAGCCCAAGTTGATCAGATCGCGGGCCACGCCTGCAACCAGTGGCTTGTCGTCGTCACGCACGCTGATGAACGCAGTGCCGCCGGTCGGCAGCACTTCGCTGGCGCCCATCTGGGCTTTGGCGAATGCTTCACCGAAGGTGTCGCCGACGCCCATCACTTCACCGGTCGACTTCATCTCTGGGCCGAGAATCGGGTCAACGCCAGGGAACTTGGCGAACGGGAACACCGCCTCTTTCACGCTGTAGAAGTTCGGGATGATTTCTTTGGTGAAGCCGATTTCTTTCAGGGTCTTACCGGCCATCACGCGGGCAGCGATCATCGCCAGGGAGACACCGATACACTTCGACACGAACGGTACGGTACGGGAAGCGCGCGGGTTGACTTCGATGACGTAGATGTCTTCGCCTTGCAGCGCCAACTGCACGTTCATCAGGCCGACAACGCCCAGTTCCAGAGCCATTTTCTTGACCTGTTCGCGCATCTCGTCCTGGATGTGCGCCGGCAGCGAGTACGGCGGCAGCGAGCACGCGGAGTCACCGGAGTGAACGCCAGCCTGTTCGATGTGCTGCATGATCGCGCCGATCACCACATCTTTGCCGTCACAGACCGCATCCACGTCCATTTCGATGGCGCAGTTGAGGAAGTGGTCGAGCAGCACAGGGCTGTCGTTGGACACTTGCACCGCGTCACGCAGGTAACGCTTGAGCTCGTCTTCCTTGTAAACGATTTCCATCGCACGGCCGCCCAGTACATAAGACGGGCGCACCACCAGCGGATAACCGATCTTCGCGGCAGCACGAACAGCTTCGTCTTCGCTGCGCACGGTGGCGTTTGGCGGCTGACGCAGGTTCAGGCGCTCAACCATTTGCTGGAAACGCTCACGGTCTTCAGCGCGGTCGATGGCGTCCGGGCTGGTGCCGATGATCGGCACGCCAGCGGCTTCCAGGGCACGAGCCAGTTTCAGCGGAGTCTGACCGCCGTACTGGACGATCACGCCTTTCGGCTTCTCGACGCGGCAGATTTCCAGCACGTCTTCCAGAGTTACCGGTTCGAAGTACAGACGGTCGGAAGTGTCGTAGTCGGTGGAAACGGTTTCCGGGTTGCAGTTGACCATGATGGTTTCGTAGCCGTCTTCGCGCAGGGCGAGAGCAGCGTGAACGCAGCAGTAGTCGAACTCGATGCCCTGGCCGATACGGTTCGGACCACCGCCCAGAATCATGATCTTGTCGCGACCCGACGGCGCAGCTTCGCACTCTTCCTCGTAGGTGGAGTAGAGGTAAGCGGTGTCAGTGGCGAACTCGGCGGCGCAGGTGTCAACGCGCTTGTAGACCGGGAACACTTCCAGCTTCTGGCGATGAGTACGCAGGTTCTTCTCGGTCACGCCCAACAGTTTGGCCAGACGCTGATCGGAGAAGCCTTTACGCTTGAGCTTGAACATCAGGTCGCGGTCGATAGCGGACAGACCGAGGGTCTTGACCTTCTCTTCTTCCTTGATCAGATCTTCGATCTGCACCAGGAACCACGGGTCGATCATGTTCATGCCGAAGATGTCTTCGACCGACAGGCCAGCGCGGAAAGCGTCTGCCACGTACCAGATACGCTCGGCGCCCGGCACGGTCAGTTCGCGCTTGAGCACGCTCATGCTTTCCGGGTTGCTCAGGTCGAGCTTCTCGTCCAGACCGCAAACGCCGACTTCCAGACCGCGCAGGGCTTTCTGCAGGGATTCCTGGAAGGTACGGCCGATGGCCATGACTTCACCAACCGACTTCATTTGCGTGGTCAGGCGTGCGTCAGCCTTGGCGAATTTCTCGAAGGCGAAACGTGGCAGCTTGGTGACGACGTAGTCGATCGACGGTTCGAAGGACGCCGGGGTCTTGCCGCCGGTGATGTCGTTCGACAGTTCGTCGAGGGTGTAACCCACAGCCAGTTTGGCCGCGACTTTGGCGATCGGGAAACCGGTGGCTTTCGAAGCCAGTGCCGAGGAACGCGATACGCGCGGGTTCATTTCGATCACGACCATACGGCCAGTGTTCGGGCAGATACCGAATTGCACGTTGGAGCCGCCAGTCTCGACGCCGATCTCGCGCAGTACCGCCAGGGAGGCGTTACGCAGGATCTGGTATTCCTTGTCGGTCAGGGTTTGTGCTGGAGCAACGGTGATCGAGTCACCGGTGTGCACGCCCATCGGGTCGAAGTTTTCGATCGAGCAGACGATGATGCAGTTGTCCTTTTTGTCGCGGACAACTTCCATTTCATATTCTTTCCAGCCGATCAGCGATTCGTCGATCAGCAGCTCTTTGGTCGGCGACAGGTCCAGACCACGGGCGCAGATTTCTTCGAACTCTTCACGGTTGTACGCGATTCCGCCACCGGTGCCGCCCATGGTGAAGGACGGACGGATGATGCACGGGAAACCCAGGGTTTCGAGAACCGCGTTGGCTTCTTCCATGCTGTGGGCGATACCGGAACGCGGGCACGCCAGGCCGATGGACTTCATCGCCTTGTCGAAACGCGAACGGTCTTCAGCCTTGTCGATGGTGTCAGCGTTGGCGCCGATCATTTCCACACCGAACTTCTCCAGAACGCCTTCGCGCTCCAGATCCAGGGCGCAGTTCAGAGCAGTCTGGCCGCCCATGGTTGGCAGCACCGCGTCCGGACGTTCTTTCTCGATGATCTTGGCAACGGTCTGCCACTTGATCGGCTCGATGTAGGTGGCGTCGGCCATGTCCGGGTCGGTCATGATGGTGGCCGGGTTGGAGTTCACCAGGATGACGCGGTAACCCTCTTCGCGCAGGGCTTTGCAGGCCTGGGCGCCGGAGTAGTCGAATTCGCAGGCCTGGCCGATAACGATCGGGCCAGCGCCGAGAATCAGGATGCTTTTAATGTCTGTACGTTTTGGCATGGGTTTGTCACTCAAATCCGCAGGTCAGTCGGCAAGCCGTCTTGATCGATTTCTGAAGTCTCGAAGGGGCCGCCGGGATCGGGGCCACCCTCGAAGGGCTTCTCTCTACAGTCTCAAGGCGAACGCTTAGCGTCGCTTGGCCATCTCGTTGATGAAGCGGTCGAACAGTGGCGCGACATCGTTCGGGCCCGGGCTCGCTTCAGGGTGACCCTGGAAGCTGAACGCGCTCTTGTCGGTGCGTTCGATGCCTTGCAGGGTGCCATCGAACAGCGATTTGTGGATCGCGCGCACGTTGGCTGGCAGGGTTTCTTCATCTACCGCGAAACCGTGGTTCTGGCTGGTGATCATCACAACGCCAGTATCCAGATCCTGCACCGGGTGGTTGGCACCGTGGTGGCCGTGGCCCATTTTCAGGGTCTTGGCGCCGGAGGCCAGTGCCAGCAGTTGGTGACCGAGGCAGATGCCGAATACCGGAATTTCGGTTTCCAGGACTTCCTTGATCGCCTTGATCGCGTAGTCGCATGGCTCCGGATCACCAGGGCCGTTGGACAGGAACACGCCGTCCGGCTTCAGTGCCAGCACATCAGCGGCTGGGGTCTGAGCCGGCACCACGGTGACGCGGCAGCCGCGCTCGACCAGCATGCGCAGGATGTTGACCTTGACGCCGTAATCGTAGGCAACCACGTGGTAGGGCAGCTCGGAGGCTTCGATGGTCGCGTGGCTGTCGGTTTTCAGATCCCAGACAGTCGAGCGCCACTCGTATTGAGTCTTGGTGCTGACGACTTTCGCCAGATCCATGCCCTTCAGGCCCGGGAAGCCTTGCGCCGCGGCGATGGCCGCTTCTTCGGAGATGTTGTCACCAGCCATGATGCAGCCGTTCTGTGCGCCTTTTTCACGCAGGATGCGGGTCAGGCGACGGGTGTCGATACCGGCGATGGCCACAACGTTGTTGGCTTTCAGGTAGTCGGACAGGGACATCGTGTTACGCCAGTTGCTCGCTACCAGCGGCAGGTCACGGATGACCAGGCCAGCGGACCAGACGCGATCGGACTCGGCATCTTCCGGCGTGGTGCCGGTGTTGCCGATGTGCGGGTAAGTCAGGGTAACGATCTGTTGGGCGTAGGAAGGATCGGTAAGGATTTCCTGATAGCCGGTCATTGCGGTGTTGAACACCACCTCACCAACGGTTTGACCGTCGGCACCAATGGCTTCGCCGCGAAAAATGCTGCCATCAGCAAGGGCAAGTATGGCTGGCTTAGTCAAGAAGACCTCCCGTAAATAACGCATGAAAGGGCGATCGCAGGTTGTAAAAAAGCGGAGTGACGTATGGACACGTCACCCCGCTTCTTCACTGAATTATTCTGCGCGCTTTTAGTGGACACACTAAAGCTGTAGCTTACAGAAAAAGGCTTTTTTGGTCCACCGCTAAAGAGCCGAAAAGGCCGGAGAATGCGACAGGTCGTCGCCAAGCGGAGAAAAACCAGCGCAAACAGGGCGTTTGCGCTGGGTTCAGCAGTGTATCAACGCAGGTCGAGCACGTCTTGCATGTCGTACAGACCCGGCTCGCGACCGTCCAGCCACAACGCCGCACGCACCGCGCCCTTGGCAAAAGTCATGCGACTCGACGCCTTGTGCGTGATCTCCAGACGCTCACCTTCGCAGGCGAACAGCACGGTGTGGTCACCCACCACGTCACCGCCGCGCACGGTGGCAAAACCGATGGTTTCACGCTCACGAGCGCCGGTATGACCCTCACGACCGTAGACCGCGACTTTCTGCAAATCACGATCCAGCGCACTGGCGATCACTTCACCCATGCGCAACGCCGTACCCGACGGCGCATCGATCTTGTGACGGTGATGAGCTTCGATGATTTCGATATCAGCATCATCGCCCAGCACGCGCGCTGCCATATCCAGCAGCTTCAGCGACAGATTGACGCCGACACTGAAGTTGGCCGCGAACACGATCGGAATATCCTTGCCCGCCTCGACCAGCAACTGCTTCTGCGCCGCGTCCAGCCCGGTAGTGCCGATAACCATGGCCTTGCCTGCCTTGCGGCAGAACGCGAGGTTTTTCAGCATCACTTCCGGCAGGGTGAAGTCGATCAATACATCGAACTCTTCAGCCACAGCCTCGATATGCCCGGACAACGGCACGCCGATGCGACCCAGCGACGCCAGCTCACCGGCATCGACGCCGATCAGCGTGCTGCCAGGACGAACCACAGCAGCGGTCAACCCGGTCAGCGGCGCGCGCTGCTGCACGGCTTCGACCAGAATCTTGCCCATGCGCCCAGCAGCGCCCATCACAGCTATACGTCGCATGCCGACTCCTTACAGATCGCCGAAGAAGCGCTTCACACCGTCAAACCAACCGGTGGTTTTCGGTGAATGGCTGTTGTCGTCCGCCAGCGAACTGCGGAACTCTTCCAGCAATTCGCGCTGACGACGGTTCAGGTTGACCGGGGTCTCGACGGCCACACGGCACATCAAGTCGCCCGCACCGCCGCCACGCACCGGCGCCACGCCTTTGCCGCGTACGCGGAACTGCTTGCCGGTCTGGGTGCCTTCAGGGATTTTCAGTTTGACGCGACCGTCGAGGGTCGGAATTTCCAGCTCGCCGCCCAAGGCTGCATCAACAAAGCTGATCGGCACTTCGCAGAAGAGATGTTTGCCATCGCGCTGGAAGATGTCGTGCTCGCGGACATTGATGACCACGTAAAGGTCGCCCGTCGGACCACCCTGAGTACCCGCCTCGCCTTCGCCGGACAGACGAATGCGGTCACCGGTATCAACGCCGGCCGGCACTTTGACCGACAAGGTTTTGTACTCTTCGACGCGACCATCACCATGGCAGGAGTCGCAAGGATCGGAAATGATCTTGCCCTGGCCATGGCAACGCGGGCAGGTCTGCTGCACCGAGAAGAAGCCTTGCTGCATGCGCACCTGACCAATGCCACCACAGGTCGGGCAAGTCGAAGGCGACGAACCTTTCTTCGCGCCCGAACCGTCGCACGGCTTGCAGTTGACCAGTGTCGGAACACGAATATTCACGGTCGTGCCGCGCACCGCTTCTTCCAGATTCAGCTCCAGGGTGTAGCGCAAGTCGCTGCCACGCTGAGCGCCGCCACGGGAACCGCCGCGACCGCCACCGAAGAAATCACTGAAGACATCACCAAAGATGTCCGAGAAATTCTGACCGCCGAAACCGGCGCCACCGCCACCCATGCTCGGGTCGACACCGGCATGACCGTACTGGTCGTACGCCGCGCGCTTGCTCGAGTCGGACAGCACTTCATAGGCCTCGTTGGCCTCTTTGAACATTTCTTCCGACGCTTTGTCATCGGGATTACGGTCCGGGTGATGCTTCATCGCCAGACGACGGTAAGCCTTCTTCAGGTCCGCATCGCTTGAGCCGCGCTCAACACCCAACACTTCGTAATAGTCACGCTTTGCCATAAGTCTTCTGCACTCTTGAGGACGTCCGACAAACCCCTCCTGAGGATCGTCAAACTCGTTGAGCCCCAATACAGGCCCGGACCCAACTCACGTCAATTCAACGATCCTGGTCTTTGTTTCTTGTGGTACTTGCGGCACGGAAAGCAGGAGCATTCCCGGCCATACCAGCAACACACGAGGCTTGTCGCATGCTGTAAAAATTCGCGTATTCCAGATACGCCAACGCGGGAGCTAGCTCCCGCGCGGCGACATCCTACCAGTCACTGCCTAAAGGCAGTCAACCGGCCGACCAACAACTTACTTGTGGTCTTTGACTTCTTCGAACTCTGCATCGACAACGTCGTCAGCCTTCTCAGCCGATTCGCCTTGCGGGGCTGCGCCATCAGCTGGCTGAGCCTGTTCGGCGTACATCTTCTGAGCAACCGGAGCGGAGACTTTCGACAGCTCTTCAACCTTGGCTTCGATAGCAGCTTTGTCGTCGCCTTTGACAGCGGCTTCCAGAGCAACCACAGCAGCTTCGATCGCAGTCTTCTCTTCAGCGGTGACTTTGTCGCCCGCGTCGGCAATCATCTTGCGAGTCGAGTGAACCAGTGCGTCACCCTGGTTACGGGCAGCGGCCAGTTCTTCGAACTTGCGGTCTTCCTCAGCGTTGGCTTCGGCGTCACGCACCATGCGCTCGATTTCTTCATCGGACAGACCGGAGTTGGCCTTGATCACGATCGACTGAGTCTTGCCGGTCGCCTTGTCTTTCGCACCAACGTGCAGAATGCCGTTAGCGTCGATGTCGAAGGTCACTTCGATCTGCGGCACGCCACGTGGAGCAGGTGGAATGTCGGCCAGGTCGAACTTGCCCAAGGACTTGTTCTGAGTGGCTTGCTTACGCTCGCCCTGCAGCACGTGAATGGTCACAGCGCCCTGGTTGTCGTCGGCAGTCGAGAACACTTGCGATTTCTTGGTAGGAATCGTGGTGTTTTTCTCGATCAGCGCGGTCATCACGCCACCCATGGTTTCGATACCCAGAGTCAGCGGGCTGACGTCGAGCAGCAGAACGTCTTTGACGTCACCAGCCAGAACAGCGCCCTGAATCGCAGCACCCATGGCAACAGCTTCGTCCGGGTTAACGTCTTTGCGAGCTTCTTTACCGAAGAAATCAGTAACCAGCTTCTGCACCAGCGGCATACGGGTCTGACCACCGACCAGGATCACGTCGTTGATCGCGCCAACGTCCAGACCAGCGTCTTTCATGGCGATGCGGCAAGGCTCGATGGTGCGCTGAACCAGGTCTTCAACCAGTGCTTCGAGCTTGGCACGCGAGATCTTCACGTTGAGGTGCTTAGGACCGGTGGCATCTGCAGTGATGTACGGCAGGTTGACGTCGGTCGACTGAGCGGACGACAGCTCGATCTTGGCTTTCTCAGCGGCTTCTTTCAGGCGCTGCATGGCCAGCGGGTCACCCTTGAGGTTCATGCCGCTTTCTTTCTTGAATTCGTCAACGAGGTAGTCGATCAGACGAATGTCGAAGTCTTCACCGCCGAGGAACGTGTCACCGTTGGTGGCCAGTACTTCGAACTGGTGCTCGCCATCAACTTCAGCGATCTCGATCACGGAAACGTCGAAAGTACCGCCACCCAGGTCATAAACGATCACGGTGTGATCGCCCTTGGCCTTGTCCATACCGTAAGCCAGAGCGGCTGCGGTTGGTTCGTTGATGATACGTTTTACGTCCAGACCGGCGATGCGGCCGGCGTCTTTGGTCGCCTGACGCTGGCTGTCGTTGAAGTAGGCCGGAACGGTGATCACCGCTTCGGTCACGGTCTCGCCGAGGTAGTCTTCGGCGGTCTTCTTCATCTTTTTCAGGATTTCAGCCGAGATTTGTGGCGGTGCCATTTTCTGGCCGTTCACTTCAACCCAGGCGTCGTTGTTGTCAGCCTTGACGATCTTGTAAGGGACCATCTGGATGTCTTTCTGCACAACTTCTTCGTCGAAACGACGACCGATCAGACGCTTTACCGCGTACAGAGTGTTGTGCGGGTTGGTCACAGCCTGACGCTTGGCCGACTGACCTACAAGGATTTCGCCATCGTTGGCGTAAGCGATGATCGACGGCGTGGTACG
The DNA here is from genome assembly GCF_004011755.1 of Pseudomonas sp. RU47. Lineage (GTDB taxonomy): Bacteria > Pseudomonadota > Gammaproteobacteria > Pseudomonadales > Pseudomonadaceae > Aquipseudomonas. Next base: position 900,267 of record NZ_CP022411.1, on the reverse strand, counting down.
CGCGCCTTCAGCGTTTTCGATAACTTTTGCTTTGCCGTTTTCCAGCACGGAGACGCAGGAGTTGGTGGTCCCCAGGTCGATACCGATAATTTTGCCCATGTTAACTCTCCCGAAACTTTGGATTTTTTTGCCGCAGCAGTGGTGGCTAACTGCGGTAATACTTAAACGCTTGACTTCTAAATGGGGGCCTTGCGGCTAATTTCAAGCCTTCTCGTCGATCGAAGGCGAAATTGGCGCAGGCGCCTTGCTGACCACAACCATGGCCGGGCGCAACAGGCGACCGTTGAGCTGGTAGCCCTTCTGGAACACCTTCAGAACGCTGTTCGGTTCTACGTCGGCGCTTTCCTGCATGGCCATCGCCTGATGCTGAACGGCGTTGAACGGCTCGCCATGCGGGTCGATCGCTTCCAGCTGATAACGCTTGAGGGTGTCGTGGAACATTTTCAGCGTCAGCTCGATGCCTTCGCGCATCGGACGGATGCTTTCGTCGTCCGGGTTCGACAGCTCAAGGCCGCGCTCCAGACTGTCGACGATCGGCAACAGGTCGCCGGCGAATTTTTCCAGGGCAAACTTGTGCGCCTTCTCGACATCCTGCTCGGCACGGCGACGGACGTTCTGCAGATCGGCAGCAACACGCAGAGACTGATCCTGCGCGGCGGCCAATTGCTCTTCGAGCACTTGTACACGGGTCGCCAGGTCATCACCCGAACCTTCGGGCGCCTGATTGGCTTCTGGGTTTTGCGTATCTACTGTCTGTTCGTCAGCCATAGAATTCTCCTTTCAATTTCGTCCGCGAGCCTGACTCGCGCTTCTGCCCCGATATATGGGGCCGCAAAATCAGGCTTCAAGGGCTTTCAACCATTAACCCTACAAAAAAGTGCCACATTCTCATTCCTGAATGCGCTAAGCAGTTTTTATGTTCAAGCGAATCGAGCTAAGGGAGGGCATTGTCAGCCCGAAACAAAACACTGTATAAATAACCAGACCTAAAGCCTGGGAGCGGCCTTTATGCTGGTGCACCTGTCCGTACATAACTACGCCATCGTTGAACATCTCGATCTCGAACTCGATCGCGGGATGAGCGTGATCACAGGGGAAACCGGCGCCGGCAAGTCGATCATGCTCGACGCCCTGGGCCTGACCCTTGGAGATCGTGCCGACAGCGGCGTGGTTCGCCCCGGTGCCGACAAGGCCGATATCCTCGCGACATTCGATCTGGCCGACATCCCTGAAGCCAGCGTTTGGCTGGGCGAGCGCGATCTGGAGACCGATGGGCCGTGCATCTTGCGTCGCGTGATCACCAGCGAAGGTCGTTCGCGCGGCTATATCAATGGCACCCCTTGCCCGCTTGGCGATCTGAAAGCACTCGGCGAACTGCTGATTGATATTCACAGCCAGCATGAACACCAATCCCTGCTGAAAACCGATACCCATCGCCGTTTGCTGGACGAGTACGCCGGCGCCACCGATCTGGCGCGCCAGGTTCAGCTCGCCGCCCAGCGCTGGCGCCAGACTCGCCAGGAACTGGAACGCCTCTCCAACTCCGGCGACGAACAACGCGCGCGCCATCAATTGCTGAGCTATCAACTCGAAGAACTGGAAAACCTCGGTCTCGGCGAGAACGAACTTGAGCAACTGGAGCAGGAACACAAGAACCTGACCAACGCCGAGACGCTGCTGGGCATTTGTCGGCAAGTGGTCGAGCAATGCAGCGAAAGCGATTCCGGCAATGTGCTGAACGCACTGACCGCGAGCCTCAATCGCCTGTCGAGCGTGAATAACTCCGTCGGCGCATTGGGCGAAGCCAGCAGCCTACTGACCAGCGCGCAGATCCAGGTCGAAGAGGCCGTCGGCGAACTCAACCGCTTCCTCGACAACTTCGATGCCGATCCGGCGCGCCTGCAATATCTGGAAGAGCGTCTCGACGCGATCTACACGCTGGCACGCAAACACCGGATTCAGCCGACCGAGGTCGGGGAAATGCAGCAGAAGTTGCTGGATGAGATAGAAACCCTCAACGCCAATGACGAGTCCATCGAGCGCCTGGGAGAAGAACTGGCTTCCTACGCCCGCCACTATCAAGAGAAGGCGCGGGAACTGAGCGACTTGCGTCATCAGGCTGCCGGCAGTCTCGCCAGCGCGGTTGAACAGGAAATTCAGCGTCTGGGCATGCCCGGAGGTCGATTCACCATTGAATTAAAGGCCAATAGCAGCGACGAATTGCTGCCCAACGGGCTGGAACAGGTCGAATTGCTGGTCAGCGCCAACCCGGGCCAACCACTGAAGGCGCTGGCAAAAGTCGCTTCTGGTGGCGAACTGTCACGGATCAGCCTGGCGATTCAGGTCATCACCGCACAGACATCCCGTGTTCCGACGCTGGTGTTCGACGAAGTGGACGTCGGCATTGGTGGCCCTACCGCTGAAATTGTCGGCCAGCTGCTGCGCCGTCTCGGGGATCGCGGCCAGGTACTGACCGTGACGCACTTGCCTCAGGTGGCAGCGCAGGGTCATCAGCATCTGTTCGTGCACAAGGTGCGGGGCGAACAGGCGACGCACACCGCCGTCTCCACACTGAGCAAGAACGAGCGCATAGAAGAAGTGGCGCGGATGCTCGGCGGCATCGATCTGACCAAGGAATCCCTGGCCCACGCGAAAAAAATGGTTGTGACCGCCAAGGTTTGACAACGACAGAAAGCACGAAGGCGACCCTTGGGTCGCCTTCGTTCGTTTCGCGAATATGAAATTCGCGCGACATGCTTACTTTTTCTTGCGGATGTACAGCACCAGGTTGTGATCCACCAACTCGACACCGTGCTCCTCGGCAATTGCCTTCTGAAGCTTTTCGATTTCCGGGCTGACGAATTCGACAACCTCACCGGTTTCCACGTTAACCATGTGGTCGTGGTGACCACTGTCGGCCAACTCGAAAACCGCATGGCCACCGTCGAAGTTGTGACGGACCACGAGGCCAGCCGCTTCGAACTGGGTCAGAACACGGTAAACCGTGGCCAGACCGACGTCCTCACCAGCTTCCATCAACGCCTTGTAGACGTCCTCGGCACTCATGTGGCGCTGCTCGGTGGAGTCGAGCATTTGCAGGATCTTGACCCGTGGCAGGGTCACTTTAAGGCCGGCTTTGCGTAGTTCGCTATTTTCAACCATGGTCAGCTTTCTCGCGATGCTGCTTCGCAGCTTCTCTTAATGCGGGTATGATCGGCGTTTACGTTGTCCCAGCCAAGATAGTGGAAGTCGCCCACCGATGCAAAACACCAAGCTCTTGCTAACCAGTTTCACCTTTGTGGGACTGCTCGCACTCGCCGGTTGTTCATTCCCCGGGGTTTACAAAATCGACATCCAGCAGGGCAATGTCGTCACGCAGGACATGATAGACCAGTTACGCCCGGGAATGACCCGGCCGCAAGTACGGTTTATCATGGGTAACCCTCTGCTTGTCGACACGTTCCATGCCGATCGCTGGGATTATCTGTACAGCCTGCAACCGGGTGGCGGTGAACGCCAACAGGAACGCATCAGCGTTATTTTCAACTCAAACGACCAGCTTGTCAGCCTGTCCGGTGACTTTATGCCGGGCGTAAGCCGTGACGAAGCCATTCTCGGCAAGGACAGTGGCACTACGGTGACCGCTCCTGCTGAAAACGCCGAGAAGCCAACACCGGAAAAACCGGTGAAGCCAGGTTCCTTGCTGGATCAGATCCAGAAGGACGTCGATGGTGTAGAAACCGTTCCGGTTCCGACACCAGAGCCGCTGGACACCTCGCCGCAATAATTGGCGAGACAATAAAAAACCCGGAAACTCCGGGTTTTTTATTGTCTGCGATTTGGTTTTTACGCGTTTCGGGCCTTGGCTTCGGCAGCCTTGGCCGCACGCAACCGCCGTACCTCTTTCGGATCGGCCAGCAATGGACGGTAAATCTCGATGCGCTCCCCTGCCTGAATCAGCCGCGAATCCGGGTCAGTAACCACTTTGCCAAAAATGCCCAATGGACATTCCGCCAGATTCAGCTCAGGGAACTCGCGACCGATACCCGACGCAAGCACCGCAGCCCGCACCGTTGCGCCGTCATTTATGCTAACCGAGCGCAAAACCTGACGATCCACGGCCGCGTACACCACCTCTATCACGATCACCGGCTCAACCATGCATCTGCTTGGCGCGCTGGCAAAACGCGTCCACCAGCGTATTGGCGGCCTGATTGAACAGCGGCCCCAACGTCGCGCGCACCAGCGGCCCGGCATAGTCGAAAGACAGATCCAGACTGATCTTGCAGGCCTTCTCGTTCAACACCTTGAACACCCAGACGCCGTGCAACTGATTGAACGGCCCCTCTTCAAGGTTCATCTCGATCGACTGCCCTGGCACCAGCGTATTACGCGTCACAAAATGCTGACTGAGCCCACCCTTGGCCACGCCAACACTGGCGCGCATATGCTCCGGCGAGCTTTCCAGCACTTCCGCCGAGGAGCACCACGGCAGAAATTCCGGGTAACGCGCCACGTCGTTGACCAGGTCGTAGAGAAATTGCGCCGGGTACGGCAGCAATGCCGATCGTTGAATATGTGTCGTCATGTGAGCGTTACTTCCAGAGCTGAGCGGCAAACACTACAACAATGCCGATGGGCGCCACGTAGCGCATCAAAAACAAGGATAGGGCGAACAGTGCCGGGTTGCGGATCGACAACTCGTCGCGTACCGCTTCACGCCCCATCACCCATCCGGCGAACAATACAAAACACAGGCCACCGAGCGGCAACATGATCCGCGAGGTGAAGAAATCGATCACGCCAAAGAAGTCCAGACCGCTCTGCGCACCCCATTGGTAGAGGTGGAACATCCCGCCTTCGTTCACGAAAAATTTGGCTTCCTTCCAGATATTGAAGGAGAACACCGTGCCCAGACCGACGAACCAGCAGATGAACGCCAGCCAGAAAGTCACCCACGCGCGACTGACTTTCGTGCGCTCAACCAGATAGGCAACCATCGGTTCCAGAAGCGAAATCGCCGAACTCCAGGCCGCAATCGCCACCAGCACAAAGAACACCACGCCCATCAATTGACCAAAAGCCACATTACCAAAGGCAAATGGCAGGCTGACGAACATCAAGCCTGGTCCTTCGCTAGGGTTCAGCCCCCCGGCAAACACAATCGGGAACAAGGCCAGACCGGCGACCAGCGACACAAAGGTATCAAGCAGCGCCACGCCGACAACCGTGCCCGACAACGACGAACTCTTCGGCATGTAAGCGCCGTAGATCATGATCGAGCCGACACCGACGCTCAGCGAGAAAAACGCGTGGCCCATCGCTGGCAACAAGCCGTCGAGGACTTTTTCCGGGTGGAAGTCGAACATGAAATGCACGCCTTCCATGAAATGCCCGGTGGTCATGCTGTAACCCAGCAATACCAGGATCATCACGAACAGCAGCGGCATCATGATGCGCAAGCTGCGCTCAAGTCCGGCAACCACGCCTTTGGCGATCACATAGGCTGACAGCAGCATGAAAATCGTGTGCCAAAGTGTCAGGCGCCATGGATTGGAGATGACATTGCCGAAATAAGCGCCGACCTGATCGGCCGTGGCGCCCTGGAAATCACCGCGGCCCATGTCGACGATGTAGTCCAGCGACCAGCCGCCGACCACACTATAGAAAGACAGGATCAGCAAGGCCGTAATCATCCCGGCAAACGCTCCCCACGACCATTTGCCCGAGTGCCCGGCTTCCAGCGCCAGCACCTTCAAGGCGTTCGCCGGACTTTGCCGGGCGCGCCGGCCGATCAGGGTTTCAGCGAGCATGACCGGGATGCCGATCAGCGCGATGCACGCCAGAAACATCAGTACAAAAGCACCGCCGCCGTAGACCCCGACCATGTAGGGGAACTTCCAGATACTACCCAGTCCCACGGCCGAACCGGTCGCGGCGAGTATGAATACCCAGCGGCTAGCCCAACTGCCGTGGACAGAAACCTTGTCTGTCGACATCGTTTATCACGCCCAAGCGTTAGAAAAAGAGGCCGCATTGTCCGGGATTCACTCAACCTGCTCAAGCACGCAGCATCACCGTAGCCGACAGCCGTTTATCTCCATATAATGCCGCCCCTATGGCTAAACAGAAGAAACACCCAACAGGGACCATCGCGCAGAACAAAAAGGCGCGACACGATTACTTCATCGAGCACAAGTTCGAGGCTGGTCTGGTCCTGGCCGGCTGGGAAGTAAAAAGTCTGCGGGCAAGCAAGCTACAGCTGGTCGACAGCTATGTCCTGCTCAAGGATGGCGAAGCATGGTTGCTCGGCAGCCACATCACGCCTCTGATGACCGCAAGCACCCATGTCATCGCTGACCCGGTGCGCACACGCAAATTGCTGCTCAACCGCCGCGAGCTGGAAAAGCTTGCCGCGATGGTGCAGCAAAAGGGTTACGCCTGCGTCTGCCTGTCCTGGTACTGGAGCAAGCACATGGTCAAGTGCGAAATTGCTCTGGGCAAGGGCAAGAAGGAATACGACAAGCGTGACACCGAGCGCGAACGCGATGCCGGTCGTGAGCTGCAGCGTGCCGTGCGCAACAAGGGCAAGGAAGATTAATTTCTTCTGCCTTTAAAGTGTATTCGCGAGCAGGCTCGCTCCCACATTTGGAGTGCATTTCAATGTGGGAGCGAGCCTGCTCGCGAAAGCTATTGCAGCATCAACACAAAAACAACTGATCACATCCCCTTGCGCCGCTCCGCCCGGGCCATGCGCTGAACCTCCTGCCGCACCTCTTCCAGCACTTCCTGCACATACAAAATGTGTCGACTGGAGACTTCCCGCGCCTGCTCCGCGCGCCCTTCAATAATCGCCCGATACAATTCCCGGTGCTGGGTGATCAGCATGTCGCGGGTTTCCGTGCGCTGCTTGTACATGCCGCCGATGTTGGTGACGACGTTGCGCTTAAGCAGATCGAACAGCCCGCGAATGGTGTGCAGCAACACTGCGTTATGGCTGGCTTCAGCAATCGCCAGATGAAATTTCGCATCCGCTGCGCCCTCCTCCGCCCGGCTTACTTCATCGTGGCGCGAATAGCAGTCCTGGAGCTCTTCGAACGCTGCAGTCAACCGCTCGCGATCCACATCCGTAGCGCGCAATGCTGCGTAATAGGCGCACGATGCCTCCAGAGTGTGGCGAAATTCCAGTAGATCGCGCTGCGCCTCGGGATTGCTTTCGAGCAATTGCAGCAGCGGATCACTGAACGTTGAGCCCAGGCTCTCGACCACATAATTGCCGCCACCTTGGCGACTGACCAGCAGCCCTTTCGCCGCCAGTTTCTGAATCGCTTCACGCAGCGACGGCCGTGATACGCCAAATTGTTCGGCCAGCGTGCGCTCCGCCGGCAACCGCTCACCGGACTTCAGCGTGCCCTCAAGGATCATCCCCTCGAGTCGCTCGACAATATCGTCAGACAAACGGCGCTGCCGAATCTGATCAAACCCCATAACTCATTTCTCCACGATCCCGACCGCTCGCCGGGCTCTCTATTCTGGCCTATCGGCGCCTTGCCGACACCTACCAGACGCCACTTGCCGAAACCGGATCAGATGCGATCTGCACCGCTTGTTCGACAAAAGTTTCAGGGCGACAAATTGACACACCGACATCAAGGCTTTTACCCTAGCCAACAGCGATTGTAAATTGGTCTTACCAATTATCCAAGAACGCTGACAGTGCCTGACCAACAACAATTAGGGGCCACCCCATATGCAAACCTGGCAACAGCTCTACAGCCCGCTCGGCAGTCTCGGCGTGTCCGCACTCGCGGCCGTCATCCCCATCGTGTTCTTTTTCCTCGCGCTGGCGGTGTTCCGCCTCAAAGGCCATGTGGCCGGGAGCATCACCCTCGCACTGTCGATTGCCGTGGCGATCTTCGCGTTCCAGATGCCGGTCGATATGGCCTTCGCCGCCGCCGGGTATGGCTTCGCCTACGGTCTGTGGCCGATTGCCTGGATCATTGTCGCGGCGGTGTTCCTCTACAAACTGACGGTGAAAAGTGGTCAGTTCGAGGTCATTCGCAGTTCGGTGTTATCGATTACTGACGACCAGCGCCTGCAAGTGCTGCTGATCGGTTTCTGCTTCGGTGCTTTCCTGGAAGGTGCCGCCGGTTTCGGTGCGCCGGTGGCGATTACTGCCGCACTTCTGGTCGGACTGGGCTTCAACCCGCTGTACGCCGCCGGCCTGTGCCTGATCGCCAACACCGCACCGGTTGCGTTTGGCGCATTGGGGATTCCGATCATTGTTGCCGGCCAAGTCACCGGCATCGACGCGTTCAAGATCGGCGCCATGACCGGTCGCCAACTGCCGCTGCTGTCGTTGTTCGTGCCGTTCTGGCTGGTGTTCATGATGGACGGCCTGCGCGGCGTGCGTGAAACCTGGCCGGCTGCACTGGTTGCAGGCTTGAGCTTCGCCGTCACCCAATACTTCACTTCCAACTTCATCGGCCCGGAGCTGCCAGACATCACCTCGGCCTTGGCCAGCCTGATTTCCCTGACCCTGTTCCTGAAAGTCTGGCAGCCAAAACGCGCCGCCGGCCAACACATCGCCGGTGCCGTTTCCGCCTCGGTGGTGACCGCCAGCGTCGGCGGTTTCGGTCAAAAGCGCAGCACCGTGGCTTCGCCTTACAGCCTCGGGGAAATTTTCAAAGCGTGGTCGCCGTTCCTGATCCTCACCGTGCTGGTAACGATCTGGACGCTGAAGCCTTTCAAAGCGATGTTCGCCGCTGGCGGTTCGATGCACAGCTGGGTGTTCAACTTCGCGATTCCGCACCTTGATCAACTGGTGATCAAGACCGCACCGATTGTGGCCGCTCCAACAGCAATCCCTGCGGTGTTCAAACTCGACCCGATTTCCGCGACCGGCACGGCGATTTTCTTCTCCGCGCTGATCTCGATGCTGGTGCTGAAGATCAATTTCAAAACTGGTCTGACCACTTTGAAAGAGACCTTCTATGAACTGCGCTGGCCAATCCTGTCGATCGGTATGGTGCTGGCCTTCGCCTTCGTCACCAACTACTCCGGCATGTCTTCGACCATGGCGCTGGTATTGGCCGGAACCGGCGCGGCATTCCCGTTCTTCTCGCCGTTCCTCGGCTGGCTCGGCGTGTTCCTCACTGGTTCGGATACTTCGTCCAACGCGCTGTTCAGTTCGCTGCAGGCGACCACTGCGCACCAGATCGGCGTCAATGACACCCTGCTAGTGGCAGCCAATACCAGCGGCGGCGTGACCGGCAAGATGATCTCGCCACAATCGATCGCAGTGGCCTGCGCCGCGACCGGCCTGGTGGGCAAGGAATCGGATCTGTTCCGCTTCACCCTCAAGCACAGCCTATTCTTTGCAACGATTGTCGGTCTGATCACCCTGGCTCAGGCCTACTGGTTCACCGGCATGCTCGTGCACTAAACCTACAAGACGCTTACAAGAAGCATGGAAAAAACCGACGCCGGTCCGTGATGCCGGCGTCAGCAATTCACAACCCGGTCTGTAAGGCTGCTGAAAGCAACGCTCTCTATATTCAGCAGCCGCCACAGACGGATAACCGGGCCCACCCGGAGACACGCCTGATGAGCGAGCTTTTTTACAACGCCGTGCCGAACGCGACCCGTGTGGCCCCGCCACTGCCCGAACCTCGGCAATACCCCAGCGAGAAACCGGCGCGGGTCTATCTGTTCGGCACGTGCGTGGTCGATCTGTTCTACCCCGAAGCCGGGATGGACGCGATCCACTTGCTGGAGCGCGAAGGGATCCGGGTCGAGTACCCGCAAGGGCAGAGTTGCTGCGGCCAACCGGCCTACACCTCGGGTTACACCGAGCAGGCGCGGACGGTAGCGCGCTCGCAACTGGCGCTGTTTGCCGGGGATTATCCGGTGGTGGTGCCGTCGGGTTCCTGCGCCGGCATGCTACGCGAGCATTACGCCGACTTGTTCAAGGACGAGCCGGAGACGTTGAAACAGGTTCAGGCCCTCGCGGCCCGCACCTATGAACTGGCCGAGTTTCTGCTGTTCGTCTGCAAGGTGCAGCTCAAGGACAGCGGCGAGCCGGTCAAAGTCGCGCTGCACACTTCGTGTTCGGCACGTCGCGAAATGAACACCCACCTGCACGGCCGCGAGTTGTTGGCGCAGTTGAGCAACGTGGAACGGGTCAACCATGACCACGAAAGCGAATGCTGTGGCTTCGGTGGAACATTCAGCGTCCGTATGCCAGACATTTCCGGCGCGATGGTGGCTGACAAGACCAAAGCACTGAAGGATTCCGGCGCGCATGAGGTGTTGAGTGCCGATTGTGGCTGTTTGATGAACATCAACGGCGCATTGGAGAAACAAAAAGAAGCGCTGCGCGGGCAACATCTCGCCAGCTTCTTGTGGCAACGAACCGGGGGTGCGCAATGAGCACTTCCGCGATTATTCCTACGGTCGCCGTAGAAGAAGATTTCCGCACCCGGGCACACAATGCCTTGGGTGATCAGCAGCTACGGAACAACTTCCGCACTGCGATGGACTCACTGATGGCCAAGCGGGCAGCCGCTTTCAGTGATGCCCATGAAAGAGAACATTTGCGCGCACTGGGCAATTCGATCAAAGCCCGCGCGCTCTCCAAGTTGCCCGACCTGCTCGAGCAACTGGAACAGAACCTGACCCGCAACGGTGTGACAGTGCACTGGGCGGAAACGGTGGACGAGGCCAATGGCATCGTCTTATCGATCATCCGCGCTCACGAGGCGCGGCAAGTGATCAAGGGCAAATCGATGGTCAGCGAAGAGATGGAGATGAACCATTTCCTCGAGGCTCGGGACATTGAATGTCTGGAGTCCGACATGGGGGAATACATCGTCCAGCTCGACCACGAGAAGCCTTCACACATCATTATGCCGGCGATCCACAAGAATGCCGGTCAGGTCGCGTCCTTGTTCCACGACAAACTTGGCGTGGAATACACCAAGGACGTTGACCAACTCATTCAGATCGGTCGCAGAGTCCTGCGGCAGAAATTCTTCGAAGCGGACATCGGCGTCTCCGGTGTCAACTTCGCCGTCGCCGAAACCGGCACCCTGCTGCTGGTGGAAAACGAAGGCAACGGGCGCATGACCACCACCGTGCCGCCGGTGCACATCGCCGTCACCGGCATCGAAAAAGTCGTGGAAAACCTGCGTGACGTGGTGCCGCTGCTGTCACTGCTGACCCGCTCGGCGCTGGGCATTCCGATCACCACTTACGTCAACATGATCTCCAGCCCGCGCAAGGAGCACGAACTCGACGGCCCACAGGAAGTGCATCTGGTGCTGCTCGACAACGGTCGCAGCCAGGCTTTCGCCGACAGTGAATTGCGCCAGACCCTGAATTGCATCCGCTGCGGCGCTTGCATGAACCATTGCCCGGTTTATACCCGCGTCGGCGGCCACACCTATGGCGAGGTGTATCCGGGGCCAATCGGCAAAATCATCACCCCGCACATGGTCGGTCTGGCCAAGGTTCCGGATCACCCGAGCGCGTCATCGCTGTGCGGTGCCTGCGGTGAAGTCTGCCCGGTAAAAATTCCGATTCCGGCGATCCTGCGACGCCTGCGCGAAGAGAACGTCAAAGCCCCGGACAGCCCGAATCAAGTGATGCGCGGTCAGGGCAGCAAGTATTCGCGCAAGGAACGCTTTATCTGGAACGCCTGGGCCAGGCTCAACAGTTCGCCAATCTTGTATCGATTGTTCGGTTTCTTCGCCACGCGCCTGCGTGCACTGACCCCGAGTAACGTCGGCCCGTGGACGCAAAACCACAGCGCGCCGAAACCCGCCGCGCGCTCACTGCACGACATGGCCCGTGAGCATCTGGCCAAACAGGGAGACCGCTGATGAGCGCCAAGCAAAATATCCTCGGCAAGCTGCGGAAAAGTCTGACCGGCACCACGCCGATTGCCGACAACTTCGATGTCGATCTGGTGACGCAGCCTTACACCTACACTGCCGAACAGCGCATTCCGCAACTGCGCAAATTGATGGAAGCGGTGCACACCGAAACCCACCTGACCTCGGACGCAGAATGGCCGGCGCTGCTTGCGCAATTGCTGCGTGATCGCCAGTTGCCGAGCCTGTTGATCGCGCCGACGACAGCGCACGGGCAACGCATCACACAGCATTGGGCGAACAATCCTGATCTGCCAGCGCTGAAGTCCTACGACCGGCCGATGGAAGAGTGGAAAGCCGAGTTGTTCAACGACACCCCGGCCAGTCTCACCGGCACACTCGGTGCGATCGCAGCCACTGGCAGCCTGATTCTCTGGCCAACCCGTGAAGAACCACGGCTGATGAGCCTGGTGCCACCAGTGCATTTCGCCCTGCTCAAGGCCAGCGAAATCCGCGACAACTTCTATCAAGTGCAACAGGAATTCGAATGGGCGCAAGGCATGCCGACCAACGCGTTGCTGGTGTCCGGCCCTTCGAAAACCGCTGACATCGAGCAAGTACTGGCTTACGGCGCCCACGGCCCGAAAGACCTGGTGGTTCTGATCCTGGAGGACCAATGACGCTTCCAGCGAATTTCCTGCGTGATGCGCAACAACTGATTCCGGCCGAGCGCCGCTTTGATGATCCTTTATCGACTCTGGCCTTCGGCACCGATGCCAGTTTTTATCGGCTGATTCCGCAACTGGTGATTCGCGTCGAATCCGAAGATGAAGTTGTGGCGCTGTTGAAACTGGCTCAGCGTGACCACGTTCCGGTGACGTTCCGCGCGGCCGGCACCAGCCTCTCCGGCCAGGCGATCAGCGATTCCGTTTTGATCGTGCTTGGGGATAACTGGAACGCGCGCGAGATTCGTGGCCAAGGCACGCAAATCCGCCTGCAACCGGGAGTGATCGGCGCACAGGCCAACGCGTGGCTGGCACCGTTCGGGCGCAAGATCGGCCCGGATCCGGCGTCGATCAACGCCTGCAAGATCGGCGGGATCGTCGCCAACAACGCCAGCGGCATGTGCTGCGGCACCGCGCAAAACACCTACCACACGCTGGCCGGGATTCGCCTGGTGCTGGCCGATGGCACACGTCTGGATACCGAAGACGCTGCAAGTGTCGCGGCATTCCGCGTAAGCCACGGCGATCTACTTGAGCGCTTGGCGACATTGGGTCGCGAGACTCGCGCCAACGCCGAACTCGCTGCACGAATCCGCCACAAATACCGTCTGAAAAATACCACTGGCCTGTCACTCAACGCCTTGGTGGATTTCGATGAGCCTGTGGATATCTTGAGCCACTTGCTGGTCGGTTCCGAAGGCACCCTCGGCTTCATCAGCGCGGTGACTTACGACACCGTGATCGATCACCCGAACAAGGCCTCGGCGCTGATCGTGTTCCCGGATGTGGAGACCTGCTGCAACGCGGTCACCGTGCTGAAAAGCCAACCGGTGTCCGCCGTGGAACTGTTGGATCGTCGCAGTCTGCGTTCGGTTCAGTACAAACCGGGCATGCCCGCTTTCGTACAACAGCTGTCGAACAATGCCTGCGCACTGCTGATCGAATCCCGCGCTGCCTCTTCCACTTTGCTGCAGGAACAACTGGCGCAGATCATGGCGTCGCTCAGTGGTTTCCCGGTGGAAAAGCAGGTCGACTTCACCGAAGACCCTGCCGAAAACGCCAAGCTATGGGCGATCCGCAAGGACACCTTCCCCGCCGTCGGCGCGGTGCGCAAAACCGGCACCACGGTGATCATCGAAGATGTGACTTTCCCGGTCGAACAACTGGCCATCGGCGTCAATCGCTTGATCGAGTTGTTCGACAAACATGCCTACGACGAAGCGATCCTTTTCGGACACGCGCTGGAAGGCAATCTGCACTTCGTCTTCACCCAAGGCTTCAACAACCCGGAAGAAGTCGCACGCTATCAAGCGTTCATGGACGACGTCGCGCAATTGGTGGCGGTGGAGTTCGGCGGCTCGTTGAAGGCTGAACATGGCACCGGGCGTAACATGGCGCCATTCGTGGAACTGGAATGGGGCAGCGACGCCTATCAGTTGATGTGGCAGCTCAAACGCCTGCTCGACCCTAACGGCATTCTCAACCCGGACGTGGTGCTCAGCGAGGATCCACAGATCCACCTCAAGCATCTGAAACCGCTGCCGGCGGCGGATGAGATTGTGGATAAGTGCATCGAGTGCGGTTTCTGCGAGCCGGTCTGCCCATCGAAAGGACTGACCCTGAGCCCGCGCCAGCGCATCGTGATCTGGCGCGATATTCAGGCGAAAAAACGAGCCGGCGTCGACACCACCGAACTGGAAAAAGCCTACGAGTACCAAGGCATCGAAACCTGCGCCGCCACTGGTCTGTGCGCGCAACGTTGCCCTGTAGGCATCAATACCGGTGAGCTGGTGAAAAAACTCCGAGCCCGGCACGCGACGCATCAGAAAACCGCTGACTGGATCGAAGGAAATTTCGCCAAGACCCTGCAAGGCGCACGCTTCACCCTGCACGTGGCCAACGGTGCGCGGATGCTGCTCGGGGCGCCGCGTCTGGCGAAACTTTCGGCAACGATTACACGGCTGTCCAAAGGTCAGGTGCCGCTGTGGACGAATGCGATGCCGCAACCGGAGAAAGCCATCCGCTTCAGCCCGAGCGCGTCAGATGAACGCCCGCGCGTGGTCTATCTGGCTGCTTGCGTGTCACGAGTCATGGGCCCGGCGGCAGGTGACAAAGAGCAGATGTCGCTGTACGACAAAACCCGTGGGCTGCTGGAAAAGGCCGGCTACCAAGTGGTCTTCCCGGACAATCAGGACAACCTATGCTGCGGTCAGCCCTTTGCCTCGAAAGGCTACGCCGAACAAGCCGAACACAAGCGTCAGGAGTTGATCAGTGCATTGCTCCACGCCAGTCGCGGCGGTCTCGATCCGATTTACTGCGACACCAGTCCGTGCACGTTGCGACTGGTTCAGGACGTAGGAGAAACCCGTCTGGATCTGTACGACCCGGTGCGATTCATCCGTACGCATCTTCTTGATCGACTGGACTTCACCGTGCAAGACGCACCGATTGCGGTGCACGTGACGTGCAGCACGCAACATCTGGGCGAAAGCCAGGCGTTGATCGATCTGGCGCGCAAATGCAGCAAGAACGTGGTGATCCCGGAAGGCATTCACTGCTGCGGGTTTGCCGGCGACAAAGGCTTCACCACGCCGGAGCTGAACAGCCACTCGCTGCGCACGCTCAAGGATACGGTGCAGCATTGCAGCGAGGGGATTTCCACCAGCCGCACCTGCGAGATCGGTCTGACGCAACATGGCGGGATTGACTACCACGGACTGGTCTATCTGGTGGATCGAGTGACCCGGGCGAAGGCCTGCTGAAGAAAAATAGAACCCTTGAGTTCGACTGTAGTCCACAGATTAACCCCGACTGATCGGGGTTTTTCTTCCATACGGTTGCCCGTCCTGACGGCCAGCGAAGTCTGGACCCACTCGGTTCAAGGAGATACACATGAAACGTTCTGTACTGTTAGGTCTGTTCGTTACTGCATCGATGATGGCGTCCACTTCGTTTGCTGCTGACAAGCCTGACGACCTGTGTGAAGTCAATATTCAGACCATCAACAATGCCAAGGGCCAGCTGTCAGCGAACCCGGAACTGAGTCAGCGTGCTAACGCCAGTGTGAGCAAGGCCGAGGCGCTCAAGGCTCAAGGCAAATTCGACGATTGCATTGCGGAAACCTCGCAAACCATCGTGGAACTGCGCAAATCCACCGGTACCAACAACTGATCAGCGTCCCGGCCAACCTTCGGGTTGGCCTCGCGGGCCGATTGGCGTACACTGCGCAGGCTTGTTGCTCAAACAGATGTACTGAGCAATGAGTTCGGGGCCGTTTAGGATTCGACGCCGGTTGCGAAACTTTAGGTGCATGCCGACTTGGTAACAGAAGTCGTAAATCCACTGTTGCAACTACTTATAGTTGCCAATGACGACCAATACGGTGTTGCTCTCGCTGCTTAATTGCAGCTGACAATGCTCCTGGTACCTTCGGGTCCAGCAATCATCAGGGGATGTCTGTAAACCCAAAATGATTGTCATATAGAACAGAATCGCCGTGCAGTACGTTGTGGACGAAGCGGCTAAAACTTACACAACTCGCCCAAAGCACCCTGCCCTTCGGGTCGCTGAGGGTTAACTTAATAGAAACGGCTACGCATGTAGTACCGACAGCGGAGTACTGGCGGACGGGGGTTCAAATCCCCCCGGCTCCACCAACTCTCAACAACAAGGCCCGCCAAGTGCGGGCTTTGTTGCATCTGGACATCAGCCAAACCGGGGATCCACGACCGCAGCCTGCAATCGTTCAGGCTCGATAACCCCGGCGATGCTCCGCCAACCTACAAAAAAGGACGACACAATGTCGTCCTTTTTCCTACCTGCACTCATGCTCCATCAATGAGCAACACTAACCAAATCCGGACGACTGGACTTAAGCATCGCCTCATTAACCTTGCCCTGAATCGAGCAAGTAAACATCCCCTTACTCCCAGCACTCAGCTCTTCCGGAGCCGGTTCGATCAAGAACACCCGCTCAGCACTGTCGACCACCAGCTTACCGGCAGTGGCGGCAGGATCTTCCGGCTGCCAGCTGGATTTGCCATGGGACCAGATTTCCGCGCGTGCGTAGAGTCCCTGCGACATCTCCAGGCGTGGCCCGCCCGCTTTTTCCAGTTGAGTGTGGAGTTCATTCGGCGTCTGCTTGGCGTAGAAGCCCCAACTGATGATGCGCGTGCCCATCAGATCCATGTCTTCGGCGTAGAAGCCGGTCAACGACATGCCATCAATCTCGACCGGTTTGGCAAACATCCAGCGCTGCCCCATGTCGCTCTTGGTGCCGCCGGACAATTTTATCTGGCCATTTTCGACAGAGTTCGGCACCAGATCCTTGATCAATGGTGATTGCACAACGGCCAGTGAGTGATCGTCACAAGCGGCAAATGACGCCACTGGTGAGGGTGCAGCGGCAACGCTGACAGTCGAAAAGAGGGTCACAAGGGGCAGCAGGAAAAAGGGTTTCATGGAATGACTCGAATGAAAGACTGAAGAAACTGGCAAAAAATGATATCACAGTGATATCAATTGACAGACTTTCGACATTCAATCAGTGCTCATGCCGGTGATGAATATCCGGAAAATGTGCATGCCGGTGACGCATCGGCGTATGCACATGCGGATGGCTGTGCGGCTCCGTTCCATCCCAGTCAAACCCGTGCGTATGCTGGTGATGCTCGTCGTGTGTGTGGCGATGATCATGCTCGAGCCGTTCGTGCTGATGCTCATGAATATGGTTCTCCATCAAGTGAATCCATACCCCCACGGCCATTAACGCCGCAGCGAGCAGGAACATCAGCGACACCGACTCGCCCAGCAGCAGAATCGAGATAGCTGCGCCCAGAAACGGCGCGGTGGAAAAGTACGCGCCGGTGCGTGCACTGCCCAGCCCACGCAGGGCGAGGACGAACATCACCAGGCTGACCCCGTAACCGAGAAACCCGACCAGCAGGATGGGCACCAGCGAGGCGGTTGCGGGCAGTTGTTTGCCGATTAACAAGGCCAGGCCGCAGTTGACCACTCCCGCCACAAGACCTTTGCTGCCCGCGATAAACAGTGCATCCGAGGCAGAGACCTTACGCGTCAGGTTGTTATCGATGGCCCAGCAAAAGCAGGCGAAGGCGACGGCCAGCGGCCCTGTCCAGTCTTGCGCCGACACGGCCTCTTGCGGCCAGGACAACACGACACCGCCAGCCACGATGGCGAGCATGCCGATCACGATTCGCCGATCGGCGTTTTCCTTGAACACTATCCACGCCAGCAGCGCCGTGAGCACTGATTCCAGATTGAGCATCAGTGACGCGCTCGCGCCGGACGTTCGGGTCAAACCGAACATCAACGCCACCGGTGCCAGCACGCCGCCGAAGCCGATGGCTCCGACCAGCCACGGCCATTCGCCGGTGCCGAGTCCGGAACGTTGCCAGCCTCGATCGCGGGCGAAACGCAGGACGGTCAAACCCAGACCGCTGCCCAGATAGAGCAACCCGGCCAATAGAATCGGTGAAATCTGTACGCCTAGGAGCTTGGCGAGTGGCGTACTGGCGCCAAACAATGCTGCCGCAACCAAAGCGTAGAGGATGCTCACATTCATGACGGGATCACTCGCTCGGGCCGATGAAATACCGGTGACAATCATGGCAGAACTCAGGTGAGAATTATGTGAACCGTTCCGCCCGCTGACTACATGCTTGAGATGGCTTTCCGTGATCATCGCGACTGCCGTTTGGTTTTATCGGCACGCCCTCCTTCCCACACCGAACGTCCTAGGAAAATTCCCGCAACACGCGTCGACTTTGATGAACTGGTGGACAGTTCCTCAGGGCGTTACGCTCCACGACCACTGCCATCCAACGGACGGTTTGGCAGCCGCAATTGCAGTGAATGTTCACTCCACGGAGCTACGTCATGAAAAAGACCCCACAACTTTCGCTGGTTGGCTCGGCACCTTCCGACGCGCCCGCTTCCAGCACCCAAACTCAGTCGAATACCACCGCACGCACCGAGGCGACCCGTCGGCGGCGTAATGTTCCTCTCAATCAGCTCATCAGGGTGCGCGACGATGTCGACACACTGACGCTGCTTACCCACGCCAGCGAGATCCTCGACTCCCTCGTCGCCATCAGCGCAAACCTTGCCGATGAGTTCGACGGCTCCAAACGCCATGTGGCGGTGGCAATGAAGCAACTGAGCGCACTGGCCGAGATCCTGGTCTGCCGGGCGCGGGACAATCTTGACCCGCAGGGACCGCAAACCTGCGGGCCTGAAACCCGCCATTGACGGGTGAAACCTGTACGAGTCGCCCCGTCGCTCGGGTGAGCATCGGACAACGCCGAGCCGCCCATCGAGATGAATTTTTCTTCACTGCAGCTACGCGGCCAAGCCTTGTACAGTCCGCTCGCTCATTCAAGAAACTACGGTTCGCCCGCGCTCCTGCGGGCTTTTTTTTGCCTCGGATTTACCGCTCCAACCTGCGAGGGCTTGCTCTCCCACAGGCGAGTGCGCCAACCTGCCGGAAGATCCCCCACTCCGGAGCATCCGATGCCGCTGTTGACCCTGCCCTGCCAACGCCTGACGCTCGCGATACTGGCTCCGGACCAGGCCGAACTTGAAAGCGAGTTCTACCGACGCAACCAACGCCACCTCGCGCCATGGTCGCCTATCCGCACCACCGAATATTTTTCCACCGAGCAGATTCGCCGGCGCCTTGAAATACAGGCCAGCGCCTTCGAGGCCGGGCTGGCCATGCACTTCGCGCTGTTGACCCCGGATGGCCAGCAAATGATCGGCGCCTGCAACTTCAGCGGCATTATTCGCGGGGCCTTTCAGGCGTGTTATCTGGGTTATCACATTGATGAAGCCCAACAGGGACAGGGCTTGATGCACGAAGCGCTGAAGGCTGGCATCGACTACATGTTCGATATCCAGAACCTGCACCGGATCATGGCCAACTACATTCCCGGCAACGAGCGCAGTGAGCGCTTGCTTGAGCGGTTGGGCTTCGAACGCGAGGGTTACGCCAAGGCGTATCTGAACATTGCCGGGCGCTGGCAGGACCACGTGCTGACGGCGCTGGTCAATTCGAGGTTCGAAACACCAGAAAAGCGCTGGTCGAAACCTTTGGCGTGAGTTTCACAATTCGTTAAGGATTGCCGTCGTATGCTCAGGCCTCCCGCCCCTTCCGGTTGCCTGAAACCTATGTCGCGTGCCGTCACTTCGCTGTTTCTGCTTGCTGCCCTGCTGTTTTTCTTCGCCTTGGGCGGCCATCAATTGCAAGGCTCCACCGAGGCTCGCGTCGCCGGCATCGCCATGGAGATGCACCTTGATAACGACTGGGTGACGCCTCGGCTGTTTGGCGAGCCGTTTCTGGAAAAACCACCACTGAGCCTGTGGCTGGATGCCGGCGCCATGCGCGTGTTTGGCGTTTCACCGTGGGCGGTGCGGCTGGCGTCGGCGGTGGCCGGTTTAATCAGTGTGATGCTGCTGTACGGCATGTTGCGCCGGTTTGGACGACCGAAAATGGTCGCCTGGACGGCAGGCATTCTGCTCGCGACCATGGCCAGTTACTGGAGCAATGTGCGCGGCGTCGGTGAGGATGCGTTGCTCGCTCTCGGCGTGACCACGGCGTTGCTCGCCTTTTATCAAGCGCAACGGGCACCGAGTGTCGGCAGCTCGCTGTTGTTTATTGTCGGGATTGCCATCGCCACGTTGAGCAAAGGTGTGCTGGGGCTGGCCATGCCGGGGGTGGTGATTTTTGCTTACCTTCTGGCCGACAACCTGATGGACAAGCGCCTGAAAATCGTTGACTGGCTGCGGCCGGGCTTACTGACCCTGGTCGGCTTGATTCCGCTGCTGATCTGGCTCGTCATCCTCTTTCAGCACGGCGGCGCACAAGCCGTCAGAGAAGTGCTGTTGACCAACAGCGTCGGGCGCTTCAGCGGATCGTTCGTCGAGGCCGGCCACTACGAACCGTTCTATTACTACCTCGCCAAACTGCCGGAAGCCTTTCTGCCCTGGAACATTCTGGTGTACCTGGGGCTCTGGCATTTCCGCAAACAATTGCAGGCCAACCGCTACTTGCTGTTTTTCAGCCTGTGGATGGTTGCACAATTCGTGATGCTGACGTTGGCGTCGAGCAAGCGCACGGTGTATCTGATGTCGATGACACCGGCCGCTGCGGTGATCGCAGCGGAGTATGCGGGCGTGCTGTTCGAGCGCTTGAAACAGTACGAATCAGGCAATGGATTCGTAGGCCGAATCGCCCGGCAGCGTCAGACACTGGCAGTCGGCGTACTCACGCTGGTGATCGGCAGTTATCTCGCGGCCGCGCAATGGGCGCTGCCCCACGCCGACAAAAAGCTATCGTTCCTGCCGTTGAGCGAACACATTCAAATGCTGCAAGCCGAAGGTCGACAAGTTGCGTTGTTTCAAGCCAATGAACGCGTCGGCGGCGCCAGCGTTTTTTACACCCGGCAGGTGCTGAAAGGCCTGGATACCGACGCGCAACTGCGAGACTTCCTCGCAGCCTCGCCATCCCACGTCGCCGTCATGGCGGCAGACCGCGAACCTGTCGCACCGTTGAAAGTGCTCAAGACCCTGAGAGTCGGTCGGCAGGCTTATTACTTCGTCAGTTATTGAGGTAGCCGCTACACGATCATCTCGTGCAGGCACGCCCCTGAACCCGCGATGAAAAAGAGCCTCAGCGGGGCCGTTACAAATTCCGTAGGACAAAATCCTTTCAGCTCTGGGAAATGCGGCCGATACAAACCTGCTAACACCCTTGCTGGCTCAAAAAAACAACAATCTTCCAGCCTAACCGACGACAAGAAACCCAACGTTTCTGGAGGATTTTTGATGAATAGCTGGTTCGGCAACATCAGCGTGAACATGAAATTGGGCCTGGGCTTCGGCCTGGTGCTGGCCCTGACCTGCGTGCTGGCCCTGACAGGCTGGACCAGCCTCGGTGGCCTGATCGACCGCAGCAACTGGATGAGCGACATCACCCAGCTCAACGCCGGCCTGACCAAACTGCGTGTGGTGCGCCTGCAATACATGCTGACCAATGGCGATGAAACCGCCGCGCAGAATGTGCAGACCACCCTGGAAAGCTTCGCCGCGCAGCAACAGAAGCTGATCAACAGCTTCAAGAGCCCGGAAAACGTCAAACTGCTCAAGGAGCAGGCCGCGACCATCGCTGAATACCAGACGTCGCTGAACAAAATGCGCAACGCCTATCGCACCGGCAACAGCGCCCGCGACAGCATGAGCGTGAGTGCCGAGACCGCGTACAACCAGATCGAATCGATCAGCAAGCGCGTACAGCAGATGGACATGAGCGAGCAGCGTTTCGAACAGTTCCAGGCGATCACCGCCGCCAAGGAAGCGTTCATCCTCGCGCGCTACGAAGTTCGCGGTTACACCGCCACCACCAACGCCGACACCGAGCAGAAAGCCGTCGGCCAGGTGGATGTCGCGATCGCCAGCCTCAAGCAACTGAACGTGCATTTCGCTGATTCTCAGCAAGATGCCCTGCGTCAGTTGGAAACCGCACTGGTCAACTATCGCAGCGCATTGATGGCGTATAAAAATGCCAACACCGATGCGGTGCAGGCGCGTAAGGAAATGACTGATCAAGGCGCCGCCATCGTCACCACCAGCGAGCAGCTGTATCAGATCCAGCTCGACCGTCGCGACATCGAAAGTGCCCAGGCGCGTACCTTCCAGTTGATCAGCACCCTGCTGGCGCTGTTGGTCGGCGTGATTGCTGCGGTGATCATCACCCGTCAGATCACCCGTCCGCTGCAAGAAACCCTGGCTGTGGTCGAGCGCATCGCCAGCGGCGACCTGACCCAGAACGTCACGGTCACCCGTCGCGACGAACTCGGCGTGCTGCAACAAGGCATCGCACGCATGGGCGTGACCCTGCGTGACTTGATCAGCGGCATCCGCGACGGCGTCACCCAGATCGCCAGCGCCGCCGAAGAACTCTCGGCCGTGACCGAGCAGACCAGCGCCGGTGTGAACAGCCAGAAAGTCGAGACCGATCAGGTCGCCACCGCGATGCACGAGATGACCGCCACCGTGCAGGAAGTTGCGCGCAACGCCGAAGAAGCCTCGCAAGCTGCTGCCGCCGCTGACGGTGAAGCCCGTGAAGGCGACAAAGTGGTCAACGAAGCCATCGCGCAGATCGAGCGTCTGGCCAGCGAAGTAGTGCGTTCCACCGAAGCCATGAGCGTGCTGCAACAGGAAAGCGACAAGATCGGCAGCGTCATGGACGTGATCAAGGCTGTTGCTGAACAGACCAACTTGCTCGCCCTCAACGCTGCGATCGAAGCCGCGCGTGCCGGTGAAGCCGGTCGTGGTTTTGCCGTGGTCGCCGATGAAGTTCGTGGCCTGGCCCAGCGTACGCAGAAATCCACCGAAGAAATCGAAGGCCTGGTCGCCGGTCTGCAGAACGGCACCCAGCAAGTCTCGGCGGTAATGAGCAACAGCCGCGCCCTGACCGACAGCAGCGTAGCGCTGACGCGCAAGGCTGGCGCATCACTGGAAAACATCACCCGCACGGTGTCGAACATCCAGTCGATGAACCAGCAGATCGCTGCAGCGGCTGAACAGCAAAGTGCAGTGGCTGAAGAGATCAGCCGCAGCATCATCAACGTGCGCGATGTGTCGGAACAGACCGCAGCGGCGAGTGATGAGACGGCAGCGTCGAGTGTTGAACTGGCGCGTTTGGGTGGTCAATTGCAACAGATGGTCAGCCACTTCCGCGTTTGATCCTGATTTCGCGCTGAAACCAAAAATCAATCGCGGGCAAGCCCGCTCCCACAGGGTTTTGAGTCGTTCACAGATGTTGTGTTCGACTCATGAGGTGTGGGAGCGGGCTTGTCCGCGATTGCGTCAGGCCTTTCACCGCTTCACGTCAAACCACACCGTGCATAAAAAACTCGACCGGCACTTTAAAGAACTCGGCGAATCCCTTTATCTGTGCAACGGTCATTTTTCGCTTGTTATTCAATATCTCTGAAACAGCACTCTGAGTTGCGATCTCAGACAAGTCCTTCTGTTTGACGCCTCTTTCCGACAGCAGAAACGCCAGCGCTTCAGATTGGGACGAATAAGCAATCAACACCGTTTCATTCTCGTACTCATAAACCCGATCAGCCACAAACTCCGCAAATCGTGCCGCAGCATGATCCTCGGTGCTTGCGTGGGAATAAAGCTCATCAATCAGGGCCATTCGCACTTGCAGATCGTCATCATTTTTTATCGGATCATGGCAGGCAGACAACAACTTGGACAAAGTCGCTAGCTGATCGCCCAGTCCCTCAAGCATGGGTGAAATATCGGCTATGAAGGAATCCAGTCCTGTCGCTTCGACTTTATTACGCTTCATTGAGATCACCTGTATTTTCGTTAAACATAAATAGCGTATTTCATTCTGGCCAACTACTTGACATCACCCTTCCACCATTTGTCATATCCGGCATGGGGAAGAATGTCTTTGATATAGATAGTGCCAGTCTTCGTGTTGATCCACGTAATGACACGGCACTCGTTTTTCTTGATATCAAAAACGTAAATATCAAGCGGACCTTTCTTGCTCGTCAGCCTCAGCTTCGAGTGAGGGATACGATCAACGTTCCAACCTGAGGCGCTGGCCCAGTCTTGACGAAGCTTCTCAAACGACTCGAAGCGCAGCGATGCTCTGTCGAAGATGGTTAGCCACAAGGTGAGAGGATCTCTCCACTGGCCATGAGTCTCAATGGCCCGCGCAACCGCCGCTTTTGTGATCACTCTCATACAATTTTCGGTTCTGGTATCCCTACATGCGCCCAAATTATCTCAAATACATATATCTGTAAAGTAGATATTTTTAACTCCACAGAACAAATCCGAAGCCAAATGTATCGGTGGCTTCGGGCTTTTTTTGTCAGTGGTGCGGAATTAAACTTCAGCCATCACCGCGTCCCACGCTGCCGCAACGCCGACGGCATAAAGTACGCATCCTCCGGCACTGGCTGCGCGAAATCGACAGTCTCCGCTTCTTCGTTATCAAGGTTCTGCACGTAGTAACGACGCGCCTGCAAATCGTGGAAAACATCCAGCGCACTCCACGTCGTCGGCAGGTCGTAGAAGTTTTTCAGGTAGGCCATCGACACCCGCCACAACTCCCCTCGCCCATCGTACTGATCGACCAGCGCGGCGCCCCAGCTGTCTTCATCGAGAAACAGCACTCGCTTGGAATAGATATGCCGCGAGCCCGGTTTCAAGTTGCCTTCCACCACCCACACGCGGTGCAGTTCGTAGCGGGTGTATTGCGGGTTGAGGTGGCCCGGGGTAAGCAGTTGCGCGTACTTCACGTCGGGGCTGGCGACTTTGTAGTTGTTGTAGGGGATGTAGATTTCCTGTTTGCCCTTGAGCTTCCACTCATAGCGGTCCGGCGAGCCGTTGAACAGATCGGTGTCGTCGGCGGTGCGCAGGCCATCGGAGGAAGCGATCGGCGTGTCGTAGGCGAGGTTCGGTGCGCGACGCACGCGGCGTTGGCCGGCGTCGTAGATCCAGGCTTGGCGTGCGTCCTTGAGTTGATCGAGGGTTTCGTGCACCAGTGCGGCACCGCCGGCCAATCGTGCCGGGCTTTTCACGAAGGCGAGGTAGTAGAACAGGATGTTTTTCAGGTCGGCGAACTGGCCGTTCGGGCGGTAATAGTTGAACAGCGCTTCCTGCTGCGATGTCACCAGCGCGAAGCTGCCGTTGCGTTGTACCGGCGCTTCGGAAGCGCGGCGCACGACGTAGATGCCGCGATACCGGGTGATGTGGTTCCACAGCACTTCAACGCCGTCCTTGGGTACCGGGAATGGCACACCGCCGTAGGCATCGGAGAAGCCGCTGCCGCCTTCGAGCAATTTGGCCGAGGTGGCGTTTTTCAGGGTGTTGTCGTACAGCCATTGCGGCGCCGAGCCGGAGCGGCGGGATGGGTAGATCGGCATCTGGAAGGTGTCGGGGTAGCTGTTGAACAGGGCGATCTGGCCGGGGCTGAGGTGGGCTTTGTACTGGTCGAGGTTGGCTTTGGTGATGGTGAACAGCGGTTTGTCGGCCGCGTACGGATCGGGGTGATGCTGGCCCGGTTTGTAGCCGGCGGGCGCCTGGGTGATGCCGCCGGTCCAGGCGGGGATGGTGCCGGCGGCGTTGCCGGCGCGCTCGGCGCCCATGGGGGTCAGGGTGGTTTTCAGTTGTTCGGCTTGTTGTGGGGTGATGGCCGCGAAGACGCTGCTAGCGGCAAGGCCTAAAACAAACCCTAGCGAAGCTTTGGTCAATCCCGAAGTGTGAACCATGATCTTCTCCAAAATACAAAAACCTGTGGGAGCGAGCCTGCTCCGGGCGGCGTTCCGACGAAAGCGGTGGGTCAGTCGACATCAATGTTGAACGTGCCGGCCTCTTCGCGAGCAGGCTCGCTCCCACAGGGGCTGTGTGTAGCCTTTAAAGGAAATACTTGAGGTTGAACCCGACGTTGTCGCGGTCGCGGATGCCGTTGTTCTGCACGCCGCCGTAGAACTCGGTGTATTGCAGTTCAGCTTCGAGCTTGTTCTGGTAGTTGGCCTTGATCCCCAGCGTGTAGGCCTTGCGACCTTCGATGGTGTTGCCAGCCTGATAGCTGTTGCCCTCGAAATCGTCCTTGTAGACGATGTACGGCGAGACGTTGACCCCGGCGTACACATCGTTCCAGGTGCCGTTGAGCATTGCCGTGTAGCTGTAGGAATTGCGGTTGACCTGATCGTCGCGATCACCGCCAGAGACATAGGAATAGTTGCCCGTGCCCGCGTAAAAACGACGGCTGCCGTCATACGCGGTGTATTGCAGACTACTGCCGCGCAGGTGTTCTGAGGCCAGTTCGAAGATGCCGAACAGCGAGTCGAACGAAGCGGTCGGGCCGAAGTTGTAAATGGTGCCGAGCGAGGTGTTAAACGCTTCGACACGTTCGGCGTTGTTGATCTCGCTGTTGAGATTGACCATCTGTCCGCCGACGTTGATCGACCTGCCTGTCACCGCCACGGCAGCACCGTTGGCCAGGTCACCGATCAAATCGTTGGTGGCTGCGACACCGATCGGCAGGTTCGGCCGATAAGCGATTTCGCCGAACACCGATGCCTCGCCCAGTGTGGTGTTGAAGCTGAAACCGTACATGCGGATGTCTTCGGCATAGCGCCGATGCGCCTGGATATTGCCCATCACATCAGCGGTGGCCAGACCATTGGCCAGCGCCCCGGCCTGACTGCCAGCGACACCGGACAACAGGCTGGTCAGCGCATCCATGTCGATGCCGTTGTAGCCACCCAGATCCGCCGCGATGGTCGGTTCCTTGGCGTGGTAGTTGACCAGGTACAAACCGAACTCGGTGCTGTTGAGTTGTTCGGCGATGTAGCGAAAGGCAAAGCCGAACTGGCCATCGTTGCGTGCGTTGTAGTCCTTGCCGATGCTCGCCACTTTCAGCGTGTTGCCGTAGGCCGGAGTGACGCCGTTGGCGTACAGGCCAGTGGTTTGCAGGGCGGAGTTCAGCAACGGGTTGTTGCCCAGTGCACTGTACAAACCGATGACGTTGCCAAAGCCGGGCACCGGTGTATCAAGCGCGGTGCCGCTGAAGTTGTTGTAACCGGTGTTGCCACCGTCGGCGAACAGGTCGGTTTGCGAATAAAACGTGCCGACCGGGTCGATACGGGTTTCCTTCCAGTTGGTCTGGTAGAAACTCTCCATGGTCAGCGAATCGGTCAGGCCGATGTTGAAGCTCAGCGCCTCGACCGGCACCAGCACTTCCTTCACTTCGGCGCCGGGCAAACGGTACTTGGCGGCGTCCACCGGGTTGGTGGTGTTGATCCCGCCGCGATAGAAAATCCCCTCGCCCCAGTTGAACACTTGTCGACCGACGCGCGCGGTCACCGGCATCTGAGCAACGTCCCAACTGCCATGCACGTAGGCGTCGAGCATCTCGATGCGGCTGCCGGCAATGTCGCGGGTCTGGCTGGTGAAATGGTTATCCTGCGGGTAGCTCTGGCTCGGTTGCGACGGGCTGTTGTTGTCGTAGTAGTCGTTGCGCTTGTCCATCAGTTGCGTGTCGTAGAACGCGGTGCCGCGCACGAACACGCCGTAGTTCTGATAGTTGGCTTCAAGCTCGGAGGTGATCTTGTACACCTCGGAAACCAGCCCGGTGTCGAAGTTGCGATTGCCGTCGTTGGTGTTGACGTCATCGTTAGTCTTGTCGCGGCCCTGCACCCGCCACAAACGGCCGTAAGACAAGGTCGTATCGAGGGAGCCGGTGACCTGTTTGTCCATCAGGCTGAATTCCACCGCGTGCGCCGCATCGACTGCGCACAGTTGCAGCAACCCGGCCAGGCCGACACCGGGGAGCGCGGCGCCCGTCAGGCGCAATCGAGTGTTGATCATGTGTTCCTCCTTCCCTGTGTTTTTATTGTTTTGGTGTACGTTGCCACGCTACGGCGCCAATCCCGCGCTGACGTAAATCCGACTGTGCGCGCCGAAATGCCCAAGCAGCTTGAACAACTGCTGGTTGAGTGCCGGGTGGTCGAAATCTTCGCTATGAAGTTGATTGCCGCTGCTGAAATCACCGCTGACGGGCGCCGTTTCCAGCCACTGCCCGATGGCTTCGTCGAAGGCTGCGGAATCGTTGACCGCTTCGGCGCTGACGACTTCGCGCAGGTAGTCGACCGAGTACGGCGGGTAGCTTTTGTCTTGGGCTACATCGGCGTAAGCATCAAGCATCGGATGCGGCTGCCCCGTGCGCAGCACGCGGCGCAGCCAGGTCGACTGATACTTCTCCACTTCCATGTGCCGAGTAGCGACGCGCTCGATGGAGGCTTGTTTGTCCTCAGCGAAACCGGCGATTGCCTTGCCTTCCAGCAGCAAAAGACTGGCGAGGTCGACGCCGGGCAACGGCTTGGCGTGATACGGCTGAGTCAGGTCCTGAATGTGGTGCAGGCCCCAGCCGAGAAAGCGATAACCCCAATACGGATGACCGCTGGCAAACGCCAGTCGCGCCAGGCCCATGTATTGATACGCGCGCCAGTCCGGCCAACTGCGCTCGAGGAAACCGGCAGCGGCATACACCACCGCGCTTTCATGGAAGAAGCCCATGTGGAAAGGCGCCTGCGAGCTGTACTGGAAACGCGCATCACCGAACGGTTGCGGGCCGAAACCGTAGAGCGCGCCGACCTCGCCGGGGTTATCACTGAACAGATTGATGTCGTGGCCGTAATCCGGCTCGTCGGCGGCGCTGGCGAGTATGGCCAGCGGGGCGACTTTTTCATGATCGGCGACCACGATGAAGCGTTGGCGATTCCAAGGCGAAAGGGTTTGCTCGACCATGACCTGATTGGCCTGCAAATGCTCACGTTCGGGCAGATCTTTGCCGGGCAATGGCTGGATGACCATCGCCAGATGAATCTCGGGATTGATGCGCAACGCCGTGAGGAAGTCGTGGCGCAGATTGTCGCTCGGCACCGCAGGCAATTTCAGGTTGTCAGGGCGTGGCGGGTATTGAGCAAGGTGCTCGCGGGCGAAGCTTTCCTGTTGCTCCAACAGCGCCAGCACGGCCGGGTATTGCTCGGTGAGAAACTGCTCCAGTGGCTCGACTTCAACCGCTGGTGCATCACGCAACGCCGGCAGTTCCTGCAGAGCCAGATAGCTGCCCACCGTATGGTTCGACCAGCCCCAGGCGCTCGGGGCCGTTGCACAAAGCAGCAACAGGAGGGAAGTCAGTTTCATTGCTTCTGGTTCTTATTGGCGGTGCCGTGGGGGATGAGCCTAACAACCGACCCCGCCGCTGACACTGTCCGATCTCACCAGAAAAAGTCTCCGATGGCGCCAATTACCCGATATCAAAAACACCACTGCCACCCTGTGGGAGCGAGCCTGCTCGCGATAGCGGTGTGTCAGTCAAATAGATGCTGACTGACCCTCCGCTATCGCGAGCAGGCTCACTCCTACAAGGGATTTGTGGTGGTCAGCTAAGCGGGGTAACCGGTGATTTTGCGGATGCTTTGATACAGCGGTTTAAGCTGGCGGTACATGCGCAGGTAGACCTCTTTGTACAGTTGCTCATAGATTTTCTGAGCCTCGGGCTGCGGGGTGAACACCACGCCCACCCGAGTCATCGCCGCGATGGCCGTGGGGAAATCCGCATGCAACCCCAACCCCACCGCACAACAAATCGCCGCCCCCAGACCCGACGCTTCGTACACATGCGGACGCTCCGCCGGCAGGCCGAAAATATTCGCCGTCAGCTGCATCGCCGCATCACTCTGCGAACCACCACCGGCCACGCGCAAACGCTTGACCGAGACCTTCGAACGCCGCTCGATATTCTCCATGCCCTGACGCAACGCATACGCCAATCCCTCAAGAATCGCCCGGTAAATATGCGCGCGAGTGTGCACATCGCCGAAGCCGATCATCGCGCCTTTCGCCTCGACACCCGGTTCACGAATCCCCGGCGACCAGTACGGCTGCAGCATCAAACCCATCGAACCTGGCGGCACCGCATCGACCAGCGCATCGAACAACTGCTCCGGCTCGATGCCCTGCTCTTTGGCCTGCTGCATCTCACGCAACCCAAACTCGTTCTTGAACCAGCTGACCATCCAGTAACCGCGATAAATCATCACCTCGCAGTTGAACTGATCGGGCACCGCCGAGGGGTACGGCGGGATCAACGGAACGATTTCCAGATAGCGCGAGCGGGTGCTGGTGATCGTTGCCGTGGTGCCGTAAGACAGGCACACCGTGCTCGCATCGACCACGCCGGCACCGACCACTTCGCAAGCCTTGTCAGCCCCCGCGGCAATCAGCGGCAAGCCTTCGGGAATGCCAGTGTGGCGAGCGGCTTCAGCGGTGATGTAGCCGAGGGTTTCACCGGGTTTGTGCAGGCTCGGCAATTGCTCGGGACGCACCGCCAGCGCCTGCCATTTCCAGTCACTCGGCGCGGCCCATTTCAGCCGTTTGAAGTCGAACGGCAGATAGCCGACGCAGCAGCCTACGGAGTCGACAAAACGCCCGCAGAGTCGATGGGTGAGAAACCCCGACAGCAGCAAAAACTTGTCCGTCGCCGCCCACACGTCAGGTTGGTGTTTTGCTATCCAGTTAGCCTCAGCCTGAGCGCGAAAATAATCCACCGTACCCTGCGCGCCGACCAGTTTGAGCAACCAGCCCCACGGTCCTTTGATCCCGCCCTCGACCTCGCTCTGCCGTTGATCGAGCCACAGAATCGCCGGACGTAACGGCTTGCCTTCGGCATCGACGTTGATCACCGTGCCACGCTGCGTAGTCAGCGAAACGCCGGCAATCTGCGAGCGATCGATGCCGGTCTGCGCCCAGACCTGCTGACACGCCTCGCCGAGTTTTGCCCAGTAATACTCCGGATCCTGCTCGGCCCAGCCCGGTTGCGTCGAGTAGTACGCCTGCAGTTCGACCTTGCCTTTGCCGAGCAGATTGCCCTGCAGATCGAAGAGCAACGCGCGCACGCTCTGGGTGCCGTTGTCGATCGCCAGCAGGTAACGCTTGTTCGGGTGGTTATCCATGGAGCTCTCTTCAAGGGGCATCAAGGCGTGGCATCCGGCAAACCGTGATGGCGTTGCCACAACGCCCGATAAAGCTGTTCTTCCTGCTGCCAGTGTTCGTCGCTCCAGGTCAGTCGTGGCTGACAGAGTTGGCGGATGGCGGCGAAATAGTCTTCGCCACCGCGCGGCAACAGCAGACCGAGACGCGTGCGGCGCAGTAGCAGATCGTCGAGGTGTAGGATCATTTCCGTCTCACAGGCGAAGGCCAGTTCGGCCCACAGCGTATCTGTAGCGCCGACCGTGTCATGACCGATCTCCCTGAGCAGTTGCGCCAGCCTTGGCAAGTCGCGCCCATGTCGCCCGGCGAGACGTCGCCATTGATGGCTGCTCAACTCTGGAATCGCCAGCGCAGGGACAGCGGCAAACACCGGCGCGGCGTCATCGACCAACGGACGTTCGAGCATGGCCGCGCAGGCCTTTAGCACTTCGATGGCTTGTGGACGAAACGTGGTCAGCTTGCCGCCGGCCAGGGTCACGCAACCGGGCTCCTGCCACAGCACATGTTCACGGGTTTCGTTCGAGGGTTTGTCTTGATGATTACCCGCTGCACTGCCGACCACCGGACGCACGCCGGACCATGTCGACAGCACATCCGAAGCACTCACTTGCGCGCCGGGAAATTGTTGCGTGCAGGCGGCCAGCAGGTAGTCGAGCTCTTCGCCGCTGATGCTCGCGCTCTGATCCAGATCCTCACGGTGATCGAGGTCCGTGGTGCCGACCACTGTCGCGCCCTCCCATGGGAAAACGAACACCGGACGCCGGTCGCGCTCATGCAGAAACGTGAACGCCTGCGCCACCGGCAAACGCCACCCCGGCAGCAACAAATGACTGCCGCGCAACGGCCGCAATTGCCGTGGTGCCTCCATCGGCCGCAGGCGTTCAGCCCACGCGCCAGTCGCCACGGCGAGCACGTCGCAGCGCAATTTCAGGGTTGTGCCCGCCTCGCAATCTTCGATCTGAACTCCGCAAACACGGCCGTTTTCTCGCAGCAAATGTTCGACGCGAACGCCATTGACCACGACAGCGCCAACGGCCCGCGCTTCGCTCAACACACGCATCACCAACCGTGCATCATCAGTCAGCGCATCGACAAAACTGGTGCCGCCGAGCAAGTCGATTTCCTTCACCCCTGGCGCCAGATATCGAAGCTGTTGCGCATCATGAAAACGATGGCTGCGACGCCCGGCCAAGGCGTCATAAACGCTCAGCAAACCACCCAACACCCGAGGTCCGGGAAAGCCGCCGCGATAGTGCGGCATCATGAAACTCATCGGCTCGACCAGTCCCGGGACTTCGTCAAGCAAGCGCTGGCGCTCGCGCACCGAGTCGCGGGTCAGGCGCCACTGGCCCTTGGCGATATAACGCAAACCGCCATGGACCATTTTCGATGATCGGCTGGAAGTGCCCCAGGCAAAGTCGCGCTGCTCCAGCAACAGGCAGCGCCAACCTCGGCGCGCGGCTTCACGCAGAATGCCAGCGCCGCTGATGCCGCCGCCGATGACGATCAGATCCCAGGTTTCCTCGGCCAGCGTCGGCAAAATCTGTTGGCGCCACGCGGCATTCCAGTCCTGACTCATGGCCGTCACTCCGGCAACAGCGTGCCGGGGTTGAGGCGCCCGGCCGGATCGAAGTGTTTGCTCAGCGCCTGCAAGGCATCCATCGCCAATGCGCCCTTCTCGCGCAGCAGGTACGGCGCGTGATCCTTGCCGACGCCGTGCTGGTGACTGATGGTGCCGTGGTTGTCGACGATGGTCTGGCTGGCCGCCTGTTTGAGCGCTTTCCAGCGCGCCAGCGTCGCCGGATAGTCAGCCGCCGGGCGAAACACGTAAGTGGTGTAGATGCTCGAACCTTCGCCGTAGACGTGGGACAGGTGGGTGAACACATGCACGCGTTCGCCCTCGGCGGCCAAGGCCTCGCGCAGGCTGTTTTCGATGAGGTTGAGCAGGTTGTCGACATTGCTCCAGTCGGTAGCGGTTTCGAGGGTGTCGACCACGTAACCGGCATTCCACAGGTTCTCGCGCAGGTAAGGAAAACGGAAACGGTTCTGCGCCCATTTCTTGCCGAGCAAGGTGCCGGTGAAGACACCGCCGAATGACTTGAGGTGGTGTCTCGCCTGTTTTAGCGACAGCGCGTTTTGTCGACGATTGCCGGTCACGCCGAAGGTCAGCAGACATTTGCCCGTGCCTGCGCCGCGCAGGTTCAGGTACTTTTCCAGCCAGGCGATTTGTTGCGGATGACCGGCCAGCGCCAGTTGCGTTTCGGTTTCCACGGCGTTAGATAAACGCAGCATCGACAGCGGCACGCGCGCCTGAGTCAATTGGCGGATGGCGCTGAGTGCCTGCGGCCAATCAGGTAGAAACACACCGTAGAAACGCTCATCGGCGGGCAAGGCGCTGACCCGCACCTTGACCTCGGAAATGATCCCGAAACGTCCCTCGCAACCGAGCACCACTTCGCGCAGATCTGGGCCTGCCGCCGAGGCCGGGAACGTTGGAATTTCCAAAGGCCCGGCAAAGGTTTCCAAGGTTCCGCCCGCAAACAATTGCTCGATCCGGCCATAGCGCAACGACTGCTGACCGCTGGAACGGCTGGCCACCCAACCGCCCAGCGTCGACAGCTCCCACGACTGCGGAAAATGCCCCAGCGTGTAGCCCCGCGCACGCAGCTGACTTTCCACCTGCGGCCCACTCGCACCGGGACCAAACGTCGCCAGCAGGCTTTGTTCGTCGAGGTCGATCAGCCGATTCATACGCGCCAGCGACACCGTCACCACCGGCCGCGCCGAATCCGGCGGATTGATGTGCCCGGCCACCGACGTGCCGCCGCCATACGGGATCAGGCACAGGTCCTGCTCGTGAGCGAGCGCCAGCAATTGGCGAATATGTTCAGCGGTCTCGGGGAACGCCACCGCATCGGGATAATTGCCCAGTGCACCTTCGCGCAACGCCAGCCAGTCCGGCAGGCTCTGGCCTCGGGCATGCAGCAAGCGGTCATGGACATCGACGCTGTACAACGTGTGCGCCGGTAACCGCGAGGCCGGCACCCGGGCCAATGCAGCTTCAAGCGTGGCATCGGGCAGCGCGCGCCCCGCGCCCAGTCGCTCATGAAGAAACTCCGCGCCCTGGGCCGGCAGTTCGACCACCGTGGTTGCATCTCCCCAGCCGTTCCAGCGTCGCATGCGTGTGTCCTTTTAACCGTCGGATCAGTGATATTTCAGGCCTCCATACTAGCCAGCGGCCGCAAAGTGTCACGGTCGCATCCGGCCAGTTCGTGTAGCCAATTGAGTCAAACGTCGCGCAAGCGTCAGCCATTTACTTTAGTCGGGGTTTCAAATTACCTTTCAGGCTATTTCGTCCGTCTTCGCCGCCATTGATCAAAGGAATGGGATCATGCAATCGCTTGGCTTCACCTCGGTTCCGCCACTGCTCAAATACCTGCGCCATGCCGAACAACTGGGCATGGCCATTGAACCGGCGTTGGCGGCGGCGGGTTTGCAGGCGCAGCAGTTGAGCGACAACACCCTGCGTTTGCCCGGAGAGGCGCATGAGCGGCTGCTGGATTATTTCTGCGAGCACTCGGGCGATCCGTTGTTCGGGCTCAACGCGGCGAATTTCGTCCTGCCCAATTCGTGGAGCGTGCTCGGTTACATCACCATGAACTGCGCGACGCTGGGCGATGCGATGAGCCGGATCATGCCGTTCGAAAAACTGGTCGGCGACATGGGCGTCAGCCGCGCGGAGGTGCTGGACGGTCACGTGCATCTCATCTGGACTTGCCGTTATCAGCGCCCGCGAATCCGCCGGCATCTGGTGGAAAACGTCCTCGGTTCGTGGCTGCAATACGCGCGCTGGATCGCTGATACGCAGATGTCGCCGGCCGGGGTCTGGCTGGAACATTCATGCCCGGCCGAGGCTGCGCCGGCGCAGTACGAGGTGTTTTTCGATTGCCCGGTGTTGTTCGATCAACCGTATTCGGCGTTGATCGTACCGCTGGCTTATTTGCAGTTACCGTTGCGCCAGGCCGATGCGCAGTTGCTGCGCACGCTGGAAGAACATGCGCTGGGTTTGATGGCGACGCTGGAGGATGCGTCGCTTGAGCAGCAGGTGAAGAACATCCTGCGGCAGTTGCTCAAGGAAGGCTTGCCACGCAAGGAGCAGGTCGCCGAACAGCTCGCTGTTTCCGTACGGACGTTGCAGCGGCAGTTGCATCAGGCGGGGACGTCGTATCAGCAGATTCTCGATGATCTGCGCCAGGAACTGGCTGAGCATTATTTGCTCAACAGCACGCTGCCGATTCAGGACATTGCGCAGTATCTGGGGTTTACCGAACCGAGGTCGTTTCATCGCACGTTCAAGAGTCGGCGGGGGATGCCGCCGGGGGAGTTTCGGCAGATGCATCGCGGGTGATTGTTCCGGCCTCTTCGCGAGCAAGCTCGCTCCCACATTGGGCCGGCGGTGAACATCAACTTTGTGAACAACGGAGATCAACTGTGGGAGCGAGCCTGCTCGCGAATGCGCCAGTTGCCGCACCCGATTCCTACAGGTAAATCTTCGATACTTGAGCGCAATAAACATCCAGCATCACAGGTGTTTAAAGACACTCAGCGTTACGCGAAACAGCCCACAAATCCTTGCGCCGTAACCTACGCCTAAGCCAGAATCCGCCGGCTTGTGCGCCCTGAGCATGCTGCGTAACTTGATTGCGTCACTGATTCCCAGTGATCGGGTTTAGTAGCCCGGTGGTAACTCTGCTGGTCGTACACTCATCACAGGTGCTCCCGCACCTGAGCTATATGGTGGCTGTACGCAGGGCGCTTCGGCGCGCCGGCTTAGCTGAGTTCCCCGGTCTACTAACCTGCGTACAGCTGCCACCCTTTCGTTTAGTAGCCAAAG
The DNA here is from genome assembly GCF_004011755.1 of Pseudomonas sp. RU47. Taxonomy (GTDB): domain Bacteria; phylum Pseudomonadota; class Gammaproteobacteria; order Pseudomonadales; family Pseudomonadaceae; genus Aquipseudomonas. The sequence continues at coordinate 864,163 of NZ_CP022411.1, read as the reverse complement.
GGTGGCCGCTCAACAAAGGGAACACAGCTATGTTCAAAATAACGCCAAACCCGCCGGTCACTGACCCGGCCTCCCCCTACGAATCCCCCGACTCAAAGAAATTCCACGAAGCCGCCGAGCGCGCGCTCGACCATTATCTCGGTCCGACGAACGCCGACCTCATGGCCACGCCCTACACCCCCAACACGCTGTACATGGCCAACCCCAATGCCGACACCGAATCCCTGCTGGCCGACGCCAGCGAAACCCTGGGTTCGGCGACGGTCATGCTCAACAACCATGCCGCGCAGGTTGAAGGCACTCACCGCAAAACCCTGCAGGGCATTGCGCAAGTGGTGATGGTGGCGGAAATGGCCGTCAATCGCGTGTTGGACAGGTTAGTGCCGACCGAGTAACGAAAAAGCCCGCTGCCCAACTGGAAAGGTTGGATGGCGGGCTTCTTTTTGTGGTGTGTCATTTTCCCCTCACCCCAGCCCTCTCCCGGAGGGAGAGGGGGCCGAACGGGGTATATTGATTAGATACGCCGACCTGAAAGTGCTGCGGTGAATCCATAATCGACTCGGTCTTGCAGGTCGATGTATAGCGCCAGACAACTCGGTCAGTCCCCTCTCCCTCCGGGAGAGGGCTAAGGTGAGGGGCCAACAGTGGGATGTTCGCTAAATACACCGACCTGAAAGTGCTGCTGTGAATCCATAATCGCTGCAGATCTTTCAGGTCGGTGCATAGCGTCAGACAACTCGGTCAGTCCCCTCTCCCTCTGGGAGAGGGCTAGGGTGAGGAGCTTTTCGCTTCAGAGGCTGATCGCGTTGGTAAACACCAACCGATTACCAAACGGATCAACGATCGTCATGTCCTGACTCCCCCACGGCATCGCCTGAATACCCGGGTGGGAGAACTTGTAATCCTTGGCCACCAACTGCTGCTGAAACGCCTCCAGCTCGTCCGTCTCGATACGCAGCGCCGAACCCGGGCACGCATCGCCATGATGCTCGGACAAATGCAGCACACATTCACCACGCGACACCTGCAGATACAACGGAAAAGTCGCCTCGAAGCGATGCTGCCAGTCGATCTTGAAACCCAGAAAATCGACGTAGAACTCGACAGCTTTGGCTTCATCGAAGATCCGCAGGATCGGGGTGGTTTTGCCGAAGCTCATGGGGTGCTCCCTGACTGATTGGCCCCACAGTGTAGACGGGGTGGATGTCAGCAATTCGGCCTGTTGATGACTTTTTTTAGTCGCAATGTGCCATCACTGTGACGCAGTCCGCGAAACCTCAGTGAAAATTGTCGCGCAGATCACCCTGTCGCGCGAGAAAGCGCCCTTCCCTGCGACCATTCCCCTGCCCATCGCGATAACTCAAAACACCGTTGATCCACACGCCATCGATGCCCTGCGCCGCACGTTGCGGGTCGTGGAAGTCGGCTACATCACGCACGGTCGCCGGATCGAACAACACCAGATCCGCCCAATAACCTTCACGAATCTCACCGCGCTCTTTCAGCCCGAATCGCGCCGCCGACAGCCCAGTCATCTTGTGCACGGCGGTGTGCAGCGGAAACAGCCCGACATCGCGACTGAAATGTCCGAGAACCCGTGGGAAAGCACCCCACAGGCGCGGATGCGGGAACGGATCTTCGGGCAGTCCGTCAGAGCCGACCATCGATAACGGATGGGCGAGGATTCTTCGTACATCCGCCTCGTCCATGCCGTAGTACACCGCACCGGCCGGTTGCAGGCGTTTGGCGGCATCGAGCAGCGGCAGATTCCATTCGGCAGCGATGTCGATCAGGTCGCGACCGCTGACTTCCGGGTGCGGCGTCGACCAGGTGATGGTGATGCGGTGGGCGTCGGTGACTTGTTTCAAATCCAGTGTCGATGAACTCGCCGCATACGGGTAGCAATCGCACCCCACGTGCTGGGTTTTAGCGGCCTCTTCCAATGAGGCGAGCAATTGCGGACTGCGCCCCCAGTTGCCGACGCCAGCACACTTGAGGTGGGAAATAATCACCGGTGAACGCGAGTGACGGCCAATGCTGAACGCTTCTTCCATCGCCTCCAGAACCGGGGCGAATTCGCTGCGCAGGTGCGTGGTGTACACCGCGCCAAAGGCCGTGAGTTCTTCAGTCAGTTGCATCACCTCATCGGTGGATGCGTTGTAGGCGCTGGCGTACGCCAGACCTGTGGATAAACCCAACGCACCAGCCTCAAGGCTTTCGCGTAACTGTTCGCGCATCGCCGCGATTTCTTCTGGCGTCGCGGTGCGGAACAAATCATCCAGATGATTGCTGCGCAGCGCCGTGTGGCCGATCAGTGCCGCCACGTTCAGCGTGGTATTGGCCGCTTCAACCGCCGCGCGGTAATCGCTGAAACGCGGATAAACGAATGCCGCCGCTGTGCCGAGCAGGTTCATCGGGTCGGGCGGATTGCCCTTCAATGTCACGGGCGAGGCGCTGATCCCGCAGTTGCCCACAATCACGGTGGTCACGCCCTGGCTGAGCTTGGGCAGCATCTCTGGCTGACGAATCACCACGGTGTCGTCGTGGGTATGCACGTCGATAAAACCGGGCGCCAGCACGCGACCGGCGGCGTCGATTTCCTCGCTGGCGGTGGCATCGTGCAAGTCGCCGATACGCTCGATGCGGCCATCGCGAATCGCCACGTCGGCCTTGTAGCCGGGCACGTTGCTGCCATCGATGATCAGGGCATTGCGAATCAGGGTGTCGTACAGCATGTCAGTCTCCCAGCGGCAGGTGATCGTCGCCGCCACGGTATTCGTCGAGGGCGAGTTTGATCCGCCGCAGACGTTCTTGATTGTCTTCAGGATTGGCCAGCGCCAGCTCAGTGGCGAGCACGTCGATGGCGAGCAACATGCCGTAGCGCGCCGCCGTCGGTTTGTAGATGAACGAGGTTTCCGCGCCTTGCAGCGGCAGGACAATGTCGGCCAGTTGCGCCAGCGGCGAATCGGCGCGGGTGATCGCCAGAATGCGCACGCCATAGTTACGTGCCAGTTCGACAGTCTCAAGCAACTCCGGGGTGATGCCGGTCAGCGAACAGACGATGAGCACTTGCTCGGAATTCAGGCTGGCGGCGGTGACGCGCATCATCACCGCGTCATGACACACCGCAATCGGGTAGCCGAGGCGCACCAGGCGTACCTGCAATTCGTCGCTGCACAGGGTCGAGCAACCGCCCAGGCCGAAGGCGTGAATCATTCGTGCCTGGCCGAGCATCTTCACCGCATCGGCAAAGCGTGACTCGTCGAACCCGGCCAGATGCTGGCGCAGCGTGGTTTCGATATCACCGACGATCTGCCCGTAGAACGCCGACTGCTCAGGCGTGCCTGCCGGGTCGAGAAAACGGCTGCCAACGCCGCTGGCCTGAGCCAGTTGCAGGCGCAGATCACGCAAGTCGCGGCAGCCTACGGTGCGGGCGAAACGCGACAGCGTGGCGGTGCTGACTTCGGCGCGTTGCGCGAGGTCTTCGAGGCTGGCGCTGGCGGCGAAACCAACGTCATCGAGCATCAAACGGGCGATGCGGCCTTCACCGGCGCTGAAGGAATCCTGACGGGCGCGGATCTGGTAGAGGATATCCATGGGCGGCGGGCTCCGGTTACAGCAGGCAAGAAAGGCCGACGGTCAGGCCGAACGCGACTATCGAGATCAGCGTCTCGAGCACGGTCCAGGTCTTGAACGTCTGTGCGACCGTCATGTTGAAGTATTCCTTGATCAACCAGAAGCCGCCGTCGTTGACGTGAGAAAAGATAACCGAGCCCGCGCCGGTCGCCAGCACCAATAGCTCAGGGTGTGGATAACCCAGACCAATGGCCACTGGCGCGACCACGCCGGACGCGGTGGTCATCGCCACGGTTGCCGAACCGGTGGCGATACGCATCAGCGCGGCGAACAGCCAGCCCATGATCAGCGGCGACAGCTGGAATTCGTGGGCGAGGCCGACGATCTGATCGGTGACGCCAGCATCCACCAGAATGCGGTTCAAGCCACCACCGGCACCGACCAGCAACGTGATACTGGCAGTCGGCGCCAGACATTCGTTGGTGAATTTGAGAATAGATTCGCGGTTGAAGCCCTGGGCGATGCCGAGCGTCCAGAAGCTCAGCAAGGTCGCCAGCAGCAGCGCAATCACCGAGTTGCCGATGAACAACAGGAACTGGTTGAAGCCGCTGCCCGGCGTGGAAATCAGGTTGGCCCAGCCACCGATCAGCATCAACACCACCGGCAACAGAATGGTCGCCATGGTGATGCCGAAACCCGGCAGTTTGTCGCGCGGTTCGCGGTCGAGAAATTGCTTTTCCAGCGGGTTATCCGCCGGCAATTGAATGCGCGGCACGATGAATTTGGCGTACAGCGGGCCGGCAATGATCGCGGTCGGAATACCGATGGCAATCGCATACAGCAAGGTCTGCCCGACCGACGCCTGATACGCCTGCACCGCGAGCATCGCCGCCGGGTGTGGCGGCACCAGCGCATGCACCACCGACAGGCCGGCAACCATCGGCAAACCGACCATCAGAATCGACACGCCGACGCGCCGCGCCACAGTGAATGCAATCGGCACCAGCAACACGAAACCGACTTCGAAGAACAACGGCAGGCCCACCAGGAAGGCGATGCAGACCATCGCCCAGTGCGCGTTCTTCTCGCCAAACTTGTCGATCAGCGTGCGCGCCATCTGCTCGGCGCCACCGGACTCGGCCATCATCTTGCCGAGCATCGTCCCGAGCGCGACCACCAGCGCGATATGCCCCAGCGTCTTGCCCACCCCGGCCTCATACGCCCCGACCACACCCGATGGTGGCATCCCGGCCACCAGCGCCAGGCCGATGGAAATCAGGGTGATGACGATGAACGGATTGAGCCGGTAACGGGCGATCAACACGATCAGCGCGATGATGGCGACGGCGGCATAGACCAGCAGCCAATAGCCGAAGGAAGGCGTCATGCGGTACTCCTCGAAAGGGTCACGTTCGAATGGGTTGTGAAACTCATAAATCATTTCGAGATCGAGATTTCAAACCGCATGAAAGTAATTTTCGTGGAGAGGCAAGGCGTGTCGCTAATAGGTATGTCTTGTCGTGATTAATGAAAATCAGGGGGAGGGATTTACATGGCTTTTCGGTGAACGAGAAACCAATGTGGGAGCGAGCCTGCTCGCGAAGGCGGCTTCACATTCAACATCTCTGGCGACTGAAAAACCGCTTTCGCGAGCAGGCTCGCTCCCACAGTTTTGATCGCATTCCTCCAGACAGAAATGCGCAAAACCTGTGGGAGCTGGTGGACGACTCACACCATTTCGTTACGAATCCATTCAACCACCGACGTACGCTTCGGCACCCAGCCCAGCAGTTCGCGCGCATGCTTGCCACGCACGCGGCTGTTGGAGCCGAGGCCGTAGTTGGCCATTTCGTAGCCCCATTCGGCTTCGGCGTCTTTCAGCGGCCAGTCTTGCGGTTGACCCAGATTCAGCGCTTCGGCCATGGCGGTGGTCATGTCGATGAACGACGCTTCGCCGCTTTCGACAAAGTAGAACGTGCCCGGGACGTTCTTGGTCAGCGCCAGCAGGTAGAGGGCGACGACGTCTTCGATGTGCACGTTGGACCAGATGTTCTGGCCGGTACCGACGTGGCGCACCACGCCGCTTTTGCGTGCTTGCTTGAGCAGTCGTGGCAATTGCACGCTGTCGCGATTGACGCCCAGGCTGTGGCCGTAGATCAGCGTGTTGCAGATAACGGCGGAATTCACGCCGTCCTTCGCCGCCGCGAGGATCAGGTTGTCGATGGCCACGCGGGCGGCCTTGTCGACGGTCGGCTCCGGCAGATTGTCCTCGTAGTAGATGACATCGCTGGATTTACCGCCCGAGGCATCACCGACGATGCTCGAACCGCTGGTGTGCAGGAACACTTTGTTGGAACCGCGCAAGGCATCGAGCAACGCTTCAACTGCACCGCGATGGTCGCTGCTGGCGGCGTTGATCACCGCGTCGGCAGCGCGGGCCTGTTCGGCGAGCAGTGTTTTGTCGTCGAGAGTGCCGATGACCGGGGTGATCCCGATGGCTTTCAGCTCTTCAGCCTGTTCGGCGCTGCGCACCAGACCGGTGACTTGATGCCCGGCCTTGACCAGACCGGTAGCGATCGAGCCGCCGATAAAACCGGCAGCGCCGGTGACGAATACGTTCATGGAGAAACTCCCTGCGTGAGTAAGTGATGGGACGAGTATCTGCCCGTGAGCCGGAGGGAAAAACCCGCCCTCGACCAATTCACTCTTGCGCAGGGATCACGAATCAGCCCTTGAAATCGGCGCTGGCGTAAGCGGCGAGTTTGCTCTGGATGAAGTCGAGAAAACACTGAATGCGCAGCGCCAGTTGCGAGTTCCGGTAGTACACCGCATTGATCGGCTGGCGATAGCCGCTGTTGAATTCGCCGAGCAGGACTTTCAGGCGCCCGGCACGGATGTCGTCGATGGTCATGAAGTGCGACAGGCAAGCGATGCCCTGCCCTTCCAGCGCCAGATGGCGCACGGTCTCGCCGCTGGAGGCGCTGATTGCCGGGGTGATCGGCCAGCGGTCGCCGTGCACATAGCGCAGCGGCCATTGATTGAGGCCTTCGTTCTGGGTGAAGCCAAGCAAGGTGTGTTCGCTCAGATCGGCGACTTGCTGCGGCGCGCCATGTTTTTCCAGGTAGGCGGGGCTGGCGACGATCAACAGCGGGCTGCAGCCGAGCGAGCGCGCGTGCAGCGTCGAATCGGCGAGAGTGCCGATACGGATGGCGATGTCGGTGCTTTGTTCCAGCAGGTCAATGATCAGGTCATTGCTGTTGAGTTCGAGCTGGATGTCCGGATAGAGCCGACGGAATTCGTCGATGTACGGGACCACCGCGTGGAGCATGAACGGTGATGCGGCATTGATCCGCAAGCGCCCGGATGGGGTTTGCTGGCGCGAGGACAGGCGCTCTTCGAGTTGCTCCATCTGATCGAGAATCAGCTTGGCTTGCTCAAAGAAATACTTGCCCTCCTCGGTCAGGTCCATGCGCCGCGTGGTGCGATTGATCAGCGTGGTGTCGAGCTTGGCTTCCAGCCTCGACAACGTGCGGCTGACCGCCGACGGCGTTTGCCCGACCTGTTCGGCGGCGGCGGAGATCGAACCGCACTCGATCACGCAGACGAAAATCTGCAACTCATCGGATCTGGCTTTCACGGGTGTCCTCTTTGAGATCGCCAAGATCGCCGATGACTGCAACTCTCTGTAGGAGCTGCCGCAGGCTGCGATCTTTTGCTGTTACCACCGATAGTAGCCCGAAACCATTCAGCCCTTGAGACCAAACACCTCGGTCAAATGCTGCTCATAACGCGCCACATCAGCCTCGATGTTCGGACGCTTCATCACGTCGACACAGAGGAACGTCGGCAACCCGGTCATACCGAGAAACTCGTTGGCCTTGTGGAATGGGAAGTACACCGCGTCGACACCTTTGGCCTCAAAGAAATCAGTCGGGTCATCAAAGGCCTGCTGCGGTGCATTCCAGGTCAGCGACAGCATGTATTGCTTGCCCTGAATCAGGCCACCGCTGCCGTACTTCTGCGAGGCGTCGGAACGGGTGCGGCCATCGCTGGCGTAGAGGCTGCCGTGGCCTTCGGTGAAGACTTCGTCGAGGTACTTTTTCACCGTCCATGGCGCGCCCATCCACCAGCCAGGCATCTGATAAATGATCACGTCGGCCCAAAGGAATTTGGCCACTTCTTCAGCGACGTCGTAGCCCTCGTCGATGAACGTGGTTTTCACATCGACACCGCCACGATCGAGCACGCTCAGCGCGGCCTCATGCAGGGTGGCGTTGTAGCGACCGTCGGAGTGAGCGAATTTCTTACCGCCATTGAGCAACAGCACTTTTTTCATGAGAAAGCCTCGGCGCAGCCAGTGGGCTGGATGGAGAAGGGAAACTGGAATGGCGGCAGGTTAACGATCCGCCTCGCGCGGAATAAGGCCTGATTGCGCAAAATACATTTGATAAAAAGGCACGAATCTATCGTCGATTGTTGCAATAACATCCGCGGCATTCTGAATTTGAGGAGTCGTTGTGATGAGTGAACGCTTGGGTTTTATCCTGCACGCCAAGACCCGCCCGGAAAAAGCCGAGGCTTTCGAAGCGCTGTTTCGCGCTTATGTCGAGCCGAGTCGCGCTGAACCGGGTTGTATCGAGTACCACATGCTGCGCGACAAGGAAGATCCGACGCTGTTCATCTTCTACGAGATCTGGGCGTCCCAGGCGCATCTCGACGTGCACTCGAATCTGCCGCACATGAAGGCATTCTTTGAGCGACGCATGGATTATCTGGAACGTGATTTTGATATCCGCCAGATTGAAATGCTCAGCGAGGCTTCGGCTAACCGCTGATCAGCAGATGGGCGCCGAGCGCGCCCAGACCGATGAAGAACACGCGCTTGAACAGCAAGGCGCTGATCCTCTGGCGCAGCCATTGACCGAGCAACATGCCCAGCACCGCCGGGATCAACGCCAGCAGCGAGGCAGTGAGTTCGCCGCCACCGAGGGCGCCGCGCCAGAGCAATCCAGCGGCCAGTGCCAACGTTGAAACGGTGAAGGACAGGCCCAGCGCCTGCACCAGTTGATCGCGATTTAACCCCAGCGCTTGCAGGTACGGCACCGCCGGGATCACGAAGACGCCGGTGGCCGAAGTGATGACACCCGTGATCAAACCGCACGCCGGACCCAGCCAGCCTTCATGACGTGGATTGACACTCAGCGTTGGCAAAAACAATCCGCTCAACGCGTAGAGCAACAGTGCCGCGCCGAGTCCGCGCACCACCCACTGCCCGCCTGCCATGCCGATCCACATTGTGCCGACGCCGGTGCCGAGAAAGATCATCAGCAGCATCGGCCAGAGGCGTTTGATCAGTCCTTTCAAATGTCCGCCGAATGCCAGTTGCCAGACATTGGTCAGGGTTGCTGGAATAATCAGCAATGCGGCTGCCTGCGACGGCGCCATAGCCAGACCGAGCAAGCCCATGGCAACGGTGGGCAGGCCGAGGCCGATGACGCCTTTGATCAGGCCGGCGAGGATGAAGGTCGTGATGACCAGCAAGGACAGGGCTAGACCGAGGTGTTGGTAGAAATCTGTGAGTGTGTTCATGGCGCTACTCTGCGCCAGTCCGGGTTGGCTGAAAATCTGCCATATACTGAGGGTGCCTCTCTTTTAGCAAGAGGCTGATTTTTCCATTGAGTCTTCTGGCCCCTTCGCGAGCAGGCTCGCTCCCACAGGGGATTTGTGTACGACACCCATCCAATGTGGGAGCGAGCCTGCTCGCGAAGGGGGCCGCCCAGACACCACAAAAACCAGAGGCTGCCAACCATGCACTTCGACCTCACCGACCTGCGCCTCTATCTGCACATCCTCGACACCGGCAATATCACCGCCGGCGCCGCCCGCAGCCATTTATCCCTGGCCGCCGCCAGCGCCAGAATCCGCGCCATGGAAGCCTCGCTCGGCAGCGATTTCCTTGAGCGCGGCCGCCGTGGCGTCACCCCGACGCCCGCCGGCAAAGCCCTCGCCCACCATGCGCGCATCCTTCTGCAACAGGCCGAACGCATGCAGCAGGATCTGGCCGACTACGCCCAAGGCGTCAAAGGTCAGGTGCGCTTGCTGTGCAACACCACGGCGATCACCGAATACCTGCCGGAAGTACTCGCGGACTTCCTCCGCGATCATCCCAATCTCGACATCGACTTGCAGGAGCTGCCCAGCGCGCGCATCACCCACGCCTTGCGTCAGGGCGCGGCGGACTTGGGCATCGTGTCTGACGCGGTAGACACCAGCGGCTTGCAAACCCGCGCGTTTCGCGATGATCCACTGGTAATGGTTTTACCGCCGGGTCATGCCCTGGCGAGCCGCGCCTCGCTGACGTTCGGCGAAACCCTGGCGCATGACTACGTGGCGCTGGGCGCCAACAGTGCACTGGCGATTCATCTGGAGGAACAGGCCCTGCACATCGGCCAGCGCATGACTATCCGCATCCGCACCGATGGCTTTGACGGTGTCATGCGCATGGTCGCTCGCGGCGCGGGCCTGGCCATCGTGCCCAAGATTGCCGTCGAGCGTTGGGCCCCCCTGCATGCGCTGATCTGCCGTCCGCTCGACGACCTCTGGGCGAATCGCACCTTGAAACTGTGCGCGCGGGATTTCGCGCACCTGCCCGGTTACGCCCGTGCCCTGCTCGATGCGCTGATACCTTGACTCTACCGCTAGGGGCAGACTCTATCCTGCAGGCTTCATTTCAGGAGTACACACAATGAGCAAACGAATGCTCGTGATTCTGGGTCACCCCTCCACCGACAGTTTTTGCGGGGCATTGAGCGAGACCTACGTGCAGGCGGCCAAAGACGCCGGGCATGACGTCCGCCTGTTGCGCCTGGACGCGCTGGCGTTCGACCCGGTTCTGCACGAGGGTTACAACAAGATTCAGCCACTGGAGCCGGATCTGCTGCAAGCCCAGGCCGACATCACCTGGGCTGAACACCTGACGTTTGTCTATCCGATCTGGTGGGGCGGGATTCCGGCGTTGCTGAAGGGATTTGTCGATCGGATTTTCCTGCCCGGTTTCGCCTTCAAGTATCGCGAAGGCAAAGCGTTCCCGGACAAGCTGCTCAAGGGCCGCACTGCGCATCTGCTGGTGACCATGGACACGCCGTACTGGTATTACAAATGGGTCTACGGCATGCCGGGGCTGCATCAGATGCGCAAGACCACCCTGGAATTCTGCGGGATCAAGCCATTGAAGACGCTGACCTTCGGGCCAATTCTAGGCTCCAAACCGAAACAGCGCGAAAACTGGCTGGAGCAAGCCCGCGTGAGCGCCGCCTGCTGACGTAACACGGCTGAAACACTGACGGCGCGTGGCCGTCGTCAGTCCGTCTGCGGGTTCCTGTCGGTGCCCGCCCGTCGCCTGTGCGCGTCTTTTACGCACAGCTGCAATCTTGTGATGCTATTGGACATATAATCGCCGCCGATCAGGCATGACGCCTGATTGCGCTAGCTATGTTTGACCATCGAGACGGACCTTTATGTATATCGGCAAAGCCGCCCAGCTGTCGGGCACCACTGTCAAAAGCATTCGCCACTACGAAGAAATCGGCCTGTTGCCCGAGCCCAAGCGTGAAGGCAAATACCGCATCTACAGCCAGCAAAGTGTCGAGGTGTTGACGTTCATCAAGTGCGCCCAGCAACTGGGCTTCAAGCTCAAAGAGCTGCAGGTGATCCTCAACAACTACCGCGGCGACGAATTCCCGTGGGACATGGCGCAACGAGCCATTGCCGAAAAAAAAGCCGAACTGGTGACCCAGATCGGCGATTTGCAGCAATTGCACGACGGCCTCGAAGCGTTCGAAAGCAACCTCAACGATGCGCGCCAGGAATGCCAGTTCGAGCGCATTGCCCGTTATGGCGAAAAAAACCCGGTCAATACTCTGAACTGAAATCCCTGCTGCGCCGCATGACCGGGCTCGCCTGTCGTCTCAGGGCAGGCGCGCCCGGTCGTTGGCGAGTCAGCCCGGTACCACCTCCCCTTCTGTGCGCAGCGCTTGAACCGGCGCATGCACCGGCGCAATCGCCGCAAAGAACCACGGCGATACCAGCGTCACCAGGACAATGGTCATGACCCCGCTGGAAAACAGCGCCATCGCCACCAGTGCGCCCAGATCGACAATCGGTTTGAAGTCGGAAAACAGCAGCGCCATGAAGCCTACCGAGAAGATCACCACGTTGATCACCGTCGAACGGCCGACGCTGTGCATCGCCTGCAAAATAGCCGCGTCGATCTCGATTCCCTGCTGCACCAGCAACTTGATGCGCGACAGCAGGTGCACTGCGTAATCGACCACACCGACCACCAGGAACGTCACCAGCGTCGTGCCGATGTTCAGCTCGATGCCGAACAGGAACATAAAGCCGTAGACCGTCACCGAGGTGGTCAGCAAGGTCAGCATGCCGAGCACCCCGAGGCGCACCGATTTGAGCCAGTACATCATCATCAGCGTAACGACCAGCAAGGCCAGGGAAAAACTCAGCACCTGGCCCTGAGTGATTTCCTGCAGTACGCCCGTCCAGATCAACGGCGTGCCGGCGTGGGTCACCTCCAGGTTCGCCGGTTTGTTGATCAGCAGCCAGGCATCGAGGCGGTCGAGCATGCCCTGATAGTCGCTGGCGACCGACGAGGTCATGGTGTACAGGGTCAAGGCCTTGGAGAAATCGGCGTTGAGCACGTTGTTCAGGTCCGAACCGCCACCGTTTTCGAACAGCATCACGTGCTGCTCGATCAGCGAATTGCCCGGTACTTCAAAACGCTCGACCTGCCCGTCGTCATTGACTGACGTGACCTTCTCCACGGCATTCGGCACCCGCAGATAATCCGGGTTCATGTCGTTGAGCACCAGGTTCATACGCTTGACGTACGTGGCCAGGGAATAGCCGTAACTGACGTTCGGTTGCTGTTTGATGAAGTGGTCGAGCTTGTCGATGAACTGCACCACTTCGGTGGTCAGCACGCCGCGTGGTTCTTTGCTGTCGATGGCGATCCAGCCCGGCGCCGTCCCCGCCACTTTGGCGTGGTTGATGAACTGATCGGACACGCGAATGTGGCTTTCCGGCTTGAAGTAGGCGATGCCGGAGTCTTCGATATCGACGCGGAACGTGAACACCGTGGCCAGTGCCAGCAGCGGCAGCATGACCATCAGGATCGGTTTGCGAAAGCGGATCATCCAGGCACAGAACGCCACCAGATAGCGCGAGATGATCGATTCCTGGTGCACCACAGCCTTGGCTTGCTGCGGCTGATCCTTGCCCCAGATGGAAATCCACGCCGGAATCAGCAACAGCGAAATGATCAGCGCCGCGGTCAGACCGATCGACATGAACACGCCGAAATTACGGATGCTGACAATGTTGTTGGTGGTGGAAATCATGAACGTGGCGATGGTCGTCACGGTCGTCAACACCACCGGCACCACCATCAAGCGCTGGGTTTCGCGGTTGGCCTCGCGATTGCTCTTGCCGGCGTTTTTCTGCTCGTAATATTCAGCCATCACGTGGATCGCATCGGAGCAGCAAATGGTGAACAGGAACACCGGCAGCACACTGGTCAGCAGGTCGAACGGCACGCGCAATAGCGCCATCAGCCCCAACGTCCAGATGGTGCAGAACAGAATATTGAACAGCGGCAGCAGCACGCCCAGTGGTTTGCGGAAGAAGAAAATCAGTAGCAAGGTAATCAGCAAAAACACAATCGGGAACAGCACGGCCAGGTCGTGATCGATGATTTCCTGCTGCGCGGCGATGAAGATCGGCATGCCGGCGATGAAGATTTCGTCCTTGTACTCCGGGTGTTCAGCCTGATATTGCGCGACGATGCCGCGCACGATCTGATAGGCGCGCAATTGCGCCTGAGCGTCGTCCTGCTTGGTGCCGAGCTCAGCCACCAGCATCGCGACTTTCTTGTCTTTGGAAACCACCCCGTCGACCATCAATTCGTTGCCCATGATCTGCGACTCGACCACTGCCGGGTCCATGTCATAGGCATTCAGGGTTTTGTGGATCAACAGCTCACCGTCGTCGGTCAGGACGATGTTTTCCAGGTCGCCCATCGAGGCCATTTCGCGGATCGGGTTGATCCGCTCGGCGAGAAAGGACAGGAACAGCTGATCATGGGAATCCCAGTTCTGACTCTGGGCATGATCACGCAAGGCCTTGGCGTTGGCGTAATCGTTCTGCGAAAAACCGCCGTCGAGAATGTCCCGGGTCAACAACTGCGCACGGCTGTCGTCCGGGTGCCGGGCAACGATCTGCGCCAGCTGATCCTTATCGGCATCGTTGGCCAGAATCATCTTGCGCACTGATTGCGACATCGAAAACAGCGCGTTGAGCGTCGATTTGTTGAACACCGTTTGCGGGTTGTTCAGCGCCACCATGACCGAGTCGAACGTGCCGGTGAATTCACCCTGCAAATCGATGATGGTCTTGCGCGCCGGGTGGCTTTCCTTGAGCAGGTAAGGGTTGGTGTCGGACACCAGCGCGCCCAGCGTATAAGTGAAATACGCCGTAATCGCCACCAGCAGGAAAACAATCGCCCGCGCATAGCGCTCGACGAAATTCAGATATCTTTCCATGATCATGCGGTTCCAGGTCGTCGGGGTCGGCGCTTAGCGGGCAGACACGGCAAATTCCGGCAGGTCACCGGTTTTCAGCCCGCGTTTGATGGCGGTCTGGGTGAAGAGGCGATCTTCCAGCGAGACGTTGTACTGCAACTGGTTGAAGCGCATTTCCGAGCGCGTGCCGTCGATGAAGTGCTCGGTTTCACTGAGCACAATGCTGTCGATCGAATCGATGGTCGCGACTTTCTGCGTGCGCATCTGCTTGATCAGCACACCTTTGACGTCGAAGAAATCCTGACGCATGACCAGGAAATTCTGCTTGTCGATCCACACCTTCAGCTTGTTGTAACCGGTCTTGGCCAGCACCTCGGGGGAGGCTGGTTCGCGCTCGATCACGTAGCAGTCGCGGCCCTTGATCTGTTCTTCGCCGACGAGTTTCTGCGAGTAGTCTTTGACGCGGATCTTGTCCAGATCGGCATACGAGTACTCACTGCCCATGAACGAGCCGCGCTTGTCGGTGGTGGAGATGCGGCGGGTCTGGCGACTGACCGGCAGGTACATCCACTGGCTGTCTTCCAGGCCGAGGGTTTCGTGCGGGTTTTCGATGTGGAAGGCAACGTCACGCACATCAGTCGGCGCGGAAAAGTACATGCTGAATTTGTCGCTGTCCGGGTAATCCTTTTGCAGGTAGGTGAACTCGCGAACGCGGGTATTGCCTTTCTTGTCATGCAGGATCAGCGAAACCTGGGACATGAAGCTGTTCCCGTCATTGCGATCGCGTACCTGACGGATGATCTCATCGGCATTGCCAGCCTCGGCGGCACTGGCGCAGGCGCTACCGAGGATCAGTGCGGCGGTGGTCAGACTTTTCAAAAACGGCAACATAACAACTTCCTTTTCGTTGGATGAATGCACCTGCGCGCGCGCGGCAGGCGTGATGGGTCAGAACAGATAGCCGGCCGACAGCCGCACTTGATCGCGCTTGCTGTACTCGCCGAAAGTCTTCTCGGGCTTGCCGAAGAACACGTCGACTTCCAGGCCGAGCTTGATGTAGTCGACCGGCTTGTAGGTGAAGATGCCTTGCAGCAAGGCGTCGTCCTGAAACGGCGGTGAGCCAGCGACCACCAGACGACTCTTGAGGCGGTCCTGCCAATGAGTGCCTTCGGCCGACAGGGTGAACAGCGGTTCGCGCTTGTCCTGCAACATGCCGTCCTGCCAGTCGAGCAACACCTGCTCCTGCCACTGCGCAGAGATCAGCCAGTCGCGCAGCAGGTAGTCGACGCCCAGCAGCGACTTGACCATGGGCGTGCTGTCGGCGCCGTATGCACGCGTCGGATTGGTCACTCGCCAGTTGTCGAAATACGCGACCTCGCTGCGCACCACGATGCTGTGCCCGGCGTCGATCGCCAGCCCGGCACCGCCCATGGTGTAACGGGGAAACTGCCGTTCCAGTCGCGTACGACCGTCATCGGCGAGGCCTTCGACGGCGTACACCGGGTCTTGCTGACGGGCGCTCAAGGCAACAAAACTGGTGTCCACCGCACCGATCCGGCCGTTGGCGCTCAGGCCATAGGAATAGCCCTTGTCGCCGTCATAGCCGGGCTTGGAGTCGAGCAGGAAATACTGCGGGTCCGGCGCGGCAAACAGTGGCGCGGCAAATTCACTGCCCTCAACCGGCGCCCGGTTTTTCACGAAGTCGGTGATCCACAGCGCTTCCAGTTCCCACTCGCCCAGCGGTTGCGCAAAACGCACCATGGGCACTGCGATGCGACTGTCTTCGAGCAGCGGCGTCAGGCCATCGCGATAGTCCAGCGGGTTGATCTGATCGAGCACGCGCAATTCATCCGCGCGGCCCCAGACCACTTGCTGCCAGCCCACCGTCACTTCGCCGTCACCCAGCGAATGGCCGACGTAGAGGTGCCGCCAATCGGCGTCGAAACGGTATTTGTCGCGTGCCCGTTCGCTGTACGGATTGTTGCCGTCGTAGCGCGCGTCGTAACGCACGCGGCCCTTGGCCTTGTAGTAACCGCCCTCCCAGTTGTCTTCCAGGTTGGCTTTGAAATACACGGCTTTTTGCGTGACCTGATCGTCGCCGTGCAGGCGCATGGCCGTGGCCACGCCGACTTCACCGTCGGCGTAATCGGGCTTGAGATCAGCGACGGTAAATTCGGCCATCGCGGTGGGCGCAGCCATGCACGCCCACACCGCACCCACGATGTGACTGTTGTGAAATCGAGGCATCGCTACATTCCCAACCCGACACCGCCATCGATCACCAGACTCTGCGCGGTCACCCCGCCAGCCTCGGGGCTGGCCAGGTAACGCACCATCGCCGCCACTTCTTCGCTCTGGATGAAACGGCGCATCGGCAGTTTCTTCTTCGCGTTGCGCACGATCTGTTCCTGAGTCAACCCGGCAATCGCTGCTTGCGTCGCCAGTTCACCCTGCAACATCGGCGTATCGATCCACGCCGGCAGAATCGCATTGACGGTGATCTGCCGCGAAGCGAGATCCAGCGCCAGCGCCTTGGTCATGCCGACGATGCCGTGCTTGGACGCGCAGTACGCGGTGTTGCGCACCTTGCCGGCACGGCCGAGGATCGACGACATGTTGATGATCCGCCCACGGTCGGGAATCAGCGCCAGACACAACGAGGTCACGTAGTACGTGCCGTTGAGGTTGACCGAAATCACCTTGTGCCAGTTGTGCAGATCCTCCGGCTCGTTCTCGTTGCAGATGCCGGCGCTGTTGACCAGCACATCAACGTATTCGACTTGCGAACCGAGGTTTTTAAAGAACGCTTGCATGGCCGGCAGGTCGGCAATGTTTGCTGCATGGGTTTCGACTCGCGCCTGGATCTGCTCCTGTTGCTCATCGACCCAGCGTTGCAGTTCGGCCAGATCGAGATCCAGCAGGATCAAGCGATTGTCGGCGTCGGCGGCGAAATTCTCGGCGACCGCGCGGCCGATGCCTTTGGCCGCACCGGTGATCAGAATGGTCCGGCTCATGGCATTTTCAACCCGCCGTTGACCGACAGGACCTCCCCGGTCAGGTACAAACCGCGATCGGCAAGGTACAGCACCGCTTCGGCAATTTCTTGCGGTTCCGCGTAGCGTTTGATCAGCAGACGCGACTGGATTTCTTCTTCCTGACTGCCGATCAGCGCGGTACTCATCTCGGTCTTGACGATGCCCGGGGCGACCGCGTTGACGCGAATGTTGCGCGGCGCCAGCTCCACCGCCAAGGCACGGGTCAACGATTCGACCCCGCCCTTGGCAGCGGCATAGTTGCTTTGGCCTTTGCCGGGCTTCTGCGCCGCCACCGAACTGATGTTGACGATGCAACCGCTGCGCTGACGCAACATGCCCGGCACCACCTGCTGACAGCAGAGCATCGTGCCGATCAGGTTGGTCTGGATCACCTCGACCAGGTCCCGCGCCGACATCGTCGCCAGCAAACCATCGCGGGTGATGCCGGCGTTATTGACCAACAGATCGATACGCTGGAAATGCTGATCGACCCGTTCGAAAAACGCCTTGATGCTGTCGCCGTTGCTGACATCGCACTGCAATGCCAGGCAATCGATGCCCGACGCCTGAACCTCATCGCGCAAGGCCATCGCCGCGACTTCATCGCGCACGTAACTGAACGCGATCTGATAACCCGCCCCGGCCAGGGTCTGGACAATCGCCCGACCGATGCCGCGACTGCCACCGGTCACCACTGCTACTTTATTCGGCATGACCGTTCCTTAGAGCGAGTTGTCGGTTTTGAACTGGGCGAGGCTGAAGCCGTGAGTCGCCGCCAGTGCACGAATCTGCTGCACCTGCTCACGACTGATGTCGCCATAGGAGTAGTGCTGTTTCATCCCGGACAGGCCCATCAGCACCGACTCGGCCATGCACGCGTACAACTGACCTTGCTTGAGATAGGCGCGAACGTTTTTCACCAGGCCATCGCCCAGCGGCGTCTGCACGATGCCGCCGTGCATGTAGAGCACGTCGGAGCGTTGGCTGGCGAGGTTCTGGTCAACGTTCAGCGGTACGGCGATGTCGCAGATCACGCTGTTTTCGGCGAAGTGCTCCGCGAAAAGAAACGGCTGCGGTGCGTTAGCCGCGCAGAGCACGATGCGCGCCTGTTTCAGCACATCAAGATCGTTGCTGACGGTGATGAAAGCGTTTGCGCCCAAGCGTTCTTCAACCAGTTTCGCCACACGCTGCCCCAGATCGGCACTGCTGCCGTGGGCCTGCAACAGCGCATCAATACCGTCGATTTGCTGCAAGCGACGGGCAAGACGATCGTGCTCGGCGACACCCTTGAGGATCGCGCGGGCGGCTTCGGCGTAAATCTGTTGAGCGGTTTTTTCCAGACGACGCAGGGAGCCGTCGCGGCCGCTGCCGATGAGGATCAGGTGCTCGACGCTGGTCGATAACAACGAGGCATAGGTCGAGGCGATGTTGCCCGCCGCACCGACCACCGCAGCGGTTTGCTCGCTCAGTTCCAGACCTTGCTGCTTGCAGCCCTGTTCGATGGCTTCCAGCCCCATGCCGATGGTCAGGGCGTTACCGGAGGTCAGCGCCATGTCAGGAATCTGCAAGGCCTGGCAGTTGTTGGTGACGATCGAGGTGTACATACCCAGCCCGGCGACGCTGTAACCATCGGCGCGGGCATCCTTGATACGGTTGCCGACTTCTTCGCGGATGGTTTGCAGATCACCGCTGGCGATATACGCCGCCATGGCATCGGAATCCATGCACAGCGGGTACAGGGTGAATTCCACGGCAGTGCCGAGTTTCGAGCGGATCTGCACCGGGCCGATTGGCGCGGCACGGCGCTCGGGCGCCATGCGCTTGATGAACTCACGTTTCTGTTCAGCGCTGAGGGTCGACAGTGAAGGATCGACGTCGCTGAGCATGTCCGAATCAATCAAATGGTTGATGAACGCCACGCGCGCCACCACACGCACGTTCTCGTCAGACTTTGGGAGGCTTTCGTCCTCCTTGAAGCTGACCTCACGAGCCGGCACCTGCGCGATGCTGTCGGCGCACACACCGGCCGCCAGCGGAAACGCATCACGCCGACGCAGCATGTCGCAGACTTTCTGCAAAGAACCGATCAAACCGTCAATTTCCGCAAAGGTGATGCACACCGGCGGTTCCAGACGAATCACATTGGCGTTGCTGCCGGACGGCGCCACGCGCAGGGATTCGAATTGCAGCAGGTAGCCGGCGATGATGTAGCCCAGCGCATCGTTGTACTGCGCCGAGGCCTGAACCAGTGAGCTGGTGCCGGTCAGGTCGTGCAGTTCGAAGCCCAGCAGCAAGCCGCGACCACGCACGTCGGCGATCACGTCCGGGTAGGCTGCTTTGAGTTCCAGCAGCGAAGACTTGAGGTATTCGCCCTTCTTGTTCACGTCCTTGAGCATCGCGCTGTCGTTCTCGAACAGACGGCGCAAGGCCGACAGAGCGATATGGCAAGACGCATCGTCTTCGGCAAAGGTCGAGCTGTGGATGTAGCTGAAATCGTTTTCGTAGTGGCTGGCGCGAATCACCGTCGCAGCAATCTTCATCAAGCCACCGCCCAGCGCTTTCGACAGGCAGTAGTAATCGCCCTGCAAGTTGAAATGGCTGGCACCCAGCAAAGTGCCGGTGCGGCCGAAGCCCGATTGCACTTCGTCGATGATCAGCGGGCATTGCTGTTCGTTGCACAGACGCCGCAGGCCCAGATAAAACTCATTGGCGAACTCGTTGATGCCACCCTCGCCCTGAATCGGCTCGAGCAATACCGCCGTGATCGCGCTGAATGCTTCGCGGCGCACTTGCAGGGTTTCGCCGCTCCATTCCAGGCTCAGCCAGTGACGCACGTGACGGGCCGGCAGCTCTTGCAATTGCTGAGGTTGCTGCGGGTCGATGAACTCGACGTTGAGGCCGAAACGGGCGAACGGTTTGCGGTACTGCTTGCCATAGGTCAACTGAACGGTGTTCACCAGTTTGCCGTGGAAGCTGCCGCGCACAGCCAGGAACACCGGCTCGACATGCAGCTGCGCCAGGTTGTGCTGACGCACCGCTTCGGCCACTTGGCGCACGGTGACGCAGGACAGATTCTGCGGCAGCAGACCGGCTGGCAAATCGAGATCGTCGATGTCCAGCTCGACATAAGCCTTGTCGCTGGCAACCAGATTGGCGAGGGCGAAGTCGCGCTCGTCGAATTGCGTCTGCAGGTTTTTCTGACGACGGTATTCGGCGTGCTTGACGGCGATCTCCACCGACTCGGCGCCACTGTTGGAGAAGGTCGAAATGTAGCGCTCGCTGTTGTTCAGTTCACGGTTGAACGCTTCACTGAGTTCGCGCCCCAATTGACCGGCCGCACCGCGCACCGACATCTGCGCGTTGAACGGGACATCGGCACGCAACAGGTCGACGAGTTGATCGACAAACTGCGGATCGTTGTGGCCATACAGCGCGGCGCCATAACCACCGAGGAAGTCGGTGACGGTTACTTCATCGCCCTGGCGATCGCGGTAAAACAGTTTGCTGCCCAGCGCTCTGTGGAACTGACATTCGAGGCCGAGAGCCTGCATCAATTCAACGAATTTCGGCCGTACGTAATCGCGGTAATCCATGACAGTTCTATCCCTTGAGTAAAAAATCAGCTGCGTTTCGTTGCGTGCGGACGGTCAGTCAGCCGCGTGAAATTCGAGTTGGTAGCCGGCACTGAAGCCGTTGTCGTCGCGGTTGATGACCAGGCAATCGTGCAGCACGGCATCGCGCGGCCCGCCGATCACGAACGGCAGGTGCGCATCCACAGGTTGTTCCAGACCACTGACCGGCGGGATGCTTTGCGCCTGCAACGCCTGCCTGGCGAGGATCAGATCAACCAGGCTCGGCGCACCGCTGAGCATGCCGGTCAGTGCTGTGCTGCTGGTGATGTGTGCGGCGCCGGTTCGTGCCAGGGTGCGAGCCAGATCGGCATCCTTGTGCGGATCGCCAGTGGCGCTGCTGACCAGCAGATCCACTTGTTTGTCCGGCAGGTTCAGCGAGTCCAGACGCGGATGGGCGAAGAGCGCCGTCAGGCAGGTTTGCGGGCCTGCCGGCAGATCATCGGCGCGGCGCAGTACCAGCGCCGCCGCGCCTTCGCCGGCAATACCACCACTGCCCTGGCGATCGAAGGCGCGCAGGCTTTGCGAAGCATCGGTGCTGATTACGCCAGCCTCGGCCAGTGCGGCCAGCGCCAGCGGATCCAGTTCACTGCCGGCGCCAACCACAATCGCCGCATCCACTCGACCGCTTTGCAGCGCGGCGCAGGCCTCGCGTAGCGCCGCCAGATTGCCGGCGACGCCTTGCATGTAAGCGTTGCTTTCGCACTCCAGTTTCAACGCCAGACTGACCACCCCGAGCAAACCGTTGCTGAGGCTTTTGAGGACCAGAAACGGGTCGAGCGCGCGCTCCTGCAATACGCGTTTGGCCAGACGCTGCATGTCGGCACCGGTCTCGGTCTGACACTCATGCAACAGTTCGCCGTAAGAAGCGAGCGACGGATGGGTGTAACCGCCCTGGCAGCAATAGAGACCAAAACGTACGTCGTCGCGGCCCGGCTCAAGCCCTGCCTCGGCCAGTGCCTGACGCACGGCGCTGACGCCCCAGATCACTGCCGGCGGACAATAACGCTGGAGGTTTTGTGCAACGTCCTGGCGACTGCGTTGATGATCGTCCTCAGCGACGTGACCGAACGCGACGACACGCTCACTGTGGAAAAGCGGCGACTGCAAGGCCGAGATCGCGCTGCGACCTTCGCGGGCTGCCGACCAGAAACGCTCGACACCCCAGCCGGTGGGCAACACACAGCCGCTGCCGGTGATGGCGATACGTGCAGAGGCATTGCTCATTGTCCGTGCTCCCGATATTTGCCAAGGGCCAGCGAGGTGTTGAGGCCGCCAAAACCGAAAGAATTGCTCAGTGCGTAATCCACGCGACGACTGACGGCCTGACCGGCGCAATAATCCAGATCACACTGTTCGTCGGCGTCGTGCAGGTTCACCGTGGGCGTGACCAGATCGTTCAGGCAGGCCAATGCGGTGACGATGCATTCGGGTGCGCCGGCCGCCGCGATCAGGTGACCGAACTGCGATTTGTTGGCGCTGACAGCCAAGGCTTGATAGTGCTTGTGCTCGGCAAACACACTTTTGATCGCGAGGGTTTCGGCCACGTCGTTGAGCGGCGTCGAGGTGCCGTGGGCGTTGATCAGATCGATCTGCTGCGGGCGCAGCCCGGCGTCGTCGAGTGCGGCCTGCATCGCCAGCGCCGCGCCGCGTCCTTCGGGTTGTGGTGCGGTGACTTTATAAGCGTCCAGGCTGCTGCCGAAACCCAGCACTTCGGCATAGGGTGTCGCGCCCCGCGCCAAGGCGTGTTCCAGGCTTTCGATGACGACAAAACCGCCGCCTTCGCCGGCGATCAGCCCGCTGCGGTCACGATCGAACGGCCGACACAGGTCGGCGCCCCAGCGTTGCTCTCCCGAAGCGGCGCCGAGCAGGTACAGCGCAGCCATGGTGTCGAGATTGAGCACCGAGTCGGCCCCGCCGGCCAGCGCTACGCTGACTTCGCCACGACGGATCATCTGAAAGGCATTACCGATCGCTTGGGAGGCACCCGCACAGGCACTGCTGATATTGATCACGGGGCCTTCGCAGCCCAGATCGTCGGCGATTACTCGCGCCAGCCGGTCGTTGCTCTGACGCAGCGAGCCATCGGCATTTACTTGCCCGGCACGCGGCATCAAGTGCTGCCAGCCCGGGGCAGCGCCATCCGGGGCGGCGGTCAGGAGCATGTCGGCGAGCATGTGTTGCGGCGCGCCAGAGGCACACAGAACCGCTGCGCCGCGCAATTGCTCCGGTTGCAGGCCACTGTCGTTGACGGCTTGCGTGGCGGCCACCCAGCCAAAGCGGCTGCGTTTCTCCAGTGGCAGGGTCCACGCCGCGTGGCTGTGCAGTTTTTCCGGCAACAGGCTCATGTCGACGGGCGCTGCATAACGCACCGCGAACGAGGCCTCTTGCAGGTCGTCCGGCTGCCATGGCCGCACGCAATGTTCGGCGCCGAGCATTTTTTCCCAGAGGGTCTGCCATTCGAAACCGAAACCGGTGACGGCGCCCATGCCGGTGATCACAATCCGTGTCGCACTCATGCGTGCTTCTCCATGGTTTCACTGCTCAACAGCAACGCGCCCCAGTGACCGGCGCGAGTGTGGCTGACAAGCAGCGTGTAGCCTGGCGTCGCTGTCGTCTCATGACTGAGGTGCAAGGTCAGGGCTACTTCAGTCAGCAAGCCGCTGGCGCCCAGTTCACCGGTCATGGCGCGGGTACTGCGAATCTCGCGCGGGAAGGCTTCGAGCAACTTCATCAACTGCCCGTCAGCGCAATTGCCGACCACCTGTTCGACGTCGCCCACGCGCAGTTTCTCCAGACTCAAGGCTTGGTCGATCACGCGCTGGCCTACGGCTAAAGAACGTTGCGGATCCGCGCTGTAACCCCGAGCGAACCCGGCTACGCGCAAGACGTGTGTCGTATCCGCGGGTGGTGTTGACGCCAGCAACAGCGCCGCGGCGCCCTCACCGAAAACCGGCTCGTTCGCCTGATCCGGCTCGCGCAGGTACAGGGCCGGTGTCAGGTTCGGGCTGCTGCTGACCACCAGCGCGGCGTCGGCATGCCGCTCGCCAATCTGCTGGCTGGCTTCGATCAGCGCATCCAGCCCGGCGTTGTCCTGGGAACAGAAGCCCCCCATGGGCCCGTGGCAATCGAGCGCTTCGGCCACATACGCCATTACGCTGCTGTTGAGCAGGGTCAGCGCATGCAAGGGCGGCGTGTTGGCCAACAATTGGCCGAGTTGTTTGTGTGGCTGTTCGATGATCGCCTGCACCGCGTCCCAACAAGGGCTCGGTGCGTCGACTTCGGGAATGGCCGCGGTCAGCGCAACGCGCGAGGCGGGCAATTGCAGCGCCGCCAGCGATGGTGCCAGCCGTGCTGCGCAATGCAGTAGACGCAAACCCTGCGGCTCGACGCTGCGCTGGATCTTGCGATCGAACAAATCGCTCGCCAGACGCGGCGTCGGCAATGCAAAGGCCAGACGTCGCGTATCAAAGGCCAGTGGCTGTGCAGAACGCGGTGTGCCGAGCAAGTCGGCACATTCGCTGCCAGCCGTGTTCAGGACAGCAGCGGCGTGCAGATAGATGGCTCTGTTCATGTCATGCCCTTCCCAGAACCAGCGAACTGTTGATACCGCCGAAACCGAACGAGTTGGACATCACCACATTGATCGACTGGCGAAGCGGCTCGCTCAGAAACTTCAGCGATGGGTATTCGGCACGTTCAGGGTCGTAATTCAAGGTAGGTAACAGCACACCGTCACGCAGGCTCATCAGCGACAGCACGGCTTCGATTGCACCGCTGCCGGCCAATGAATGGCCGACGGCTGATTTGTTGGCGGTGAAGGTCATGAAGTCCTGGCAGCCGCCAAACAACCGCTGCAAGGCCAGCGCTTCACAACTGTCGTTGGCCTGGGTGGAGGTGCCGTGGGTGTTGACGTGTTGCACGGCACTGCGCAGCAGCCCCGCATCTTCGATTGCAGCTTCCATGCATTCCTCGTATTTGCTGCCATCCCGGCTGCTGGAGGTCATTTTCTGCGCCTCGCAGACATTCGCGTAACCGAGTACCCGGCCCAATGGCGCAGCCTTGCGTCGTTGGGCGTGTTCAGCGGATTCGAGAACGACCATGGCCGCCCCCTCGCTGAGCACAAAACCACTGCGGTCAGGCATGAACGGGCGGCTTTGTTCGCTCGCCGGCAAGTCGGCCTGACAGAGCGCGCCGAGACTGTTGAACATGTAGTAGGGCAATTCGTTGGCCATCAACTCGACGGCACCACAAATGGCCAGATCGATCTCACCGCGCTCGATGGCCCGGTAAGCACTGCCGATGGCCATGGTGCCCGCGGCACAGGCATCGGAATGGGTCGAGATGTGATCGCGGATACCAAGCCGATCGGCCAGGTGTTGTGTTTGTTGATCGACTCGTTTGTTGAAGATCGCGCCGGGCGATGGCGGATGATCCAACAGACGGTCGAGGTCGACGCGCCCCGCCTCATTCATGCAACGGCTGACACGATGCAGGTCGTGGCTGTCGGCACAGTACTTGTTGGCGCCCAGAAACAGACCGCTGCGACTGTGGGCAAAATCTGCCGGTGTCAGGCTGGCATGCTCCAACGCCTGCCGGGCGACGTACTCCGCCAGCACACTTTGTCGCGGGTGCAGCGCCGCGTTACCGCCGAAACCGGCACCGATCTGCTGCCACTGCGCGTCATCGATAAACCCGGCAGCGCTGTTGCGAAATCCCAGCGCCTTGAACCGGGGATGTTCGCGGACACAGGATTGCTTCCGGCAAATCCGCTCGAACAACGTGGCAGCGTCCAGCGCCATGGGCGCCACCAGGCCGAACCCGCTCACATAGACTTCTCGTGCCCGCATGAGAACTCCTACACCGCTTCTTTGGCGTGAGTGGTCACAAACTGCTCAACCAATTGACGGGACACTTCATCACCATCGGCCGGCACAAGGCGCGCACTGCAGGCGCCGCAGACCACTTGTTGGCGCTCGTTAAGAACCGCTTGGTGAGCGTTGCAATCCGGGCAGGTGGCCGGCAGGTAGTTGAAGAGATTGCGGCACTGGTTGGCCCAGTTGCGCACGGTAGTCGCGGCGAACACCTGAGCCGGTTGCATGCCCGCCTTCAGCTGATCCGGGGTGTAGGCGCTGAGGCTTTGCTCAAGCAGACGCTTGCCGCTTTCGGTAATGCGACCGTTGGCGAGAAACTCGCTGGCATCACCGCAAACCGCCACCGCATGGTCGAGCACGCTGGTTTTCGGCAGTGTGCAGCCATACTGTCGGCCCAGCTGGAAGCTCAAGTCGACGATGTCCAGCGAATCGGCACCCAGATCCTCGACGATGCTGCCGTCCTCATCGATCTCATCCGCGCCCATCACCAACAGCTGTGCCAGGATCTCGCGAGTGCTGGCAATGACATGTTCCAAGTCCAATGGATTGTTCATTTCTATCTCCCTATATGTCGTGGCTACTTCATGAATTCGACTTATGAAAAGTAACTTTTCCCACAGCAACTTCTCACGCGGCGGAAATCTAAACTCTGCCCTTAAGGGGAGAGTCAACGAACTATTCAAGGTTTTTTTACAACTTGGAAAAAGTCTGAAAAACCCCGCAATCGCCGCACCTGATTGGTGCGGAACGTCACCGTCGAACGACATATTTACTTAACAAAGACGGGGTATGGTGGAGCGTCCGCGCGCTCTAGAAGACGGCATATCGTGAGCAACTAAGCCGTAGCAGCACAGACGTACAAAAAACAAAATCCGGACAAGTAAAATAGTTATAACTTCATAACTGTTGTTCCAGATCAGTACTGCCGTTAAATGAATTTGCCGGAGGGTTTACTCACCTGTCAGTAGAACAGCGGCAGCGTTTATGGATAACCGGATGTCGAGCACAGACATCTGTCCATGCGCGCAGCGCTATAGGGTGCGAGTTCAGTTCATAGCCAACAGCCCGGAGTCCTCATGACCGCGACCGCCCCTATTACCGTTCTGCGCGACACCCACCCGGTGCCGGTACTCGACGCCTGCAAATGGGAAAAACTCGAAGGCGACCCGCACACCGTCAACCTCAACGCCTACACCAGCGAAGACGGCAGCAAGATCATGGGCACGTGGATCTGCACGCCGGGTAAGTGGCGCGTTGAATACGTGAAGTGGGAGTACTGCCATTTCCAGGAAGGCTACTGCGTGATCACCCCGGACGGCATGGCGCCGATTCACCTGCGTGCTGGCGATATCTTCGTGGTTGAACCGGGCATGAAAGGCACGTGGGAAGTGGTCGAGACCGTGCGCAAATATTTCGTGTTTGCCTGATGCAAAAAAGCCGGGAAATCACCCGACGTGATTTCCCGGCAAACAATATCGGATACCCAAAAATCCCCTGTGGGAGCGAGTCTGCTCGCGAAAGCGCACGGTCAGTCACTTCCTCGTTGAAGCCACCGCCGTCATCGCGAGCAGGCTCGCTCCCACAGTTTGTTCAGCGCTGCCCTTCTATTGCAGGCTTGCGATAGCTGTTGATGATCGCCGAAAAATCCTTCCCGCCGTCACCACGCTGACTCATCGCCTGATACAGCTGCTGCGCCACCGCGCCGAGCACCACCGGTTGATGCGCCTGACGCGCCGCTTCCGTCGCCAGCCCCAGATCCTTGAGCATCAGTTCTGCACCAAACCCACCGGTATAACCACGGGACGCCGGCGCGGTTTCAACAATTCCCGGCCACGGGTTGTACATCTCCGAACTCCAGCAACGCCCGGTCGAACTGTTGATGATCCCGGCCAGTACCGAGGTGTCGATCCCCAGTGCATCGCCCAGCGCCATCGCCTCACTGACGCCGACCATCGAGATTGCCAGCAGCAGGTTGTTGCAGATCTTGGCGATCTGCCCGGTGCCGACTTCACCGCAATGCACGATGTTGCGGCCCATCTGCGCCAGCACCGGTTGCAGCGTGGCGAACAGTTCCGGGGTGGCGCCGACCATGAAGGTCAACGTCCCGGCTGTCGCGCCGCCAGTGCCACCGGACACCGGCGCATCAGCCATGGCCACGCCTTGTTTCGCCGCAGCGGCCGCTACATCGCGGGCCGTCTGCGGATCGATGGTGCTGCAATCCACCGCGGGCACACCTTGGCGAATGCCAGCCAGCACACCATCCTCACCGAGCCAGACACTGCGCACATGCACCGCCGCCGGCAGCATGGTGATGACCAGTTCGGCGTCTTCGGCTGCTTCACGGGCCGAAGCGCGAATGCTGCCGCCCAGTTGTTCCAGTTCCGCCAGCACGGCTTTGTTCAGATCGACCAGATTCAGCGAGTGGCCAGCCTTGATCAGGTTGCGCGCCATCGGCGCGCCCATGTTGCCCAGACCGATAAATGCGATTTTCATGGCAGTTCCTCAGCGCAGGTTGATGGTGGTGTTCACGCCGTCGTTGACGCTGTCGTCATCGAACCAGCGCGCGGTGACCGTTTTGGTCTGCGTGTAGAACTGCACCACTTGCTTGCCGTACGGGCCGAGGTCGCCGAGTTTCGAACCGCGCGAACCGGTGAAGCTGAAGAATGGCACCGGCACTGGAATCGGGATATTGATGCCGACCTGGCCGACGTCGATTTCAGTCTGGAATTTACGCGCCGCCGCACCGCTCTGGGTGAACAGGCCGGTGCCATTGCCGAACGGGTTGGCGTTGACCAGCGCAATCGCCTGATCGAGGGTGTCGACTTCCAGTACCACCAGCACCGGGCCGAAGATTTCCTGGGTGTAGATCTGCATGTCGGTGGTCACGCCCGAGAACAGGGTCGGGCCGACAAAGTTGCCTTGCTCGTAACCCGGTACCTTGATGTCGCGACCGTCCAGTTCCAGCTTGGCGCCTTCCTTGATGCCGCTTTCGATCAGATCGAGAATTCGTGCTTTGGCTTTTTTCGAGATCACCGGGCCGACGTCAGTGCCCGGCTCGCTGCCGGCGTTGACGGTGAGTTTCTGCGCCAGCGCTTTCAGATCCGGCAGCCATTGTTTCGCCGCGCCGACCAGCACTACCACCGAAGTGGCCATGCAACGTTGCCCGGCCGCACCGAAACCGGCACCGACCAGCGCATTCAGCGCTTGTTCGCGATTGGCATCGGCCAGCACCACAGCGTGGTTCTTCGCGCCCATCATCGATTGCACGCGCTTGCCGTGTTTGCCGGCCAAGTCGTAAACGTGGGTGCCGACAGCGGTCGAACCGACGAAGGACACCGCTTTGATGTCCTTGTGCGTGCACAGGCCATCGACCACGTCTTTACCGCCGTGAACAACGTTCAACACACCGGCCGGAACGCCAGCCTCAATTGCCAGCTCGACCAGCAACATGGTCGACAGCGGATCCTGTTCCGAAGGTTTCAAGACGAAGGTGTTGCCGCAGGCGATGGCCATCGGGAACATCCACAGCGGAATCATCGCCGGGAAGTTGAACGGCGTGATGCCAGCGCACACGCCGATCGGCTGACGCAGGGTGTAAGTATCAACGCCACCCGCGACGTTTTCGGCGAACTCGCCCATTTGCAGCGTGCCGATGGAGCAGGCGTGCTCGACCACTTCCAGGCCACGGAAAATATCGCCTTCGGCGTCGGCAATGGTTTTGCCTTGCTCGGCGCTCAGCACTACCGCAATGCGTTTGGAATGCTCGCGGATCAGCGCTTGCAGCTTGAGCATGATGCGCATGCGTGCGCCGATCGGGGTCAGTTTCCAGGTCTGGAAGGCGCGCTGGGCGGCGCTGACGGCGGCGTCGACTTCAGCGGCGGTGGCAAACGGCACTTTGGCCAGCACTTGCTGGGTCGCCGGGTTGACGATGTCGTGCCATTCGGTGGTCTGCGACTCGACCCATTCGCCATTGATCAGCAGCTTGACCTTCTGGACCGTGGTTTCGTTGGGCGTAAGCGATGCGTTCATGCTGGTCTCCGAAACTTGTTTTTATCGTAGGAGCCAAGGCGAAAGGTTCGCCTTGAGATGAGGCGTGTGTCACGAATTGGTTGTCGGACTGTTTTTGGAGTATAGATGTGCAAACTTCTAATAAGAACGCACATATAAGCCCGTCCATCATGCAAAAAAACATCACCTCTCTAGGCTCGCTGAACTGGGACGACCTCAAGTTTTTCCTCGAAGTCGCCCGCACCCGCAAGGCCAGTACCGCCGCCAAACGGCTGGCTGTCGACTACACCACGGTGTCGCGGCGGATCAGTTCGCTGGAAGCAGCATTGGGCACTTTGCTGTTCGAGAAGTCGCGGACCAGCGGCTTCGTCCTGACCACCGAAGGCCAGCGTTTGCTCGGTTATGCCGAGTCGATCGAAAGCACCTTGCACATGGCCTGCGAGCAAGTCTCCGGCTCCGGTGTGGCACTCTCTGGACATGTGCGCATGGGCTGCACCGAAGGTTTCGGCAGTTTTTTCATCACCCCGCAGCTGAGCCATTTCGTCGACGCTTACCCGGCGATCTCGGTGGACATCCTGCCGCTGCCGCACTTCATCAGCCTGTCCAAGCGCGAGGCCGACATCGTCATTGCACTGGAGCGCCCGGAGCACGGGCCGTACGTGTGCTGCAAACTCTGCGACTACCGTTTGCAGCTCTATGCGACTCAGGAATATCTCGACAAACACCCACCGATCCGCCGCCCGGCTGACTTGAGCAAGCATCAATTCATCAGTTATGTGGATGACCTGGCGTTCAGCTCGGAGCTGCTGTACCTGGCGAACGTATTGCCGGGCGCCAGCGCCAACTTGCGCAGCACCAGCGTGATCGCGCAGTTCGTCGCGGCGCAGCAAGGGCGCTCACTGGCGATTCTGCCGTGCTTCCTCGCCGCGCAGGATCCGCGCCTGCTGCCGGTGTTGCCGGAGGACATCGACATCACCCGGCAGTTCTGGATGTACTGCCGCGAGGATCTGCGGAAGTTGAAGCGGATCACCCTGTTGTGGGATTACATCCGTGAGGTGACCG
The DNA here is from genome assembly GCF_004011755.1 of Pseudomonas sp. RU47. Taxonomy (GTDB): domain Bacteria; phylum Pseudomonadota; class Gammaproteobacteria; order Pseudomonadales; family Pseudomonadaceae; genus Aquipseudomonas. The sequence goes on along the minus strand of NZ_CP022411.1, from coordinate 833,387 downwards.
AACGCAATCAGGCGCTGCTGATGGGGCAGACCGGCGACATGCAGTTCGCCGACTAGTCGGCGCTGACCACAATCGACACCCGGCGGTTTTCCGTGCGACCGGCCGCCGTATCGTTGGAGGCTACAGGCTCTTTGCTGCCCAGGCCTTGCAACTGGATGTTCTCTTGCTTCATGCCGACCGTGCCCAGCACGTTGGCGACACTTTTCGCACGGCGCAGGGACAGTTGCTGGTTGTACGTCTCTTTGCCCGATGCGTCGGTGTGGCCATCGACCCGCACGCGCTCGATGCCGACACCCAGCAGGGCCTTGCCGATGCGTTCGACGATCTCGGTGCTTTGCGGGTTCAGGCTTTCGACGTCGCTGCCAAACAGCACTTTGCCGGACAGGCCAAACTCCCAGCCCTCGTCGGTCAGTTCAAAGCCCTGTTGTTTGAGAACGGCGACTTGCGCCGGGGTCAGGCCTTTTTGCGGGGCGGTCTGGCAACCGGTCAGGGCCAGTACGGCGATCAACAGCACAGCGTAAAAAGATCGAATGGACAGTGGGAACACGAGAGTCAGCTCCTGGTTTGAACGGAATCGACCGGGAGTTCCGCCCCGGCCGTGAATTGGGCGCCGCGCGACAGGCGCTTGGCTTGATACATCGCCGCATCGGCAGCATCGAGCAAGGCGCCCGGCGTGGCACCATGATCGGGATAAACCGCGATGCCGATACTGAGCGAGGTCACGACACTGGTGTCGCCCGGCAGCGCGATGGGCATGTCCATACTGGCGAGGATCTTGTCGGCAATGCGCTCGGCGTCTTCGACCTTGTGCAGCGGCGTGAGCAGCACGGCGAACTCGTCACCGCCCAGCCGCGCCACCAGATCCTCTTCGCGCAATTGCGCGCGAATGCGATTGGCCACGGCGACCAGCACAGCATCACCCGCAGCGTGACCGAAGTTGTCGTTGATCCCCTTGAAGCGGTCGCTGTCGAGAAACAAAACGGCAACGCGTTCATTGTGTTTGCCGGCATTGCGCAACGCGCGGATCAAGCGCCCTTCAAAAAAGGCGCGGTTCGGCAGACCGGTCAGGCTGTCGTGGCTGGCCTGGTGAGCGAGGGTTTCGTTTTCGTTTTGCAGATGGGTTTGCCACGACTCCAGTTCATCGAGCAAGGCGTTGAAGTCATTGCCGAGGTTGTCGAGTTCGGCGATCTGCGCTGGCGGCACGCGGCGATCCAGCGCTCGTTCGCTGCGGGCGGCGTGGGCCACATTGGCCAGACTGCGCAGAGGACCGGTGATCGCGCGTAACTGGCGACGCGCCAGGTAGAGCGCCACCCAGGCGCTGATCGCGGTGCAGAGGATGATCCCCGCCAGACCGCTGAGCAGAAAGCGCATCAGGCTGCCACCATGGCCGGTGAGCAGCACACGACCGATTTCACGATCCTGATGCTCGATCGGCAGGCTGATGGGCTTTTCCAGGATGGCGCGGGTGATCTGCATTTCCAGCTCAGAGAACAAACCGTTTTCCGGGCGTTGCCAATGCGCGAGCAGTTGTCCCTGACTGTCCAGCACCTGGGCGTCAGCGACCTCTTCGGTGGAAGCAATCAGCGCCAGCGATTCGTTGGCGGCCGACTTGTCGTTGAACACCACCGCGGCTTCCACGGTGTAGCTGATCGAACGGGCGATCAAGTGCAGGTTGTGATCGGCGTACACCCGTAAAGCCAGTACGCCGAGCAACGTCAGCGAAACGCTGGCCATCGCCACGCCCACCAGCGCGACCGTCAAATGGCCTCGGCCAATGACCGAGCCCAGCGTTGGGCGGCTATTCGATCTGAACAGGTTCATGGCGCCGCCGGTTTGCGACGCGACAATTGCAGCACGCTGGGGTGAATGCGCACGCCGCTGCGGGCAACGGAATCGAGATTGACCTCGAAGGACACTTGCTCATCGCCAACGCGCAGACAGAACAGGCTGCCGACCGTGCATTGATCGCCACCTTCGCTGATGCTCAGTACCGGATGACCGATCAGCGAAGCGAACAAGCGAGTGCGTTCATCGGCGGTGAGTTTGCCGATGTACACCGCATCACATTCGCTGACGATCGCCGGATTGTCGGCCAACAAGCGACGTACGGTAACCGGTCGGCCAGTGGCTTGCGTGGTGCCTTTGACCAGATCATCGGTGTACTCGGTCGGGCCGACGATGCACAGGCGCAACTGCGCAGGCTCCACCGGCCAGCGCGCGTAGCTGAGAATGCCAAGAACAACCTGAGTGACAGATTTGGCCCGTTGTTCGGCCATACCTGTCGGCGCTTGTGGCTGCGCGACAGCCGCGCCCGTCAACAACCAGAGCAGACCGACAAGCAACGCGTGCTTGCAGACAACTACGCGCCCTGTCGCCCAGACAGACACCTTCATGCAGGGATTCTCTTGGATCGTAGCGAAATGATGCCGCAACGATAGCACAGCGCTGAAACGCCAGCGAGACAGCGACCTCTGACCGGTCGGTCAGTAAACGCCGTCAATCGTCGGGATTTTCACCTCACAGGCAGGGTCCCCTCCTCCAGTTCCAGCATCAACCCGCTCAGGCGCTTGACCTTGCGCTGCACCGCTTCTTCAAACACGCCCGCTCGGGATTCGATCAAGGTGAACCAATGCTTGGCCCGGGTGATACCGGTGTAGATCAATTCTTTGGTCAGCACCGGATTCAAGGCATCGGGCAGAATCAGCGCCGTATGGGCAAACTCCGAGCCTTGGGATTTGTGCACCGTCATCGCGTAGACGGTTTCGACGTCGTTGAGGCGGCTCGGCAATACAAAGCGCACGCCGCCCTGACCGTCGTTGCGCGGGAAGGCCACGCGCAACACGGGTTTGCCGGCGTCGGGTCCTTCGCGCTCGGGCAGTTTGAGGGCTATACCGATATCACCGTTCATCAGGCCCAGACCGTAGTCATTGCGCGTCATCAGCACTGGCCGGCCTTCGTACCATTGCTGATCGCTTTCGATCAGACGTGCCTTCAGCAGCGCGGCGGTGATGCGTAGATTCAGACCTTCAACGCCCCATGGCCCTTTGCGCACTGCACACAGCAACTGGAACGTGTCGAACGCCTGCAAGACTTCGCGGGCCCAAATGATCCAGTCCGGATGTTCGAGCGGCCTACCCGACGATGGACGCTGATCACGCAGCACGCTCAGATAATGGCGATAGCCTTGTGGGCCGTCGCCATGCCCCTCCAGCAACAGTCGCTCCAGTTTCTGATCGTGCTCACCCTTGAGCGGCAGCGAATACACATCGTCGTAGTGCCCGGCTGAGAGTAACTGACGTGCTTCAGCCGGCAACTGCTGATTGACTCGCCGCGCGAGCTGGCCGATCCCGCTACCCTCGCCGAAACGCCGCGAGTAGCGGAGCATCACCACTTGCTGGGCCAGTGGGTGAGCACCCTCGACGTCCTCATGCAAGCCACTGTCCTTCAGGGACTCACCGCTGACCGACTCCAGCCACTGTCGGGTCTGCGGGTTGTACCAGCCACCCTCGGCATCCCGGCACAAATCGCCTAGCACTGCGCCGGCCTCAACAGAAGCCAGTTGATCCTTGTCACCGAGCAACACCAGTCGCGCATGGGGTGGCAACGCATCGAGCAGATTGGCCATCATTTCCAGGTCGATCATCGAGGCTTCGTCGACCACCAGCACATCCAGTGGCAGGCGGTTACCGGAATGGTGTCGGAAGTGTCGGGTGCCGGGACGACTGCCCAACAGACGATGCACGGTGGTGACGTCGCAAGGAATTTTCGCCCGCACCTCTTCGCTGACTTCCAGTGACTGCACTTGTTGGCTGATGGACTCGGTCAACCGCGCCGCAGCCTTGCCTGTCGGCGCCGCCAGACGAATCCGCAGCGGATGACCGGTCGCGACTGCGGGGGCTTGAAGCAACGCCAGCAAACGCACCACCGTGGTGGTTTTACCGGTCCCCGGCCCGCCGGTAACGATGCTGAAGGCGCCGCGAGTGGCGAGAGCGCAGGCGAGTTTCTGCCAGTCGATCACCTCGCCAGCCTTGGCTGACCCGAACAGTCCATCCAGTCGCTGCGGCAGATCGTCCGGCGTTGGCTCTACTTGCTGCAGACGCTGACGCAACGCCGAATCGATGCGCCGTTCGTAGGCCCAGTAGCGTCGCAGATACAGACGTTTACCGGCCAACACCAGCGGGCGTTGCTGTGCGATATCGCGGGTATCCGCCGCCAGTGCGACCAATGAGCTGCCCGCAAGAACCTTGCACCAGTGCGCCCCCTCGAGCGCTTCAAGCAATTGCGAAGGCAGCAACAACACGCCCCCTTGCACGTCACCTTCGGGGGGCAACGACAGAGCGAAGTCGGGAGCTTTCAGGGTTTCGTACAGATCGAGACAGACATGACCGTGACCAAGTTGATGGCTGGTCAGGGCAGCCGCGAGCAGCACCAGCGGATCCGTATCGCGCTCAAGTTCGTGAAGAAACGCGACAAACGCTTTGTCCAGCGCACGCAGCCAGCCACGCTCGACCCAACGGGTCAGCAATATCAACAGGTCATCGGCGCTGGTCAGGGGCGATAGCCTCGACAGACTGTCGGCTGCCAGCGGCGTGGGGAGCAGATCGGCAAAGGTGCGGCTCATAGCAGGACTCCCTGTTCCCACGCGGGTTCGGACTTGGGTTCGGGTTTTCCTTGGAACATTCGGTCGAGACGTTCGATCAGCTCACAGGGCGGACGAGCAAAATACACGCCGCGACTGTCAGCACGGGTGCCGCGCAGGAACAGATATAACGCGCCGCCGACATGCCGGTCGTAATCGTAATCAGGCAGCCGCGCCTTGAGCTGGCGATGCAACGCCAACAGGTACAGCACGTATTGCAGGTCATAGCGGTTGTCGAGAATCGACTGTTCCATGGCTTGTTCGGTGTAAGCCAGCTCATCCACGCCAAGCCAGTTGGACTTGTAGTCAGCCACGTAATAACGGCCGTCGTGTTCAAAGGTCAGGTCGATGAAGCCTTTGAACATGCCGTTGAGCTGCACCGGTTCTGCCGCCACACGGGCCACGCCCCTGTGAGTGTGCTGACGCACCAGTTCGTCGAGTTTGAGTACATCGACTTTATGGCTGGCGAACCAGAACTCCATCTCGACCCGATACTGCTTCAGTTGCTCCAGAACAACTGGCGGCTGCCCACCTGCAATCGGCAATGGCGACTGCAGCAAATGTTGCAGCCAGTCGCTCAAGGTGTTGATCCAGCCCTCCCAGCCGCGCAAATTGCAGCGCCGGGCAATCGCATCTTCCAGCGCTTCGCGAGAAACGGCGAAGCCATCGTCACCGGCCCATTCCAGCAAACCGTGAAGAAACGTTCCCGGATTGGGGCCACGTGGAAAGCGGTGGATATCGGCGCCGCCGGCTATGATTTCTCTCGGCGCGTCCGGGTCGAGGCGTTCGTCGTCAAACAGCTTTTGTGCCTGCGGGCTGTCCGGCGCTTCATCGCTGCCGACACTCAACACGTCGCTGATGCGCAATGCACTGTAGGAGGCGATCCACCAATTTTCGCTGGCCTTGCGCTTGGGCAACAGCGTCGCACTCAGCACGGCGTCATTGCGTGGCGGCTGGTAATGCTCGTCGGTGGGTTGTGGCATTTCACCGATGTGGATGGCCGGGCAGTCTTGTTGCAGATCTTGCAACCAGCGCTTCAATTCGCTGGACTCGCCCAGCGATACGCCGCCACCAAGCAGATAACCCAGCGCCGAAAGATGCAGCACCGAGCTGTTGTTATTGCCTCTTTTGAGATCCGTCACGCCCAACCAGCAGGCATGCTGCGCGCGCGTCAGGGCAACGTAGAGCAAGCGCAAGTCTTCGGCCAGGCGTTCGTCGTCCGCTTGCGCAATCAGCTCGGCGGTCGGCTTGAGGCTTATCTGAGCCTTGCCCTCGGCGTCGTGATAATGCAGTGGCAGACGACTGCCATCAACGGGTTTTGCCGAGCAAATGAACGGCAGGAACACCAATGGATATTCCAGTCCCTTTGACTTGTGGATAGTCACGACCTTGACCAGTTGCTCGTCACTTTCCAGGCGCAGAATCTGCTCTTCGCCAGCCTGACCGGACACTGCCAGCAGTTCGCCGAGATGCCGAATCAGCGCTTGTTCACCGTCCAGTTCCGCAGCCGCTTGTTGCATCAATTCCGACAGATGCAAAAGGTTGGTCAGTACGCGCTCGCCATCGCTGCGTGTCATCAAGGTTTGCGGCAGATGGAAGTCATGCAGGAGGCGGCGCAACATCGGCAGTACACCTTGTTTGCGCCATAGCTCGCGATAGCCACGAAATTGCATTACCCGGGCTTCCCACACCAGTTCGTCCTGGTTCAGACGTTCCAGCTCGGCCAATGGCAGGTTCAGGGTGATACAGGCCAATGCGGCTTTCAGGGAGCGCTCGACATCCGGCTCGGCGCAGGCCTTGAGCCAGGACAACAGGTCGTGGGCCTCTTGCGCCGCAAATACCGAGTCCTTGTCCGACAGGTAAACACTGCGCACGCCACGGGCAGCAAGTTCACCGCGCACGGCCTGCGCCTCTTTACCGTCGCGCACAAGAATAGCGATGTCGGACGGCCTCAGACCTCTGAAGTCTTTGCCATCCTGCACGAACCCCGCTTTAGCGCTTTGCCCGCCATTGAGTAGCGCGGTGATTTCGCTGGCGCACGCGGCTGCCAATTGCTGGCGATAGACCACGCCGGACAGTGGCTGGTCGCTGGACAAGTGCCAGACATTCAACGCCGCGATAGCTTGCCCGGCAACTTGCAGCTGCTCTTTGCGACCTTGAGATTCAACAGGAAGAAATGGTACCGGGTTGTCGCCGTTTTTCTCGCGGAACAAAAACGCACCGCGACCCAGCTCTCGGGACTCGGCGCGTGCGAATACATGATTGACCGCGTTGACCATGCCGTGGCTGGAGCGAAAGTTGGTGCCCAGCGTATGCAGCCGACCAGTGGTGGCCTGACGTGCGCGCAGGTAGGTGTAGATGTCTGCACCGCGAAAAGCGTAGATCGCCTGCTTCGGATCACCGATCAGAAACAGCCCGGTGTCAGGGCTGTTTTCCTCAATGCGATAGATGCTTTCAAAGATTCGGTACTGCACCGGGTCGGTGTCCTGAAACTCATCGATCAGTGCGACCGGGAACTGCTCGCGGATCAATGTCGCGAGACGTTCGCCACCATCGGATTGCAGCGCGGCATCCAGACGCAACAACATGTCGTCGAAGCCCATCTCGGCACGACGGCGCTTCTCTTCTTCAAAGCGTGCGCCTACCCATTTGGCGGCATGTTGCAGCACAGCGGCATCAGGAGTGGGCAATGCATCGAGGCTCGACTTGAGTTTCGGCATGGCATCCAGACCCGGGTGGTTCGGGGCCTGACCTTTCCACGCTTCGGCCATGCCGTCGGGGGTCAGTCGGGTGAAACCGGTGCCGATATCCAGTTGCTCCAGGGACTCGTCTTCGGCCCATGCCTTGAGCTTTTCAAACCAGGGTTCGAAGTAACGCGCCTGCATCTTGCGCCCGTCGACGGTTTTGCTCGCAACGCCCTGATGACAAATGGCGAGCAATTCGTCTGCCCACTGGCGCCAGGGCATTTTCAGTTCGAACAACGCCGCCCGGCGTTCTTGCAGGCATTCTTCGATCAGCTCCGCAGGCGCCTTGCCTTCGTCGCTGTCGCGTTCACTGGCGAACAAGCCGCGTATGCGTGGCATCAATGCCGCAGGTCCGCCCCAGTTGCTGCGAACCCAATTCAAGGCATCGCCTTGCATCGGGTAACAGAACAGCCGCCAGTAATCACGCAACACCTCGCCAAGCAAGTCGCTGTGATCGGTTTCCAGGGATTGGGTAAACAAACTGCCGCTGTCGAACGCATGCTCACGCAGCATGCGCTGACACCAACTGTGGATAGTCGAAACGGCGGCCTCGTCCATCCACTGCGCGGCGACATCGAGGCGGTTGGCACAACCGGGCCACTGTTGAGCGTCGAACTGATCACGTAATTCGGCGATCAATCCGTCGGGCGCAGGCGTTTCGTCGCGGAAAAATCGAGCGGCCTCCGCCAGACGCGTGCGTATGCGTTCGCGTAATTCCTTGGTCGCGGCATCGGTGAAGGTCACAACGAGAATCTGTGGTGGCAGCAACTCGCGACCGAACCCGCTCGCCTCGTCACCGTGCCCGAGGATAAGCCGCAGGTAGAGCGCAGAAATCGTGAAGGTTTTACCGGTACCGGCACTGGCTTCGATCAACTGGCTGCCCTGTAGCGGAAATGCCAGGGCGAGGGGAGTCTTGGTACTCATGCGCGAGCCCCTTCAGTGGATAGCGAACGCCAGGGCGCTTCAAACAGGGGGCGGTACAAAGCATCACACCAACCGGAAAACGTCTCGTCAGCAAGCAATGCCTGGAAATCGGCAAATTGACGTGACAACGCCGGGCTCTCGCGGCGCTCACCCTCACTGGTCTGCCCGTCACCGTCATAGGTTTTACGTGCAGCAGCTTCTGCCTTCAGCGGGTCGGTCTGAGAAACCCACGCGAAAGCGGTCTTAACTGCGATGGGCAGCGGCTGTCGCATACCCGCCTGCCAGGCGAGGAGCAAATCACCGAGGAACCGTATGGCGCGATCTGGCTCCATGGGATCAAGCAGCAAGGTGTCATCGCTGGCCACCAGTGCGGTGCTCAGGGAAAGTCCGCTGGCGCAGGCCACCAGATGATTGACCCAGGGTTTGGTCAGGCGATGCCATTTACGGCTTTTGATCGAGCCAATGCTGTTGGGGATGGTTGTGACCGACAACAAGCCACCGTCGGCGCGCTGATGCAAACCGGCAAGCCAGCCTTCAAGGCGTAACCCCTGCAGCTCAAGGTTGACCGGTAACGCACTGGTCAAAGGGCCAGGCCAGAGTGTCAGCAGTTGTTGATAACGCTGCAGCAAATCCGGCAGAGGCTCGATCAACTCTCGTTGCAGGCACTCACCGAACCCGGCCATTGGCAACAGGCCGCTGTTTTGCAGACGCCGTGCCTGGGCAGTCAGCGCCTCATCGACATTGTCCGGTTGCCTGAGAGCGGCTTCGAGCAGGCTGTCGCTGAGTGTGTAACGCTGCAATGCGTCCAGTACGAAGGGTTCTTCATCGGCCAGCGGAGCTTCGGCGGCCTCGAAATAGACCTTGAGGCGCTGGGTGAAAAAGTGTCGAACCGGGTTGCGCAAAAAATCCTGCAGCAAAGCCAGGCTCAACGGCTCCTCTTGTACATAAGGCGTCAGCAACTGCGCTTCGCTTTGAGACTCATGCTGCTGATGCAGAACCTGCCATTCGCTGGCGTAGCTGAAAAGGTGATCGCCGTCATGAAAATAGCGTGCACTGAACGGTTGCAGAGGATGCTCTTGCGTCATGGCACTTAACAGATCGCCGCTTTCGTCGAGCAATCGCCAACCGCTGGCGAGGTGATCGCGCAACTGGCCGATCAACACGGAAGCCGGTCGCTCACTGTTGTCGCGAATGCTGCGGCCGACCCAACTGATGTACAGCTGATTGCGCGCTGACAAAAGTGCTTCGAGCAAAAGATAGCGGTCATCTTCACGCCGCGAACGATCTCCCGGACGGTAGTCGCTGCCCATGAGGTCGAAGTCCAGCGGAGGCTGTGCGCGGGGATAATCGCCGTCATTCATTCCCAGCAGGCAGACCAGTTTGAATGGAATGGCGCGCATGGGCATCAGCGTACAAAAATTCACGGCACCGGCCAGGAAGCGCTGAGACAAACGCCCCTGATCCAGCCCGGCGAGCCAGGCTTCGCGAACCACGGTCAGTGGTAGCTCATCCGCCAGACCTACAGCCTCACACGTTTCCAGCCAGGTTTCGCGAAGCTCTTCGAGTTGGGTCAACAAGTAGTCGTCATGCTCGTTACTAGCCTTGAAGAACAGTTGCATCAGCGCCTGCAACCGGTATCCCCACGCCTTGGGCTGAGCCGGTTGGGTGAGCTGCTGATGGGCGAGCTCCAGAGCATCGAGCAAAGCCACCAGTGGCCCGATGAGGGCGGCGTCGAGTCCGCCGATCTCATCGTAGGGTTCAATCCCTTCACACGCGTTGGCGCTGCCGACGGCGTAGCCCAGGAGCATCCGGCGCAGACCGAAATGCCAACTGTTTTGTTCAAGCTCGTTCGGTAAACCCAGGCCAGCGCGCTGCTCGGCGTTCATGCCCCAACGCACGCCAGCACCTTCGATCCAGCGGTGCAGTGTTGGCAGGTCACGCTCCTCCACACCAAAGCGCGCGCGAAGTGCGGGAACGTCGAGCAGGTCGAGGATTTCACTGACCGGGAAACGACTGTCGGGAAGCTTGAGCAGGTGTTCGACCGCGATCAGCAGTGGATCGCGGCCGCGCTGCCCCTGATCGGCCAATGTGAAGGGTATGAATCGCGGATCGTGGCGATCAAGCTGACCAAACACCGCGCGGATATGCGGCGCGTAGCTGTCGACATCCGGCACCATCACGATCACATCGCGAGGGCGCAGATCCGGGTTGGCACTGAAGCGCGCGAGGAGCTGGTCATGCAATATCTCGACTTCACGTTGAGCACTGTGGGCAATGTGAAAGCGGATCGACTCGTCATCAGCCAGGTCGACAGCGGGCCAGTGTTCACGAGTTTCATTGAGCGGGCGCAACTCCAGGATGTCGTCCTGGAGTTGATTGAGCAGGTTCTGTGGCTGGGTGTCGCTGAACAGGTCTATGCGACCGTCGCGAAAAGCCGCTCGATAGCTATTCGGATCGTCATAACTGTCGAGCAGGCTGATGTAGTCCCGGCCTTGCTTGCCCCATGCTGCCAACAGCGGATGGGCATGTTGATGCAGTGTTTCAGGATCAAGCACGACGGGCATTCCGCTTTTGCGCGATTGCCGCTTGTATTGATGGCGCAGCAGATCCTTGTCGGCGACGATGTCGGCCCAGTGATGGCGGCAGGGGTTGTGCACACACAGCAGAACCTGACTGAAACGCGCGAGCCCGGCCAGCGCCTCAAGCACTTGTGCTGGTAACGAAGAAATCCCGAAGACGATCACTCGCGAGGGCAACCCCACCGGGGCCTCGGTGAGGTTGTTGATGCGCTCGATGAATCGCTGGTGAACACCCGCACGACTCTGCGCCATTCCCAGTTCGCCCACGTCATCGAGCAATGCACGCCACAACTCCGCTTGCCAGCAACTGGTCGGCGGCAGCGGTTTTACTTCGCCTCTGACATTTCGCAGTTGATGCCGCCCTTCGGCCCAATCTTCGAGCCAGTCGGCGCGATATACCTGATATTGGTCGAAGAGATCCGACAGTCGCTCAGACAGTTGATAGCGTTTACGCAAGTCAGTGTCGTTGGTGAGGAAGCGTTGTAACGGCTCGAAATGCGGACGATCGATCACCTGGGGTAGCAAGCGCATCAGACGCCAGGTTAACGGTGCCTTATCGAGCAGGGATTTGGCCGGAATCTCTTCTCGTCCAAGAACCATGCGGTAAAGCTGCCACATGAAACTGCCCGGCAGTTGCACATCAATCGCTGCCGCAATACCGCAGCCGCCCAGATCCTCGTCCTGCGGGTCTTCCGCCAGAGCCAATTTGAGCCATTGGGCAATACCGTTGCTCTGCACCAAGGCAATTTCATTTTCCAGGGGAGCTAATGGATAGCGCCGCATGATGCTGATCACAAGGCTGCGCAGTTCGTCCAGGCTGTTGCTCTGAACCACCATGAATGCAGCGTTGAGGGACTGGGCGTCCGGCATAAGGGCTTCCTTGGGAAAGTACAAAAGCTAGGGCAGAACCTTAGCATTGTCGGCAGGTTGTAGCAGCCGGACGGCGTCTGTGAATGCTGTACGAACTTTCCTGCGGGCAAAACAAAACCCCAACTGCTTTCGCAATTGGGGTTTCGGAATTTAATCTTGACGATGACCTACTCTCACATGGGGAAACCCCACACTACCATCGGCGATGCATCGTTTCACTGCTGAGTTCGGGATGGGATCAGGTGGTTCCAACGCTCTATGGTCGTCAAGAAATTCGGGTACTGAGTCGTGGCCTTGTGGCCTCGCTTCAGCAAATTGGGTATGTGACAGCTTTCGGTGTTTTTTGTGAGATTCGAACTTTCGGTTCGTTTCGTCTTCACACACCGCAATCTGGCCTTTCGACGCAAATTGCTTGGGTGTTATATGGTCAAGCCTCACGGGCAATTAGTATTGGTTAGCTCAACGCCTCACAGCGCTTACACACCCAACCTATCAACGTCGTAGTCTTCGACGGCCCTTCAGGGAACTCAAGGTTCCAGTGAGATCTCATCTTGAGGCAAGTTTCCCGCTTAGATGCTTTCAGCGGTTATCTTTCCCGAACATAGCTACCCGGCAATGCCACTGGCGTGACAACCGGAACACCAGAGGTTCGTCCACTCCGGTCCTCTCGTACTAGGAGCAGCCCCTCTCAAATCTCAAACGTCCACGGCAGATAGGGACCGAACTGTCTCACGACGTTCTAAACCCAGCTCGCGTACCACTTTAAATGGCGAACAGCCATACCCTTGGGACCGGCTTCAGCCCCAGGATGTGATGAGCCGACATCGAGGTGCCAAACACCGCCGTCGATATGAACTCTTGGGCGGTATCAGCCTGTTATCCCCGGAGTACCTTTTATCCGTTGAGCGATGGCCCTTCCATACAGAACCACCGGATCACTAAGACCTACTTTCGTACCTGCTCGACGTGTCTGTCTCGCAGTCAAGCGCGCTTTTGCCTTTATACTCTACGACCGATTTCCGACCGGTCTGAGCGCACCTTCGTACTCCTCCGTTACTCTTTAGGAGGAGACCGCCCCAGTCAAACTACCCACCATACACTGTCCTCGATCCGGATAACGGACCTGAGTTAGAACCTCAAAGTTGCCAGGGTGGTATTTCAAGGATGGCTCCACGCGAACTGGCGTCCACGCTTCAAAGCCTCCCACCTATCCTACACAAGCAAATTCAAAGTCCAGTGCAAAGCTATAGTAAAGGTTCACGGGGTCTTTCCGTCTAGCCGCGGATACACTGCATCTTCACAGCGATTTCAATTTCACTGAGTCTCGGGTGGAGACAGCGCCGCCATCGTTACGCCATTCGTGCAGGTCGGAACTTACCCGACAAGGAATTTCGCTACCTTAGGACCGTTATAGTTACGGCCGCCGTTTACCGGGGCTTCGATCAAGAGCTTCGCGTTAGCTAACCCCATCAATTAACCTTCCGGCACCGGGCAGGCGTCACACCCTATACGTCCACTTTCGTGTTTGCAGAGTGCTGTGTTTTTAATAAACAGTCGCAGCGGCCTGGTATCTTCGACCGGCATGAGCTTACGGAGCAAGTCCTTCACCCTCACCGGCGCACCTTCTCCCGAAGTTACGGTGCCATTTTGCCTAGTTCCTTCACCCGAGTTCTCTCAAGCGCCTTGGTATTCTCTACCCAACCACCTGTGTCGGTTTGGGGTACGGTTCCTGGTTACCTGAAGCTTAGAAGCTTTTCTTGGAAGCATGGCATCAACCACTTCGTGTTCTAAAAGAACACTCGTCATCAGCTCTCGGCCTTAAGATCCCGGATTTACCTAAGATCTCAGCCTACCACCTTAAACTTGGACAACCAACGCCAAGCTGGCCTAGCCTTCTCCGTCCCTCCATCGCAATAACCAGAAGTACAGGAATATTAACCTGTTTTCCATCGACTACGCTTTTCAGCCTCGCCTTAGGGACCGACTAACCCTGCGTCGATTAACGTTGCGCAGGAAACCTTGGTCTTTCGGCGTGGGTGTTTTTCACACCCATTGTCGTTACTCATGTCAGCATTCGCACTTCTGATACCTCCAGCAAGCTTCTCAACTCACCTTCACAGGCTTACAGAACGCTCCTCTACCGCATCACCCGAAGGTGATACCCGTAGCTTCGGTGTATGGTTTGAGCCCCGTTACATCTTCCGCGCAGGCCGACTCGACTAGTGAGCTATTACGCTTTCTTTAAAGGGTGGCTGCTTCTAAGCCAACCTCCTAGCTGTCTAAGCCTTCCCACATCGTTTCCCACTTAACCATAACTTTGGGACCTTAGCTGACGGTCTGGGTTGTTTCCCTTTTCACGACGGACGTTAGCACCCGCCGTGTGTCTCCCATGCTCGGCACTTGTAGGTATTCGGAGTTTGCATCGGTTTGGTAAGTCGGGATGACCCCCTAGCCGAAACAGTGCTCTACCCCCTACAGTGATACATGAGGCGCTACCTAAATAGCTTTCGAGGAGAACCAGCTATCTCCGAGCTTGATTAGCCTTTCACTCCGATCCACAGGTCATCCGCTAACTTTTCAACGGTAGTCGGTTCGGTCCTCCAGTTAGTGTTACCCAACCTTCAACCTGCCCATGGATAGATCGCCCGGTTTCGGGTCTATTCCCAGCGACTAGACGCCCTATTAAGACTCGCTTTCGCTACGCCTCCCCTATTCGGTTAAGCTCGCCACTGAAAATAAGTCGCTGACCCATTATACAAAAGGTACGCAGTCACAGAACAAAGTCTGCTCCCACTGCTTGTACGCATACGGTTTCAGGATCTATTTCACTCCCCTCTCCGGGGTTCTTTTCGCCTTTCCCTCACGGTACTAGTTCACTATCGGTCAGTCAGTAGTATTTAGCCTTGGAGGATGGTCCCCCCATATTCAGACAAAGTTTCTCGTGCTCCGTCCTACTCGATTTCATGACTAAGAGATTTTCGCGTACAGGGCTATCACCCACTATGGCCGCACTTTCCAGAGCGTTCCGCTAATCTCAAAGCCACTTAAGGGCTAGTCCCCGTTCGCTCGCCACTACTAAGGGAATCTCGGTTGATTTCTTTTCCTCAGGGTACTTAGATGTTTCAGTTCCCCTGGTTCGCCTCTTGCACCTATGTATTCAGTACAAGATAACCATCTTATGATGGCTGGGTTCCCCCATTCAGACATCTCCGGATCAAAGTCTGTTTGCCGACTCCCCGAAGCTTTTCGCAGGCTACCACGTCTTTCATCGCCTCTGACTGCCAAGGCATCCACCGTATGCGCTTCTTCACTTGACCATATAACCCCAAGCAATCTGGTTATACTGTGAAGACGACATTCGCCGAAAATTCGAACTTCTCAATTAAGAGAACTCACAAATTTTACCTTAGCCTGATCCGTTACCAGTGAAAGTAACGTTCAGTCTATCTTTCTATCACATACCCAAATTTTTAAAGAACGAACTAGTCAAAGACTAGAAATCAACATTCACCATCACCACGATGGAATGCTCATTTCTAAGCTTTATACAAGAGAAGCAGTAGTGGTGGAGCCAAGCGGGATCGAACCGCTGACCTCCTGCGTGCAAGGCAGGCGCTCTCCCAGCTGAGCTATGGCCCCGTATTTCTACAGGCGTTTCCCACACAAAATTGGTGGGTCTTGGCAGATTCGAACTGCCGACCTCACCCTTATCAGGGGTGCGCTCTAACCAACTGAGCTACAGACCCAATTTCGGGCTGCTTCTTTCGTCTTCTTCAATGAATCAAGCAATTCGTGTGGGAACTTATGGAGCAGCTGATGTCGTCGATTAAGGAGGTGATCCAGCCGCAGGTTCCCCTACGGCTACCTTGTTACGACTTCACCCCAGTCATGAATCACACCGTGGTAACCGTCCTCCCGAAGGTTAGACTAGCTACTTCTGGTGCAACCCACTCCCATGGTGTGACGGGCGGTGTGTACAAGGCCCGGGAACGTATTCACCGTGACATTCTGATTCACGATTACTAGCGATTCCGACTTCACGCAGTCGAGTTGCAGACTGCGATCCGGACTACGATCGGTTTTATGGGATTAGCTCCACCTCGCGGCTTGGCAACCCTTTGTACCGACCAT